>DATIWX010000021.1:0-4781 GCA_035519135.1 Burkholderiales bacterium | reverse complement strand
CAGCCGCTGCCTCGGGTGTAACCGCGTCGTTCCCCTGGCCCTATCAGTTCAGCGACGGCGGCGTCGCATTCACAGTGTATCCACCGCAGCTCGAACGCTGGCAGGCGGAGCGCATCGAGGGCGAGGCTGCGGTAGCAGCGCAGGCGGCCGGTGCAGACAAGCCGGTGTTCGGAGTCGTCTCGCTGTCAGCGCGAACGGAAACCGACACGAACGGCATGGTGAAAGTACGAGACATCAGCGTGAGCCGCGCCAGCTTCCCCACCGCCGGAGCGGATTCGCGGGGATATCTGGACGCGGTGCGCAGACATCTCGCGTCGTTGACCTGGACCGTCGGGCGCGACCGGCTCGAGTCCGGGCTCGCCATCGAGCACGCCAGCCACGAGGCGCAGGGTCAGCCGCTGCGCAATGCGCCGCCGCGTATCTACTACAGCGAATCCCCAGCGATCCTGGTGCCCGTCGACGGCCCAGCGCAGCTCAAGGAGCTGGCTGGACTCGACCTTTCGCGCGTGATCAACACCCGCGCGCTGATCCTGCAGGATCGGTCATCGCGGCGCTATTACCTGTTTGTCGCCGGCCACTGGATGGAGGCGCCAGCGCTCGAAGGTCCATGGAGCGAGGCGCAGGTGCGTCCATCGGTTCTGGAGGAGGCGAAGGAACAAGTGCAGGCCGCAGGCCAGGTCGATCTGGTCGAGGGCAGCGAATCGTCGCACCCTCCGGAAGTGTTCGTAGCCACCGGGCCGGCCGAACTGGTGCAGACCGACGGTCCGCCCGAATACCAGCCGATCCCGAAGACCAATTTGCTGTACGTGACGAATACGCCGAACCGGCTGTTTCTGGACGTGCAGACCCAGAAGTACTACGTGCTGCTCGCGGGTCGCTGGTATCGCGCGGCATCGCTCACTCGGGGACCGTGGGAGTACGTGGCCGGGACGAGCCTGCCGCCCGATTTCGCTCTCATCCCGGACAATCATCCCGCCGAGGGCGTGCGCGCGTCCGTGGCCGGCACCGCCCAGGCGCAGGAGGCGGTGATCGCCAACGGTGTTCCGCAGATGGCAGCAGTCAAGCGCAGCGCGGCGACACTGGAGATCACCTACGACGGTGCGCCGCAGTTCCGGGCGATCGAGGGCACGCCCCTGCAATACGCGGTGAACGCGCCGATGCCCGTGATTCAAGTGGATGCCAGCTCGTTCTACGCGCTGGACAACGGCGTGTGGTTCGCCGCGCCTTCCGCGTTCGGACCGTGGAGCGCCGCGACATGGGTGCCGCCTGTGATCTATAGCATCCCGCGCAGCTCGCCGCTGCACTATGTCACCTACGTGCGCGTGTATGACGCGACGCCTGAAGTCGTGTACGAGGGCTACACGCCCGGATACGCGGGCTCCTACGTCGCTTCTGGCGCGACCGTTGTCTACGGCACGGGGTGGTATTACCAGCCCTGGGTCGGCAGCGTCTGGTATCCGCCGCCCTGCACCTGGGGTTTCGGCTTCAGCGTTTACAGCACGTGGTGGAGCCCCTGGCCCTGGCAGCCGTGGTGGGTTGGCTGGGGACCCTATCCGTGGTTCCGCCCATGGTGGGGACCGTGGGTCGTGCCAGTCGCGGTGGTCCCGGTGTTCGTTCCACATCGGCCGCCCGTCGTGGTGCCGCATCCCGTTCATGTGTGGGGCAGGGGGCCCGTGAACACCATCCACGCGCGCGCTCCGAACATGGCCAATGTCTATGGCAGGTGGGGCACTCAGGTGGCGAGGCCAGTGGGGCCGGCGGCGCGTGCGCCGGACATAAGGCGTATTGCCCTCAACACGCCGCAACAGGCGATGAGGTCTGGCGGGCCGCCCACGGTTGCTCAGCCCGGATCGACGATGCCGCGCATGGCTCCCAACTCGTGGCGACAGGGATCGCCTTCGAACGCGGCAGGCGGGGGATCAGGCGCGAACCCGCAAGTGTTCCGGCGCTCGGGCGGTCAATGGCAGCAGTTCCAGGGAAACGGCCAGTGGCAGAACGTGAACGCGCCGACGCAGGGCGGTTCCAGCCGGCCGCCTGCGCAACCGCAGGGGTTCGGGCAAGGGGGCGAACCTCGAATGGGTACTCCCGGCCCCACATCGAGCATGATGGGGCGAGCGCCAATTCGAACGGCTCCGAGCGGTGCGGCGCCGCCATCGATGCCTCGCTATGCCGGCGGCGCGCGAAGCGCAGACGTATTTTCGGGGGCGATGCGGCCGAGTGGGCGCCCTGCAGTACCGAGTGCGCCGCGGGTGGACGCCCCGCAGAGCCATCCATTCTTCTCAGGGCGCAGCGAGGGCTTCGAAAAGTCCGGCGGCAACGGCAGCCCACCGATGGGACGGGCCGGGGGTAGCTGGACCGCGAATCCAGGCGGCGCCGCAGGCGCCGGACGCGCGATGGCTGGGGGCCGTCCCGCCGGAGGCGCGGCGAGGGGCTGGGGGGGCCACATGGGCGGTTCGGCCATGCGGTGATTCGTAGTTTTTCGACGAGAGGAGGAGTTGACCGATGAATGATCCATCTGGAAATGCACGTCCGGGGCTTTCGGTTTTGCTCGCGTCAGCGCTGCTCACTGTCGCTATGGGTGCGGGGGTTGCCTCGGCGCAGCAGGTCAAGGTCACGTTGAGCGGTGATCAAGAGGTGCCTGCAGTCAAAACAGCGGGTGCGGGGAGCGGCGCGATCTCGGTCGCGGCGGACAGATCGGTGAGCGGGAGCGTCACGACCACCGGTGTCGCAGGGACGATGGCCCACATCCACGAAGCCGCTCCCGGAAAGAACGGCCCGGTGGTGATACCGCTCTCGAAGAGCGGCGACGGCACGTGGTCGGTTCCAGCAGGCGCGAAATTGACGGACGCTCAGTTCAGCAGCTTCAAGGCGGGTAACCTGTACGTCAACGTGCACAGCGCTGCCAATCCGGGCGGCGAAGTGCGCGGACAGCTGAAGCCCTGATGACCGCCGCAGGCGCTTGAGCCGCTAGCGGGCTACTTGCGCCTCTGTGTCTGGGCGCGCCGCTCCTTTTCTTCTTGGAGACGGCGCACCGCCTCGTCGCGCGCCCGCTGTTCCGCTTCGCGGCGGGCCCGCTCGACTGCCTCGGCCAATGCTCGCGCCTCGCCGTCCGCTTTCTCACGCGCCTGGATCTCCGCTCGTTCCATCGCGGCACGAGCTTCCTCCTCGAGGCGCGCGCGCCGCGCCTGCTCCTCGAGCGCCTTACGGATCATCGCGTCCTTGTTCGCCTCGGCTTCCCCGCGCGGTGGGCCCAGGGGCGCCGGCTCGAAACCTGGGGAAGCAGGAGCGTGTGAAGTCCCCGTGTCGAGATCAAGCGCCGACGATGACCGAGTTGTGTCGGTTAGCTCGGGCGCACCGCCTGTACGGACCGCTTCCTCGCGCCGTTTGAGCTCCTCTTCTACGCGTCGCCGGATCTCCTCCTCCAAACGTACCTCTTCCCGCGTAGCTTCCTCACGTGCCTGGCGCTCGGCATCCTGCCTTGCGCGGTTTTCCGCTTCGAGCTTCGCCTGACGCTCTGCCTCTTCCTTCGCGCGCGCTTCCGCTTCGAGCTTTTCGCGCACCTCGCGCTCGATTTCCTCCTGTGCTCGTTTCTCTGCCTCTTCCCGCGCGCGACGCTCAGCTTCTTCTCTCTCTTGCCGCTCGGCGTCCTCACGGGCCTTGCGCTCCGCTTCCTCTCTCGCCCGCCGATCGGCCTCCTCGCGGGCTCGGCGGTCGGACTCCGCTTGGGCACGACGCTCGGCTTCTTCGAGTGCTTTGCGCTCCGCTTCGGCTCGCGCTTGTAGTTCCGCCTGCTCGCGTGCCCGACGCTCCGTCTCCTCCTGCGCCCGCCTCTCGGCTTCCTCGCGCGCCTTGCGCTCCGCCTGCGCTCTGGCTCGAGCTTCCGCTTCCTGCTTCTCTCTGGCTTCCGCCTCGAGCCTCTCGCGTTCGCGCCGCTCCGCCTCCTCCTTCGCTGCACGTTCGGCCTGCACGCGCGCCTGGCGCTCGGCTTCCGCCTTCATGCGAACTTCCACTTCGACTTGCTCGCGCACGCGGCGCTCGATCTCCTCCTTTTCTCTGGCCCGCTTCTCTCCTTCCTCGCGGGCCCTGCGTTCCGCCTCCTCCTTGGCGCGCGCTTCTGCTTCCAGTTTCTCGCGCAGCTTCCGCTCCGCGTCTTCCTTCGCCCGCTTCTCCATTTCCTCACGCGCTTTGCGCTCGGCCTCCAACTTCGCGCGGTTCTCCGCGTCGAGCTTCTCTCGCGCGCGGCGCTCGGTTTCCTCCCGTGCAAGCCGAGCCGCCTCGTCACGTGCCTTGGTTGCATCGGCCTCAGAGGTTTTCCCTTCGGCAGGCGGCAACGGCTGACGCGCCTCAGCACCGCCCGGCTTCGAGGGCTTTGCTGGTCCAAGCAGTTGGGTGAAGTCGAGATCATCAACACCCGCGTCGCCGCCGGCCAGCCGGGGAGCTTGACCGCCAGCGGGCGCAGCGCTAGCTGGGGTGGTCAGTTCCTTGATGAACCCGCCGTCGGACAACACACCCAGGATCTTGCGCAAATCGGGCAGAGCGACGCGGCTCTTCTCGACCAGGTCCCGGAGGCTAACCCTGCCGTCCACCAGGTTCAACACCCTGAACTCGTCTTTGGAGAGGCGATTGGACCTGCTCTTGATTTCAAGCAGGCCCTTGCCCGATTTGGAAAAAACGGTGCTCTTGTCCATTGCTCAGAAGGCGCGCTGGTCTGCCTTCAAAGAGCGCCGCCCGAGCGTGATCGGCAGATTTTACTGCGATGTGGACCGTCGTAGATCACAGCA
>DATIWX010000020.1:0-15206 GCA_035519135.1 Burkholderiales bacterium | reverse complement strand
AGCGCCACCAGCGCGACGTTGAAAGCGAGCACGCCGCGGAACACCGTGCCGATCATGACGTGGCGCAGCAGGCTCTTCACCACGAAGATGTTCATCCCCACCGGCGGGCTGATGAGCCCGATCTGCACCACGATGACGATGATGATGCCGAACCAGATCGGGTCGAAGCCGAGCGCGGTGACGACCGGGAAGAACAGCGGCACCGTGAGCAGGATCATGGAGAGCTCCTCCATCGCCGTGCCGAGCACCACGTAGATCGCGCAGATCGCCACGATCACGAGGATCGGGTGCACCGAGAACCGGGTGACGAAGCCCTTCAGGTCCGCAGGCAGCGTCGTGTAGTTGATGAAGTTGGCGAAGATCAGCGCGCCGATCAGGATCATGAACAGCATCGAGGTGGTGCGCACGCTTTCGACCAGGACCTCGACGAACTCCTTCCAGTTAAGCGCGCGCCGCGCCAGCGCGAAGACGAGCGCACCGCCGGCGCCGATGCCGGCGCCTTCGGTCGCCGTGAACACGCCGGCGTAGATGCCGCCGATCACGATGAGGAACAGGAGCACGACCGGCCACACGCGGCCCACCGCCTCGAGCCGCACCGCCCGGGAGCTGCGCTCGCCCGGCGGACCGGCGAGCGGGTCGCGCCGGGTCATCCACGCGACGGCAAGGCACAGCAGCACCGTCGCCAGGACGCCGGGCAGGATGCCGGCGGCGAAGAGCTTGCCGATGTTGGTCTCGGTCATGATGCCGTAGATCACCATGATCACCGAGGGCGGGATGAGGATGCCGAGCGTGCCGCCGGCGGCGATCGAGCCGGCCGCGAGCGTGTCCTTGTAGCCGAACTTGCGCATCGAGGGGTAGGCCACCTTGGCGAAGGTCGCGGCGGTGGCGATCGAGGAGCCGCAGATCGCCCCGAAACCGGCGCAGGCGACGATGGTGGACATGGCGAGGCCGCCGCGCTTGTGGCCGAGAAAGGTGTAGGCGGCGTGATACAGCTCTTCCGACATGCGCGCGCGCACCACGAAATTTCCCATGAGGATGAAGAGCGGGATCACCGACAGCGTGTAGGCGAGGCCGGTCTCGTAGGTGGTCTGCGCGATCATCGACGCTGCGGCGGCTAAATTCACCTTCAGGGCAAAGCCGAAGAAACCCACGATCCCCATGGCGAAGGCCATCGGGATGCGCAGGAAGGCGAGCAGCAGAAAGGCCGCGAGCCCGAGCAGCCCTTCGGTCATGCGCCGGGCCCGTCGCCTTCGCCGGGGATGTGGCGATGCGGGCGGCGGGCGAGCGTCACGACGAGCGCCGCGGCGGTGAGCGCCATCAGCACGGCCATCGCGTAGGCGAGCCACGCGACCTTGAACTCGAGCTGCGAAGTGGTCTCGCCCCGGAACGCGAGCTCTTCCGCGCGCAGCCACAGGCGCCAGGAAAGATAGCCGGTGCACGCGGCCCCGATCAGCGTGGCGAGCACGTGCTGGACGCGGAACAGCCAGTCGGGAGTCACCGCGTCGAACAGGTCGACGGTGATGTGATCCCCGCGCAAGGTCACCAGGGGCAGGCCCGCGAAGATGAGCGAGGCAAGCAGCATCTCGGTGAGCTCGAACCCGCCGGTGACCGGCTTGTTCAGGAAATAGCGCCCGACGACGTCGACGCAGGTGAGCAGCATCAGGCAGAACATCAGCGCCGCCGCGATGGCGCCGAGCGCCGGCACGACGGCGCGGTCGAAGCCGGACAGGCGCGGGCGCGGTTCCATTCTCGTCATCCTGAGCGCAGCGAAGGATCTGCTTCTATCGCCGGAAAAGCAGATTCTTCGTCGCCGCGCTCCTCAGAATGACAGCGGCGTGTCTTTCAGCGCCCGGCTAGCGTTTCTGCAGCGAGGCGATTTCGGCGCGCAGCGCCTTCAGCACCGCGGCGCCGTCGACGCCCTTGGGCCTGGCCTTCTTCTCGATCCAATCGTTCTCGAGCGTCGAGGTCTTGGCGCGGATCTCGGCGACGAGCTGGGGGCTCGCCGTGGTCACCGGGAGCTTCGCCTCCTGCATCGCGGCCAGGCCCTTGGCGTCGGCGGCGTCCCAGGCGCGCCCCGAGCGGCGCGCGAGCGCCTCGCCCAGCAGCGGAGCGATGAGCTTGCGGTCGGCCTCGGGGATCGAGTTCCACTTCGCCGGGTTCGCCATCCATACGAAGCTGGTGTTGTAGAGGCCGCCGGGAACGAGCGTCACGTACTTGATCAGGGGAATGAACTTGAACGAGAGCGGCGACTCCTTGGGGAAGAACACGCCGTCCGCGACGCCCGAGGCGAGCAGCTCGTAGGATTCGGGCGCGGGCTTGAGGATCGGCACGGTGCCGAGCGCCTTGGCCACGTCGGTGGCCACGCCGCCGCCGACGCGGATCTTCAATCCGTCCAGATCCTTCAGCGAAAGGATGGCGCGCCTGGCGTTGTAGATCTGGCCGGGGCCGTGGGTAAACACCGAGAGCACCACGACGCCCTTGTGCTCGTCGGCCCGCGCGAGCATGCGCTCGTAGATGCGCTCGTAGGCGACGGCCGTCGCTTCCGCGGTGTCGCCCATGAACGGGAACTCGGCCGCCTCGGTGAGCGCGAAGCGTCCCGGCGTATAGCCGTGCGAGGTAAAGGAGAGATCGATGAGGCCGTTCGCGATCGCGTCGAAGGTCTGCGGCGCGGCGACCGGCGGCTTGGGGAGCACGTTGCACTTCACCCGGCCCGAGGTGACCCTGGCGATGTCGTCGCACAGCGGCACCAGTATGTTCGCCGTGATGGGATGCGCGGGCGGCACCCAGGAGCTCGCATTGAGCACCACCTGCGCGCCTGCGGGTCCCGAGGCGATGAACGCCGCCAGTGCCGCTCCGATTGCCGATTTCAGGATCCTCATCGTTCCCTCCACATGACGAATGAATTGTCCAGCAGGCTCCAGCGCGGAAGCGCGGCTAGTGTACCGCGCCCGGCGCAACGATGTAGGTGCGCAGCGTCGCGACGCCCTCGATCGAGCACTCCACCACGTCCCCCGGCTTGAGGAACAGCTCCGCCGCGTTGGGCTTGCCCACGGCGACGCCGCCGGGCGCCCCGGTGGAGAACATGTCCCCCGGCTCGATCGGGATGTGGCGCGAGAAGTGCTCGAGGATATCGGGGAGCTTCCAGATCTGGTCGCGCGTGTTGACCCGCATGCGCTGCTCGCCGTTCACCGTGCACACCATCCACAGGTCGTAGGGATCGGGAATCTCGTCCATGGTCACGATCTCGGGTCCCAGCGGCCCGAAGCCGGGAATGTTCTTGCCGGTCCAGAAGCGCGAGCCCGAGGCGACCTCGCGCTTCTGCGCGTCGCGGTCGGTGAGGTCGTTGAGGATGGTGACCCCGGCGACGTAGTCGAGCGCGTCCTTCTTCTTCGCGGCGAGAGCGCGCTTGCCGATGACGAACACCAGCTCGGGCTCGTAGTCGAGCGCGACGATGCCCTCGGGCCGGGCGACCTTGGCGTTGTGGCCCGCGAGGCAGGAGTTGAGCTTGACGAAGGCGGTGGGTTCCTGCGGCGTCTCGGTGATCAGGTCGTTCTTCCTCAGCTCCTCGAGGTGCGTGCGGTAGTTCTTGCCGACGCACAGGAACTTGTCGGCGTCGGGCACGGGCGGCAGGAAGCGGATCTCGCGCTCGTCGAGCAGCGCCGCGCCGAACCCTTCGCGGTCCTGCTGCGCCTGCTCCCACAATTTGCGCACCTGCTTCATCGCCGGCTTGCCCGCGGCGAGCAGATCCCGCATGCGCGAAGGCGGCGGCGCTTCGCCTGCGACGCCCGCCGCCGCGGCGAGGTCGAGCACCTGGCGGGATACCCGCGCGCCGATCCGCGGAGCGTCCACCCCGCGCAGCCTGAACGTGAGCAGTCGCATGGCGGCTGCGACTATTTCCGGGCCGCCAGCTTCTCCGCGGTGATCTCGGGCTCCATCCCCTGCGCCTCGGCGGCGTCGAAGTTCAGCTCCACCTTGATGCCGTTCGGGTCGTACATGAACAATTGGTAGAGCGCCTGTCCGTTGGCGCGCCGCTCGTTGAACTCCACCTTGTGCCTGCGCAGGTGGGCCATCGTCTGCTTCAGGCCCCTCGCGCGGAACGCGATATGGTCGATCGCGCCGGTTCCCGCCCCCGAGTCCTGCGCCAGCCGCCCCAGATAGGCCTTCTGGCTGTCGCTCGCCTGCCCGGCGCTCTTGCCGATGTGCACGACGTCCTTCCCCTCCAGATACATCCAGTAGACGGGAAAGCCGAAATCCGGGTGCCATCCCTCCTGCATGCCGAGGACGTCGCGGTACCAGTCGCGCGTGCCTTCCATGTCGTCGGCGGCGACCAGATAGTGCTCGATGTGGGAGAGCGGCATGGTCTTCTCCTCAGTACCGCTTGATGTCGGCGTGGGCCACGATCACCATGTACGCCAGCAGGAACGAGAACAGCGCCGCGGTCCACAGGGAGAAGATCGAGAATCCGCGATGCAGATCGAGCAGCGCCACGCAGGCGAAGAACAGGAACACGTCGATCAGCGTCACGTCGAGCACCAGCACCACCATCTTCGCGGGCCGGTTGTTGAGCAGGGCCTGAAACTTCGACACCGAGTCGCTGGCGGGAAATTTCCTGGCCAGCATGCGCAGCGTCCACCACAGGATCGCCAGCACGGATTTCAGCAGGGCCGCGATCACCACCGCGTCCTTGAAAGCCTGCGGCGAAAGGCTCCACTGGCCGATGATGAAATTGAAAATGACGACCAGGTTCGACCACATAGGATTGGCTTCTCCTTTTTTCTGGTGCGCTTCATCCCGCGGCCGCCACCCACGGCCGCGTTCCGTGCGCCAGTGTAAGCTTTCTCCCTCAGTGGTGTAAATGCGAAGGAGTCACGGCTCATGAAGAACGAAACATCCGCTCTGTCCCCACCGGCCCTACGCACGGGCGCGTACTGGATGCCCTTCACCCACAACCGCTATCTCAAGGCGAATCCGCGCTCAAGGATCCTCGCGCGCGCCGAGGGCGCCTACTACACCACCGCCGAGGGCGCTCGCCTGTTCGACTGCCTTTCGGGACTGTGGTGCTGCCCGCTCGGCCACGCGCACCCGAAAATCGCCGAAGCCGTCGCCAGCCAGGTGAAGGAGCTCGACTACAGTCCCGCGTTCCAGATGGGGCATCCGAAAATATTTTCGCTGGCGGAGCGCCTGGTCGAGCTGGCGCCGCCGGGAATGGGCCAGGTGTTCTTCGGCAATTCGGGCTCCGAGGCCGTGGACACCGCGCTGAAGATCGCCGTCGCCTATCACCGCGCGAAGGGCGAGGCCTCGCGCACCCGCCTGATCGGCCGCGAGCGCGGCTATCACGGCGTCGGCCTGGGCGGCATCTCGGTCGGCGGCATGGCGCCCAACCGCAAGATGTTCGCCCCGCTGCTCCTCGCGGGCGTCGACCATCTGCCGCACACCTACAACGCCGCCGAAATGGGGTTCTCGCGCGGACAGCCGCAATGGGGCGCGCACCTCGCCGGCGAGCTCGAGCGCCTGGTCGCCCTGCACGACGCCTCGACCATCGCCGCGGTGATCGTCGAGCCGATGCAGGGCTCGGCGGGCGTGCTGGTGCCGCCGCTCGGCTACCTCGAGCGCCTGCGCGCGATCTGCGACAAGTACGGCATCCTGCTCGTTTTCGACGAGGTGATCACCGGCTTCGGGCGCCTGGGCGAGCCGTTCGGCGCGCAGCGCTTCGGCGTCACGCCCGACATGATCTGTTTCGCCAAGATCGTCACCAACGGCGTCATCCCGATGGGCGGGGTGATCGTGAAGCCGGCGATCTACGACGCGTTCATGACCGGACCCGACACCGCGGTCGAGCTGTTTCACGGCTACACCTACTCGGGTCACCCGGTCGCCGCGGCCGCGGCGCACGCCACGCTGGACGCGCTCAAGGAAGAGGACGCGTTCAAGCGCGCCCGGGAGCTGGAGCCCGTGCTCGAGCGGGGCATGCACTCGCTCAAGGGCGAGCCCGCCGTCGCCGATATCCGCAATATCGGGCTGGCCGCGGCCGTCGAGCTGGAAGCGATCGCCGGAAGACCCGGGGTGCGCGCGCTGAAGGTCTTCGAGCGCGGCATGGAGGAAGGGATGCTCTTCCGCTTCACCGGCGAGACCATCGCGGTGGCTCCGCCCTACATCTCGACGGAGGCGGAAATCGAGACGATGATCGAGAGGCTGCGCGTGTCGATCCGAGCCGCGGCCTGAAGCCGCGGCGGCGCCCTACTTCGCCTGGTAGACGATCTTGCCGCCGACCATCGTGAGCACCGGCTTGATGTCCTTGATCTGCGCCGCGGGCACCGAGAAGTAGTCGCGGTCGAGCACCAGCAGATCGGCGTACTTGCCGGGCTGGATCGAGCCGAGGTTGTTCTCCTGGAAGACGAAGTGCGCGTTGCTGCGCGTGTGCGCGATGAGCGCCTGCTCCCGGCTGATCGTCTGGCGGTTCACCTTGCGGCCGCCGATCATGCGTCCGGTGACCGCGAACCACAGCGTGTAGAAAGGATTGGACGTGGTCACCGCGGTGGCGTCCGAGCCCAGGCCCCAGACGATGCCGCTGTCCTGCACGCGCCTGAAAGGCGGCATGTCCCAGGCGCGCTCGCCGTGCACCGCGTGCATCTGCGCGCCCTGGATGAGCGGCCGGCTGTGCAGCCCGGCGTACAGTCCCAGGCGCTTCATGCGCTCCAGCTGCGCGTCGGTCACCTGGTCGAGGTGCGACAGCGCCCAGCGCAGGCCCTTGATCGGCTCGACCTTGTTCACCGCCTCCAGCTCCGCCAGGTAGGCGTCGATGGCGTTCTCCATCTCGACGTGGGCGTTCAGGAACATGCCGCTTTCGGCGACCGCGTGCAGGATGCGCTGCACCTGGCGCATGTCCTCGGGCTTCACCGTGTAGTCGTTTCTCAGCAGCTGCGTGGTCGCCGGCAGATAGACCGACTCGCCCCAGCCGATGTTCTCGAAATAGTCGCTGCCCTGGAACGGCGTCGCGAGCTGGATCTCGGCGAGCACCTTGTCGACCTGCTCCGGCGTCGCCGGCTGCCGTACGGTGGTCCAGAAGGCGCGCGCGTTCAGCTCGCCGCGCGCGGCGAGCGTGCGGTAGGCGTCGTAGTGGCGCGCGTCGACGCCGCGTCCTCCCGCGTCGTACCACGCGGTGATGCCCATGGCGTTCAGGCCGGCGACGACCTTGCGGACATTCGCCACCCATTGCTCCTTGTCGGGCAGCGGGATCCTGGCGGCGACGAAGGCGACGCCGCCCGCGCCGCTCACCACGCCCGTCGGCTTGCCCGCGGAGTCTTTCTCGATCGCGCCCCCGCGCGGGTCGGGCGTGGCCGGGTCGATTCCCGCCGCCTTCAGCGCGGCGCTGTTCAGATAGCTGCGGACGTAGATGGCCTGGAGCACGACCGGGTTGTCGGGGGCGATGCGGTCGAGCTCCTCCAGCGGGAAGCCGCGCGGATCGTCGCTGAACTGGTCCTCCGACCAGCCGCCCAGGGTCGCGATCCACTCGCCGGGACGCGCGGCGCGCACCCGCTCGGCGAGCATCGCCAGCGCCCGGCTGCGCAAGGTCACGCCGTCCAGGCGCAGCTCGTCGTGCTCCGGAGCGCGGATGAAGTGGGCGTGGTTGTCGATCAGCCCCGGAATCACCGTGCGCGTCTTGAGGTCGATGATCCTGGTGCCCGGCCCCTGATGCTCCAGCACGTCGGCGTTCTTGCCGACGGCGAGAACGCGCTCCCCGCGGATCGCCACGCCCTGGGCGAGGCTGAAGCGCTGATCGACCGTGACGACCTTGCCGTTGAGAAGTATGGTATCCGCGCGCTCGGCCGCGAAGGCGCTCGTGAAGGCTGCAATGAGCACTGCAAGCGGGATCCATCTCTTCATGGGCCTTCTCCTTGGCGCCGCATGATAACTCAGCGCCGCGCCGAGCGAATCGCGCGCCACACGCGCTCGGGGGTCGCCGGCAGCTCGATGTGCTCGACGCCGAGCTCCGCGAGCGCGTCGACGATGGCGTTGGCGACCGCGGCGAGCGCGGGCGTGGTGCCGCCCTCGCCCCCCGCGCGGATGCCGAGCGGATTGGTCGGCGAAGGCAGCTCGCTCAGCTCGGTCACGAGCTCCGGGAAGTGGTCCGCGCGAGGCATGGCGTAATCCATGAAGGAAGCCGACAGCATCTGCCCGGATTCCCGGTCGTAGCGGCATTCTTCGAGCAGCGCCTGGCCCGCGCCCTGCGCGAACCCGCCGTGCGTCTGGCCGTGCAGGATGGGGGGATTGACCGCGCGCCCGACGTCGTCCACCGCCGCCAGGCGGGCGATGTCCACGACGCCGGTCTCCGGATCGACTTCGACCTCGCACACCTGGCAGCCGTAGGGAAACGCGGCGACGCGCAGGGTCTCGGTGCGCGCGGCCACGAGCGGCGCGGCGGCCGCAGCCTCGAACAGCCCGATCGAGCGGTCGGTGCCCTTCACCGTGAAGCGCCCGCCGCTGAACTCGATGTCCGCCGGCGCGACCTCGAGCAGCCGCGCCGCGATGCTCCTCCCTTTTTCCAGGATCGCGTCCGAGACCTTTCCCAGAACGATGCTCGCGTAGCGCATCGAGCGGCCCGAGTGCGAGCCGCCGCCCTCGGAGACGAGGTCGGTGTCGCCGGTGATCAGGTTCACGCTCTCGAAAGGCACCCCGAGCCATTCGACCAGCAGCTGCGCGAAGCTGGTCTCGTGACCTTGCCCGCTCGAGAGCGTGCCGATCACGGCATCGACGCGGCCTTCGGGGCGCACCGTGACCTGCGCGCGCTCGGTCGGAAAACCCGAGGTCACCTCCACGTAGTTGGCGAGCCCGATGCCGCGCAGCTTTCCACGGCGCTTCGCTTCGGCGCGGCGCGCGCCGAAGCCGTTCCAGTCGCCCAGGGCGAGCGCCGAGGACATCGCGCGGCCGTAGTCGCCGCTGTCGTAGCCGAGCCCGAAGGGATTGCGGAACGGCATCGCCGATTCCGGGATCAGGTTGCGGCGCCGCAGCTCGATGCGGTCGAATCCGTGCCGGCGCGCGGCGAGATCGATCAGGCGCTCGACGACGAAGATCGCCTCGGGCCTGCCCGCGCTGCGATAAGGCGTCGTCGGCGGCGTGTTGCTCAGAACGGCGCGCGCCCGGACGCAGGCCGCGGGAAAGCGGTACACGCTGGTGATGATCGAGGCGCCTTTCGAGAGCGGCACGTGGGAGGCGGAGTGCGCGCCGGCGTTGCTCAGGTTGGAAGCGCGCAGCGCCAGAAAATTGCCTGCGGCGTCGAGTGCGAGCTCCGCCTCGACGGTGAGATCGCGGCCCTGATAGTCGGACAGGAAGGCCTCGCCGCGCTCGCAGGTCCATTTCACCGGGCGCCCCAGGCGCCGCGACGCCCACGCGGCCAGCGCGAACTCGGGGAAGAAGCTGTTCTTGGTCCCGAAATTGCCGCCGGTGTCGCGCGCCACCACCCGCACCGCGCTCTCCTCGACGCCGAGCATGGCGGCGAGCTCGCGTTTCTGGCGCACCACGCCGCCGCTTCCGGCGTAGAGCGTGTAGCGCTTCGCCGGCGCGTCGTAGACGCCGAGCGCGGCGCGCGGCTCCATCGGCACGCCGGTGACGCGCTGCACCCAGGTGCTCAGCCGCACCACATGCGCGGCGCGCGCGAACGCCGCCTCCGCCGCCTGCGCATCGCCGAGGTCCGCGTCTACGGTCACGTTCGAGTCCCGCTCTTCCCACACGAGCGGCGCGCCGGGCGCGGCCGCGTCGGCGGCACGCACGACCGCGGGCAGCGGCTCGTAGCCGACGTGAACCCGCTCGGCCGCATCGCGGGCGGCCCCGAGCGACTCGGCGAGAACCATGGCGACGGCTTCGCCGACGAAGCGCGCCTTGTCGGCCGGAAGCGGATAGTGCGGGGCGATGAAGATCGCCGAGCCGTCGCGGTTCTGCAGGCTCACGTCGGGAGGGCTCGCCGAGAACGGGCGGTGGGGAATCGGCTTCAGGCCGTCCTTCAGGTAGTCGGCGCCGGTGAGCACCGCGAGCACGCCCGGCATGGCGGTCGCTTCGGACGCGTCGATTCCCGCGATGCGCGCGTGCGCGTGCGGCGAGCGCACCATGGCTGCGTAGACCTGCCCGGGGAGATCGAGGTCGTCGCTGTAGCTCCCCTTGCCGGTGAGAAAACGCGCGTCCTCCTTGCGGAGAACCGGCGCTCCTATGCCCGCGTCCACGGATTTTTTCCTGTATGAAACCGCGGTATCATGGCACGGTCGTGAGAATCGCATTCATCGCCCTGCTCGCCGCACTTTCTGCGCCGCTCGCGGCGCAGGACCCAGTGCAGGCCTACCCCTCGAAGCCGGTCCACGTCTACGTACCCTCGAGCGCGGGCGGCGCGTCCGACATCGCGGCGCGCCTGCTGAGCCCCAAGCTCGCCGAGGCCCTGGGCCAGCCGTTCGTGGTCGAGAACCGCGTCGCCTCGGGAGGGATCGTGGGCACGGCGCAGCTCGCCAAGGCTCCGGCCGACGGCTACGCGATCATGATGACCTTCGACACCTTCGCCTCCAACCCGCATCTGTACAAGGAGCTGCCCTACGACGTGGTGAAGGACTTCGCGCCGATCATGCTGGTGGTGCGCTATCCGCAGATCCTGGTCGTTCACCCCAGCCTCGGGGTCAGGACGGTTCCGGAGTTCGTTGCGTACGCGAAGAGCAACCCCGGCAAGCTGAACTACGGCTCGGCCGGGCCCGCATCGTCGAGCCGGCTCGCCTTCGAGCTGTTCAAGGACGCCGCCGGAATCCAGGTAACCGCGGTGCACTACAAGGGCGGCGGCCCGGCGATCAACGACCTGGTCGCGGGCACCGTCCAGGTGATGCTGATCCAGGCAGGAGGGGCGATCGGCCAGAACGTGAAGTCCGGCAAGCTCGTCGGCCTGGCCACCAGCGGCCGGCAGCGCTCGTCGCATTTCCCCGACCTGCCGACGATCGGCGACTTCTATCCCGGATTCGAGACGACGTCCTGGGTCGGCGCCATCGCCCCCGCCGGCACTCCGGGCGCGGTCGTCGAGAAGCTGAACGCGACCCTGGTCAGGATTCTCTCCGACCCCGATGTCAAAACGAGATTCGACGCGCAGAGCGCCGAGATCGCGGCCAGCACTCCCGAGCAGTTCGGAGAGCTCATCAAGGCGGAGTCGGCCAAGTGGGGCAAGGTCGTCCGCGAGAAGAACATACGGCTCGACTGACGATCGGGCGGGAAATCAGGGACGCCGTCTCGGTCCCAGATCCTCGCCGATCGGCCTGCCCGGATAGTGGAAGGCCATCGGCCCGTCGGGCTTGGCGTGCATGAACTGATACACATAGGGATCCTTGGAGGCGAGCACCTCGTCGGGCGTGCCCTCGCCCGCCACCACCCCGTCGGCGATGACGTAGACGTAATCGACCAGCTTCACCGCCTCGCTCACGTCGTAGCTCACCACGATGGAGGTCGAGCCCAGCGCATCGTTCAGCCGCCGGATGAGGTTCGCGATCACGTTGATCGAGATCGGATCGAGGCCCCCGAAGGGCTCGTCGTACATCGCGAGCACCGGGTCGACCGCGATCGCGCGCGCCAGCGCCACGCGGCGCGACATTCCCCCCGAGAGCTCGCTCGGCAGGAGCGCGTGCGTGCCGCGCAGGCCCACCGCCTGCAGCTTCATGAGCACGATCCGGCGCAGCAGGCTCTCGGGGAGATCGCGGTAGTGCTCGCGAATCTGGAAGGCGATGTTCTCGTACACGCTCATGTCGGTGAACAGCCCGCCCGCCTGGAACATCATCCCCATCTTGCGGCGCAGGGCGTAGAGCGCGCGCGAGCCGAGCTCGTGCACCACCTGCCCGTCCACCCTCACCGTGCCGCGATCCGGGGTGGCCTGCCCGCCGATCATGCGAAGCAGCGTCGATTTTCCCGACCCGCTCGCCCCGAGAATCGCCACGACCTTGCCGCGCGGAATCTTGAGGTTCAAGCCCTTCAGCAGCCGGCGCGTGTTGTAGGAGAACTCGAGACCCGAGATCTCGACCAGGTTTTCGCCGGAATGATTCACGGCGCTCATTCCGTCTGGAGCAGGGCGACCGTGCCCAGGCCGCCGTCGGCGCAGATGCTGACCACCGCGCGGCTCCCCTTGGGGCTGCCGGCGAGCTCTTTTACCGCCTGGGACAGGATGCGCGCCCCGGTCGCGCCGAAGGGATGACCGAGCGCGACCGACCCGCCGTGCGGGTTGAGCCGCTCCCAGGGAAAGCCGCCGAGGTCGGCGTCGACGCCGGCCTTCTCGCGCCTGAAGCTCGCGCTCTGCAGCGCGGCGACGTTGCACAGCACCTGCGCCGCGAAGGCCTCGTGGATCTCCCACAGAGCGATGTCGGAGTAGCCGAGGCGGTTGCGCGCGAGCATGCGCGGAATCGCGTAGGCCGGCGCCATCAGCAGCCCTTCGTGGAAGATGTCCACCGCTGCGATCTCCCAGTCGAGGAGCCGGGCGCGCGGGATCGACCCGGGCAGGCGCTTCATGCCCGCGCCGGTCGCCACCCACAGCCCGGCGGCGCCGTCGGTGAGCGGCGAGGCGTTGCCGGCGGTGACCGAGCCCTTGCCGCTTTTCCTGTCGAAGGCCGGCTGCAGCTTCGCCAGCCGCTCGAGGCTGGTGTCGGCGCGCGGAAAGCCGTCGCGCGACGCGCCGGCGACCGGCACGATCAGGTCGTCGAAGAACCCCGCTTTCTGGCCCGCGACCGCCTTCTCGTGGCTCGCGAGCGCGAGCTTGTCCTGCGGCTCGCGGGCGATGCTCCAGCTCTTCGCCATCTCCTCGCAGTGCTCGCCCATGCTCTTGCCGGTCGCGCGGTTCTTGACCTCGAGAACATGCAGACGCACGTCCCGCGCCCTGAGAGCCCCGAGCGCAGAGAGCCGTTGCGCGGCGGATCGCGCCTGGGTCAGGCGCCGCAGCCAGTCGGAGAGATTCTGCGAGAGGCCGACCTGCACGCGGCTCATGCACTCGACGCCGCCCACCAGGGCGAGCTCCCTGCCGCCGTGCCCGAGCATGCCGGCCGCCTCGAACGCCGCCGCCATGCTGGTGGAGCAGGCGAGCACCGTCGAGAAGGCCGGGATGGTCTGGTCCAGGCCCGCCTCGATCTGGATCTCGCGCGCGATGTTCGAGTAGCCGAGGTTGGGAATCACCGTGCCCCAGACGAGGAGGTCGGGCCGGATGCCTTCGCGCGCTATCCCGGCGCCCGGCTGCGGGAGATGCCCGGGAGACGCGGTCTCGAGCCGGGTCATCGCGCGCATCACCGGGGTCGACAGCTCGATCGCGCCGAGACGGGCGAGCGGGCCGTCCACGCGCGCGAAAGGCGTACGCAGCCCCGCGGCGAGCCAGAGGTCTGGGGGAAGGGAGTTCAAGCGGCGATTGTAAGGCCTGCCGCGGCTCCCCGACCAACGGCCGTCGGGGAATTGCCGGGGCGAGGCCACGGTCTATACTGCACACCCTACGGAGGTGGATGACAATGAATCGTCGCAAAGGGTTACAAGCTTTGACGGCCCTGTCCCTCGCGGGTTTCGTCCGGACCGGGTTGGGACAGAAGCCAGCGAAAGGAGCGGTGAAAGTGGAAGACCTGCAGAAGAACTGGAAGAAGCTGCTTGCCGAGGGCGCGGACGTGGCCACGAGCACGGAACCGTTGAAGCTCTCCGACGCCGAGTGGAAGAAGAAGCTGTCGCCGGCCGCCTACGAGGTATTGCGGCACGAGGGCACGGAACGCGCGGGCACCAGCCCGCTCGACCGCGAAAAGCGCCCCGGCGTGTTCGTGTGCGCCGGCTGCGGCCTGCCGCTTTTCTCCTCGGAGATGAAATTCGACAGCGGCACCGGATGGCCGAGCTTCTTCACCACCATCCCCGGCGTGTTCGCGACCACCGTGGACCGCAAGCTCTTCATGGAACGCACCGAGTACCACTGCGTGCGCTGCGGCGGGCACCACGGTCACGTGTTCGACGACGGACCGGAGCCGACCGGCCTGCGCTACTGCAACAACGGCGTGGCGCTGCGCTTCATTCCCAGGACGGGCAAGGCGTAACCGCCCGAAACAAACTTACAAGTCGTTACACCGCCCGGGTCAACAGCGGCGGTGACGGGCCGTTCTTCCTGGCGTGCACTCCAGAAAGGAGCGAACCATGAACGCCAACAAGTTCCGCCTCTTGAGTCTCGCCGGTCTCGCCGCCTCCGCCGTCGCATTCGGCACGCCCGCGCTGGCACACGACGGCTATTGGGGCCATGCGCATTTCGGCCACCCCGGCCATCGCGTCGTCGTCGTGCGGCCTGTGGTCGTCTACCCTCCGGCGCCCGTCTACTACGCCCCCGCGCCCGCTTACTATTACCCTCCGGTGCCGGCGTACTACGAGTCGGCGCCGGTGTATTACGAGTCCTCCGCCGCCGCGACCGTCGGCGGCGCCATCGCCGGCGCGGCGATCGGCGGCATCGCCGGCCACGGCCGGCCCGGCGCGATCGCGGCGGGCACCGTGATCGGCGCGATTCTCGGCAACGGCCTCGCTCGCTGATACCGGAAGTCGAAAATCAGGTGAAGAGTCCGCCTCCGGGCGGACTTTTCGTTTTCTCGCCCGGGCCTCGAGGCTTCGAACCGTACAATGGGCGATGCCTTCAGAACCCCCCTACGCGAGCCTCACCCCCGATACCGTGCTCGACGCGCTGGCGAGCGCGGGCTTCAACGGCGACGGGCGGCTGCTCGCGCTGAACAGCTACGAGAACCGCGTCTACCAGGTGTGGCTCGACGATCCCGCCGGCGGCGCTCCCTCGGTCGTCGCCAAGTTCTACCGCCCGGGACGCTGGAGCGAGGCGCAGATTCTGGAGGAGCATGCCTTCGCCGGCGAGCTCGCCGAAAGGGAGATTCCGGTGGTCGCGCCGCTCGCCGCGGGCGGCAGGACCCTGCAGCAATTCGGCGGATTCCTGTTCGCCGTCTACCCGCGCCGCGGCGGCCGCACGCCCGAGCTGGAGGACCCCGACACGCTCGAGTGGATGGGGCGCTTCATCGCGCGAATTCACGCGGTGGGCGCGATTCGCCCTTTCGCCGAGCGGCCCGCGCTCGACATCGAAACCTTCGGCCGCGAGCCGCGCGATTGGCTGCTCGCGAGCGCCTTCATTCCGGCCGATCTGCTCCAGCCCTGGCGGAGCGCGGCCGAGCTCGCGCTCGAGGGCGTCGCGCGCTGCT
>DATIWX010000019.1:0-6134 GCA_035519135.1 Burkholderiales bacterium | reverse complement strand
CTTGCGGTACGCGTCGACGACTTTATCGAGGAGCGCCGGTGGCGTGATCCGCTGGCGCCGCAGGACGATGAATCGCTCGATGATCAGTGCGACCGCAATCACCGATGCGGCGAGCAGGAACCAGATCGGCCAGCCTGCTGCTTGGATGATGCTGAACACGCGCGCGAAATTCCAGTGAAAACAAAGGTCGAGACTTTAGCGGCGCATCGCGCTTTCAGCAAGGCGAACGATCAGAGGCGCGGCGCGCAGCACGTGGCGCATGCGGCCGGCATACGCGCGTTATCCACAGTTGCTGTGGATAAGGTTGTGAATAGTGTGTCAGCACACGCGCTAAGTGGACTACAGGTAAGGAGATTTCCGTCGATGATGAAAATGTGATCGACTAGATTTTAGTCGCCGACTCAGAGACTTACGCGACTGTCCCTAGGGGAACTTCGCGCGTGCGGCGCGGTCGGCGGGCGCGGGTCGGCACCTGTGGATAGGTTAGGATCCCAAAATGGCCGGAGATCCAGCGTTGGCGCGGGAAAGCGAGGTCCCGGCAGGTGCGATCCTCAGTGTTTCCGCGCTCAATCGGAGCGTCCGCGATCTCCTCGAGCATCGCCTGCCGCTCGCGTGGGTCGCCGGCGAGATATCGAACTTCCTGCAGGCCCGTTCGGGTCATCTCTATTTCTCCCTGAAAGACAGCGCGGCCCAAGTGCGGTGCGTCATGTTCCGCAGCCGCGGCATGCTGCTCGACTGGGAGCCGCGCGACGGGATGCAGGTCGAGGTGCGGGCGCTCGTCACGCTCTACGAGGCGCGCGGGGAGTTCCAGCTGAACGTCGAGTTCATGCGTCCGGCGGGGCTCGGCGCGCTGTACGAGGCTTTCCTCCGCCTGCGCGACAAGCTCGAGCGCGAGGGTCTGTTCGATCCGCTCGCGAAGCGGCCACTCCCCGTCTACCCGCGCGCAATCGGCGTGGTCACGTCGAAGGCCGCCGCGGCGCTGCGGGATGTCCTGACGACGCTGCGACGGCGCAACCCGGCGATCCCGGTGATCGTCTACCCGAGCGCGGTCCAGGGGGAAGCGGCGCCGGCCGAGATCGTCGAAGCGCTCGCCGCTGCGGGACGGCGCGCCGAGTGCGACGTGCTGATCCTGTGCCGTGGCGGCGGCAGCATCGAGGACCTCCGCGCTTTCAACGACGAGCGGGTCGCGCGCGCGGTCCGGGCCTCGTCGATACCGGTCGTGGTCGGCGTCGGGCACGAGACCGACTTCACGATCGCCGACTTCGCCGCGGACGTGCGGGCGCCGACCCCGACCGCGGCCGCGGAGCTCGCGAGCCCGCCCCGCGACGAGCTGCTCGCGCGGATCGGGATTCTCGTCGGACGCCTCCGACGGAGCGTCGAGCGCGATCTCGAGACGCGCATGCAGGCGGTCGACCACCTCTCGCGCCGGCTGATCCATCCCGGACGGCGCCTGCAGGCGCAGGGCGCGCTCGTGGTCCAGCTCTCGACGCGGCTCGGGCAGGCCGTCGCGCGTACGCTCGATCGCGAGGGCTGGACCGTGCGCGGCCTGATCGAGCGCAGTCGCCGGCATCTGCCCCCGCTCGCGATGCTGTCGCTGCGTACCGGACAACTCGGCGAGCGCCTCGCCGCCGCATCCGGACGGCAGCTCGCCGAGCGCACAGCGCGCATCGACGCGCTCGCGCGCAGCCTGTCGCACCTCGATCCGCGCGCGGTGCTCGAGCGCGGCTACAGCATCGTCCGCGGCGAGACCGGCCGGATCGTGCGGCGCAGCGCCGAGGTCGCGAGCGGCGACCGGGTCGACATCACGTTCGCCGAGGGCACCGCGTCCGCGCGCGTGGAACGCTCCGAGTAGGGTCTTTCCGCCCGCGCACGGGCGCGACGGATCGCGGGAATCGCTGCTACACTCGCCGCGCTGCACCGCTGTTCGACGACTCGATCACAAACAGAAGAAAGGGGGCTAATCGCATGGGCGCAATCTTTCAGTCGCTGGGACGCACCATCACCGCCGGCGTCGTCCTCCTGGTGATCATCATCATCGTGGTGAGCACCGCGATGGGCGGCGCAATGAAGTTCGACCACGCCTGGTGGGCGTTCTTCATGCGCTGGCTGCACGTGCTGTCGGGCGTGATGTGGATCGGCCTGCTCTGGTACTTCAACTTCGTCCAGACCCCGTCGATGCCGCAAATTCCCGACGAGCAGAAGCCGGCCGTGAGCAAGGTCATCGCGCCGCGGGCGCTGTTCTGGTTCCGCTGGGGCGCGATGTCGACGATCGTGACCGGCCTCCTGCTCGCGTGGATGAACGGCTACATCGGCCAGGCGCTGTCCTTCAAGCCGCCGGCCACCGCGATCGGCATCGGCATGTGGCTCGGCATCATCATGTGGTTCAACGTCTGGTTCATCATCTGGCCGAACCAGAAGAAGGCGCTCGGCATCGTCCAGGTGAGCCCCGAGGAGAAGGCGAAGGCCGCGAAGCTGGCGGGTCTCACCTCGCGCTTCAACACGATGCTGTCGATTCCGATGCTCTACTGCATGGTGGCGCAACAGAACGGCGGCCTGTAGAGCGTTCGGCCGTCCAAGCAGAAAGGGGCCCGCAAGGGCCCCTTCGCTTTTCTGCGTGCGCTGATCGGGGCTACCGCGGCGGCGGCGCCTTCTCGATCCCGGAGAGTTTCGCGCCGGGCTTGATACCCTTCGCGGCGAACCACCCCTGGTTCATCTCGAGCGCGAAGCGCGCCGGCGCGGTTGCGCAATGCGACTCCTCGGTCTGCGGCTGCATGTCGGCGATGTTCAGGATCACGCCGCGCTCGTCGATGAAGGCGACCGACAGCGGGACAAGCGTGTTCTTCATCCACATGCAGTGGGGGGCAACGTCGGGAAACACGAACAGCATCCCGCTGTTCGCCCCCAGCTGCTTGCGATGCATGAGCCCGGTCATCCGGGTCTCGAACGTGTTGGCGAGCTCGGCCTGGATGAGGTGGATGCCGACGTTCAGCTGGAGCGTCGGCAACGGTTTCTGCTGCGCGACCGATAAATGCGGGACGACCGCGGCAGCGATCAGGGCAAGTCGCACGAGGGTCGGCTTCATGTGGGAAGGCCGGAAATGAAAAAGGCAGGGGTGCTCCCCTGCCCTCACTCGCCCGGACGGCGATTACTTCTTCATCTGGTCGCAGCCCTTCATCTTCGGGTCCTTCTTGCACTGGTCGGCGGTGGGTTTCTTGGCATCCTTGTCCTGCGCGACGACCTGGAAGGAAACGGCGGCAAACGTGGCGGCAAGGATCAATGCGGCGAGCTTCCTCATAATCTCCTCCTGAGCTTGGTTTGGCGCCCGCGGGAGCGAGCAGGTTTCTGCTTCCGGGATCCGGAAGCGCGGGGAGTTTAGCACGCGCGCGCGCCCCGCAGAAAGAAAAGGCGGGGGGTCGCCCCGCCTTTCCTCGCTCCTACGGCGATTACTTCTTCGCCGGAGCCGCCGCCTCGCAACCCTTCATTTTCGGGTCCTTCTTGCACTGGTCGGCGGTGGGTTTCTTGGCATCCTTGTCCTGCGCGACGGCCTGGAACGACACGGCGGCGAACATCGCGGCGAACATGACAGCGATCAGCTTGTTCATCGGTTTCCTCTCTGTGATGGATCGGGTTTGTCGAAACGACCGGGTAAACCCAGTCAATGTCCAATAACGTTCGCGCTAATGGGTGGTTGACAAACTGCGTTGCGGGGATGAAATCCATTCATAACCAATGACTTGAGCAGCAGCCTCGCGCCCGGTGCGGAGCACCGGCCGGGATCGCTCTGCTAGAATCGCGGCCGTCCCGCGGCGTTGCATCGTCGCGCCCGCCCAGAGTCCCACTTCCCACGCGATAGGAGCACCCGTGAGCAAGATCAAGGTCAAGAACCCGGTCGTCGAGATGGACGGCGACGAGATGACGCGGATCATCTGGCACCGGATCCGCGAGCAACTGATCCGTCCCTACCTCGATGTGGATCTGAAGTACTTCGATCTGAGCGTCGAGCACCGGGACGCGACCAACGATCAGGTGACGATCGAGGCGGCGAACGCGACCCGCCAATACGGCGTCGCGGTGAAGTGCGCCACGATCACGCCGGACGAGGCGCGGGTGAAGGAGTTCAACCTTAAGCAGATGTGGCGGAGCCCGAACGGCACCATCCGCAACATCCTCGACGGGACCATCTTCCGCGAGCCGATCATCTGCAAGAACGTGCCGCGCATCGTCCCGCACTGGGACAAGCCGGTGGTGGTCGCCCGTCACGGGTTCGGCGACCAGTATCGCGCCACCGAGATCAAGTTCGACGGGCCCGGCACCATCAAGCTCACCTTCACGCCCGAGGGCGGCGGCGCACCGGTCGAGCGGGAGGTCTTCAAGGCGCCAGGCGCCGGCGTGACGATGGCGATGTTCAACCTCGACGCGTCGATCAGCGGCTTCGCGCGCGCCTGTTTCAACTACGGGCTCGGCCGGAAATACTCGGTGTACCTCTCGTCGAAGAACACGATCCTCAAGGTCTACGACGGCCGTTTCAAGAACCTCTTCGAGGAGATCTTCCAGAAGGAGTTCAAGCAGAAGTTCGACGCCGCCGGCCTCACCTACGAGCACCGGCTGATCGACGACATGGTGGCCGCCAGCCTCAAGTGGTCGGGCGGCTATCTCTGGGCGTGCAAGAACTACGACGGCGACGTGCAGTCGGACACGGTCGCTCAGGGGTACGGCTCGCTAGGGTTGATGACTTCGGTCCTGATGTCGCCCGACGGGAAGGCAGTCGAGGCCGAGGCGGCGCATGGGACGGTGACGCGCCACTACCGCCTGCACCAGCAGGGCAAACCGACCTCGACCAACCCGATCGCGTCCATTTACGCCTGGACGCGCGGCCTGCAGTTCCGCGGCAAGATGGACGGCACGCCGGAGGTCGTCAAGTTCGCAGAGACCCTGGAGAAGGTCTGCGTCGACGTGGTCGAGTCGGGACGGATGACCAAGGACTTGGCGATCCTCATCCGTGCCGACCACCCGTTCCTGACGACCGACGCATTCATGGACGCCATCAACGAGGAGCTGAAGCGCCGGATGGGCTGAGCGGCGGGCGCTTCATGCCGCGAAGGAAGGGCCCCGCCGGGCCCTTTTCTTTTGGCCGGACGGCCCCATCTGCGTGGCCGTGTGTCCGGGAACGAGCTTTTCGGCGGCGGCAAAAGAAAAGCCCCGCGCGCGGGCGGGGCTTTGAGATCGTGGGTGGTGCGGGCGCGCTAGCCCGCCTTCTGGATGTTCGAGGCCTGCTTCCCTTTCGGGCCTTGGGTGATCTCGAACTGGACCTTCTCCCCCTCCTTGAGCGTCTTGAACCCCCCCATCTGGATCGCCGAGAAATGCGCGAACAGATCTTCGCCGCCGTCGTCGGGCGTGATGAACCCGTAGCCTTTCGCGTCGTTGAACCACTTAACCGTTCCCGTTGGCATAGCCCCTCTTCCCTACCAGTTTGTGAACCCGGGGGTTCCCCCCTCCTATGCCTGATCTTCAAGACAGCGCCGACGACCGCACGAGGCGGTGTCGCTTGAAAAGCAAACACGCGCCTTTTTTACGCGCTTCGAGAGGAGGCGTCAAGTACCGCGCAACGCGCTGCAACTCCTGCAAAATCCGCGCGTTGGAGGAAAAAACGGTCATTGCGCGGGGGCGGGCTTGTGGCTAGGATTAGGGCAGTTCATCGATTGGGGAGTACGGCTCCGAACCTCGCGGCGGCGAAGCGGTCAACAGAGTTGGCCGCCGGGTGATGCCGGTAGACGGAAATTAGCAAGGCTATGGCGACCCGGTCGCGCGATGGCACCGTACTCGAGACCAAGAAGAGCAGGGTCAAGTCACCGCCGCTCTTCAAGGTCATCCTGCTCAACGACGACTACACGCCGATGGAGTTCGTGGTCCTCGTACTGCAGACGTTCTTCGGGATGACCCGGGAGAAGGCCACCCAGGTGATGTTGAAGGTGCATCGCGAAGGCATGGGAGTGTGCGGGGTCTACCCGCGGGATATCGCAACGACGAAGGTGGAACAGGTCGTATCGTACGCGCGCAAGCACCAGCATCCGCTGCAGTGCGTGATGGAGGAAACGTAATGATTGCCCAGGAGCTCGAAGTCAGCCTGCACATGG
>DATIWX010000018.1:0-2655 GCA_035519135.1 Burkholderiales bacterium | reverse complement strand
TGGATCCGCATGCTCACGCTGGGCCTGGGCGCGTCCACCCACTCGTTCGAGGTGATGCTCGCGGCCTTCATCCTCGCGATGTCGCTGGGGGCCTTCTGGTTCCGCAACCGCATCGCGAACCTGCGCAACGACCTCGCGTGGCTCGCGGGCCTCATCATCGCCAAGGCGCTGCTCGCGATCTGGGCGATCTGGATCTACGACGACGTGCTCGCGTTCCTCGGCTGGATGATGCAATCGGTCACCCGCAGCGAGGGCGGCTACGTGCTCGTGACCGGCGGCGGGATGCTCGCTTCGATGGTGGTGATGTTCCCGACGGCGTTCTGCGCCGGCATGACGCTGCCGCTCGCCACCCACGTGCTCACCTCGCGCGGCTTCGGCGAATCGTCCATCGGGAAGGTGTACGCGGCCAACACCGCGGGGTGCATCCTGGGCGCGGCCTTCGCCACGCACGTCGGCATGGAGCTCGCCGGCATCAAGGGGCTCACCGGCATCGGCGCGCTGCTCGATCTCGCGGTGGGCATCTTCCTCATCGCCGTGACTTCGGACGCGGCGGGGCGCAAGCGCTCCTATGGCATGGCCGCGGCGGTCGCGGCGATCGGGCTCGCGGCCTACTTCGGCACCCATTTCGACACGCTGCGCATGTCTTCGGGCGTCTACCGGTACGGGATTTTCGCGAATCCGGAGACGAGCAAGGTGCAGTTCTATCGCGACGGGAAGACCGCCACCATCGCGGTCATGGACACCGGCTCGATCCGGGCGATCTCCACCAACGGCAAGCCCGACGCGAGCATCGAGACGGACCCGGCGCGGCGTTACGCGATCGACGAGCCGACCATGGTGCTGGTGGCCGCGCTCGCGCTCGCGACGCGCCCCGGCGCCGCGGAGGTGGCCAACATCGGCTTCGGCTCGGGGCTCACCACGCACACGCTGCTCGGCAGCCCCCGCATCCAGTCGCTCGACACGATCGAGATCGAGCGGGCGATGATCGAGGGAGCGCGCTGGTTCATGCCGCGCAACCGCCGCGCCTACGAAGACCCGCGCAGCCGCCTGCACATCGAGGATGCCAAGACCTTCTTCGCCACGCAGGGCAAGCGCTACGACCTGATCGTCTCGGAGCCCTCCAACCCCTGGGTGAGCGGCGTCTCGACGCTGTTCTCGGACGAGTTCTATGCGCACGTGAGGCGCTACATCAAGGACGACGGCGTGCTGCTGCAGTGGATGCAGGCCTACGAGATCAACATGGGCCTGCTGTCGTCGATCTTCGAGGCCCTCGGCAAGAACTTCGAGGACTACGCGGTCTATCGCACCGGCGCGGACCTGATCGTCGTGGCGCGCCCGAAGGGCAAGCTGCCGCCGCTCTCGCAGGAAGTGTTCGACCTGCCCGGCACGGCGGCGGAGCTGCGCTACCTCGGCTACAACACGCTGCAGGACCTGCAGGCGCTGCGGGTGGGCGGCAAGGCCGCGCTCGCGCCGCTCTTCGTATCCTCGGGCTTCCCGCTGAACTCCGATTACTTTCCGATCGTCGACCAGCGTGCGCCCCGGGCACGCTTCATGAAGGAGACGGCCGAGGAGCTGCCCAACCTGCGCGAGGACCTGGTGCCGGTGCTGGCCGTCCTCGATGGCGAATCGCGCATTGCCGTCGACCGGCTGGCGAGCGGCGGGCTCAACCGCCCGATCGTCTTCGACCGGGCGCTGGTCGGCACCGAGGCGATCGGCGTCTTCCTCACGGGCGCAGCCGACCGCTCCCGCGCGCTCAACATGGACCAGCGCGCCACCTCGATCCTCGCCCACGGCCTGCTCGCCGATTGCACGGGCTCGCAGCGCGAGTGGCTCGAGGCGCTCACGCAGATCGCGCGCGAAGCCACGCCCTATGTCGCGCGTGACGACGTGGCGGTGCTCTTCGACCGCGCGAAAGCGTCGCGCTGCTACGCATCGCTCGACGAGGCGGGGCGCGAGCGCTTCGCCTGGCTGCAGGCCATCAACGACCGCAATGCCGCGGGCATGCTGCAGCACGCGCAATACCTTCTCGGGCACGCGCCGGGAAGCGAGGCCGATGCGGGGCGCTATCTGCAATCGGCGATCCTCGGCGCGATCGCGTCGGGCCGCATCGCCGAGGCGCGCGCCCTGCGCGATCGCTACGTGAAGCAGCTGCCGAAGCCGGAGCGGCAGAAGCTGGGCCTCGAATTGCTGCTGGCGCACCTCGCCCAGATGCCCGGGGAACCGGCGCGGTGACTGTCGGCGTCACTTTTGACGCAATCACGCAGCGCGGGCCTGCGGAAGCTGTGACTTGGATCACTTCCTGACAACCCGCGTCAGTGCATCGGCAGATTGTCCCTCCGCCCTAGTTTCGCAAGTTACTGATAATACTGGATAAAATGTTGTTCTCGCCCTCGCTGTTACACTTGCCCGCCATGGCACGGCGGTTGCATTATTGGTCCACGCACTCTGCCGGTGCGAACGAGTCACCCTTCACGTTTCAGACAAGGAGAGTTCATGAAAAAGGTTCAACAAGGCTTCACGCTGATCGAACTGATGATCGTGGTTGCGATCATCGGCATCCTGGCGGCCATCGCCATTCCGGCCTACCAGGACTACACGATCCGCTCGAAAGTGACCGAGATGATCAACTCGGCGGGCGTCTGCAAGACCTCCGTC
>DATIWX010000017.1:0-6415 GCA_035519135.1 Burkholderiales bacterium | reverse complement strand
ACGCTGGTGAACTCGGCGGGTGTGCGGCCGATCCGGCGCGAGCTGGCACCTGAATTGTCGGAGTGGCAGCGCGTGGTGAACGTGAATCTGACCGGCACGTACCTCGCGTCGCGCGCGGCACTGCCGGCATTGACCGCCAGCGGCGCCGGGTCGATCACGAATCTGGCGTCGATCTTTGGCCTGGTCGGCGGTGCCACCGCTTCATCCTATGCGGCGTCCAAAGGTGCCATCGTGAATCTCACGCGCCAGATGGCGCTGGAGTGGGCGCCGCGTGTGCGCGTCAATTGCGTTTGCCCGGGTGTGATCGAGACGCCGATGACTGCCGAATTGCGCCACAACCAGGAGTGGATGCAGGCCACCCTCAAGCGCTATCCGCTCGGGCGCTTCGGCCGGCCCGATGAGATCGCTGCCGCGATTCTCTTTCTGGCCAGCGACGAAGCGGGGTTTGTCACCGGCGCCGCCCTGCCAGTGGACGGCGGCTATACCGCCGCATAGAGCATAAGAGTTTGATTCATTGGCTCTTCGAGAGAGCTGCTGGTGCTCTGTCTACGCCTTGTCAAATCGATTGGTCAAACGCCCGACACGACGCTTGCGCGCTCAAAACCTGGTGCGGGCCCCGATTCCGGCTGCTTATGCGATCTGGGCGTCGGGCATGAGCTGCGTCGCGCGCGCTCCCGGTACACAGGTCGTCGGCAAACGTCACTTCCCTGCGGGCTACAGGTGCGCCTTCCCTGCAGTGGCGGGCTGCAACGGGATGTCATGAGTCTTGCTAAGGCGACGATAAAGGTGCACGGTGCAGCCCGGTTTTGCGACCGGGGTGGCCACACTCGCCCCGAGCCTTCCGACGCGGTTCACCCAAGCGCCACGCGATGAACAGAAACACGGTTTTCTCGAAGACCGGCAAAGGACTGCTGGAGATCAAGAGCAAGGCTAGCCGCCTGGCGAAGGATCATTTCCGCGTCCTCAACCTGGTGGACGGGAAGGCCAACATGCAGGACCTGGCGGAAAAGAGCCGGATCAGCGAAGGGGACATTCGCAAGATCCTGGAGATGCTCACCGACGGCGGGTTCCTGAAAGAGTTTGCCCAGCCTGCCGCCGCCCCCGAAACCAGCCGTGGGACAGCCCCGGCTCCCGCCGCCTCCGCGGCGGAAGACCTCGACTTCACGCAAATGCTTGGGCCGGCTACGACGTCCAAGCCGGCAGCCCCGCCGTCGCCGCCGCCAGCGCGCCGGCCCGATCCGGCTCCCGCCAAGCCACAAGCTCCTCCAGTCGATGCCGCCAAAGTTCGCGAGGAGGCGGCCCGGCGCGCGCGCGAAGAGGAGGAGCGGCGCGCACGCGACAAGGAAGCGGCGGCCCAGGCCGAGCAGAAAGCCAAGGAACAGGAGGCGCGCCGCCAGAAGCTCGAAGCCGAGATCCGTGCGCGCATCGAAGCCGAGGACCGCGCCAAGGCCGAAGCCGAGCAGAAGGCCAAGGAGAACGAGGCGCGGCGGCAGAAGCTCGAGGCCGAGGTGCGAGCGCGCATCGAAGCGGAGAACCGCGCGAAAGCCGAGGCGCAGCGCCGCGCCCAGGAGAAGCTCGAGGCCGAGCAGCGTGCCAAGGCCGAAGCCGAGCAGAAAGCGCAGGAGCAGGAGGCCCGCCGCCAGAAGCTCGAGGCCGAGGTGCGCGCCCGCATCGAAGCCGAGAACCGCGCCAAGGAAGAGGCCGAGCGCCAGCACCGCGAGGCCGAGGAAGCCGAGCGGCGCGCGCAGGAAGAGGCACAGCGCAAGGCCAAGGAGGACGAGGAGCGCCGCGAAAAGCTGGAAGCCGAGCTGCGCGAGCGTGTCGAGGCCGAAAACCGCGCGCGGGAAGAGGCGGAGCGGCGTGCCCAGGAGCGTCTGGAGGCGGAGCGCCAGCAGCAGGATCAGGCCGCTCGCAAAGCCAAGGAGGACGAGCAGCGGCGCGAAAAACTCGAAGCGGAGGTGCGCAGCCGCATCGAGGCGGAAAACCGGGCGCGCGAGGAAGCCGAGCGGCTGGCTCGCGAGCGCCTGGAAGCCGAGCAGCGCGCCAAGGAAGAGGCCGAGCGCAAGGCTCGCGAGGACGAGGAGTTGCGCCAGCGGGTCGAAGCCGAGATGCGCGAGCGTCTGGAGGCCGAGCAGCGCTCCAAGGAAGAGGCCGAACGGCTGGCCCGTGAGCGCCAGGAGGCCGAGCAGCGCGCCAAGGAGGAAGCCGAGCGCAAGAAGCGCGAGGACGAGGCACTGCGCGAGAAGCTGGAGGCGGAGATGCGCGCCCGCGTCGAGGCGGAGAACCGGGCGCGCGAAGAAGCCGAGCGGCAGGCCCGCGAGCGGCAGGAAGCCGAGCAGCGTGCCAAGGAGGAGGCTGAGCGCAAGGCGCAGGAAGCCGAAGTCCTGCGGCAGAAGCTCGAGGCGGAGACGCGCGCCCGCATCGAGGCGGAGAACCGGGCGCGCGAGGAAGCCGAGCGTCATGCCCGCGAGAAGGCCGAAGCGGAGCAGCGCTTGAAGGAGGAAGCCGAGCGCAAGGCCCGCGAGGAAGAGGACTTGCGCCAGCGTCTGGAAGCCGAGACGCGCGCGCGCCTGGAGGCCGAGCAGCGCGCCAAGGAGGAGGCGGAGCGGCGCGCGCGCGAGAAGGCGGAAGCCGAGCAGCGCGCGCAGCAGGAGGCGGAGCGCAAAGCCCAGGAAGACGAGGCCTTGCGCCAGCGCCTGGAAGCGGAGATGCGCGCCCGTCTCGAAGCCGAGAGCCGCGCCAAGCAGGACGCTGAGCGCGAAGTGCGGGAGAAGCTGGAAGCCGAGCAGCGCGCGCGCGAGGAGGCCGAGCGCAAGGGCGCGGAGGCCGAGGTGCTGCGCCAGAAGCTGGAGGCGGAGATCCGCGCCCGCATCGAGGCCGAGCAGCGGGCCAAGCAGGAAGCCCGCGAGCGCGAGGAGGCCGAGAAGCGAGCGCGCGAGGCCGCGCAGCGCCAGCAGCAGGTCGAAGCGGAGGCGGCCGCTCTAGCCGAGCGTGCGCGCCAAACTGCGCCGGAACCGTCCCTCGACGGCGCTCCGGCCGGGCTGGATTTCACCGCCGCCCCGATGACCAGCACGGACATGGAGGTGCGCAAGCTCGCCGAGGTGCGTGCCGCGAAGCCATCGCCGGCCCAGCAGGAAGCGATGCGCAAGGCGCTGGAAGAGCAGGCGCGCCGTGCGCGGCTGGAAGAGGAAGCACGCGCAGCGCTGGCTCGCGCCGAAGAGGAGGCGCGTGCCCAAGCCGTCAGCGAAGCCCAGGTAACCGCCGAAGCGGTGAGCCGGGCGCGCCGCGAGGCCGAGCAACGCGTCCGCGAGGAAGCGTTGCGCCGTCAGCAGCAGACCCGCGGAAAGAAGTAGCGACAGCGTCGCCGGCGCAGATCAGCGCGGGCCTGGCGGGCCCATGGCCGGCAGCAGCTCGCTGTATCCAAGCCGCGAGGCGCGCTCATCCACGCGCGTCAGCTGCGGCTGCCACAGCAATCGTTGGGGCGCGGTGCGGATGCAGTGCAAAGTCCCGAGCACCGCGCGGTAGTACGACGTCTTCGCAGCATAGAAGCCGCAGTCGGCTTTGCGGCATGCCCAGGTCAGCCGGCGTGTCGGCAGGCCGAGCAAGCGCTCGACCTCCTCGCTCCCGCGCCAGGCGTAGCCGTCGTCGGTTTCCAGGATGTCTTCGAGCGACAGATGGTCGGCCAGGGCGATCTGCCGCACTTCCAGGCGATAGTCGTGCCGGCCATCGCCGTGGGCGCTGAGCAGCCGCAGATAGCGTTCAACGGAGTCGAGGTGCGACTGGACTTCGAGCGCCAGGACGCACACCGGCGCCTCCGGATGATTGCGGCCATTGCCCGCCCGGCGTTCCCCGGCGTAGAACGCTTCCACCAGATCGGGGGACTCGAACACCAGCATCGTGGCCGGCACCTCCAGCCGGAAGTCGCTGCCGAAGTCCTCGAGCGGCGCCGACAGCATCTCCATCGACGCCGCGGGACCGATGTGGATGGTGCGCTCCCCGTGCGCGCGCAAATGCAGGAACGTCTCGTAGATCCAGTACTGCTGCGCAGCCTTCTGCACCAGGACTTCGTGATAAGCCGGTGTCTGCTGGAACCGCTCGAACTGCTCGGTGCCCATGCTGGAGGCGAGGGCCTGCTTGAGGTAGACGACCGCGCTGCGGATGTAGCGGCTGCGGCAGTCGTCCAGTCCGGGGTCCTCGGCGAGCGGCGCCAGAGCGCCCGCAGCCCGCAGGCGGGTGATGTCGTCGTCGAGGGTGCTGGCCAACCCCAGGTCCTGGTCGGCGAGCAGCTTCTCGTAGTACGTCGGCTGCATGAAGCCCTCCTTGGTCGGGAGAACTGCGACGTCGCGGTGGCCGCCGTCCGCGGCGGCTGCAGCATGATCCTGGCCCCCTTCCGACCGTCCCAGCAGGGGATGCTGGGCCGGGTCGAAACCGCCTGGAATCCGCTGATCCAGATGCCCTTAACGACTGCCTTCCCGCAGGCTTGAGGCCGCTGTCATTTCCGGTTCCCCGTTCGCGTGCTGCGGTGGCGCGCCCAACTGGACACGCCACCCGACGCAGCGGGCAGGCGTTCCAGTGTGGCCCGCGACAATAGCATTGATTGCTGGACCGGCGGGGAGGTTCTCGCTGCGTGGTTCGCGCCCTTCGAGACTCGGGCGGTGGCCTCAACCGAGCTGGTGTCAGCAATGCGTCAGTAGCGGGCGTTGCCCGGCGTGCGCGGAAACGGGATGGCGTCGCGCACATTGCTGAGGCCCGTCACGTAGGCTACCGTGCGCTCGAAGCCCAGTCCAAAGCCCGCATGCGGCACGCTGCCGTAGCGGCGTAGATCGCGGTACCAGCCGTAGTGCTCCTTGTCGAGCCCGGCTGCGTCCATGCGCGCGTCCAGCACGTCCAGGCGGTCTTCGCGCTGGCTGCCGCCGATGATCTCGCCGATGCCGGGCGCGAGCACGTCCATCGCCGCCACGGTCTTCCCGTCGTCGTTGAGGCGCATGTAGAACGCCTTGATCTCGCGCGGGTAGTTCATCAGGATCACCGGCTTGCCGACATGCTTCTCAGACAGATAGCGCTCGTGCTCGGATTGCAGGTCGATGCCCCACTGCACCGGGAACTCGAACTTCTCTTTGGCCTGCCCCAGGATCGCAATAGCCTCGGTGTAGTCCATCCGCACGAACTCGGAATCGACGATCCCCTGCAGCTTGGCGATGACCCCCTTCTCGACCCGCTCCTCGAAGAAAGCCATGTCGTCGCCGCGCTCCTCCAGCACCGTGCGGAAGATGTGCTTGAGCAGCGCCTCGGCGAGCGCGGCATCGTCGCTGAGGGTGGCGAAAGCGATCTCGGGCTCGATCATCCAGAACTCCGCCAGGTGACGGCTGGTGTTCGAGTTCTCGGCGCGGAACGTCGGACCGAAGGTGTAGACCTTCGACAGGGCCAGGCAATAGGCCTCGACGTTGAGCTGGCCGGAGACGGTGAGGAAGGTCTCGCGGCCGAAGAAATCCTGCGTATAGTCGATGCGCCCCTGTGGTGTGCGCGGCAGGTTGGCCAGATCCAGGGTGGACACGCGGAACAAGGCGCCGGCTCCTTCGGCGTCGGAGGCGGTGATGATCGGCGTGTTCACCCACACGAAGCCGTGGTCGTCGAAGAAGCGGTGGATCGCCTGCGCAATGGTGTGGCGCACGCGGGTGACCGCGCCGATCACGTTCGTGCGCGGCCGCAGATGCGCGACTTCGCGCAGGAACTCGAAGGTATGCGGCTTGGGCTGGATCGGATACGAGTCCGGATCATCCACCCAGCCGACCACGCGCACGGCACTCGCCTGCATCTCGAACGGCTGCCCCTTGGCCGGAGAGGGCACGATCAATCCCGTTGCCTCCAACGCGCAACCTGCGGTCAGGTGCAGCACCTCGTCGGCGTAGTTGGGCAGCGTGTTGGGCGCGACGACCTGGACCGGATGAAACCCTGAGCCGTCCGACACGTGCAGGAACGAGATGCCGGCTTTGGAATCACGGCGCGTGCGCACCCAGCCCTTGATGGTCACGGGTGCGTCCTGGGGCGCGCGTCCGGCGAGAATGTCGGCGCAGGTGAACGATGCCATTAGAAACCTCGAAAAGAAGAAAAGAAAGTACTGAGTACTGAGTGCTGAGTGCTGCGTGCTGAGTGACCCCAACCACCCCCAACTGTTACTCAGCACTCAGTACTGTTCTTTTCCGGCCTTCAGACGATTGTGCGGGTCGAACGGACTTCTTTAAACCGCGCGATGCCGCAGTGTTCTCCTCCCCCTTCAAGGGGGAGGTCGGGAGGGGGATGGGTGAGCCGCACTGCGTACCCATCCCCACCCTAGCCCTCCCCTTGAAGGGGAGGGAATAGCCGCCAGCGTGGCCAGGACCCACACGAAAGTCTGAAGGACTTTTTTTTAGCCTTT
>DATIWX010000016.1:0-5164 GCA_035519135.1 Burkholderiales bacterium | reverse complement strand
CAATGAAAAAGGCCCGGTCACCCGGGCCTTCAACTTCACCAACGCGCGGCAGGGCCGCGCGCTGTCGAATCTGGCTTAGACCGCGCGGATGCGCGAAGCCGCCGGGCCCTTCGGGCCTTGCGTCACTTCGAACTCGACCGCCTGGCCTTCCTTGAGGGACTTGAAGCCGTCCATCTGGATTTCGGTGTGGTGGGCGAAGAGGTCCTTGCTGCCGTCTTCCGGCGTGATGAATCCAAAACCCTTCGCGTCATTGAACCACTTGACAGTGCCTTTGCTCATTTTCACTTCCTTGTATCGATTGGACCGGAGCGAACCCGACTCCGGAAACGGGTCACGAAGATCAAGGAAGGGAATTGACTGCCACTGAAACGCCGGACGGCGCGTAGGAGGGGGAGTACTGAAACTTCACTGCTTGATATCCTGCACGCGCATTATACCCCAGGTTGGGGGTCTCCGGGGGGCGTTCCCTCGGCCGGCGGCGCTTTGGCGGCGTCGCGCTCGCGCTGCTTGGCTTCCTTCTTCTGCTTCTTGGCGAGCTCTCTCTGGCGTTTTTGGAATGCGTAGTTGGGTTTCGGCATCGAGATTTGTCTCCTTCGGTCGGTGTTGACGCCTACCACAATAGCACCCGGGGGCCTTTCGGCGCATAGTGGGTCATTCTCGGGGGGGCTTTGATGATCCAAACGGCAAAGACGCAAACGCGCAAGAGGATGGTCGTGGGCTGGCGGCAGGTCGAGCGCCGGCGCCAGTCGATTCGCACCAAGCACCAGCCGCGCCCGCCGCAAACGAAGCGGGAAGGGTGAGGCCCACCCGGTGATTCGCGGCCCGTCCGGCCTTACGCCGAGCGGGGGCGCGCACCGCCCGCGGCCCATCACGAACACGGATCTCGCCGAGCTGCTTTGCTCGGTCTCCGCGCCGCTTTTCGAGGCACGGCGCCTGCACCTCAATGCCTACGGCTGCCTCATTCCCCACGTCTTCATGGGCGATGTGCTCAAGCGCATCGGCGAGTGCCTGGGCGCGCGCAAGCCCAACGCCCGGGGCACCAAGGCGACGGAGGCGGACGGCATCCTCGCAGCGATCGAGCGCGGCATGGTCGAGGGCGACCGCGAGACGCGCAACGCGATCGCGATCTCGTTCACGCGCGACAGCGAGCTGGAAGTCTTCTTCTCGGAGCTGCGGGCGATGATGGGGCCGCGCACGAGGGCGCAGCTGCGCGGGAAGTAGCGCTACGGCCGGGATGACGGGGCGTTGCGCGCGGCGCGGCGCCAGGCTGCGGGCGGTGTTCCGAACTCGCGCTTGAACGCCCGGTTGAAGGCGGCCTCGGACTCGTAGCCCACGCGTTCGGCGATGCGCGCGACGGCGTCGCTGCCCGACGAGAGCGCCTGCGCGGCGAGGGCCATGCGCCACCCGGTGAGGTATTGCATGGGCGGCTCACCGAGCAGCGAAGCGAATCGTTCGCCCAGGGCCGAGCGCGAAAGGCCCGTCTCGTGGGCGAGCGTCTCCACGTCCCAGCCGCGCGCCGGGTTCGCGTGCAGCAGCGCGAGCGCGCGCCCCACGTGGGGATCGCGCAGCCCCGCGAGCCAGCCGCGCTGGCTTTCGGGAAGCGACCTCACGTACTCGCGTATCGCTTCCACGAAGAGCAGCTCGGCCAGGCGTGCGAGCAGGAGGTCGCCTCCCGCGCTGGGTGCGTGCGTCTGCGCGGATGCGAGGCGGATCGTGGCCTCGATCCATTCGGCCGCCGGGGCATCGCGCAGCGACACGCGCAGCATGCGGGGCAGGGCGTCCAGCAGCGGCTTGCACGCGCGCTTGTCGCAGGCCATGTAGCCGCACACGAAGCGCGTTCGCGCGCCGCCGCCGCCGTGGCGCACGCGCGACGGCCCCTCGCCGGGCGAGGTTTCCACCAGCTCTCCCACCACGCGCGGCGCCACGTGGAGGTCGCTGCCCATCAGGTGCCCGTCGGCATGCGGGAACATGAGGAGGTCGCCCGCCTGGATCTCGATCGACGGGCCGGCTCCGGGAAGCTTGGCCGAGAAGCGGCCTTCCGTGACCAGGTGGTAGATCGACACCTGCTCGGCGTTCGGGAGGATCTGCGCGATGTCCTCGTCGCCCGGGGCGGAGTCGATGCACCACGGGGCGGTGAACTCGGCGTCGAGGAAGATCCCGCTGTTCAGGCGGACCACCTTGAGCATCTCCGATAGCGCGTCCATGGGAAATGTTAACCATGGCGCGGCGTCCGGGGCAAAAAACACGGCAAACCCGTCAAGGCGGCGGCGGCCGGGCGGCCGATGATGGCGTCGTACCCATCGATCACCCATGCCAGGAGAGAAAAGTTGGACATGCACATCCCCACGACCACCGCCCGTTACGCCAAATGCATCGAGAACTCGAAGCGCGTCCGCTTCGACATCGACCGCGACGTGATCCGCGGGCGCAAGCTCGATTTCACCCGCAAGTTCCTGCCCGACGGCCTTTCCATGGCCGGCCGCGTGCCGTTCCTCACCGAGGCTGAGAAGCTCACCTACAGCCGCGTGCAGGGGCGCACCTACGCCAACATGTTCGGGCTGGTCGAGCGCTTCATCGGCGCGAAGATGCTCGACGTGAGCCGCGACCACTGGATGGGCGACCAGGTCGCCCTCGAGGCGCTGGTGCGCTTCACCGACGAGGAGATCAAGCACCAGGAGCTCTTCCGGCGCATGGAGGCCATGACCGCGGCCGGCATGCCCCCGGGCTACATGTTCGTGCCGCAACCCAACGACGTCGCCCGCGCGGTGCTCGCCTCCTCGACGTGGGCGGTGCTGGCCCTCGTGTACATGATCGAGCTCTTCGTGCTGGCCCATTACCGGACGAGCATCGAGCCGGACGCGACCCTCTCGGAGCTCTGGAAGGACGTCTTCATGCACCACGCGCGCGAGGAGTCGCAGCACGCCATCGTGGACGAGATGGAGTGGCTGCGCGAGGACGCGAAGCTCGCCCCGAAGGAGCGCGACAAGGCGGTGGACGACCTCATCGCGCTCGCCGGCGCGGTCGACGGCATCGTGCACATGCAGGCGAAGGCCGACAGCGATTACTTCCTCGCCATGCTCGGGCGCAAGCTCGCGCCCGCCGAGGCCAACGCCGTCGCCGACGCTTTCCTCGCCGCCTACCGCTACCAGTACATCGTGAGCGGCGTGCAGGACAAGCGCTTCAACGAGGTCCTGGGCAGCATGATCAATGCCGAGCAGGGCAAGCGCATCGCGAAGGCCCTGGAGCCGATCGTTGCGTGATTGAAGGGATCCCGGCTCGCTGCTGCTGGTGCGGCGGCCGGGATGACACTAAACCGCCTTCGCGAGCTCCTCCCAGGCGCGGGGATGCGCCTGGAGCTCCTCTTCCAGCTTTCCCAGCGACTTGCGAATGAGCGCACGGCTCGACTTGGCCGTCTTCTGGTAGGCCCCTTCGATCGATCCGGGAAACAATTCGCTCATTGCCGCGATGAGCACGGCGGCCTGCTTGAGGTCCTTTCGGCTTTTCTCCGTTCGCCCCACCCTGAGCTGGGCTACGATCATCTTGTGCAGCGCGAATCGCTCGGGAACCGGAACCCGAACCGCGGCGGCACCATGGCTCGAAATGGCGGCCCCCATCTGCGTCTCCGTGAGCAGGTACTTGAGATAGGGCAGGGCGGTCGCGTGGGCGCCGAGCTCGGGCACCGGGAGTGACTCGATCTCTTCGCCCTGCGTGGGAACCAGCAGGTCGAAGGTGAATCGCGAGCGGCCCTTTTCCTTGTAGCTCGTCGGCGGCGCGCCCCGCTTGAATCCGGGGACGCCGACGAAATCGATGCCGGATTCCCGCAGCAGCTCGACCAGCCCGCCCTTGGGCGGCTTCTCCAATGCGAGTTTGCCGGGGCGGGCGATATCGACGTCCTCGGTCGCGAACGAAGCCACGCGGATGCCCAGGCGGTTCACGATGACCTCGAAGGCATGCGTCCCGACCAGGACGGCGCCGGCCTCGAAGATGCGGTGTGTGGAGAGGGGTGCGAGGGCGGCAAGGTGTTTCGGGTTCAGCACACGGAACCCTTCCCGAGCCAGGAGCCGAATGCCCTTCAGCAGCTCCTTGGCTTCCTCGATGCGGCCCTTCCATTCGGCGATCGTCTTGTCGCAGCCCTCGGTACCTGCCTGGCAGAGGTACTGGTCGCGTTTCTTGCCGTCGAAGTCGTAGTACTGCCGGACGTAGAACCGCGTCTTGTTGGCGTTCTCGCGGAGGCTGATGGCGCCCGGGGTCCCGACCAGCACCTCGCCCTGGTACAGGGCGTGGTTCTCGATATCGGCGTACGTCGCCGCCAGCGAAGGCGGGTGCTTTTGGTAAAGCGGGGCGGCCATTCCATATCCTCTGGATTCACTTTCTAGAGGATATGGCCATATCCTCTAGAAGTCAAATACGGAGGATATGGCTCTAGGGCGGGGAGGGGCGAACGGCGTAGCCGCCGGACTTCGCGTCGCGTTCGAGCTCCAGGTAGCCGCGCTCGCGCGCCTCTTCCAGCAGCTCGTTGAACGAGCCGAAGCCGTAATAGCGCTCGTTGAAGCCGGGCTTGCGGCGCTTCAGGGTCTGCTTGACCATCGAGCCCCACACCGGCTCATCCTCGCCTCGCTCTTCGATGAGGGCTTCCACGGTCGCGAGGATGAGGTCGAGGGCTTCCTGGAGCTTTTCGTTGGCCGGGGTGGAATCCGCGCGAGGTTCGGCGGGCGCTGCTTCCCTGGGTCCCCGATCATTGCCGCGTTTCCGCGGCGTCGAGGACGACGATTCCTTCTTTTTCTTCTCGCGCACCAGATCGTCGTAGTAGATGAACTCGTCGCAGGCGGAGACCAACAGGTCCGACGTGGATTTCTTTACCCCCACGCCGATCACGGTCTTGTTGTTCTCGCGCAGCTTCGACACCAGCGGCGAGAAGTCCGAGTCGCCGCTCACGATCACGAACGCGTCCACGTGCGACTTGGTGTAGCAGAGGTCCAGCGCATCCACGACCATGCGGATGTCGGCGGAGTTCTTGCCCGATTGGCGCACGTGCGGGATCTCGATCAGCTCGAAGGAGGCCGAGTGCATGGGCGCCTTGAACTCCTTGTAGCGGTCCCAGTCGCAGTACGCCTTCTTCACGACGATGCTGCCCTTCAGCAGCAGGCGCTCGAGCACCTTGCCG
>DATIWX010000015.1:0-15793 GCA_035519135.1 Burkholderiales bacterium | reverse complement strand
CGCGGGAGGCGAGAATTCCGCGCATGCCCGCTTGCGGCCGAACTCCGGGTCGGCGGTGTCGCCCTGGTGGCAGTAGGGATAGCCGAAGTGCATGCCCGGCTTGGGCGCGTGATTCAGCTCGTCCGAGGGCAGCTCGTCGCCCAGCAGGTCGCGGCCGTTGTCGGTGAACCAGAGCTGTTTCGTCCGCGGGTCCCAGTCGAAACCCACGGTGTTTCGCACGCCGCGCGCGAACACCTCGTAAGCGGAGCCGTCCGGCCTGATGCGCGAGATGAGCGCGTAGCGCTCGTCGGGCTCGCAGATGTTGCAGGGCGCGCCGACCGGCACGTAGAGCCAGCCGTCGGGACCGAAGCGGATGAATTTCCGGCCGTGGCTCGGGCTGCGCGGAAAGCGGTCGCTGACCACCACGGGCTGCGGCGGCGAGTCGAGCCGCGCTTCGATGTCGTCGAAGCGCAGGATGCGGTCCGTTTCGGCGACATAGAGCGCGCCGTCGCGCAGCGCCACGCCGTTCGGACCGCGGAGCCTGCTCGCGAGGACCGAGACCCGCGTCGCCCTGGCGTCGCGGTAGCGGACTGCGTAGACGTTCTCCGCGACATTCGAGCCGACGAACAGCACGCCGCTCTTTCCCACCGCGAGCGCGCGCGCGTTCGGGACGTCGTCGGCGAACACGCTGATCTCGAAGCCCGGCGGAAGCTTGATGCGTTCGAGCGGCAGGCGCTGGGCGCACGCGGCCTGCCCGAGGAAAAGCGCGCAGGCCAGCCCCGCGCGCAATAGTGCAATGGAGTGATTTCCCTTCACGGCTGTTCCTGTCTGGGCGTCAGGTCGCGATACTTTCATTCTCGCCTGTTTCCAGGCAACAGCCAATTCTGCTCAATACTTGATCTGCCGCAATACGGGGGCGCGCGCGGGGTGTAAAAACGTCGTCAAATGCCGCAAATGCAACAAATGGGCCGACTGCTTCCCAGACTGCAAGTCGCAGTGCTCGCAGTCGGGACCGCGTTCGCATGGATCACCCTGCTCGTCGACTATCGCCGCTTCTTCGGCGCCGGCGGACGCGTGCTCGAGTGGTCGGGCTGCGCGGTGACGAATCCATTGCTGACGCCGTGTTTCTACGGCGCGCTCGCGTTTCTCGCCGCCTTCGTCTGGGCGATCGTGCTGCTGCGTTCCCCGGCGGAGGCCGTGGCGGGGCGGCAGCGCGGACTCAACTGGCTGCTGGCAGCCGGGACTGTTTTCGCGTGGGGCAATTTCGCCTACGAGTGGTTCGTCTACAGCCGGCAGCGCCCGGCGCCCGCCTTCAGGTGTCCGCCGGGCGAAGTCGTCGTTCATCCCCTGATGACGCCGTGTTTCTACGGGGCGCTGATCTTTCTTGCCGCATTCGCCCTGTCGCTGCTCGTTCTCAGGACGCGCCGCTGAGCGGACGGGCCGATTTCGAATCTATGCAACCGCCTTGTGTTCGTCGTAGTAGCTGCGGCATTCCGCTTCTCTTCCGCGGACGACCCTGCGGCCGACCAGCGGCCCGCGCGTTTCGGTCACGACGGTGCGCTGACGCTCGACGTGGTCGCTGTCGTAGAAGTAGATGACGACCCAGTCGCGTGTGCGCTCGAGCTTGTGCGCGAGCTCCGTGTTCGAATACAGCGCCGTGAGGTGCCACTCGCCGCGGGCGGCGTGCAGCACCGGCAGCCAGGCCTCGTTCCCGGGATTGAAGCGCTTGGGGGCGATCTTGGGCAATTCGCCGTCTTCGGCCTTGCGGCGGTATTCGTAGTCCACGTCTAGGAGCGTTTCGACCGTCGGCTCCCTGGACACGTCGTCGCGTGCGCGCGCCCGTACGCGGCCGAGCATCCTGTCCAGGGCGGCGCGCCAGGCGGCCGCGCGGCGCGGGCCCACGCCGGGAACGCCTTCGAGGCGGCCGTCGCTGGCCGCCGCTTCGAGCCCTTCGAGCGTGTCGATGTGAAGCACGTCGTGGATGCGCTTGGCGAGCCCCGGCCCCATGCCGGGGACCGACTGGAAAAGCCGTGCCGGTTCGGTGGTGCCGCGCAGGCGCTCCAGCTGGCTCCAGCGCGTCGTGATCAGGATTTCCGCGATCGCCGAAGCGATACCCTCGCCGACGTGCGGCAGCGCGTCCAGACCTCTTACCCCTTCGGAATCGAAGATCTCGCGCAGGCTCCTAGGAAGTTGCGCAACGGTCTCGGCCGCCTTGCGGTAAGCGCCGATGCGATAGGGATTCGCGCCTTGCGCGTGCAGGAGGTCCGCCGCCTCGCGCAGCTTGTCTGCGATCCGCTGGTTCTCCGGTGTGGTCATGTCCGAGTCCTATCAGGACGGATCCAGCACACCGTATCCTCTTCGGACACGGGTGAATTGACCTGCGTCAAATGAGAAGTCCATTAGACGGTATGCTTGGCAGCATCGGATCGGCATGGTCGGCAGAATACGAACAAACGGTGCTACAAGAAGCGTGAACCTCATCACCTGGAACGTTCAGTGGTGCCGCGGTTGCGACGGCAGGGTCAATCCCGCGCGCATCAGCAAGGTCGTGAAGGACATGGCCGATGTCGACGTCCTGTGCCTGCAGGAGGTAGCGCGCAACTTTCCCGACCTGGAGGGCAGCGCGGGCGAGGATCAGTACGAGACGCTCGCCGGCCTGTTTCCCGGCTACACGGTGGTCAGGGGCGTCGCGACCGACGTGCTGTCGCCGGGAGGCGCCCGGCGCGAGTTCGGCAACGCGCTGATCACGCGGCTGCCGGTCCTGCAGGTCTACCGGCGGCTGCTGCCCTGGCCCGCCGACGCCGCGGTGCCGAGCATGCAGCGCGCGGCGATCGAGGCGGTGCTGCAGGCGCCCTTCGGCCCGCTGCGCGTCACCACGACGCATCTCGAGTACTACTCGGCAAAGCAACGCGCCGCCCAGGTCGAGGCGCTGCGCGAGCTGCAGCTGGAAGCGGCGGGACATGCCGCCGCCCCCCAGACCGGCAAGGAGGGCGGGCCCTTCGAGGCGGTTCCGCGCCCGGCATCGGCCATCCTGACCGCCGATTTCAATTTCCGCGCCGACGACCCGTTGCACGCGCGCCTGCAGGCTCCGCTGGGAACGGGCGTTCCCGCCTACCGGGATGCCTGGCAGCTGCGCCACCCGGGCAGACCCCACGCGCCCACGCTCGGCGTGTACGACAAGGCCCAGTGGCCGGGTCCGCCCTTCGCCTGCGATTTCATTTTCGTGTCCGAGGACATCGCGCATCGCGTCCAGGACGTGGTCGTGAACGCCGAGACCGACGCCTCCGATCACCAGCCGGTGTTGCTGGTGCTGCGCGGCTAGCAGGTCAGAAGCGGTACGCCAGGCTCGCGCTCGCGTAGCGGCTCGTCGGCTGCTCGACCAGGGGGCTCCTGGCGGCGGCGCCCTGCAGCCGCCGCGCCTCGAGGTTGCCGATGATCATCCAGGTCTTGCCGAGGTCGATTGCGTAGAGCAGGCCCCCGGTCGTGAACAGCAGTCCGCTTCCAGGCGCGTAGGCGGGCAGGCCGGTGCCGGCCGCGACGTCGGACGTGACTCCGTAGTACGACTGGTTCGACCTGGCGTTGGCCCATGTCCCCTGGAAGAACAGCGCGGCGCTGACACCTCCCATGCCGAAGACGCCGACGGTGTAGCGCAGGTCGGCTTGAGCGCCGCGGTCGCTATCGACGAACTGGCGCGCGCGCGCGAGCAGCGTGGTCGGCGCCGGGCCGAGGCGGTAGTCCCATTCGGCGTGAACGCCCGCCGACGCGCCCGCCTTGATGTCGGGCACGTTGCGGCTGGCGAGAAACACCGCTTCGCTCGACTTGCGCCCCACCTCGTACGCGAGCTGCGCTCCGAAGTGGAGGTCGGGTGTGACTTCGACGCGCGCGCCGCCCTCGAGCACGCCTTGCGTCGTGCGTGCGAACCAGGGCCTGCCGAAGTACCGCACCGACGGAATCAGCTCGGTTTCGTGCGCCGCGGAGCCGTCATAGGCCGGCCGCGTGCGCGCCCCCGCGCCGAGCCAGTTGTAGTCGGGCACCTGCATCTGCGCCGCGACCGCGAGCGGGGCGAACGCGAGGATCCCGGCGAGCAGCCTACGCACGGAGAAACTCCACCAGCGCGTCGAGCACCTCGTCGGGCTTCTCGCCCATGAGATTGTGGCCGCTGTCGCCCAGGGTCTTCACAGCCGCGTGCGGAAGCGCCTTCGCGAGCTCGCGCCCGGACCGCGCCGGCGTCATCGCATCGCGCGCACCGAGCAGGAACAGGGCGGGGCACTTGACGCGCCCGGCGCGCTCCAATCCCGCCGCGTACGCGTTGCACGCGGCGAAGTCGGCGTGCAGTGCCCCCGGCCTCTGGCGCTGCATCAGCCGCAGATTTCCTCCGCTGACCCAGAAACCCGGCCCGGGGTTGCTGGGATAGTGTGCGTAGGCGGAATGCGACCAGACGTTGATCATGCGCTGTGCCTCCGCTTCGTTGTTCCGGGCCGCTTCGAGCAGCTCCGGCGACACGCGCATGGGGAAGGCGGTGCCGATGAGCGCGATGCGGTCGATGCGCTGCGGATATCTTGCAGCGCATTCGAGCGCGACCAGCGAGCCCATGCTGTGGCCGATCACGGCCGCCGCGCCCACCCGGGCGGCATCGAGCAGGGCCACGACCCAGTCGGCCATGGCCTCGATGCTCGCGAGGGGCTCGCCGCGGCTCCTGCCGTGACCCGGCAGATCGACCGCGAGCACCGCGCGGCCGTGATGCGCCAGATAACGTGACTGCAGGATCCAGACGCTGTGATCCTGTGCGCCGCCGTGGACGAACACGATCGCGGGCAGCGCCGGATCGAAGGACTTGCCGCCGCTGTAGGCGTAGACGGATTCGCCGGCGACCCGCAGCTCCATGCTCAAGCCCTTGCTGCACGCAGGCCGCGCGCGAGATCCTCGATCAGGTCGCCGGGATCCTCCAGGCCGATCGACAGGCGGATCGTTCCGGGCCGGATCCCCGCCTCGGCGAGCGCGGCGTCGCTCATGCGGAAGTGCGTGGTGCTCGCAGGATGGATCACCAGGGACTTGGCGTCGCCGACGTTGGCGAGGTGCGAGAAGATCCGGAGCGCCTCGATGAAGCGCCTGCCGGCGGCGCGGTCGCCCTCGAGGTCGAAGCTGAACACCGCGCCGCAGCCTCGCGGCAGAAGGCGTTTCGCCAGGGCGTGATCGGGATGCGAAGCCAGCTCGGGGTAGGCGATCGATTCCACTGCCGGCTGCGCGGACAGGAACTCGATCGCCTTGCGCGTATTGCCGACGTGCCGCTCCATCCGCAGCGGCAGGGTTTCCACGCCCTGCAGGATCTGGAACGCCGTGGCGGGGCTCATGCAGGCGCCGAAGTCGCGCAGGCCCTCGCGCCGCGCGCGCAGCAGGAACGCGGCGACGGTCGATTCCTCCTGGAAGTCCATGCCGTGAAAGCCGGCGTAGGGCTGGGTCAGCTCGGGAAATTTCCCGGAGGCCTCCCAGTCGAAAATGCCGCCGTCGACCAGCACGCCGCCGATCGCGACGCCGTGCCCGCCGAGGAACTTGGTGGCCGAGTGATAGACGAGGTCCGCGCCGTGGTCGAAGGGCTTGAGGAGATAGGGCGTGGTGAAGGTCGAGTCCACCAGCAGCGGCAGCCGCGCTTCGTGGGCGATCGCGGCGACCGAGGGGATGTCGAGGACGTCCAGCCCGGGGTTGCCGAGCGTCTCGCCGAACAGCAGCCGGGTGTTCGGGCGGATCGCCTTGCGCCATGCCGACAGGTCGCGAGGATCGACGAAGCTGGTCTCGATGCCGAAGCGCGGCAAGGTATAGGACAGGAGGTTGTGCGAGCCGCCGTAGAGGGCGCGCGAGGCGACCAGGTGCGACCCCGCCCCCGCGATCGTGGCGATCGCCAGGTGCAGCGCGGCCTGGCCGCTCGCCGTCGCGATCGCGCCGACGCCGCCTTCGAGGGCGGCGATGCGCTCCTCGAGCACGGCGTTGGTCGGGTTGGAGATGCGCGAGTAGACGTGCCCGCCGCGCTCCATGTTGAACAGCGCCGCGGCGTGGTCGGCGTCGCGAAAGACGAAGGACGTGGTGAAATAGATCGGCGTCGCGCGCGCACCCGTGACCGGATCGGGCCGCTGGCCCGCGTGCAGGCTGAGCGTGTCGAACTGCAGGGATCGGGGTGCGGCCATGGGGGTCTCCTCGGCGTCGGGCCGATTCTAACAGCAGAGGAGTGCCCGCCGAGCCGGCGAAAAAAAGCCGCGCTCCGGGCGCGGCTTGTTCTCCGGAGCGGGCCGGGTCAGCTCAGCCGGACCGGCACGTAGATCTTGCTGCCCTGGCGCTGGATCAGCAGCGCGACGCTGCCGCGCGACCGGTCGACGAGCCGGCGCAACTGGTCGACGCTCTTCAGCGGCTGATTGTTGAAAGCGAGGATGACGTCGCCCGCCTGCACGCCCGCGCGCGCGGCCGCCCCGCCGGCCTGCTCGACCAGGAGTCCGCCGTCGGCCTCGATCTGCTTGCGCTCCTCCTCGGTGAGAGGCCGCACCGCGACGCCGAGCTTGCCGGATTTCTCCCTGTCTGCGCCGGTATCGGCTCTCGCCACCTTCTCCGCCGGCGCTTCGCCGAGGGCGGCGCTCAACTCCCGGGTCTCGCCCTGGCGCCAGATCTTGAGCTTCACCTGTGTCCCCGGCCGCGACTCGCCGATGATGCGCGGCAGGTCGATCGAGTTCTCGATGTCGCGCCCGTCGACCCCGACGATGATGTCGCCTGTCTTGATCCCGGCCTTGTCGGCGGGGCTCTTGGGCTCGACCGCGGCCACGAGCGCGCCTTGCGGTTTCTTCAGACCGAACGAGTCGGCGAGCTCCTGGGTCACGCCCTGGATGGTGACCCCGAGCCGTCCGCGGCTGACCTTGCCGTATTTCTGCAGGTCGGTCTTGACCTTCATCGCGACTTCGATGGGCACGGCGAACGACAGCCCCATGTAACCGCCGGTGCGGCTGTAGATCTGCGAGTTGATGCCGATCACTTCGCCCGCCATGTTGAACAGCGGCCCGCCGGAGTTGCCGGGATTGATCGCGACGTCGGTCTGTATGAACGGGACGTAGTTCTCGTCGGGGAGCGAGCGCGACTTGGCCGAGATGATCCCCGCGGTGACGGTGTTCTCCAGGCCAAAGGGCGAGCCGATCGCGGCGACCCATTCGCCCACCTTGGATTTCGCGGCCTCGCCGATCCGCACCACCGGCAGGTTCTTTGCGTTGATCTTGACCAGCGCCACATCGGTGCGCTTGTCGGTGCCGATCACCTTGGCGCTGAATTCGCGGTTGTCGGTCAGCTTGACCGTCACCTCGCCGGCGTCGTCGACGACATGGGCGTTGGTGAGAATGTAGCCGTCGGGGCTAACGATGAAGCCCGAGCCCACCCCTTTGCGGATGGTGTCGCCTTCGGGCATGGGAGCCTGGAAGCGGCGGAAGAACTCGTAGAACGGGTCGCCGGGCTGGCCGGGAATCTGGAATTCCTGCGCGTCGACGTGCACGTTTGCCGTGGTGCTGATGTTCACCACCGCCGGCCCGTTCTGCTCGACCAGGGCGGTGAAGTCCGGGAGCGCTCGCGCAGGTAAGGAGGAAGGCGAGGATCCGGCCGGCTGGGCCGGCGCGGTCTGCGCCTGGGACGAGGAGATGGGCGAGAGCCTGTCGCCGTCGCATCCCGCCGTCGCGGCTGCGGCGCAGGCGGCCAGGGCAAGAGCCAGTAATTTCTTCGACATGCTGATCCTCATGGGTGCCTCGATAGGCGTGTTGGGCAGCGCGCCGGAGGCGAAGTTCCGCGCGAACCGCGGCGACACATTTTGTTACCGGCGGCGGGCGGGCGGGCGCCGCAACCCTATTCCTGCACGGCCGGCTTCACCTGAACCGCCTGCTCCCGCATCTGCTGCTCGCTGCGCGCCTTCTTCAGGATCTCGGCGCATTCCTGCGAGCCGATGCGCAGGGCGAGCTCGATCGCCGTGTCACCGCTCGTGCTGACCAGGTTGACGTTCGCTCCGTTCCTGAGCAGCAGATCCACCATCTTGGTGTCGCCCCTCGCCGCCGCGTACATGAGCGGCGTGTAGCCGTTCTCGGCGACCAGGTTGGGGTCGATGTTCTGGGACAGGACCTTCTGCGCGTAGACGAGGTTGCCCTTCTCGATGGCATAGAACAGCACCTTGATGCCCTCGACGCTCTGCTCCTTGGGCTTCTTCTCCAGCCCGGTGGGAAGCAGGTCCACGACGTAGTTGATCAGCGAGAAGCCGACCATAGTCGCCATGGCGATGATCAGGGGCGTGGTGGAGATGCCCAGGCTCTCGGCAACCTCGCCCGGCATGTTCGCGGCCACCGCGAGCAGCACCACCAGGAAGAAGAACTGGAACTTGAGGTACAGGAACAGCGCGATGAACACCGTCAGCGCGAGCGTGCCGAGCAGCAGGTCGCGGTTGATGTCGAAGCGCTCGAGCACATCCTCGGGCAGGTTGGCCAGGGTCGCGGTGAGCGCGACCAGGACGACCAGTGCGATTTCCCGTACCCGCTTGGTGTTCCACTTCATGGGCTCTCCCTGACACGGGCTCCTGCGGCGGCTATTATAGTTGAGCCGCGAGCACCGCCACGAATCCCCGGTCAGCCACGAACCTCCAGCGATGAGCAAGGCATTCACCCGCGAGAACGACGCGCCCGAAGAGGAGCTCGAGGTCGAGCCGCGGATGCCGGCCGGCACGAAGAACTACATCACGCCCGCGGGCCACGCGCGGCTCACGGCCGAGCTGAAGTTCCTGGTCGAAAGGGAGCGGCCCGAGCTCATCAAGACGGTGTCCTGGGCCGCGGCCAACGGCGACCGCTCGGAGAACGCCGACTACCTGTACGGCAAGAAGCGCCTGCGCGAGATCGAGCGCCGCATCCGCTTCCTGATGAAGCGCCTCGAGGCCGCCGAGGTGGTCGATCCCCGGGACCAGGACCAGGACCGCGTCTTTTTCGGCGCCACGGTGACCTATTCCGACGCCTCGGGCAAGGAGCACACCGTCAGCATCGTCGGTACCGACGAGGTGGACCCGGCGAGGGGCCGCGTGTCATGGGTTTCGCCCGTGGCGCGTGCCCTGCTCAAGGCGCGCGAGGGCGACACGGTGACGCTCCAGACGCCCGGAGGGGAGGAGCGGCTCGAGGTCCTGGAAATCCGCTACCAAGCGCTGGGCTGAGCTTCAGTTCGCGCGGCTGGAATCCTGCGGGTTGGACGCGACCTTGGCGAAATCCCCGGCTTTGACGACCGATAGCTTGCCCGGGTCGATGTGCCGGCGCATGGCCTCCAGCACCTCACGGGGCGTCAGCGCGGCGACCTTGCGCTCGAGCTCCTCGTCCCAGGCGAAAGTGCGCCCCAGGACCAGGTAAGACACGAGGCGGCCGGCGACGCCCGCGTCGTTCGACCGGGCGAGCTGCCGCGCCTGCAGGAAGCCTTTCTTGCCGGCCTCCACTTCCTGCGCGGTGAAGCCTTCGGTGAGCGCCTTGCGGATTTCCTCGTTCATGGCCGCTTCGACCCGCGCGCGGTTCTGCGGGGCATAGATGGCAAAGGTGCCGAAGCTGCCGCGCGGGAAGAAGCTGTCCGCGGAGAGGAAGGAGCCGACGCTGTAGGACAGGCCCTCCCGTTCCCGGATGCGCCGCACCAGCCGCGAATCCGACGAACCGCCCAGGACGTAGTTGCCGAGAAGAAGCGCGGGATAGTCCGGATCGTCGTCGCGCAACCTGAGAAGCATGCCCGCGCGCAGCACTGCGTTCGCCTTGTCGGGCGTCTCGATCACGCTGTCCGTGGGCGCGACCTCGGCCACCCGCAACGGGATGCGCGCGTAGGGGCGCGGGCTCTTCCAGTCGCCGAAGAGCTCCTGGGCGAGGCGCTCGATCTGCTCCGGGTCGAAATCGCCGACCACCGAGAGCTCGCTGTCGGATGCGCCGTAGAAATCCTCGTAGCAGCGCTTCACGTCATCCAGGGTGAGGCTCTTGACGCGTGCGCTGCGCTCGTCGAGCGAGGTCGTATACAGCCAGTGCTCCGGGGGATAGGGGTTGAGGTGCCGCGTGAGCGCGAGGCCGGCGAGGGCGCTGGGATCGCTTCTCTGCGTGTCGATGCCGGTGAGCGAGGAGCGGCGCAGCTGCTCGAATTCGTCGTTCGGGAAGGACGGCTGGCGCAGCACCTCGGCCATCAGACGCAGCGCTTCAGGCAGGCTTTCGCGCACGGTTTCCACCGAACCGCCGTCGCCGTCCACCGCGACGTTCGCGTTGAGCCTGTCGAAGCGGTTGCGCAGCTGCTCGCGCGAGTGCTTGCGCGTCCCGCGCAGGAGCATTCCGCTGGTGACGCCGCAGGCGGCGGCCCGGTTCGCCTTGCTCCGCTCGTCGCCCCACTGCAGCGCGAGCTGCGCCACGACGGTGCCGCCGCGCGTCTTCTTGGGAAGGAGAGCCAGCTTCATGCCTCCGGGGAGCGTCGCGCGGATCACGCGCGCCTCGATGTTCGTCGGGGTGGGATTGAAGTTCTCGCCTTGCGCCACCGCGGCCGAGCCGCGGTAGTCCCTGAGCACGGCGGCGAGGTCGGGCACCGGCGGGATCTCGGCGCGGTCGGGGGAAGGCGTCGGGAGGAACGTCCCGAGCGTGCGGTTGGAAGCCTTGAGGTAATGCAGGGCGGCAGCCTGGACTGCGGTCGCGGTGACTTCCTTCAAGCGGTCGCGGTACAGAAAGAGAATCCGCCAGTCGCCCATGCCGGCGCACTCGGACAGCGCCATGGTCAGCTCACGGGAATCGGCGAGGGTCAGCTCGATGTCGTTGAGCAGCCTCCGGCGTGCGAGATCGACCTCCTCCTGGGTCACCGGCTTGCTCGCGAACGATTCGACGACGCCGAGCAGGGCGTCGCGCGCGGCATCGATCGAGGCGTCCTGCCTGAGATTCGCCCCGAAGTAGGCGAAGCCCGCCTCGCGCTGCTGGCGCTCGGAGCCGAAGATCGAGCTGGCAAGGCCGGTCTCGACGAGCGCCTTGTGCAGGCGTCCGGAGGGCACGTGGTTGAGCAGGGCGACGAGCACGTCGATCGCGGGGTAATCGGGATGCGTCCCGGGCGCCACGTGGTAGAGGGCCGAGACGATCTGAACGTCTCCCGCGCGCCGCAGCGTGACGCTGCGCTCGCCGTCCTGCGCAGGTTCCACGGTGTAGGTGCCGATCAGCTTGCGCGAGGGCTTCCGGACCGGGCCGAAGCTCTTCTGCGCCAGCCCGAGAGCCTTCCTCTCGTCCAGCTTCCCCGAGATGAGGAGCACGGCGTTGTCGGGCTGGTAGTAGTAGCGGTAGAAGGCCCTCAGGCGCTCGATCGGCACGTTTTCGATGTCCGAGCGCGCCCCGATGATCGCCCGCCCGTAGCCGTGCCAGAGGTAGGCGCTCGCCGCCATGCGCTCGCGCAGGACGCTCGAGGCGCTGTTCTCTCCCGACTCGAACTCGTTGCGCACCACGGTCATTTCGGCGTCGAGATCCTTGCGCGCGATCGGCGCGTTGACCATGCGATCGGCTTCGGCGTCGAGCACGTAGGCGAGCGTCTTTTCGCTCGCCGGGAAGGTCCCGAAGTAGTTGGTGCGGTCGAAGGAGGTGCTGCCGTTGTAGCGCACCCCGCGCTGCTGGAATGCGGCCTTGATATCGGGAAAGCGCTTCGTTCCGCGGAACATCAGGTGCTCCAGCAGATGCGCCATGCCCGTCTCGCCATAGCCTTCCTGGCGGGAGCCCACCAGGTAGGTGATGTTGACCGTCATGGTGTCGATCGAGCTGTCCGGGATCAGCAGGACCTTCAGGCCGTTGCCGAGGCGGTACTCGGTGACGCCCTCGATCGAGACACCCCGCGTCACTCCCGGGGGCAGGCCCGCCCCCGCGGGCTGGGCGGGGGCGAGCGCCGGCGCGAGCAGGAACAGGGCAACGAGGATTCTGGAGAGGTTCATCGGCCTGATTCTTGACCGGCGGCGGCCGGCCGAGTTCAATTGTATCCCGGGGCGGACTTGAATTCCGCGCACCATGGCCTCATCCTTCGCTCGCGCCGGCTCCCGCCGGCGTCGTTACGGTTACGTCGTATCGAATACAGCACGGAGTCCCCATGACCGCAGCAGCCACGAAGGAAACCCTGGGCTTCCAGGCGGAGGTGAAGCAGCTGCTTCACCTGATGATCCACTCCCTCTACGGCAACAAGGAGATCTTCCTGCGCGAGCTCGTCTCGAACGCCTCCGACGCCGCGGACAAGCTGCGCTTCGAGGCGCTCTCGGACAACACTCTGTACGGCGGCGATGCCGACCTGAGAATACGCATCGCCTACGACAAGGAGGCGCGTACCCTCACCGTGTCGGACAACGGCATCGGGATGTCGCGCGACGAGGTCGTCCAGAACATCGGCACCATCGCCAAGTCCGGCACGCGCGAGTTCTTCCAGGCGCTGACCGGCGACCAGGCGAAGGACGCGCGTCTGATCGGCCAGTTCGGCGTGGGCTTCTATTCCTCGTTCATCGTCGCCGACCGCGTCACGCTGCTCACGCGCCGGGCCGGCCTTCCGGCCGCGGCGGCGGTGCGCTGGGAATCGGACGGCGGCGGCGAGTTCACCGTCGAAGCCGCCGAGAAGGCGGGGCGCGGGACCGACGTGACCCTGCACCTGCGCCAGGGCGAGGACGAGCTGCTGTCGGAGTGGAGGCTGAAAGCGATCGTGCGCAAGTACTCCGATCACATCGCGATCCCGATCGTGATGAAGAAGGTCAAGTGGGACAAGGACCAGTCTCGGGAGGCAACGACGGACGAGGACGAGACCGTCAACCAGGCGAGCGCCCTGTGGGCGCGGCCGAAGTCCGAGATCGGCGAAGAGCAGTACCAGGAATTCTACAAGCACATCGCCCACGACGGCGACGCCCCGCTCGCGTACACGCACAACCGCGTCGAGGGCAGGCAGGAGTACGTGCAGCTTCTCTATGTTCCTGCCCGGGCTCCCTTCGACCTGTGGGACCGGAGCGAGCGCCGGGGCCTGAAGCTCTATGTGCGGCGCGTGTTCATCATGGACGACGCCGAGCAGCTGCTGCCGGCGTACCTGCGCTTCGTGCGCGGGGTGGTGGACTCGAACGACCTGCCGCTCAACGTCTCGCGCGAGATCCTGCAGGAGAGCCGCGACATCGAGGCGATCCGCGCCGGGTGCGCCAAGCGGGTGCTGATGCTCCTCGAGGACCTCGCCGAGAACGCCAAGGACAAGTACGCGACGTTCTGGAAGGAATTCGGCCGGGTGCTGAAGGAGGGGGTCGGCGAGGACCCGGCCAATCGCGAGCGCATCGCCAAGCTGTTGCGTTTTTCCTCCACCCATACCGACCGCGAGGAGCAGGGCGTGTCGCTCGCCGACTACCTCGCCCGGATGAAACCGGGCCAGGACAAGATCTATTTCGTGACCGCGGAGACCTTCCTCGCGGCGAAGAACAGCCCGCATCTGGAGATCTTCAGGAAGCGCGGCATCGAGGTGCTGTTGCTGTCGGAGCGCGTCGACGAGTGGCTGGTCGCCAACCTTCCCGAGCACGAGGGCAAGGCGCTCGCTTCCGTCGCCAAGGGCGAGCTCGACCTGTCCAAGCTCCAGACAGACGAGGAGAAGAAGGAGCAGGCGAAGCAGGCGGGCGAGCACCGGGCGCTGGTGGCGAAGCTGAAGGACGCGCTCGGCGACAAGGTGAAGGACGTGCGCGTCAGCGCGCGCCTCACCGAGTCGCCCTCGTGCCTGGTTGCCGACGAGCACGACATGGGCGGCAACCTCGCGCGCATCCTCAAGGCGGTGGGGCAGAAAGGCGCGGAGGCCAAGCCGATCCTCGAGGTCAACCCCGCGCATCCGATGGTGCGGCGGCTTGAGGAGGAGAAGGCGCGCTTCGCCGACTGGGGCAACCTGCTCTTCGACCAGGCGCTGCTCGCCGAGGGCGGCCAGCTCGAGGACCCCGCCGGTTTCGTCCGGCGCATGAACGAGCTGATGCTCGAGATGGCGGGCGAGGGCGGCCGCATCATCGTTCCCGGCCGCTGATTCCCTTCGATCGGGGCGTGATAGGCTCTACGGGGTGTACCCGCCGCTCGTAGTCGCAGCGTTTCTCCTGCTCGCGTGTGTCTCGGGACACGCTCAGCCCGCATACGGACCCGATCCCGAGCCTTCGACGCCGTCCGCGGCGAAGCGCCTGGTCACGGCGAAGCGCTTCATGGTGGTGGCGGCGAACCCGCTCGCGGCCGGCGCGGGCTACGACGTTCTCAAGCGCGGCGGCAGCGCGGTCGACGCCGCGATCGCCGCGGAGCTGGTGCTCAATCTGGTCGAGCCCCAGTCCTCGGGAATAGGCGGCGGCGGATTCCTGCTCAGCTATACGGCGCGCTACGCCGAGCTCGAAGCCTACGACGGCAGGGAAACCGCGCCTGCGGCGGCGAAGCCCGAGCGCTTTCTCGGCGCGAACGGGAAGGCGCTCGATTGGCCCGGCGCGGTCATCAGCGGACAATCGGTGGGCGTGCCCGGACTGCTGCGGATGCTCGAGCTGGCGCACCACAGGCGCGGGAAGCTTCCCTGGGCGGAGCTCTTCGTTCCGGCCATCAAGTTGGCCGAAAGCGGCTTTGCGATCTCGCCGCGGCTGCACGCGCTCGTCGCCTCCGACCGCTTCCTAGCCCGGGACGAGAACGCCCGTCGCTACTTCTATCTTCCCGACGGCACGGCCAGGCCCGCGGGCGCGCTTCTGAAGAACCCCGAGCTCGCCGCGGTGCTGAAGCGCGTCGCCGCGGAAGGCGCCGCGGCGTTCTACCACGGCGACGTGGCACGCGACATCGCCGCCGCGGTCCGGAACCGCAAGAGCTCACCCGGGGATCTGGCCGAAGCGGATCTTTCCGCGTACGCGGCGAAGGAGCGCGAGGCGCTGTGCGGCCGCTACCGCAGCTGGAAGGTGTGCGGCGTGCCGCCGCCCGATTCGGGAACCTTCGCGGTCCTGCAGATGCTCGGCATCCTCGAGCACTTCGATCTGCACGCGTTGCGGCCGGAGACGGCGCAGGCGGTCCACCTCTTCGCCGAGGCCGGGCGGCTCGCCTACGCCGATCGCAATCTCTACATCGCCGACCCGGCGTTCGTCGCCGCGCCGCTCGCCGCGCTGCTCGATTCGCGCTATCTCGATTCGCGCGCGAAGCTGATCGACCCGAAGCGCTCGATGGGGCGGGCGCAGGCGGGCGATCCCGAGGGAGTCGGCGCGCTCTACGGGCTCGCCGAGCCGCTCGAGCTGCCGTCCACGACGCACCTGTCGGTGGTCGACGCCGAAGGCAACGCGGTGGCGCTGACCGCGAGCATCGAGGCCGCCTTCGGCAACCGCCAGATGGTGCACGGGTTCCTGCTCAACAACGAGCTCACGGATTTCTCCTGGGAACCGGAGGAAGACGGAAAGCCCGTCGCAAACCGCGTCGAAGGCGGCAAGCGCCCGCGCAGCTCGATGGCGCCGACCATGGTGTTCGACGGCAAGGGGAAGCTGCTCATGGTGATCGGCTCGCCCGGCGGCCACTCGATCATCAACTACGTCGCGCTCACCATCGTGAACGCGCTCGACTGGGGCATGGACATCCAGAAAGCGATCGACGCGCCGCGCATGGGCAGCCGCAACGGCCCGACCGAGCTGGAGCGCGGCACGCCGCTCGAACGGGTGGCGCGCGAGCTCGAGCGCATGGGACACAGCGTGCGCATCCGCGACGAAGCGAGCGGCCTGCACGGCATCATGCGCACGAAAGACGGCTGGGCGGGCGGCGCGGATCCGAGAAGAGAGGGAGTGGCGCTGGGGGAGTAG
>DATIWX010000014.1:0-41034 GCA_035519135.1 Burkholderiales bacterium | reverse complement strand
GCCTTCGCGGGTCACCGAGAGGTAGAATCCTGTCCGGCCGCTCCTCATGAACTTCTTCACCATGTCCGCGCGCCCGAAGCGGACCGCGAGCTTGAAGCAGGGCATGCGCGGCTGGGTGACGGCGAATTCCGCGGAGCCGATGCGCAGCCGGTCGCCGATGCGGAACTCTTCGGACAGACCTTCGGTCGTAAAATTTTCGCCGAAGGAACCCCAGGGAAGGTCCATCCCCTGCAGTTCGCGGCGCCAATAGCCGTAATGCTCGGAGGGATAGACGTAGACGGCCTTGTCCGGCCCGCCGTGAACCGAGAGGTCGGCCTGCCGGTCGCCCTCCAGGTTGAGCGCGGCGACGCGGACGCGCCCGCTCACGGGCTCTTTCCATATGGAAGTCGTGACGCTTTTCCCGTTCCAGCGGACTTCTCGGGGAAGGCCGGCATTGACTGAGATGAGTTTCATTGCCATATTGGTTTCATAGTCGCACGTTACAGTCCGAGCTCACAGATGGTGCTCCAGTGGTGAACTTGCCACGCTCCTTGATCCTTGCCGCCGCGGCCATTCTCGCGGGCGGCTGCACGACCGCTTCGGTCGCTCCGTCCGCGGTGGCTCCGTCGCAGCTCGCCGTCTTTTCGACGGCCAGGCCCGGCGAGCCGGTCCCGCCGAAGTGGAATCCCTGGAGCATGCGGCTGAAGGGGCACAGCCAGTACCAGCTGGTCGAGGACGGCGGCGCGACGGTGCTCAAGGGACGCGCCCGCGCCTCGGCGTCGGGGCTGGTCCACCCGCTCGATGTCGACGTCCGCGACCGGCCGATCCTGTCCTGGCGCTGGAAGGTGATGGACCTCGCCCCCTCCGCAGACAGCCCCGACGATTCGCCGGCGCGGATCCTGGTTAACTTCGACGGAGACACCTCGAAGATTCCCTTCAGCGACCGCCTTTTCTACGATCAGTTTCGCTTCTTCACCGGGCAGCAGCTGCCCTACGCCGGGCTCATGTACGTGTGGGGAAGCAGGACGCCGAACGGCGGTATCGTGAACAACAAATACACCTCGCGCATCAAGATGATCGCCGTGGAGAGCGGCAGGGAAAAGCTTGGGGAATGGCTGCAGGAGTCGCGCAACGTCGCAGAGGACTACCGGCGCCTGTTCGGCGAGGAGCCCGGCCGCGTGGTCTCGGTCGGGATCATGACCGAGGCCGACGACGGCGACCGGGCGCTCGAGGCGTTCTACGGCGACATTGCTTTTCGCGCGCCGCCGGAACGGCAGAGCCTGGCGCGCTAGACGCGCCCCCGGCACGCGCGCCAGATCTTTTCCGGCGTAGCCGGCATGTCGAGCACGCCCGCGTCCGCGGGCAGGGCGTCCGTGATCGCGTTCATGATGGCCGCGAGCGCGCCCGTCGTTCCCGCCTCACCCACGCCTTTCACCCCGATCGGGTTGGTGGTGCAGGGCACCGGGTGAAAGGCGTCGGCGATCGGCGGCATGTGATCGGCGCGGGGCATGGCGTAGTCGGTGAAAGAGCCGGTCAGGAGCTGGCCGCTCGCGCGGTCGTAGATGCCCTGCTCCAGGAGCGCCTGGCCGAGGCCCTGCGCGAGGCCGCCGCAGACCTGAGCTTCGGTCAAGGTGGCGTCGAGCACCACGCCGCAGTCGTCGACCGCGGTGTACGCCACCACGGCGACCACGCCCGTCTCCGGGTCGAGCTCCACCTCGGCGATGTGGCAGCCGTTCGGAAAAGTCGGCGGCAGCTCGACCTTGGCCGCGCTGTCGAGGCTCTCCTCGATCTCGCCGCCGCGCTGCCACTCGGCGGCCTTGGCCGCGACCTCGAAGAGCGACAGGCGCCGGTCGGTCCCGACCACCTCGAACACGCCGTCGCGGTAGCCGATGTCCGCCTCCGTGGCCTCGAACATGCGCGCCGCGATTTTGCGGCCCTTCGCGATGACCGTCTCGACGCTGCGGAAGACGGCGCTGCCCGCGAGCATGGTCGAGCGGGATGCCACGGTCCCGCCGCTCGCGACGCCGAGCCGCGAGTCGCCCTCCTGCACCTCGACGAATTCCGCCGCGATGCCCAGATGCCTGGCGGCGAGCCGGCTGAATATCGTCCCGTGTCCCTGCCCGGTTCCCTGCACGCCGAGCGCGACCACCGCCCGGTCGCCGCCGGGAAAGCGCAGCGCCGCGCTTTCCACGGGAACGCCGCCCGCGTGCTCGAGAAAGCACGACACGCCGATCCCGCGGCGCAATCCCCGTCGCGCGGCGCCGGCGCGCCGCGCGGGAAAGCCGCCGTAGTCCGCCAGAGCGAGCGCCTTCTCGAAGATCGCGGAGAACTCGCCGCTGTCGTAAGTGACGCCGACCGGCGTCTTGTAGGGCATCGCCTGCGGGGCGATCAGATTGCGCCGCCTCAGCTCGACGCGGTCGATTCCGGTGACGCGCGCCGCGGCGTCGACGAGGCGCTCGATGAGATAGTTGGCCTCGGGCCGGCCCGCGCCGCGGTAGGGGCCGGTCTGCACGGTGTTGGTGTAGATCGAGCGCACGTCGCACTGGATCCGCGGTATGCGGTACACGCTCGACAGACAGCGGCCGAGGTTGTGGGTCTGGGTGATGAGACCGGCGCCGGTGATGAACGTCCCCAGATTGGCGAGCACCTGCACGCGCAGCGCGAGAAATTCCCCGTCACGGCCGAGCGCCAGCTCGCCTTCGAGAAACATATCGCGGCCCTGGTTGTCGCTCATGAAAGCTTCCGACCGCGTCGACATCCAGTGAACCGTGCGCCCGAGCTTGCGCGCAGCGACCAGCAGCGCGGCGTATTCCGGATAGGCGCCCGACTTCATGCCGAAGGCCCCGCCCACGTCCTCGGTGACGACGCGCAGCTTCTGCGGGGCGAGGTTGAACGCCGCGGCGAGCATGTCGCGCAGCCCGCCCGCGCCCTGCGAGCATGCGCGCAGCGTGAGCTCGCCGCGCGCGGCGTCGCAGCTCGCGGTGGCGCCGCGCGGCTCAAGGGACGCCACGACCAGGCGCTGGTCGACGAGCGCTAAGCGCGCGCGGTGCGGGGCCGACTGGAATATCCGGTCGATCTCGCGGGCGTTGCCGCCGTCGTCGACCACCGGTCCGGGCCAGTCGAGCGCGACGTTGCCGGGCGCTTCGGGCCAGACCTGGGGCGCTCCCGGCGCCACGGCGTCGCGCACGTCGACGACGGAGGGTTCCTCCTCGTAGTCGACGGCGACGAGCTCGGCCGCGTCGTTCGCCTGCTCCGGGGTCGCGGCGAGGACCATCGCCACCGGCTGGCCGACGTGCACGACCCGCCGCTCGGCGAGCGCCGGCCAGGTCGAGAGGATCATTTTCGCGCCGCCGCGCCCGTCGACCGGCCGCGGGCGGGCGAGGTTGCCGACCCCCGCGGCCCGCATGTCGGCGCCGGTCAGGATCGCGAGAACGCCGGGCTGCTGCGAAGCGGTGCCGACGTCGATCGATCGCAGGCTCGCCGCCGCGTAGGGCGAGCGCACGAAGGCGGCAAAGGCGCAACCGGCCTCGCGCGCATCGTCGACGAAACGCCCTTCTCCCCTGAGAAGAGGCGGGTCCTCGACGCGGGGGATGAACGGATGGTCTTGAATCAGGCTGCCTTCTTGCGGTTTTTCTCCAGCCAGCCCTCGACCAGCGACACCGTCTGGTCGAGCACGTCGGAGCGCATGCCCTTCTGTGCCGCGATGGTCTTGACCAGGAGGTCGACGCGCTCGATGTTGGGCGCGCCGTTGGCGAGGGCGCGCGCCGCCGAGGACGGGCTGCCGAGCGAGAGCGCGGCGTTGGCGTACTTGTCGAAAGGCACCAGGTCGCTCTCCTTCGCGCCGAGCGAGACGCACAGCTTCACCACCCAGTTGTACATGGCGCGCGAGGCCGCGATGTCGCCGTGGACGGCGTCCTTGATGGGACGGACGCTGTCCTTCAGCACGCAGCGGTAGTTACCGGCGATGAGCATCGCCCATTTCGCGAGCGGAACGAAGATCGCGTCGTGCACCTTGAGCTTCACCGGCAGCTCGATCTTCCCCGAGCCGGTATCGAAGCGCGATGCCTCGATATCGGCTTCCAGGCCGCGCAGGATGGCAGTGTGGGCGTCGGAGTCGAAGCGCGCCGACTTGAAATTGGTCGGCAACCTCACCTGCAGGACGTTGACCTTTTCTTCCGGCGGGCGGAAAGCCTGCGGGTCCGGGCTGCACAGCGTCATCAGCTTGGGATCGAAACCGTCCCAGACCGTGGGATCGGTGTAGCAGCTGCGGATCGCCTTGACGTCGATGCCCGGTATGCGCGCAAGGTAAGGCAGCGGCGGCATGTTCATGATCGACATGCAGGGCACCTTGGCGCGCGCCACCGCGTCGAGCAGCTCGCGCACGCCCGGCGAGCGGTATTGCGGCTCCTGCATGGCGAGCGCGACCAGATCGTAGTCGGACGGCTTCACCCCGGCGGTGCCGCCCGCGGTCAGCCTGCCCGGCAGCTTCTTCGAATTGATCTCGACCAGCCCTTCGCGGCCCTTGACCGGCATGCGCACGATCGCGCCCTCCTTGTTGATCAGGTCCGCTTCCGCGGGAAGGCATACCAGATGTACCGCGTGCCCTGCGAGCGCGAGCTTGGTTCCGAGCAGCGAACCGTAGGACGCGCCCATGATGAGAATCCTGTACTGGGTACTCATGATTCGACTCCTCCTTTGCGATGGCGACGCGCTCTGCGATTTCGCATTGTGAAATCCGCGCCGCACGATCGAAGGCGTGATGGTAGTCAGTTAGCCGTTACAGCGCAATCATGACGGACGCATCCCGGATGGACAGCGCATTCGTCCTGGGTTAGCGTGAGCGGGCATTCGGCGCAAGGAGGGACCCATGCAAGGCAAGAACATCAAGGTCCGCTCGAGCAAGGGCGGAGATTTCGACTGCTACATCGCCACGCCGAGCGCGAGCGCAAAGGTGCCCGCGGTCGTGCTCGCGTCGGCGGTGCACGGCGTGAACGAAGACCTGCGCGACATCGCCGACGAATTCGCGGTACTCGGCTACGTCGCCGCCGCGCCCGATCTCTTCTGGCGGACGATCCCGGGGCCGCTCGCGCGCGACGACGAGCGCACCAAGCAGCGCTCGCAGCCGCGGCTCGAGAAGATCAGCACGGGCGAGGCCGACCTCGCCGACACGCTGGCGCAGGTCCGCCAGCTCCCGCAATCGAACGGCCGCGTCGCGGTCATGGGTTTCTGCTACGGCGGTCCGTACGCGATCCTCGGGCCGAAGCGCCTGGGATACGACGCCGGCATCTCCTGCCACGGCTCGCAGATGCTCGACTACATCGGCGAGCTCGACAAGCTCGCGAAGCCGGTGTGCATCGTCTGGGGCGACCAGGACCACCAGGCACCTGCCGAGGTCCTGGAAGCGTACCGCGGCGCCGCCGCGCGGATGAAGAACCTCGACCTGCACATCTTTCCCGGCGTGGAGCACGGCTACATGATGCCGACGGCCAAGGCTTTCGATCAGAAGACGCGCGACTTCTCCATGGAGCGTGCCCTCGCGATTCTCGAGGGTCTTCGCGGCGGCGAGGCGGTGCGGCGCAAGGCGGGGTGATCGGACCGGTTCACTCGGTCGGCCGCATCTCGAAGCGCTCGAAGCCTCCCGCGGTCTCCGAGACCCCCACGCCGGTCACGCGCGCCGAGGGCGGCCCGCGGCGCGCCCAGGCGAGCAGCGCGTCCACGGCATCGGCGGGCCCATCCAGCACCGCTTCCACGGTTCCGTCCCGGCGGTTTCTCACCCAGCCGGTCGCACCCAGGCGCTCCGCCTCCTCCGCCATCGAGTAGCGGAAGCCGACGCCCTGGACGCGGCCGGAGATCAGCAGGTGTTTCGCCATCCGCCGATTTTCCAGCCCGCGCTGGCTCGCGTAAAGTGAGCAGCGTCATTCACGATCGTCAAGGAGCATCTCGTGAAACTCACACGGAAACTGATGGTGGTGCTCGCTTTGTCGCTCGCGGCAACGGCGGCCCGGGCACAGGAGAAAGTCGTGTATCACTTCGACAGCGGATACAGCCAGGCAAGCAACGGCCTGCGCAACCTGTATAACCACCTCGAAGTCGATCCCCAAGCCAAGATCGTCGCGGTAGCCCACGCAGCCGGGGTCGATTTCCTGATGGAAGGCGCGAAAGACGCACTCGGACTGTTCGATGCGCGGGTGCAGGACCTGATGGGGAAAGGCGTGAGGTTCCAGGTATGCGAAATCACCCTGCGCGCCCGCAAGCTGAAGAAGGACCAGTTCATCATCGGCGTGGAGTTCGTGCCCTCGGGGGTAGCGCAGATCACGCACCTGCAGCAGAAGGAAGGCTACGCCTACCTGAAACCGTAAAACGACCGGCGGCGCATCAAGCTCGCGCCTCGGTTTCCACGTTCCCGGTGCACTTGGGCAGCGCCTGCCGCTGGTCCTAGGAAAAAGCCTTCATCGCTTCGGCGCTGCGCAAAGTGATGATCGTCGCGGCGCAGATCGCGAGGGCGGGGATCAGGATCAGGGTGGCGCCGGCGACGGCTCCGAGCCAGTTCACCGGCGGAGCGTCCGGGCTCGGTTGCCTGAGTGCGTAGAGCCGCGAAGCCGTCGAGAGCAGCAGCAGCACGATCAGCGACCAGCAGAACAGCTCGAGCAGGTAGCGTCCCCAGGGCTGGAGCCGTATCACGCCGATCCCGCCGAAGAGACCGAGCAGCCAGACCGCGGCGAGAATCATGTCGTTCAGGTAGCTGTAGCTCAGGTAACGCCGCTGCAGGTCCCCGGCGCGGACGAGCATGAATATCAGCATTGCGCCGAGCAGGAGCGCCCCGGCGGAGGTCAGCGCGAAGAACCAGCCGATGAAGGCGAGCGGGAGCTCCATCGCCCTATCGCTTACCCGGTTCGAGCGCGGTGAGTATCCCCTGCAGGATCGCGGCGGGAGTCGGAGGGCAGCCGGGAACCGCGACGTCGACCGGAATAACGTTCGACACCCGGCCGCAGCTCGCGTAGCTCTCGCCGAAGATCCCGCCGCTGCAGCCGCAGTCGCCGATCGCCACCACCAGCTTGGGATCGGGAGTCGCCTCCCAGGTGCGCTTGAGCGCGGTCTCCATGTTGCGCGACACCGGGCCGGTCACCAGCAGCAGGTCGGCGTGGCGGGGGCTCGCGACGAACTTGATGCCGAGCCGTTCGGGATTGTAAAAGGGGCTGTTCATCGCGTGGATTTCCAGCTCGCAGCCGTTGCACGAGCCCGCGTCGACGTGCCGGATCGCGAGTGCGCGCCCGAAGTGCTTGAGGATCGCCTCGGCGAGCCTTTGCTCGACCAGGCGCAGGCGTTCGTCGGGTGCCGGAGCCCGCTCGGTGACGATCCCGGTCTTGGCGATCTGCTTCAGCAACTGGTACATGGTCTACAAATCCTGACCGCTATAGGAAAGGTTGAACGATTTGTTGATGAGCGGAAAGTCCGGGACGATATTTCCGTGCACCGCGTGCTCGAGCAGCGGCCAGTTCTGCCAGGACGGGTCGTGGGGGTGCAGGCGGTGGATGCGATCTCCGGCGGTTTCGAGCGCGATCAGCACCTCCCCGCGCCAGCCTTCGATCCAGCCGACCCCGGCCGCGGATCCGGCTCCGCGCACCGCCGTGCGGATCTCGCCGGGCGGCAGCTCCTGCACCAGCGCCTGGATCAGGCGCACCGATTCGAACAGCTCCTCGAAGCGCACCAGGACGCGCGCGGCGACGTCGCCGCGGGTGTGGGAAATCAGGACGGGGTCGAGCTGCTGGTACGGCGGCATCGGGTAATCGACGCGCAGGTCGTGCTTGACGCCGCTGGCGCGGCCGGCGAAGCCGTTGAGGCCCATGCGCTCGGCGAGCTCCGGCAGCACCTGTCCGGTCATGATGAAGCGGTCCTGCGCGCCGGCGTGCTCCTCGTAGATCGCCTGCAGCGTCGCGACCTCGGCGCGGATCGCCTCCAGCTGCGCGACGAGCTGCTCGGCGTCGGAGCGCCCAAGATCCCTGGCGACGCCGCCCGGCACGACCGCGTCCATCAGGTAGCGGTGGCCGAAGAAGCGGGCGTTCATGCGCAGCAGCTCCTCCTTCAGCCGCCAGAACTGGAAGAAACCGAACGAGAGCGCGACGTCGTTGCCGAGGTAACCGAGGTCCCCCAGGTGGTTGGCGATGCGCTCGAGCTCGAGCAGGATGCCGCGCAACGCAAGCGCGCGGCTCGGCGGCTCGGCGCCGGCGGCGCCTTCTACCGCCATCGCGTAGGCCCAGGCGTAGGCTACGGTGGAGTCGCCGGAGATCCGGCCGGCGAGCTTCGCGCCCTGCTCCAGCGTCATCGATTCGAAGCGCTTCTCGATGCCCTTGTGCTTGTAGCCGAGGCGCTCTTCCAGCCGCAGGATCTTCTCGCCGACGATGGAAAAGCGGAAATGCCCCGGCTCGATGGTCCCGGCGTGCACCGGCCCGACCGGGATCTCGTGCACGCCTTCGCCCGCGACGGCGACGAAGGGGTAGCGGTCCGGTTCCTGCGCGGGCCGAACGGCGGCATCGAAATCCTTGCGCAGCGGAAACGCGTTCGCGGGCCAGGCGCCGTGGCGCAGCCATTTGCGCGCATCCGAACCTTCATCGGCGCGAATGCCGAGGAGGTCGGCACAGGCGCGCTGCATGCGGTTCGCCGCGGGATAGATGTCGGCGATTCCGGGATAGAGCGGGTCCTTGCGCGCGAGCGGGGCGCTGAGCCACAGCAGCCCCGAGGGAAAGGCGAGCGCGAGGTGCAGCGCGTAGCCGGCGCCGCGAGAGGTCTCGTCGCTGCCCCAGAGCGCGACCAGCCGGCCCTTGCTCGCGCGCGCCCAGCCGCACACTTCGGGCAGCTCGGCCGCCTCGATCGCGGCGCGGAACGCGGGCATCGCCCCGGGGAGCGGCTCGACCTCGATGGGAAGCTCTTTGAGTTTCATGGGTTCAGGCTAGCCGATCAGCGCCGCCGCCTGCCGGTACCAGCCGACGAGATAGGGGGGGATGTACACGCCTAGGACAAGCACCAGGCCCAGATGCGTGAACACCGGGACGAGGGCGGGCGAGTGCGGCAAGCGGTGCGCGGTGGTTTCACCGAACACCATCGGCTGCACCCTGCCGAAGATCGCGGCGAAGGCGACGCCAAGGGCGACCAGCAGGAAGGGTGTCGCCCAGGAATGTTCGTGCATCGCGGTAGTCAGCACCATGAACTCGCTCGTGAACACGCCGAACGGCGGCATTCCCAGGATCGCCAGAGTCCCCAGCGCGAGTCCCCAGCCGATGGTGGGATTCAGTTCCATGAGCCCGCGGATCCCTTCCATGTTCTGCGTGCCCGTCTTCTGCGAGGCGTGGCCGACGGTGAAGAAGATCGCACTCTTGGTCAGGGAATGCACGGTCATGTGCAGGAGACCCGCGAACGCCGCCACGGGGCCGCCCATGCCGAACGCGAAAGTGATGATGCCCATGTGCTCGATCGAGGAATACGCGAACATCCGCTTGATGTCGCGTTGCCTGGACAGGAAGAACGCCGCCACGACCACCGAGAGCAGTCCGAAGCCCATCATCAGTCCGCCGGAGAAATCGCGACCGAGCGCGCCGTCCACCAGCATCTTGCTCCTCACGACTGCGTACAGGGCGACGTTGAGGAGCAGCCCCGAGAGCACCGCAGAGATCGGCGTCGGTCCTTCGGCGTGCGCGTCGGGCAACCAGTTGTGCAGTGGCACCAGCCCGACCTTGGTGCCGAAGCCGACCAGGAGGAACACGAATGCGAGCGAGAGCACGGTGGGCTCGAGCTGGGCGCGTACCAGGTGCAGATGCGTCCACAGCAACGCCCCTTCCCCCGCGCCGAGCACTTTCTCCGCCGCGAAGTACAGGAGGATGGTGCCGAACAGCGCCTGCGCGATCCCGACCGAGCACAGGATGAAGTACTTCCACGCCGCCTCGAGGCTTGCCGGGGTGCGGTACAGGCTGACCAGCAGCACCGTGGTGAGCGTCGCGCCTTCCATCGCGACCCAAAGGGTGCCGACGTTGTTGGAGAGCAGGCACAACAGCATCATGAAGGTGAACAGCTGGTACATGCCGTGGTACAGCCGCAGCCGGGGCGGTGTGACTCGGCCGTGGTGCTCCTCGATGCGCATATACGGCCGCGAGAAGAGCGCCGTGGTGAACCCGACGAAGGCGGTGAGCGCCACCAGGAACACGTTGAACGGGTCGACGAAGAATTGCTCGTTGAGCGCGAGGATCGGGCCGTCGGTGATGACGCGACCAGTGAGCAGGGCAGCGGCGACGAAAGTCCCCAGGCTCATGGCCGAGTTCAGCTCGGGCGCCCAGCGCTTGTGGCCGAAGAGCGCGAGGAGCAGGCCGCCGGCGAGCGGCAGCGCGAGAACGAGGATGATTTCTTCCATTTCAGTCTTGCTTGAGCTTTTCCATATGGCGGATGTCGAGGCTGTCGAACTGCTCGCGGATATGGAAGAAGAAGATCCCGAATATGAAGGTGCCCACCAGCACGTCGAGCGCGACGCCGAGCTCGACGACGAGGGGCATGCCGTAGGTCGCGCTGGTAGCGGCGAAGAACAGGCCGTTCTCCATCGCGAGGAAGCCTATGACCTGCGGCACCGCCTTCCTGCGGACGATCATCATGAGGAAGGAGAGGAGCACGCTTGCCAGGGCGATCCCCAGCGTCGAGCGCGTCAGCGTGGTCGCCATCTGCGAGATCGGCGTCGCCAGGGCGAAGGCGAAAATCACCAGGCCGATCCCGATCAGCATGGTGGTGGGAATGTTGATGAGCGTCTCGATGTCCCAGCGCACGAACAGGCGGTCGATCAGCCGGTGCAGTATCCAGGGGATCAGGATCACCTTGAGAAGCACGGTGAGAATCGCCGAATAGTAGAGGTGTGTCTGCCCGGTCGACCAGGCGACGATTCCGGTCGAGACGGCGAGTGCCGCGCCCTGCCAGGCGAACAGCTTGATCAGGGTGAGAACGCGCCGCTGCGAGAGCATCGCGAAAGCGATAAGGAGCAGCAACGCGGCGAGGACGTTGACGAGCTGGGTGGAGAAAGGCGCGTTCACGGGTCAGCCGCGGATGAAAAAGTGGGTGAGCATCCCCAGGACTCCCAGCAGGAACGCCGCGGAGAGGAATTCGGGCGCAAGAAAAAGGCGCAGCTTCGCGAGCAGCGTCTCGAGAAGCGAGAGCCCGGCCCCGGCCAGCGCGAGCTTTGTGAGGAGCGCCCCGATCGCCAGCGGCAACGCCCGCCAATCGCCGCCCTCGGCGATTCCCCACGGAACGAAGAGCGCGATGCCGATGGTCATGTAGGCGAACAGCTTGATCGCCGCCGCCCATTCGATCAGCGCCAGGTGCCGCGCCGAGTACTCGAGGATCATCGCCTCGTGCACCATGGTGAGCTCGAGATGAGTGGCCGGATTGTCGATCGGGATGCGTGCGTTCTCGGCGAGCAGCACCATGAGGAAGGCCACCGCGGCGAAGGCGAGGCTCGGGTAGAGCGCGAACTCGCGGTGCGCAAGCGTATCGACGATGGTGGTGAGCTGGGTCGAGCCGGAGATGAATGCGGCCGTGAACAGCGTCATCAGCATCGCGGGCTCGGCGAGGAACCCGATCAGCATCTCGCGCCGCGCTCCCAGGCCCCCGAAAGGGGTGCCGATGTCCATGGCGGCGAGAGCGGCGAACACGCGCGCCAGGGCGAACACCCCCACCAGCGCGATGATGTCGGCTGCCGGCGCGAAGGGCAGCCCGGTCGCGAGCACCGGGACGATTCCCGCGGCAAGCCACATGCAGCCGAACAGGACGTAGGGCGTCGTGCGGAACAGGGGCGACGCGCCGCGCGCGATCACCGGCTCCTTGTGGAACAGCTTGGCGAGCGTCCAGTAGGGAAGCAGCAAGGAAGGCGCCGAGCGGTTCTGCAGCCAGGCGCGGCACTGGTTGACCCAGCCGACGAGAAGGGGCGCGGCGAGCACCACGAACACCGACTGCAGGATCTGGAACGCGACCGCGGGAGCCTGGCTCATCGCACGAACACCAGGAGCGCGATCAGGGTGATGAAGCTGTAGAGCAGGTAGATGCTGATGCGGCCCTGCTGCAGCAGGGCGATCTTCGACGACACGAACTCGGCCGCCCGTGCCACCGGCAGATACAGCCAGTACCAGTGACGGTCCTCGATCCTGAGGTCATACCTGGGCGCCACATCGTCGGGTCCGGGCAGCGAGCGCTGCATGCGGTAGAGCGGGCCGAAGACGTGGCGAATCGACTGGCCGAAAGCATCTGCCGTGTCCTGCATGCGCGGGCCCTGCTCGGGATAGCCGCAGTCCCAGGGATCGGCGAGGCGCGCGCGGCCGTGATAGAAGCGCCGGACGAGCAGGAACGCGAGCAGCGTCACCGCGACGATCACGACCAGGAATATCAGCGGCGAGTAGCTCGCCTGCTCGGCAGCGGTCGGCACCAGCCACAACCAGCCCGAATCCGCGAGGGCCTGCTCGGACAGTCCGTGCCCGCCGAGCGAGGCGGCGACGCGATTCAGTATCAGCAGGAACGAAGACGGGAACAGGCCGAGAAGGAAGCAGCCGGCGGCGAGCCAGGCCATGCCATAGCGCTCCATTTCGCCGGCGTCGCCGGCGTGAGGAAGGCGCGATGGAGGAGCCGGCTCGCGCGCCTGGCCGAGGAAGGCGATGCCGTAGACCTTGACGAAGCACATGGCCGTGAGCGCGCCGGCGAGGGCGAGCGTTGCGGCGAAGAGCGGCAGCAGGCTGCGCACGATGCCGTTCTGGAGAATCGGCGCCTGCAGCGCGGTCTGGAAGGTCAGCCATTCGGAAACGAAGCCGTTCAGGGGCGGCAGCGCCGAGATCGCGAGCGCGCCGATGAGGAAATAGAACGCGGTCTTCGGCATGCGGTGGATCAGGCCGCCCATGTCGTTGAGATTGCGCAGGCCCGAGGAATGCAGGATCGATCCCGCGCCGAGAAACAGGAGGCTCTTGAACACCGCGTGGTTGAGCGCGTGGTAGAGCGCGGCGATGAGGCCGAGCGTGCCCGCCGCGGGGTGGCCGAAACCGATGAACACCATGGCCATGCCGAGGCCCAGGAGAATGATGCCGATGTTCTCCACCGAGGAATACGCGAGCAGCCGCTTCAGGTCGTGCTGCATCAGCGCGTAGAGTATTCCGAAGAGGGCGGTGCCCGCCCCGATCACGACCACGGCCAGACCCCATTCCCAGCGCACGTTGCCGATGAGGTCGAAGATCACGCGCACCATCCCGTAAATCGCGGTCTTGATCATGATGCCGCTCATCAGCGCCGACACCGGCGAGGGCGCGGCGGGGTGCGCCTCGGGCAGCCACGCGTGCAGCGGCAGTATCCCGGCCTTGGCGCCGAAGCCGAAGAACGCGAGCAGGAAGGCGACGGTCGCCCACGCGGGCTGGAGCCGCGCCGCGCGCAAGGCGTCGAAGCTGTAGTCGCCCCGTCCGCCGTCGAGCACGCCGAAGCACAGCAGAATCGCAATCGCTCCCAGGTGCGCGATCAGCAGGTAGATGAAACCCGCCGAGCGTGTCGCCGCCTGCTTGTGGTCGGTGATGACCAGGAAGTACGACGCCAGCGCCATCGTCTCCCAGGACACCATGAACAGATACGCGTCGTCGGCGAGCAGCACGAAAGCCATGCTCGCGAGGAACACGTGGTACTGGCAGGCGATCAGCGCCAGGCGTCCCGAGGGCTCCTCGCGGAAATAGCCGGCCGCGTAGACGGAGATACCGGCCGAGACCGAGCCGAGAAGCATAAGGAAGAACCCGGCGAGCGGGTCGATACGTAGATGGAAAGGCAGGTCGGGCAGCCCGAGCGGCAGCGTCAGCATCTGCGCCGGCATCCACACCGATTCGAGCCCCAGGGCTGCAAGTCCGACGCTGACGACGGCGCCGAGCGCGAAGGCGAAGCGCCGGGCGAACGCGGCGTTTTTCGCGGGAACCAGGCTCGCGCCCGCGATGGCCAGCCAGCATAGAGCGAGCACGAGCGCGCCCCCGACGGGCGAGAGCGCGGCGTGCACCAGGTTCATTTCACCTTCATCCCCGGCTGGGCGCCGCAATCGGGAGAGAGCAGGTAGAGCCCCGGGCCTTCGCCGCTCGCGGCGAGCACCATGCCCTCGGACACGCCGAACTTCATCTTGCGCGGCGCGAGATTCGCGACCGTCACCGTGAGCCGACCCTCGAGCTTCGCCGGGTCGTAGGCCGACTTGATGCCGGCGAACACCGTGCGCGTGCCGCCACCCAGGTCGAGCGTGAGCTTGAGCAGCTTGTCCGCGCCTTCGACCAGCTCGGCCTTCACGATCTTGGCGATGCGCAGATCGACCTTGTTGAAGTCGTCGATGGAGATGGGCTCGGTCACGGACGTTTCCTTCGCTTCGTGCTGCTGGTGCTCGGCGTGGGTCTGCGGCGAGCGCGACGCCGAGATCGTTCCCGCGGGCTCGAAAAGCGCGTCGAGCTGTTTTTCCTCGACACGGGTCATGAGATGTTCGTATTTTCCAATCTGATGTCCTGCTTTGAGGTGTGCAGACGCGTCGTCAAACATCAACGGCTTGCTCAAGTTGAGGAATTGTTCAGCGCGCTCAGCAAGTCCAGGGAGTACAGGCTTGAGGTAGATTGTGAGCAATCGGAACCACTCGATGGTTACGGAGCAGACCCGATGGAGGTGATCATTGTCGGTCGAATGCTTTGGGGCGCTGAAGTTCTTCGACAACTCCCAAGGTGCCTGTTTATCCCACCATTCGTTGATTTCATCGGCAAGGGACATGATCAGACGAACCGCTGCGCCATATTGCCGCTCGTCGTACAACTTGGAAACCGACGATGAGTTGGCGACTGCACTCTCAATCGCGATATCTTGATAGGGTTTTGAAGAACTGCTCTTAGTTCCTCGATCGATACCCGCGCTATGAACTTGGCCAAGCACCAGTTCGCGAATTCGACCGTCAAAATGCTTGTGCAAAAGGCCGGCGGCGCGACTCGCGATATTCACATACTTACCGACGAGATCACTGTTAACTCTCGCGAGGAAATCGTCCGGATTGAAGTCGATGTCCTCGACGTTCGCGTTCAGCTTCGCCGCGATGTAATACCGCAGCCACTCGGGGTTCATCCCGAGTTCGAGATAGCGCAGCGGGTCGATTCCCGTGCCGCGCGATTTGGACATCTTGTCGCCGGACACGGTGATGAAGCCGTGAACGTTCACCTGGTCGGGCGTCTTGTAGCCCGAAAACTTCAGCATCGCCGGCCAGAACAGGGTGTGGAAGTAGATGATGTCCTTGCCGATGAAGTGGACCATCTCGGTCCCGCGGTTCGGCTTTGCGAAGTCGTCGAACGCGAGGCCCTTCTTCTCGCAGTAGTCCTTCATGCTCGCGAGGTAGCCGATGGGCGCGTCCAGCCAGACGTAGAAATATTTCTCTTGCTTGATGTCGGGAATGCGAATGCCGAAGTAGGGCGGGTCGCGCGAGATGTCCCAGTCGCCGAGCGCCTTGTCGCCTTCGCCGTCGAGCCACTCCCACGCCTTGTTGACGACCTGCGGCTGCAGACGTCCGGGAACCTCGAGCCACTCGCGCAGGAAGTCGGTGCACTGCGTGTCGGAGAGTTTGAAGAAGTGGTGCTCGGACGATTTGAGCTCGGGCTTGGCGCCGGATAGCGTCGAGTACGGGTTCTTCAGCTGGGTGGGCGAATAGACCGAGCTGCAGTTCTCGCAGGCGTCGCCGTACTGGTCCTTGGTGCCGCACACCGGGCACTCGCCCTTGATGTAGCGGTCGGCGAGGAACATGCCCTTCACCGGGTCGAAGAACTGCTCGATCTTCTTGGTATAGACGAGTCCCGCCGCCTTCAGCTTGCGGTAGATGTCCTGCGAGAGCTCGGTATTCTCCTTCGAGTGGGTCGAGTGCCAGTTGTCGTGCGCGATGTGGAAGCCGTCGAGATAGCGCTTGCGGCCGCGCGAGATCCCGGCGATGAATTCCTCGGGCGTTTTTCCGGCCTTTTCCGCGGCGAGCATGATGGGCGCGCCGTGCGCGTCGTCGGCGCCGATGAAGTGCACCTCGTGGCCCTGCATGCGCTGGAACCGCACCCAGATGTCGGCCTGGATGTATTCCATGATGTGGCCGATGTGGAACGGGCCGTTCGCGTAGGGAAGCGCGGTGGTGACGAACAGCCGGCGGGACATGCTGACTTTCAAAAAGCGGTCATTTTACCGCCTCGCGGCGCTTCCCGGCGCGCCCTGAGATTCTCAGAGCAGGACGATCGCCGTCGCGATGACCAGGGCCACGACGACGGTCGCGGCGAAGATGACGTTCTCGCGGTGTCCCCAGGGCCGCTCGGCGGGGCGCAGCCGGTCGCGAGAGACCACGGTCGACGACATGCTCCGCGTCGACACGAACTCGGTCGTTCCATCCGCGCTGATCTGCCGCATGAGGCGCTGCGTCGCCTCCTGGGAGTCGAAGGCGCGCGAGATGCCCTTGGTCGGCGAGAGAGCCGGGGCCGTGTCCTCGCCCGTCTCTCCCAGGGGCAGCGCCGCCGCCGCGGGCTGCGCCGCGGTGAGCGGCGCGACCGGCATCGGTTTGGTCGTCATCAGGCTCGCGCCCGGCCCGGGCTGGCCCGTCTCGATCTGCGCCTTGCACTCGCGCAGGTCGTTCGCGAAGTCGGCGGCGCTCTGGTAGCGCGCCTCGGGGGACTTGGCGAGCACCTTCGCCATGATGTAGTCGAGCATCACCGGCACCTGGGAGTTGCTCGCGCTCGGCGGGGCGGGATCGTGGTTGGTGATCTGGTACATCAGCGCGCTCAAGCCCTCGCCGTTGAACGGGGTGGATCCGGTGATGCACTCGTAGAGGATGACCCCGAGCGAAAAGATGTCCGAGCGGTGGTCGGCGCGCTTGCCCACGACCTGCTCGGGCGAGATGTACTTGGGCGAGCCGAGGATGACTCCCGTCTGGGTGCGGGTCTCGCTCGAGCGCATCCGGGCGATGCCGAAATCGGCGATCTTCGCCCTCCCCTCCGGCGTGATCATGATATTCGCGGGCTTGATGTCCCGATGCACGACCTGGTGCTGATGGGCGTAGGCGAGGCCTTCGCCTACCTGGGCGGCGATGTCGACGGCCTGCGCCACCGGAAGCGGCTTGCCGTCGGCGAGCATCTCGCGCAACTCCTTGCCCTGGATGTACTCCATCGCCATGTACACCAGGTGTCCGCTCTTGCCGATGTCGTAGATGATGATGATGTTCGGGTGGTTGAGGCCGCCCGCCGCCTTGGCCTCGGTGTAGAAGCGCGCCTCGTACTCGGCCATGCCCTCGTGGCCGGCCTCCTCGGTGTTGATGGTCTTGATCGCCACCATGCGGTTGAGCATGGGATCGTTGGCGCGATACACCACGCCCATCGCGCCCTTGCCCAGCTCGGCGACGACCTCGTAGCGGCCCAGCAGCCAGGGTTCGGTCATGAGGCGGCTATTTCTTCGCTTTCACCGAGCGGAACACGGGGCCCCAGATCGGGTGCCCGGCCTCGTTCTCCCGCAGGTCGAACGACGAGTCGAGATCCAGCGCCTTTCTGAATTCGTCGCGGCACTGCGGAATGCGACTGGAGGCGCAATGGATGAAAGCCAGGTACTTGTGAGCCCGCACGCGGTCGGAGGTGCCGCGCAGGCCGGCGTCGAGGCTCGCCTGGAGCAGTTTCGCGGAGTAGGCCAGCTCCCCGTCCTCGTACGCTCTCACCCCGAACTGCAGCTCGTCTTCGCCCTTGCTGGACCCGAATGCGGCGCATCCGGAGGTGATCAGGGAAGCAGCAACGACAAGCCATGAAGCGAGCCATCGGCGGGCGGTCCCCGCGTCAGCGGCGGAATCGGTGGGTAATGTTGATTTCGGAACCGGGTCGCAGCTCGACCGTCTGCACGTGAGGCGGGAAGGAACCATTGCGCAACTCTACCCTATGTTTGCCCGGCTTTAGCGGGATGGTCTTGAGGGGCGGACTGACACCCTGCCTGGCCCCGTCGATGAAGACCTCGGCCCACGGCAGAGCGATGATGTTGACGGTACCGTCGCGCGGGGCGGGAGCGATGGCTGCAACCGTTTCGGGCTCTCGCGACCGTGGCGCGGCCGCGGGCGTCTCGGGCTCGGCTGCCCCCGCAGCCGGCACCGCAGCCTTCGGCGCCTGGCCCTTCGGCCGGTGCGGGGTCTTGGCTTCCTTCAGCGCCGGTTTCGGCTCCTCCGCCTTCTGCTCGACCGGCAGCGCCGGGGGCGCCGGTTCCACCGGGGCAGGCTTCGGCGGCGCGACTTCCGCCTTGGGAGCGAGCGCCACCCGCGGCGCCTGCGCGGGAGCCGCCGCTTTCGCTTCGTCGTCGCGATGGCTGCGCGCAATGACCCCGGTTCCGACGATCAGGGTGAACGCGAGCGGGGCGACGACAAACAATTTGCTGTTGACCGCCAGGGCCTGGGGCCAGCGTTGCGGGTTGAGCTTCAGGATCCGCGGCAGGCGCAGGCTGGGAAGGCGCATCGCCTGGCGGGGAGCGGGTACGGGCACGGTGCGCTTGAGGCTGAACGGGACCGAGCTGATCGCGTACACCTCGTGCTCGCGTACGTGCTTGTCGGTCTTCGCGCCCTCGTAGTGGAACAGCTTCGCGTAGTCCTCGGACAGCCGCGCCATCACGTCGTAGTAAGAGCGCGACACCAGGATCTGCCCGGGCTCGGCGAAGCTCATGACGCGCTGGGCGACGTTGATTCCGTCGCCGATGATGTTGGGCTGGCCATTGATGTCCTTGACCAGCCGCACCGGCCCCAGATTCACGCCCACGCGGATCTGCAGGCGGGGTCCGCTGGTCGTGTCTTGGCCGCTGACCGCGTCTCGCAGGCTCATGCCGGCGAACAGGGTGTCTTCCGGGTCCCCCAGGAAGCTCACCGCCGCGCCGTCGCCGGTATCCAGGATGATCCGGTCATCGGTGGGAACGCCCGCGATAGCTTCGGTCAGGACCGCGTTGAAGCGCTCTTTGAGTGCGATTTGCTCGGCGACCGAGCGCTGCGAATACTCGACGATGTCGAGAAACAGTACGCTGCAGATAAACGTCCGGTTGGTGTGCTCAGGCATCTTCTTCCGCCGCGGTCGCCTGTCTCGTCCTCGCCCTGTGCGGCCTGTGTCCTCCGCGCCCCCATCATTCTACCAAGCCGGGGCACGGCGGGCACCGGAAAGTTGCTAGAATATCAACCCATTGCTGGCTGAACCTCCCAAAGCACCGAGCATTGCACGCCTCCCTCATGTCGATTACCCAGGAACAAGTTCACAGCGCCCTCAAGGAAGCCGTCGATCCGAACACGGGCAAGGATTTTTTCGCGACCAAATCGGCCAAGAACATCAGGGTGGAGGGCGACAAGGTCGCTGTGGAGATCGAGCTCGGGTATCCGGCGAAGACCCAGCTCGACCCGATCCGCAAGCTCGTCACTCAGAAGCTCCGGGCCATCCCGGGGGTCGGTGCCGTCAACGTGGAGGTGTCGAGCAGGATCGTTTCCCACTCGGTGCAGCGGGGCGTGAAGCTCGTACCCGGGGTGAAGAACATCGTCGCCGTGGCGTCGGGGAAGGGCGGAGTCGGCAAGTCGACCACGGCGGTGAACCTCGCGCTCGGTCTTGCCGCCGAGGGGGCGAGCGTCGGCATCCTGGATGCCGACATCTACGGGCCTTCGCAGCCGATGATGCTGGGGATCACCGGGCGGCCGGAATCGAAGGACGGCAAGACGCTCGAACCCATGGTCGGCCATGGCGTCCAGGCGATCTCCATCGGCTTTCTCATCGACATCGACACGCCGATGGTGTGGCGCGGCCCGATGGTGACCCAGGCCCTTGAGCAGCTCCTCAAGGACACCCGCTGGAGGGACGTCGACTACCTCGTGGTCGACATGCCCCCGGGGACCGGCGACATACAGCTGACGCTGGCGCAGAAAGTGCCGGTGACCGGCGCGGTGATTGTCACCACGCCGCAGGACATCGCCCTCATCGACGCCCGCAAGGGCCTCAAGATGTTCGAAAAGGTCGGCATCCCGATCCTAGGCGTGGTCGAGAACATGAGCACGCACATCTGTTCGAACTGCGGCCACGAGGAGCACATCTTCGGGCAGGGGGGCGCAGAGCGCATGTGCAAGGAATACGGCACCGAGTTGCTCGGGGCGCTGCCCCTGGACATCGGCATCCGGGAACAGGCGGACTCGGGCAAGCCTACGGTGGTCGCCGACCCCGACGGCCGCGTAGCCGAGACCTACCGGGCCATCGCGCGCCGGCTCGCCGTCAAGATCGCCGAGTCGGCGAAGGACATGACTTCAAAGTTCCCGAACATCGTGGTTTCCAAGGACACCTGACCCGGGCAGCGGAACTACCTCTTGCGTTCCAGTGGGGACTTGCCTACCATCCCTTGTGTGCGTGGAAGGAGCGGCCACGGCCGCCGGCGCGGGGAGGCGCGCACAAATGCCGAAAATGTCCCTTGATTTCGGAAACGCAGTCCCTATAATCGCTCCATCACGGGCTCCGGTTCGGTTGTCTGCGCAGCGGACGGTCAAACCCGGGCCCGATGCTTTTGGAGAGCGGCTTTGAGCGACGCACCGGCGCAAAAGGAGGTCATCATGACAAGCAAGAGAGAGTTCTACGGCTCGCAGGATTTTTTCGCCCTCGATATTCCCGTAACGTAGCGTTGTGGAGACCCAAACGATGCAGATGCGTGCCGGCGTAGCCAAAAAAACCATCAAGTCCATCCGACAGCAGGCATTCGAACAGACCCACCTCTTCGACTCGCACCCCGAGTCGAGCCTGGACTTCGAAAAAGTCCGGGCGGCAGTCAAAGACGGCTACGACAAGCCGTTCCTCCTGATCGATTCCAGCATCATCCGCGAGAAAGCGCGTCGCTTCGCGGCGGCGATGCCGCGCGTGCGTCCGCACTACGCGGTCAAGGCCAATCCGGATACGCGCGTGCTCAGGATCATGCTCGAGGAGGGCGCCGGGTTCGAGATCGCTTCGGTGTCCGAGCTCGAGCTCCTGCTCGCGCAGGGAGTTCCGGCCGCCGAGGTCTTCTATTCGAATCCGGTCAAGTCGCGCGAACACGTCGCCGCCGCGGCGGCGAAGGGTGTCGAGTGGTACGTGATCGACTCGCTCGAAGAGCTGAAGAAGGTCCATTCGATCAAGGCGGACGCCAAGTTGTACTTGCGCCTCGACACGCCCAACATCGGCAGCGACTGGCCCCTGGCGGGCAAGTTCGGCGCGCATCCCTCCGAGGTTCGCGAAATCATCGCGACGGCGGCCAGACTCAAAGCCGACCTCGCGGGGGTCGCGTTCCATGTCGGGTCGCAGTGCCGCAACCCGGAAAACTGGCGCGTCGGGATCGAGAAGTCCCGCGCGGTGTTCGACCAAATGGCCAAAGCGGGTCTGAACCCCCGGTTGTTGAACATTGGCGGGGGTTTTCCGGTGAGGCACGTCAAACCGATTCCGGCGATCGAAGTGATCGGCGAAGTCGTCAACCGTGCGCTCGAGGCGTTTCCGGCGAAGGTCAGGGTCATCGCCGAGCCCGGCCGGTTCCTGGTCTCCGATGCCGGCTATTTCGTGTGCCGCATCATGGGGACGGCGACTCGCGCCAACAAGCGCTGGATGCACCTCGACGCGGGCCTCTTCGGGGGCATCATCGAAACCGCCGAAGGACTCAAATACAAGATCCGCACCGACCGCGCCGGACCGGACATCCCTTGGAACGTGGCCGGGCCAACCTGCGATTCGATCGACGTCGTGATGCGCGACGAGCCGTTGCCCTCGGATTTGCAGGAAGGCGATTACCTCTACCTGAGGAATGCGGGCGCGTACACCACGGCGTATGCGAGCAACTTCAACGGATTCCCGCTCCCCGAGGTGCGGGTTATCTAGTCGGCAGAGGCTCGCGCCCGTATTCGACGAAGGCATAGTCGAAGCCCTCCGCCCCGGCGGCGGGGCGCCGCTCGCGGGAGATCTCGCGCCACTGCGAGCGATCGAACTCCGGAAAGAAAGCATCTCCCTCGAAGTCGCGCGCAATCTCGGTCATATGGAGGCGTTGCGCGAGCGGCAGGGCGAGCGCGTAGATCTGTGCGCCCCCGACTACGAACGCTTCGCGGGAGGGATCGACGGCGGCGAGCGCCGCCTCGAGCGAATGGACTACGACGCACCCGGCAGCAGACCAATCGCGCGAGCGCGTGATCACGATATTGTCGCGGCCGGGTAGCGGAGAGCCGATCGACTCGAAGGTCTTCCGCCCCATGATCACCGCATGTCCCATCGTCAGGCGCTTGAACCGCTTCAAGTCCTCGGGCAGCCGCCAGGGCATGCTGTTGTTGCATCCGATCGCACGGTTGCGGGCCAAAGCGGCGACGATCGAGACCCGAGCGCGAAGAGGCATCGCGCTATTGTAGTAAAGTATTCGCCCGCCTCTGGTCCACGCGAACGGCCCAGAAAAAAAGACCCCGGCGATCGCCGGGGTTTGCCTGAACGCGCAACGGGAGGGTGGTGCGCGTGTGATTCAGGGCTTCGCAAATCATATTGATTCGCGTGTTCGCGCGCTATCCCGATTTCCCTTACAAGCCTGTAGGGGTTCCACTACAGTTTCGCCTTTCAGGTGAGAGAATGCGCGCGTTGAACGACGGAAGGGACAGGCGATGAAGATCGATCTCGACTTCCCTCAGCGCTACTATCCGAGGTCGTTCCTAGGCCTGTTGCTGCTCGCCTTCCTGCTGGTGACCGCGCCCCTCGTGATCGCGTTCTACAACGCCGCGGTATACGTCGAGCAACTCGCGGGGCAGAGCCAGACGGCGGTATCGCAGGCGGCGAGGGCCTCGCGCGGGAGCCGCCTGCTGGTCGAGCAGACAACCGCTCTCGAGCGGGTCGTGCGCCAATATCTCATTCTCGAAGACGAGGAGCTGCTCGGCGACTACGCTCGCCTCAGGGCCAACTTCAAGGCGAATACCAGCGAGCTTTCACTGCAGCCGCTCGACGAGCTTCAGCTGCGCGAGCTCAACAGCACGATCGACACCGAGCAGGCTCTGTACGAGCAGTTGATCGGAAAGCCTGCCCGCGGACAGGACAAGACCGCGCTCGTGAGCGGCTACATGGTCCTGTCGGACCTCGCGCGGAACGTGCTGAACACGAGCAACGCCCTGATCGATCGCGAGGTGGAATCGATGCAACGGACTGGCGAGCGCGCGCAGCGCATCCTGTGGCTGCAGCTTGCGGCGACACTTCCGCTGGGCGTGCTCCTCGCCATCGGGGTGACCCTTCTGATCGCGAGGCCCATCCGCCAGCTCGATCAGGCGATCCGGAGACTCGGTGCGGGCGAGTTCGAAGGCGACATCCGCGTCGTGGGCCCTGCGGACCTGAAATACCTCGGCGACCGGCTCGACTGGCTGCGTCAGCGCCTGATCGAGCTCGAGGAGCAGAAGCGTCTGTTCCTGCGGCACGTCTCGCACGAGCTCAAGACGCCCCTGACCGCCTTGCGCGAGGGCTCGGAGCTCCTCGTCGAAGGCACGGCCGGGCCGCTCTCCGAGGGGCAGCGCGAAATCGTCGAGATCCTAAAGCAGAAGAGCCTGCAGCTGCAGCGCCTGATCGAGGACCTGCTCAACTTTCACCGGGCGCAGGAGAGCATGGGGCGCCTGGAGCTGAAGGCGGTACGACTGGACCGGGTGGTGGAGCAGGTGCTCGAAGACCACCGGCTGGCGGTACAGGCCCGCGGCATCCGCGCCGATCTGCGGCTCGACCCCGTTACGCTGCTGGCGGACGAGGAAAAATTACGTGCGGTGGCGGAGAACCTGGTGTCCAATGCGGTCAAGTACTCGCCGGACGAGGGTATGATTTCCCTCGCGCTGCACCAACAGGGGGGCGAGATCGTGCTCGATATCGGGGACGCGGGTCCGGGCATTCCGGCCAAGGATCGCGAGCGGATATTCGACTGGTTCTACCAGGGTGGAGATGCCCACCAGGGGCGTCTTCGCGGCAGCGGCCTGGGTCTTGCGATCGCGAGAGAATTCGTCCTCGCTCACCGCGGCCGAATCGAGCTGTTGCAGGAATCCGGTCCCGGCGCGCACTTTCGCGTGATACTTCCTTCCGGGGCGCTTCCCGCAGAGTCATGATCCGTATCGCTGCCGCGATCGCCGGCGCCCTGATCCTCGCGGGCTGCACCAGTCTACCTGGCGCCAACCCACCGCCGAGCGGCGCTCGCTCGACGCGCGAATATCGCGAATCGCGCGAATCTCGCGAATCGCGCCAGGTGCTGGAGTTGATCGCCTATACTCAGAGGGTCGCCTCGCTCCAGACCGAGGAGCAGCAACGCGAATTGAACGCTTCGAGCCAGATGTTCTCAAAGGATCGTGGCGCGTACGGACGGGTCAGGCTGGCGCTGCTGCTGTCTCTGCCCGGCACGGCGTTCAACGACGATGCCAAGGCGGTCGGGCTGCTGGAGCCCCTCGCCTCGGCGGAGACGGCGGCATCGAGCCCGATGCAGCAGCTCGCCGGACTGCTTTACACGCAGGTCGCCGAGCGCCTGCGCGAGCAGCGCCGCGCGACGCAATTGAAAGAGCAGCTCGACGCCCTGAAAGACGTCGAGCGGAAGATCATGGAAAGGGAACAGGCGCGGCCGAGATGAGCACGATTCTTCTAGTCGACGACGATCCGGATATCCTGAAGCTCGTCTCCCTGCGTCTCGGCGCGGCGGGACACGGCGTGAGGGAAGCAGGCAGCGGCGAGAAGGCCCTGGCGCTGCTTGCTGCGTCGCGGCCGGACCTCGTCATTACCGATCTCAAGATGGGCGGGATGGACGGCCTGGCCCTGTTCGACGAGATACGCAAGCAATCGCCGACCCTGCCGGTCATCATCCTTACCGCGCACGGCACCATACCCGACGCGGTCGCCGCCACGCAGCGCGGTGTTTTTGCCTTTCAGCCCAAGCCCTTCGACGGCAAGCACCTGCTCGATCAGGTTGAACAGGCCCTGCAGTTTTCGGGGGCCGGCCAAGCCGGTGGCGACGAGGACTGGCGGCGCGACTTCATCACCTGCAGCCCGCGAATGGAAAACGTGTTCCACCAGGCCCGGCTGGTCGCCCAGTCGGAGGCCAGCGTCTTCATCCAGGGCGCGAGCGGCACGGGCAAGGAGCTCCTCGCCCGGGCGATACATCGCGCGAGCCGGCGATCGCGCGGCCCATTCGTGGCCGTCAACTGCGCCGCCATCCCCGAGAACCTGCTCGAATCGGAGCTGTTCGGCCACCGCAAGGGCTCGTTCACGGGCGCGAACTACGATCACAAGGGCCTGATCCCCACTGCAGACCAGGGGACGCTGTTCCTCGATGAAATCGGGGACATGCCCGTCGCGCTCCAGGCGAAGCTCCTGCGCGTACTGCAGGACCGGGAGGTGCGCGCGGTCGGCGCGACCCAGGGGATTTCCGTCGACGTGCGCGTCATTTCCGCGACGCACCGCGATCTCGGGGCACAGATGAAGGAGGGGCGCTTCCGCGAGGACCTCTACTATCGCCTGAACGTGGTATCGCTCGAACTGCCCCCGCTTTCCGAGCGGCGCGAGGATATCGTTCCCTTGGCAACGCACTATCTCAAGGCTACCGCGGCGCGCTACGGCAAGGACGTCCAGGCATTCGCTCCCGAGGCGCTGCAGGTACTGCTCGGGGCGCCATGGCCGGGCAACGTCCGGCAGCTGGTCAACGTGGTCGAGCAGGTGGTCGCGCTGTGCGCCTCGAGCCTGGTTCCGGCATCGCTGGTGCAGCAGGCGCTGAAGGAAGAGCCGGCCCAGCTGGCGTCGCTCGAGCAGGCGCGGGGAGCGTTCGAGCGCGAGTACCTGATCCGCATCCTGCGCATCACCGGCGGCAGCGTGACCCAGGCGGCGAAGCTCGCGCAGCGCAACCGTACCGAGTTCTACAAGCTGCTCGAGCGCCACCAGCTCGAGCCCAAGATGTTCAAGCTCGAAAAAGCTGAACCGCGCTGACGCATCCCGCTTCGATGTCGCCGGGGGGCGACATGAAATCTCCTTATCCTTCAGTTCGATTTCCGCGACGCGAGCAGAGCCGTCGCTGACAGGCGACATATTCCCTTCCCCGCTGCCTGTCGATTCAACGTTAAGTCTTTGACCAAGCGGGAAAGGTTCGCCTTGGCACGCCCATTGCAAGCCGAGGGCGCGACGCGAGGCAACCGGGAGGCAGGGAATCGATGGTGGTCGTCACACGGCAGTCGGGATCGGCACGAGTCAGTCCGCTTGTGGTGGCGGTCGCGGCTTCAGCGGCGATTGCAGGTCTGATCGGCCTGGGTGCCCTCACCGGCGTGGCGACGAACGAGCGCGTACCGCTGCGGGACGAAGTGCCGTCACCCAGAGTGGTGGAGCCCAAGCCCGGCCAGCGGGGCACTTGCGCCCTGTGCGGCACGATAGAGTCCATCAGGGCCGTGGAGGTCCTGGAGCCGGCGGGCGCGGCCTCCGCCGCCGCGGATTCTAGGAACGGTGCCGAGGCGGGCACTGCCACATCGGTGCTGGATACACTGAGCAGCGTGGTGATGGGGAACACCGTCGAGAAGAATGTGAGGAAGCGCCTTGTCTACCGCGTCACCCTGCGCATGGACGACGGCTCCTTTCGAGCCCTCTCCCTGCCGAGCCCACCGTCGTTTGCCGTCGGCGAAAAGGTCAGAGTCGTCGAGGGCCGTCTCGTACGCGCATGAAAACTGGGGTATAAGAAACTCTTCCTGTTCAAAATGAGGAAAAGAAAAATGCCCCGTGCTGACCGAATTCTCGCGCGCGTCCTGGTGGTCTGCCTGTGCTTTGCGGGGCTGCCGATGCCCGCCGCGCAAGCGGAGCTGGTTGCTACGGACAGGGTCGAGGCCGCGGGAAAGGGCCAACCGGCCGCGCGCGCATTCCTGGGATCGCTTCTCGACAGAGCCGACGTTCGTGCCGCGCTCGAAAGCAACGGGGTGAGTGCCGAAGACGCAAAGGCGCGCGTCGCCGCCTTGAGCGACGACGAAGTTGCTGGCCTGACCGCGAGATTTCAGTCGCTTCCGGCAGGCGGCAGCGGATTCGAAGCCGTGCTCTGGGTCGGCCTCATCGTCTTCCTCATCCTCCTGTTAACCGACATTTTGGGCTTCACCAAGGTTTTCCCGTTCACCCGGCCGGCCAAGTGATCCTCCCCTCTCGACCGCGCCGGCGTGTCGCCCGCCGCCTAACGGCGGCGGGCATCTTACTCCTGGGGCTTGCGGGCTGCGCTACGCCGCAGCTGCAAGCCCTCCTGGATGCGGAGTCCGTGGCCGTTCCGAAAAGGGCGGAGCTCGAGGCGGTCCCGTTCTACGCGCAGGACGAGTACCAATGCGGTCCTGCCGCTCTCGCCATGGTGCTGGAGGCCGGAGGAAAGGCGATCCAGCCGGAGGTCCTGCGGCCCCAGGTCTTCATTCCCGACCGGCAGGGCAGTCTCCAGGTCGAGATGCTCGCCGCGGCGCGCCGCAACGGCTTCGTCGCGGTGGAACTGAACCCGAGGCTCTCCGATCTGCTCGCCGAGATCGCCGCCGGGAATCCGGCGGTGGTCCTGCAAAACCTCGCCCTCGATTGGTATCCCGTCTGGCACTACGCGGTCGCGATCGGCTACGACCTGAACGCGCGGCAGATCGTTCTGCGCTCGGGAACCGAGCGGCGCCTCGAGATGCCGCTTGCCACGTTCGAGCGCACCTGGCAGCGCGGCGGCTACTGGGCGATGCTCGCCTTGCCGCCCGGCCGCTTCCCTGCGAGCGTCGGCACGGCGGAATACCTGAGCGCGGTGACCAGGCTCGAGAAGGCGGGGCCGCCCGAGTCGGCGCTGGCGGCCTACCAGCGTGCGCTCGAGCACTGGCCCGACCAGTTTACCGCCCTGATCGGCGCGGGCAATACCGCGTACCGCGTCGGCGATTTCGAGGCGGCCGAGCGCGCCTTCAGAAGGGCGACCCTGGTCTTCCCCCGGTCGGCCGCCGCGCACAACAACCTGGCGCAAACGCTGGCCGACCTCGACCGTTACGATGAAGCGCTCACCGAAGCGCGGCTCGCGGTCGGCCTCGGCGGACCGCTGGAAGACGCCTCGATCCGTACCCTCGACGCCATCGTCAAGCGGACCGGACGCGGAGAACAGGAATGGAACAAGTGATTCTACGCGCCGTCCCCGGAGCGCTCCGCTCCGTCCCAGGGGAAATTCAACGGGTCAGGCCAGGCGCCGGTCCGCGCTAGGCTTCGAGGCTCAAGTGGCAACCCATCGCGGGGGATCCCCGCACAGTGTTTTGAGCGGCCTGCGGCAGATCCTTTCACACGGCGCCGTCACTCTCCTTGCGGTGGCGATCGCGTTTTCGCTGCCCGGGTTCGCGAACTACATCCTCAACGAGTGGTGGCCGGAGGTCGAGAGCAACGCCAACCTGCTTCTGGCAACCGAGATCGCTCTGGCGTCCGTCCTGGCGTTGATCTTCAACTTGGCGACCGTCGCGTGGGACCACCGGCAGCGCGTCCATACGGCGCGGCTTGCGTCCCTGGTACACGCGCGCAATGCGAACGCCGGCTGGTGGTCGCGCCGCCGCGAGCGCGCGCTGGTGGAGCAGCTCACGACGGCGCGCGACGCCTTCGTGCTGACGCTGACCGGCTACGATACCCTGGTTGCCGAGGACAGCCTGCTGCGCCCGGCAATCGAAAAGGCCTACGAGATCCGCGTGATGCTCGTCAATCCGTGCGGCCAGGGACTGCGCCAGCGCGCCGAGTCCCTGCCCCCCGAGGTTACCGTGCTCACCCTGCACACGGAGATCGAAGCGACCATCGGGGCGCTTTCGGCACTGCGCAAGTACGGCAAGAAGGTGAAGCTCAAGTTCTACGACGAGGAGCCGTTCTGGAAGCTCGTCGTGCTCGGCGACTACATCTGGGTGCAGCACTGCCACAGCGGTTTTGTCGTGAGGGAACAGCCCGAGTACGTGTTCGCCCTGCAGCACACCGAGCCCCGCCACGGGCTGTTCGTCCCCTTCTACATGATCTTCCTGGATTACTGGAACGACTCCGGGCATCCCGAGTACGACTTCGAGACGAACGAGCTGGTGTACCGCGACGCCGGCGGAAAAGAGACCGGCCGGGAGATTCTCGGCGTACCCATCGACGGGGCCGCCGTTCCTTCGCCCTCGCCGCCCGCAATCGCTCAAGCTGCCCTTCTGCGCCGGACGATATCCGACCGAGCCGCAGTCTCCTAGACCGCGATCGGGGCCTTGATCGCGGGGTGGGGGTCGTAGCCCTCGAGGGTGAAGTCCTCGTAGCGGAAGCCGAAGATGTCCTTGGCCGCCGGGTCGAGCCGCAGGCGCGGCAGCGGCCGCGGCGAGCGCGTCAACTGCTCTTTCGCCTGCTCCAGATGGTTCAGATAGAGATGCGCGTCGCCGAGGGTATGCACGAACTCGCCCGGTTTCAGCGCGCACACCTGCGACATCATCATGGTGAGCAGGGCGTAGGAGGCGATGTTGAACGGCACGCCGAGGAAGATGTCGGCGCTGCGCTGGTACATCTGGCAGGAAAGTCGCCCGCCGGCGACGTAGAACTGGAACAGGACGTGGCAGGGCGGGAGCTTCATTTTCTCGATCTCCGCCGGGTTCCACGCGGTGACGATATGGCGGCGCGAGTCGGGCCGGGTGCGGATCGATTCCACCACCTGCGCGATCTGGTCGATGGCGCTGCCGTCGGGCGACGGCCAGGTGCGCCATTGCGAGCCGTATACCGGCCCGAGCTCGCCGCTCGCGTCCGCCCACTCGTCCCAGATCGACACGCCGTGCTCCTGCAGCCAGCGTACGTTGGTTTCACCCTTGAGGAACCAGAGCAGCTCGTAGGCCACCGACTTGAAGTGCACCTTCTTGGTGGTGAGCAGCGGGAATCCGGCGGAGAGATCGAAGCGCATCTGCCAGCCGAAGGTGGACAGCGTGCCGGTTCCGGTGCGATCGCTTTTTCTGTGCCCGTGCTCGAGCACGTGGCGCATGAGATCGAGGTAGGACTTCATCCCGAAATCATAGCGCGTTATGCGAACCCGATGAGCGCGCACGCGGCGGTATCGCACGCCATGCCCAGAGCACCGCGAGGGCGAACGCGCAGTAGGCGGTCGCGAACACCCATTCCGGGAAATCGTAATAGAGCAGGCGCGCGACCCAGCGACCGATGAAGCTCCGCTCGCCGCCGCCGCCTCTGAACACGTCTTCCCACATCGTCAAAGGGCAGGTGATGCCGAGCAGTGCTTCGGCGGTAACGAATGCTATCGCGGCCAGATGCAAGGCCCGGAACGTGCGGTTGCGCACCCAAGCCCGGCTCCGGGCGCCCAGAAGGATGAGGACGAGACCCCCGACGACGAAGAGGACGAACAGGGCATGAACGACCAGGATGGCATCGGCGATCATCGCTCGCCGGGCCGCGGCTCGCCCGAAGCGATAGGGCGCGAAGGGTCGGCGATCCATTCGCTCCACGAGCCGGGGTAGAGGCGGGCGCCGCGCAGTCCCGCTACTTCCATTGCGAGAAGGTTGTGGCACGCCGATACGCCGGAGCCGCAGTAGTTGACGACTTCCTCGGGCCGCGTCGCGCCGAGGACTGCCCGGAACTCGTCCCTCAGGATGTCCGGCTGCTTGAAGCGTCCGCTCGCGTCGAGGTTGTCCTTGTAGAAGCGGTTGCGCGCGCCCGGAATGCGGCCGCCGACAGGATCGATGGTCTCGTTCTGCCCGCGGAAGCGGTCGGGAGTGCGGCCGTCGAGGAGCACCGTGCCGGGATCGCCGAGCCGGGAACGCACGAAATCCGCGTCGACCCAGGTCTTGTTCACCTTCCCCGAAAATCGCGTCGCCCGCGGTTGCGGCACCTCGGCTGTCTGCGGTCGCCCCTCAGCGAGCCACTGGGTCCAGCCTCCGTCGAGGACTGCTACCGGAAGATGGCCCAGCCAGCGCAGCAGCCACCACAGGCGCGCGGCGGCCATCCCGCCCTGCGCGTCGTAGGCGACCACCTGCTTCCTCGAATCGACGCCGGCCCGCTCGAGCTTCTCCATCAATGTCACAGCGTCGGGGAGCGGGTGCCGGCCGTTCCTTCCCGTCTTTGGCGCGGAAAGGTCCTCGTCCATGTGGAGGAAGCGCGCGCCCGGGATGTGCGATTGCGCGTATTCGGTGCGGCCGCGCTCAGGGACCATCAGTTCGTGGCGGCAGTCGAAGACCACCCAGTCCGGAGCGGCAAGGTGCCGCGCGAGCGTTTCGGTGTCGACCAGTGCAGTGAGGACCATGCTGCTATCTTACTCGCGGCGCCGAGGGCACTGCGTCCCAGGGACGACGAACCGGAAGCTAGATGTGGCCGGCGAGGCCGCGCCTCAGGTACTCGTGGAAGTACATCATGCCGTCTTCCATCGGCGACTGGTAGGGGCCGACCTCGTTCTCGCCGCGCTCGTACAGGGCCCGCCGGCCGCGGTCCATGCGCTTGGCGATGACGTCGTCCTCGTCCGCGGTTTCCATGTACGCCGCCTGCTCGGCGGCGATGAAGTCGCGCTCGAACAGCACGATCTCTTCGGGATAGTAGAACTCCACGACGTTCGTGGTGTGCGTCGGCGAGCGCGGCAGCAGCGTGCTCACCACGAGCACGTGCGGATACCACTCGATCATCACGTTCGGGTAGTAGAGGAACCAGATCGCGCCCTGCTTCGCCGGCTTGCCGTCCATGTAGCGGGTGAGCGCCTCGTGCCACTTCGCGTAGGTGGGCGTACCCGCCTTGGAGAATCCGTCTTTCACGCCCACGGTCTGGGCGGAGTACGAGTCCGCGATTTCCCACTTCAGGTCGTCGCAGGTGACGAAGTTTCCCAGGCCCGGGTGGAAGGGCACGACGTGGTAGTCCTCCAGGTAGACCTCGATGAAGGTCTTCCAATTCTGCTCGAGCTCCAGGGTCATCACGCGGTCGAGCATGTACCCGGAGAAGTCGAATTGGTCGGCGATGGAAAGGGTCGCGAGATCCTTGGCGACGTCGCGCCCGCCCGCGAACAGCAGGCCGCGCCAGTTCTGCAGCGGGGTCGTGCCGAGGTTGAGGCAGGGGTTCTCGGGAAAATGCGGCGCGCCGAGCAGCTCCCCCTGCATGTCGTAGGTCCAGCGGTGCAGCGGGCAGACGATGTTCTGGGTGTTGCCGCGGCCTTCGAGCAGGATCGACTGGCGATGGCGGCAGACGTTCGAGAGGAGCTCGATTCCGCGGGCGTTCCTGACGAGCACCTTGCCGTGGTCCATCCAGGCGAGGGTGTGGTAGTCACCCGCGTTGGGGACCATCAGCTCGTGCCCCACGTATCCGGGAGCGGTCCCGAACAGCAGCTTCTGCTCCAGCTCGAATACTTTCGGATCGAAATACCAGGAAACGGGAAGCTGCGAGGCGTTGGGTTTGAGTGCTCGCGAACCGGGCAGGTCGGACATAAGGGCTGAGGGGCTCCCTAAGGTGGCAGGTAGATAAAATGGGCGCGATTCTAGACCTTTTTCACTGGAGGCACCAGAGAATCTTGGTGCCGGGCGCGCGCCATCCAAGGGACCATGCCCAGCCTCCCGAGTTCAACCTGTGCGCGTGAATTTGACCGCCTTTTCCCCATGGGCTATTTTGCCTGTTCCCCATGACCTCCAAGCCTCCGAAGACCGATCAGCCCGAAAGCTTCGAAGCGGCTCTCGCCGAGCTGGAGAAGATCGTGTCGACGATGGAGTCGGGAAAGCTCACCCTGGAGCAGTCGCTCGCGGCGCACAAGCGCGGCCTCGAGCTCGCGCAGTACTGCCAAGGGGTCCTTGCGCGGGCGCAGCAGCAGGTCAAGGTGCTGGAAGAGAACACCCTGAAGAATCTTCCCGGTGCCGACGACGAGTGACTTCACCGCCTGGATGGCGAAAGTCCAGGCGCGTGTCGAAAGTGCGCTGGAGCGCCTCCTGCCTCCCGCGGCGATCGCGCCGCAGCGCCTGCACCAAGCCATGCGCTACGCCGTGCTCGGGGGAGGCAAGCGGGCGCGTCCGCTCCTCACGTTTGCCGCAGGGGAGCTTGCGGGCGCCGACCCGGCGCGGCTCGATGTGGCCGCTTGCGCGGTCGAGTGCATCCACGCGTACTCCCTCGTACACGACGATCTACCCTGCATGGACGATGATGTGCTGCGCCGGGGCAAGCCTGCCTGTCACGTGGAGTTCGACGAGGCCACGGCGCTTCTCGTCGGCGACAGCCTGCAATCCCTCGCGTTCCAGCTGCTCGCCGATCACAGGCTTTCGGAGGATCCTGCGGTCCAGCTCGAGATGGTGAAGATTCTTGCCGCTGCGAGCGGCAGCCGCGGCATGGCAGGCGGACAGGCGATCGATCTGGCCAGCGTGGGGCACACCTTGACCGTGCCTGATCTGGAGTACATGCACATCCATAAGACGGGCGCGCTGATCCGTGCCGCGGTCGCACTGGGTGCGCGCTCCTCGAACGCGCTCGGCGCCGCCCAGCTCGAGCGTCTGGATCACTACGCGAAGTGCGTCGGACTGGCGTTTCAGGTCGTCGACGACGTGCTGGATCAGGAATCCTCGACCGCGACGCTCGGCAAGACCGTCGGCAAGGACGCGGCCAGCAACAAGCCCACTTACGTCTCGGCGCTCGGGCTCGCCCGCGCCAAGGCGCTCGCCGAAGAATTGCGCAAGGACGCGCAGCAGGCGCTCTCGGGCCTGGGCGGCGCGGCGCAGCGGCTCGCCGATCTCGCGGACTACATCGTCCTGCGGAAATTCTGACGCTCCGCTACGGCGCGCGTGGGGCCGGCTTTTGCGGGATAATGCGCGGCTCATGAGCGCGATCGGAAAAGCGGACTTGCCGGGGAGCGCCCCGGATGCCGGGTCGGTCGATTTCGATCCGAGCGCGTACGAGCTCCTGAAGACCGTCGACGATCCCGCCGCCCTGCGCGCGATGGACCGGCGCTCGCTCGGGCGGCTCGCCGTGGAGCTGCGCAGCTTTCTCCTGGAGTCGGTCAGCCAGACCGGCGGCCACCTCTCGTCGAACCTGGGCACGGTCGAGCTGACCATCGCCCTGCATCACGTCTTCAATACCCCCCATGACCGGATCGTGTGGGACGTCGGACACCAGACCTACGCCCACAAGATCCTCACCGGCCGGCGCGAGGCGATGAGCCGCCTGCGCATGACCGGCGGCATCTCGGGATTTCCCCGCCGCAGCGAGAGCGAGTACGACACGTTCGGTACGGCGCACTCGAGCACATCGGTGAGCGCCGCGCTCGGCATGGCCCAGGCAGCGAAGCTGAAGGGCGAGACCGGAGAAAGGAAGCGCCACGTCGTCGCGGTCATCGGCGACGGCGCCATGTCGGCCGGCATGGCTTTCGAGGCCCTCAACAACGCCGGCGTGATGGACACCGACCTGCTGGTGATCCTCAACGACAACGACATGTCGATCTCGCCCGCGGTCGGCGCGCTCAACCGCTATCTCGCACGCCTGATGTCGGGGCGGTTCTATGCGGCGGCGCGCAAGGCCGGCGAGAAGGTGCTCGCCGGGATGCCGCCGCTGTGGCACCTCGCCAAGAAGATGGAGGAGCACGCCAAGGGTCTGGTCGTGCCGTCGACCCTGTTCGAGGAATTCGGCTTCAACTACGTGGGCCCGATCGACGGCCACGATCTGGATTCCCTGATTCCCACGCTGAAGAACATCAAGGAGCTGAAGGGCCCGCAGTTCCTGCACGTGGTCACCAAAAAGGGGCAGGGCTACAAGCTCGCCGAGGCCGATCCGGTGCTCTATCACGGGCCGGGGAAATTCGATCCCGCGCAGGGGATCAAGAAGGCGAGCGGCGGCAAGCCCACCTACACCCAGGTGTTCGGGGAGTGGCTGTGCGACATGGCGCAGCTCGACCCGCGCCTGGTCGGCATCACCCCGGCGATGCGCGAGGGCTCGGGCATGGTGCGCTTCGCCGAGGAGTTTCCCGACCGGTACTTCGACGTCGGCATCGCCGAGCAGCACGCGGTCACCTTCGCGGCGGGACTCGCCTGCGAGGGCATGAAACCGGTGCTTGCGATCTACTCGACTTTCCTGCAGCGCGGCTACGATCAGCTGATCCACGATGTCTGCATCCAGAACCTGCCGATCGTGTTCGCGCTCGACCGCGCGGGCCTCGTCGGTGCCGACGGGGCCACGCACAACGGGGCGTTCGACCTTACCTTCCTGCGCTGCGTGCCCAACATGGTGGTGATGGCGCCGAGCGACGAAAACGAATGCCGCCAGATGTTGTATACAGCGTTCTCGCTCGGGCGGCCCGCGGCGGTGCGCTATCCGCGCGGCAGCGGCCCGGGAGCGGCGGTTTCGAAGGAGATGCAGGCGCTGCCCCTCGGGAAGGGCGTGCTGCGCCGGCACGGCCAGGGCGGCGTCGCGATTCTCTCCTTCGGCACCCTGCTCAGGCCGGCGCTCGCCGCGGCGGAGGATCTGGACGCCACCGTCGCCGACATGCGCTTCGTGAAGCCGCTGGACGCGGACCTCGTCGCCGAGCTGGCCGCGACGCACCGGCTCCTGGTCACGGTCGAGGAAAACGCCGTATCCGGCGGAGCGGGAAGCGCGGTCGCGGAAGCCCTCGCGGAGCGCTCGAGCGCGACCCCGCTGCTCCACCTCGGCTTGCCCGACCGTTTTGTCGACCACGGCGATCAGGCGCAGCTGCTCGCGTCCGTCGGACTGGACAAGCCCGGGATCGTGGCCGCGATTCGAAGGCGCCTGGCCTGACCCGGGGGTGGCCTGCTTCGCCTCCCGCCTTGAAAAAGCGGGAACGGGACGCATGCTAGAATCGTCCAATCTGAGCCCATCGCAACGAAAGGCTCTTCATGAATATCCGTGATCCGCTTGCCATCCCCGACGTCCAGAACTCCGAGGACACGCGCAAGCTCGCCATCGACCAGGTCGGAATCAAGGCGATACGGCACCCGGTTACCGTCGCCGAGCGCTCCGGCGGGGTGCAGCATACCGTCGCCGTGTTCAACATGTACGTCGGCCTGCCCCACCAGTTCAAAGGCACGCACATGTCGCGTTTTGTCGAGATCCTCAATGCGCACGAGCGCGAGATCTCGGTCGACACCTTCAAGCTGATGCTGGGCGAGATGGTCGAGCGCCTCGAGGCCCGGTCCGGGCACATCGAGATGCAGTTTCCCTATTTCATCAACAAGTCCGCGCCGGTCTCGAAGGTGAAAAGCCTGATGGACTACGAGGTAACCTTCATCGGCGAGATCGACAAGGGCGAGAAGTGCTTCAAGATGAAGGTCGTCGTTCCCGTGACGAGCCTTTGTCCCTGCTCCAAGGGTATTTCCGACTACGGCGCGCACAACCAGCGCTCGCACGTCACCATCGCCGCGCGCACCAGGGGCTTCGTCTGGATCGAGGAGCTGGTCGAGTACGCCGAGAAACACGCTTCGAGCGAGCTCTACGGGCTGCTCAAGCGGCCCGATGAAAAATTCGTCACCGAGCACGCCTACGACAACCCCAAGTTCGTCGAGGACATGGTGCGCGATATCGCCGCGGACCTCAACCGCGACAAGCGCATCGAGTGGTACAAGGTGGAATCGGAGAACTTCGAGTCCATCCACAACCACTCGGCCTACGCGATGATCGAGAAGGACAAGGCGCAGAGCAGGGCGTGACGAGGTTGGGGCCGATCCGGTCGCTCGCTCTCGCTCTCGCGCTCCTGGCGGGATACGCGGCCCCGGCGCGCGCCGCGACCGCGATGGTCATGTCGCTCACGCCGGGTCGCGCCCAGCTGATGATCAACGGCGCGACCGTGCGCACGCTGCGGGACGGGGAGTCGTCACCCGAGGGCGTCCTCCTCGTGTCGGCGACGCCCGACGCGGCGCTGGTCGAGGTCGACGGCAAGCGTTACAGCCTGCGTCTGGGGCAGGGCACGACCTCGACCCTGGTGCTGAAGGCCAATCCGAGCGGCCTGTTTGTCACCACGGCCCACATCAACGGCGTTCCGGTCCAGGTGATCGTGGATACCGGGGCAAGCACGGTGGCCCTCAACCGCACCGACGCCGGCCGCATGGGAGTCGACTTCGCCTCGGGCAGGCGCGTCATCTACGGCACCGCCAACGGGCCGGCGGCGGCGTGGCAGGTCAACCTGGAGAGCGTTCAGCTCGGCGAAATCCTGGTGAGAAACGTCGCCGCCTCCGTGGTCGAGGGCGGGCGCGAGCAGCTCCCGGTCGTGCTCCTCGGGAGCACCTTTCTGCAGCACGTCGACATCCAGCGCAACGGGGACACCCTGACCATCACCAAGCGCTGGTAGATCCCGGCGCTGCGCTAGTACCTCTTGATCAGCACCATCGTCTGGCCTGCGCGCTGCATTTCCATGCGGTTGAGGAAGCTCATGCCGAGCAGCGCAAAAGGCATTTGACTGCCTTCCAGCACGGCAGCATCGACGTTGTTGACCACGATGTTTCCGACGCGCACCGTGTCGAGCTTGACCTTGTAGGCGACCGCCGCGCCGTTCGCGGTACCCATCAGGCCCGGCTGTCCCTTGCGATAATCGATTCCCAGCCGGCTCGCGTCGGCGGAGGACAGCGACACCGTCGTCGCTCCGGTGTCGACGAGGAAGCGCACCGAGCCGCCGTTGATCTGCCCGTCCGCCAGGAAGTGCCCCTGCGTATTGGCGGTGAGCGTCGCGCTCTGCGCAGACGAAGCCGGAGCCGGCCCGCCTTGATGCTGGCTTACCTTGAGCGTCTTCTTCTGGCCGTCGATGAGGAACGTCGCCGTCTCGCCATCGGTGGAGAGCAGCGAAACGCCGTTGACGGGCTGTTGGCCCACCGTGAGCACGCGCGGCGCACCGCCGTCGATCACGACGACCGCCTTGTTCGGGAACAGCCCGTTCACGCTGACATCCGCGGCCGAGACCGCACCCGGCAGCAGAAAAACCAGAAACGCTACAATGTGCATCAGAAAAGGATCGCTCTGCACGTGAAGCCCGTCGCCATTTTCCGCCACTCTCCCACCGAAGGGCCAGGTTATTTTGCCACATTCCTCGATGCGCACCGCGTTCCCTGGCGCCTGGTGAAGGTGGATGCGGGCGAGCAGGTGCCTGCGAATCCGCGCGAATTTTCCGGCCTCGCATTCATGGGCGGACCGATGAGCGTGAACGACGACCTCCCCTGGATCCGCGACGTGCTCGGGTTGATAAACGGCGCGGCAGACGCGGATATTCCGGTGCTCGGGCACTGCCTCGGCGGCCAGCTCATGTCCAAGGCGCTGGGCGGAAAGGTGACGCGCAACGCGGTCAAGGAGATCGGCTGGGGCAAGGTCGCGGTCGCCGACGGGGAGGCGGCGCGCGAGTGGTTCGGCACCACCCGCGAGTTCTCGGGCTTCCACTGGCACGGGGAGACCTTCAGCATCCCGCCCAAGGCGACGCGCATCGCCGAGAGCCCTTACTGTGCCAACCAGGCCTTCGTGCTGGGCAAGCACCTCGGCATGCAGTGCCACGTCGAAATGACGCCCGAGCTGATCCGCAGCTGGTGCGAGGACTGGGAGAAGGAGCTGGTCGCGAGGGCGGGGCCCTCGGTCCAGACTCCGGCGCAGATGTTCGAGCGGCTCGACGAGCGCGTCCAGTCGCTCAACCGGATCGCGGATCGGCTCTACGAGCGCTGGATCAAGGGCCTCAGTCCCTGAAGTTCTGGAACTGGAGCGGGATGTCGGAGACCGACTTCCGCACCAGCTGAATCGCCGCCTGCAGGTCGTCCTTCTTCGCGCCCGACACCCGCACGGCGTTGCCCTGGATGCTCGCTTGCACCTTCATCTTGGAGTCCTTCACCAGCTTCACGATGGTCTTCGCCTTCTCCTGCTCGATCCCCACCTTGACGTTGATCGGCTGCTTCACCTTGGTCCCGCCGATCTTCTCGATGCCCTTGACGTCGAACATGCGCACGTCGACGCCGCGCTTCGCGCACTTGATCAACAGCACGTCGGTGACCTGCTTCAGCTTGAAGTCGTCGTCGGCGTAGAGCGTCAGCACCAGCTCGGCCTGCTCGATGCGCGCGTCCGAGCCCTTGAAGTCGAAGCGGTTCGCGATCTCTTTGTTCGCCTGGTCGACGGCGTTCTTCAGCTCGACCTTGTTGACTTCCGAGACGATGTCGAAGGAGGGCATGGCGATTCCTCTGGCTTCCAGGAGAGAATTATACAGAGCGTCATTTCTACAATCGGGGAAACCCGCATTGGGGCGTAAGGATCATCCGGACAAACGCTGCCTTGCAAGGTTTCGCGCCGTATTGCAGTCTAATCTGGGAGCTTGATTCCCCGGAGTAGCGGATGATTTTGAATCCGCGAGATAATCTGGAACAGCGCAAATTGGCACGCCAGATTAGGCTGGTTTTCGGAAGATCATTTAACGTTAGAGCGCACAACTATGGATCCCACATGCAAACTCAGCGCCGCGTTGCAGCCGATACTTCCAGTTGGAGCTTGCTCGGGGCAATCGAGTGGCACGTGTGTGGGGAAACCACGATCCGCACTATTCGCTTGAAGCAGGATACGTCTGTGAACAAACCAGGCATGCGCTCGCGGGACCGACAGGTAGTGCGCTCTAACAGCGCGCCCCACCGCGACGGTTCGAGAAGCATCGAACGTTGGTCAACCATCTTCCGCGCCCGCGCGTGGCCGCGAACGTTGGATTGCAGGTGGCGTTCACATAGCTTGAGGGAGCGAATGAAAAGCGAGACTCTTTGGTTACTCTTCCTGGCCGTATGCTCATCGTTTCTGACCGAAGTGCGAGCGCAGTCTCAGTCCGAGCAATGCGAGAGGCTGTGGTCCCAAGCGAGTAGTACTTTGGTTTCTCAAGGTGTGGCGGCTGCCACGAAGGCTCTTGAGTCGCAGAGTAAAGCGTGCGAGGGGACTGGTATTTTTGAGTCGCGGCTCGCCACGCTCTACTTCCAAGCGAAACGCTACGACGACGCGGAAAAGTTGCTTACGCGTGCGCTGAGTCGTCCAACGCAGTATCAAAAAGAACTCCGCTTCGGGCTTGGCGACCTCGATGTTGAACGCGCCAATTATCAAGGTGCTGAAGCAAAGGGTCGCGGTCTCGTCCAAGATTATCCCAATTGGCACGGCGGGTATCGCCTCTTGGCGAAGACATTCTTGGTTCAGAAGAAATTCAAGGAATCAATCGAGAATGGCTTGGCCGCGAACAGGCTTACCCCGGAAAGTGGTGTCTATCTCGGTCTAGCCATGGCGTACTACCAATTGGACATGCTTAAGGAAACGGTCGCGGCGGTCAGCGAGGCTCGAAAACTAGATCCTCGAGTGGTCGGAAGACCCGCCGGAATCAACGAGGCAATCTATTCTCTCGTTCAAATGGGCCGCGAGGACGAAGCACGGGATTTGGCACAGGCTCGCGTGAGTGCCGACCCAAATTGGCGCACCGACGCCACACTCGTACGCGCGATACAGCACTTGCAGAAGCGTTCCAAGTGAATCGCGGAATGCAATCTAACCTGTCACTCCAGAGCGGACGGGCCGCGAGCGCTGCGCCACACCGAACGCTGTGCGGGCCCGCCGCTGATTTCCGACGTTAGGCCGCACAAGCCACACCGCCGACCGTCGGGAGCAGGCACACAATGACTATCACTATTACCGCCTTTGAGCGATCACCCGACGGCGGAAAAGGACTGGCGCGTGATACCCGCGTTCGCTGGGCCCTTGAAGAGGTGGGCAAACCCTACGAGGTGCGCCTTGTTTCGTTCCAGGCGATGAAGGAGCCCGCGCATCTGGCACTTCATCCCTTCGGCCAGATTCCCACCTACGAGGAGGGCGACCTCGCACTGTTCGAGACAGGGTCGATCGTCTTCCACATCGCCGATCGCCATGTGGGCCTGCTGCCGGATGATTCCAATGCGCGGGCGCGCGCGATTACATGGATGTTCGCCGCGCTCAACACGGTGGAGCCGCCGATCCTTGAACTCGCAACCGCCAAGCTCCTGGAGGGCGACAAGCCCTGGACCAAGGAGCGCCTGCCCCTGGTCGAAGATCGCCTCCGCGAACGGCTGAAGCAACTATCCGCTCGTCTTGGCAATGCCGACTGGCTCGATGG
>DATIWX010000013.1:0-5679 GCA_035519135.1 Burkholderiales bacterium | reverse complement strand
AGCTGCCGTTGACGTTGACGCGGCTCCAGTCGAGCGGTCCGATGGCGGGGCCTTTCCAGCCGCGCTCCCACGCCGCGGCGTTCGCGAGCACCTGCGCTGCGAAGGCCTCGTGGATCTCGATGAGGTCGATGTCGGCGAGCTCGAGGCCGGCGCGCGCGAGCAGGCGCGGCACCGTGATGGCGGGGGCCATGAGCAGGCCTTCGTCCGGATGCAGCGCGGCGAAGTCCATGGCCTCGATGAAAGCAAGGGGCTTGCGGCCTTCGCGCCGCGCACTCCTCGCTCATGAGCAGCACTGCGGTCGCGCCGTCGGTCACGGGCGAGGCGTTGCCCGCGGTGATGGTGCCGTCGGTACCGAATGCGGGTTTGAGGGTTGCGAGCTTCTCCAGGGAGGTCTCAGCACGCGGCCCCGAGTCGCGCGTCACGCCTTCCAGCGGAACGATCTCGGCGGCGAGCTTGTCGGCCGCGGCGACCGCGTTGCGGTGGCTCGCGAGCGCGACCTCGTCCCGGCGGGTACGCGAGATCTCCCACTTCGCGCGCGTGACCTCCATGTGCTCGCCCATCGAGAGGCCGGTGGTCGGTTCCCGGAACGTGGCGGGGTCGGCGCCGCTCAGCCACTCGACGCCGCCGGCGATGCCGGCGCGGTTGCGGCGGCAGAGCTGCTTCAGTTGATAGTTCAGATCGCGCATAGCCCCTCCCGGGCGGTTTCCGTCGCGGTCTTCGTGTCTCGTCAGTTGCCGGTGTGATCCCTTCGGTAAGTGTTTCTGTCCGTCCCGCCGGCCGTGGCCAGGCGAGAGCTACGAGGGACACGGGACACCACTCCCGGATGCAGTTGCTCTGATGGCTTGAGCTGCCAGCGCTGCACGTCGCCATCTGGCTTCCGATGCGCGTCTCGAGGAACGAGAGCTGCCGCATCGGGGCCCATTGACCCAGGGGCCGAGGAGCGCCGGTGAGGGCGCGGACGGGTTGCCGTCCGGGTGGACGGCGTGGAGGCTTTGCGCCTCCCTCTTGGGCGATGTGATGGGGCCGCGAGGCCCCGTCACGTCTCTCCTCACGCTGGACCGCGTGCGCGAAGGCCTGAAACGCCAAGGCCTTAGACGCGTCGTCACTGACGCAGTGACGACGCTCGCCGGCGACGGTGGTGCGGGAGGCGCGGTCAGGCGAGCGGTGAGCTCGGCCGGATCACGCGCGCATCACACGTCGCGGCTCTCGCGGAGCGGTGCACACATCAGGACGACGACCGTGGCGAGGCTCGAGGCCTTGCCAGTCGTCTCCCTGGATGTCGGTCGAGCCGACATCCCAAGTTGCGCCGTGGGAACTGCTTGGCGCGCTCAGCTGCTGCGTGATCGGAGTCCTCCAGGGACTTCCGATCGCCGATGACAGGCCGGGTATCGTCGAGCGAAGACGCGGCCAGGACAACTTCTCGATGCTCCCGGTCTAGCCGGGGCGTTTCACTCCAATGCGCTTATCGAGCGCCGCGCCTGGGTATCTCAACCCAGGGACCCGTAAGGGTCACGCTTCGCACGGATCCCGCTGGTGAGCTCGATTCCGTGCACTCAAGGTACGCCGTGATCCTAGCGCCGTTTCATGCCGGGCCGACCCCCGGAGAGCCCCCCTCAAAGACGAGCTCTCTTGGGCTCTGCCGCCCAAGTCCGCGCGGAACCCGCATCCGAGCCGCCCGGCCTACCCCTTGCGCCTCGGGCCCTCACCGGGCTTCTTCGCCCGTTGACGGCCTGCCGGCGTGGCCTCGCGCGCCCGGCGAGACTCCGGCAACGCGTACGGCGTGAAGGTGTGAGTGTTGCTAAGCAGCAGATCGAGGAATCTTGGATGCAGGAATAGCTTCTCCCGCCCAGCCTCGACCTCGCGAAGGACCCCGATGTCGACGAGCGCTTTCAGGTACACCGACGCCGTCTGCCGCTTCGCGATCCCCGCCGAGACCAGGTTCTGGATGCGGCAGTACGGCTGCATGAACACGGCCTCGACCAGCTCGTGGCTGTAAAGCTTCGGCAGGCGCGTCCGGATGTACTCCGTCGCCGCCGCCATCAGCGCCCGGAGCGCGGCGATCTTTGCGGTGGTCCAGCTGGCGGTTTCGGTGACGCCGTGAAGGACGTAGAGGACCCACGCCTCCCATGCCGCGTCGCGCGTCACCGCGAGCAGCAGACGGTAGTAGTCGGCCCGGTTCCGGATGATGTAGCGCGATAAGTACAGAACCGGAATTTCCAGGAGGCCCTGCTCGATCAGCATGAGCTCATTGAGGACGCGCCCGGTGCGCCCGTTGCCGTCGAGAAAAGGATGGATCGCCTCGAACTGGTAGTGGGCGATCGCCATGCGGATTAGGGGGTCGACCGTCTCGTGCTCGTGGATGAACCGCTCCCAGTTGGCGAGCTTCTCCCGGAGAAGCACTTCGCCGACCGGGGGCGTGTACACGACCTTGCCCGTCGCCGGATTCGTAAGGACGGTACCCGGGACTTTGCGGACATCCATGTCCCGCCCCATCAGCGTGGAGCAGACCTCGACGGCGATCGCCGTGCCGAGCGGCCTACGCTTCAGCAGCTCCACGCCCTGGCGGAGCGCGGTGCGGTAGCGAAGCGCCTCCTTCGCCGCGGGATCCGCCGTCCGTTCGTCGAGCTGGGCCTGCCTGAACAGCGTGTCGGCGGTGGTGACGACGTTCTCGATCTCGGAGCTCGCTTGCGCCTCCATGAGCGGCACGGTGTTGATCAATACCGCCTGATTGGGGAGCAGGGTGCCGGCATGCTTTAACGACGCGAGCGCCGCCCGAGCATCGATGCACGTCTTCAGGACGGCCCGCGATTCGACGTCCGCCTTGGGTGGCAGCGCCGGGAGCGCGTTATAGGGGCGGGTGGGATCGAAGGCGGGCAAGGGGCGCCGTCATGTCGAGAGCATCGACATATCACCACAACGTGTCGAAAAATCAAAGAAAAATCGACATATCCACAAAGATGCCTGCTCCAACCGCTGTTCCGGGTGTGAGGGGCCCTGCGCTGCTGCAAGGAGCGTCAGCGCAGCGTCCCCATCTCATGGGGCGTGCCTTCGACGCATATTGCTGCGTCAAGCAGCACCGACGCTGCGTCGGATCGCGCGACGAATCCCCGATATTGCGGACCCCACGACGCGCGACAGCGCGCGACTCACTTCTTGAGGCACCCCGGAGGCGCCCCCGGGGGGCCTCGAATGCTGACCGACGTCCGATCTGAGCTTCCTAGGCACCCACAAGGCACCCCGGGGCGCCTCGGGCCGCCGAGGGATCGGCGAGACCGCGCCGTGGGTGCAGCATCCCCTCTTCTCCTTGGCCACTCGTGGTCAGGACGGGCTCGGACAGCCCCGGTAGCAGCGGCTTGCCAGAGCGCGTTCCCAGCGGAAACCAGCGTCGCCACGAAGTAGCGCGCGTCCAACAAGTTCAAATAGCGGGGTGCTCAGATCGCCCGCAAACGAGGGAGCGTTAACGACCTCTCGCCATGGGGGGGAGTCACCGGCCGCGACAACGCAGCGGATCGACGCGGCAGCGCAAGAATCGTCCGCAAAAGCATACCTGTAAATATTTTCAATAGTTGGTGCAGCGAGAGGCTAGAATACGAGCTGGCATACGAGTTTGCATACAACCTTGCATACAAGAAGTCCGATAGCGGCGCGCGAAACGCAGGCGTTCTGGCGCTGCTACATGGCCCGTTCCATACACAAGGAGGGTTTCAAACTTGGGCAACTCCGCCCGGACAGAGCGTCACACCAGAAAGTGATCATGAAACCAACCAGACTCGCCCCCGTCTTCGTGCTCGCGGCTGGCGCGATCGCTGTTGTCGGCATCGCGCTGACGTTCGGCGCCGCGCCGCTTGAGGTCGCGAAAATCGCCATCACCCCTCAACTCCCGTTGAAAACGACGCCGCTCGGTTTCGTCGTGCCCGCCGCGCAGGCAGCCCCGATCGCGTCCGGGGCAGGGTATTTTCCGGCGCAATTCGCTGCCCCGACTCAGGCGGAGGAGCCGCTTCCCCCGCAGTTCTAGCCCAGCTCACGGCCCTTGCCGCGCCGCTTGACGCGCATCACCTGGGTCCGACCCAAGCAGGCGGACGAATTTGAACAAAGCAGACCGCCAGACTGGCAGCAGGCGGTCAGCGAGCTGCCCATCGGGCACCTGATGATGCCGATCCTAGCCATGCGCTTCGTCGCCGTGACATGCCGTTCCAGTCGCCCGCCCCTGCGGTTGGCAGATTTTGTTTCTTGGCAGTCAGGTTCGGGCTGACGCGAAAAACGCTTCGCGCTGAGTAGGATAATGGCGAAGCGTGGAGGGCAATCCGCAGATGAAACAGCAAATCCGTTTCTGCACCGCAAGAGACGGCGTGCGGATCGCCTTCGCAACCGCCGGCGAGGGCCCGCCCCTCGTCCGCGTCAACAATTGGTTTACGCACCTCGAGCTTGACTGGGTCAATCCCGTCTGGCGGCACTGGTGGGAGGCGCTGACCGATCGACGGATGCTCGTTCGCTACGACCCGCGCGGCTCAGGCCTCTCCGATCGGGATCCCGCTGACGTTTCTCTCGACGCGCTGGTGTCCGACCGAACGGCTGTCGTCGATGCGCTGGGACTTGCCCGCTTTCCGCTTATCGGGCTGTGTCAAGGTGGCGCGATCGCCATCGCCTATGCAGCGCGACCTCGGCGCCGAGCACTTCACCTGCCGCGACCGCTCCAAAGCGATCCTGCGGCTCGTCCGCCGACTCAATGACTTGGGCTGCCAAGTCCAGTCCACTCCTCAAGCCGCCTGAGTCACACATCTGCGCTTCTTACTAGAGCCCACGATCGAGGCGAGGCGATTGCTAGTGCTCGGGTAGCTGTAGGTGTCCGTTTCCGAGCCGGTGGTCTTGGAGTCTTGGATACGCGACTACAACCAGTTCGCCAGCTTCAGTTTCCCGACGCGCTTGAACTCGGCGAGGTTGTTCGTCACCAGCGTCAAGCCGGCCGCCCGCGCATGGCTCGCGATGAGCATGTCATGTGGACCGATCGGCGTGCCCTTGCGCTTGAGATCGGCGCGGATCTTGCCGTAATGGCGATCCGCTTCCCCGCCGAGGGGGAGGACAGGCAGCACCGACAGAATCTGCTCGAGCTGTGCGCTGAGCCTGGTCGAACCCTTCTTCTCCGCACCGTAGCGCAGCTCGCACGCAACGATGATGCTCGTGCAGACCTTGTCCTCACCAATGCGCGCGATGCGGCGCGTCACCGCGCCTTGTGGATTGCGAACGAGGTCGGACACGATGTTCGTGTCGAGCAGGTACCGGTAGGGGAGCGCCGGCCGCTCACTCAAAGGTCCACCTCCTCAGCCGCGAGCTCGTCGATTCGCGGGAAATTCTCGTCGATCGGGCGGAGCGCCTTGAGCGTGCTCAATAACGATCGTTCCTTGACGGGCGTGATGATCAGCGCCTCGCCCTCTTTGCGCAGTCGCGCCTGGGTTCCCGGGAGCTCGAATTCTCTCGGAATGCGGATGGCCTGGTTCCTGCCGTTGCGAAACAGCCGGGCGATGCGTTCGGATTCCATCTCAAGCTCCTGGCATATGCCAAGGCCTATACTAGCCGCAAACGGCGGTCACCGGCAAGGTCCCGGCCGACCGGCGAGCGAGAAGAAGCGAGCCCAGGCACCTATTCGGCGGGAGGCTGTCGAGCGGACCCGCTGATGGGACC
>DATIWX010000012.1:0-45583 GCA_035519135.1 Burkholderiales bacterium | reverse complement strand
CCGCTGGGTTCCACTTCCATCGTGCACAGCGACTCGCCCTCGGCCTTGAACTCGGGCTTGAACTGGTTCTGCCAGCGGATCACCAGGCGCCGCGGCGGCTCGGCCTCGACGATCTCGCCGGCGTCGAGGATCTGACCCTTGGGGGACACGTTCTTCCACGAGGATCCCGCCGTCCACTTGCTCTCGCCGTGCACGCCGAACCAGTACTGCTTCATGAACTCCGCGTCGGTCAGCGCCGACCACAGCTTCTCCGGCGTGGTGCGGATGTAGCTCACGTAGACAAAGGTCGATCTAGCCATTGGTTTTCTCCAGTCGTCGTTTCAGATCCGAGAGCGCCTTGAGGCGCGGCTTTTCGAACTTGGCAATCCAGCGCTCGTAGATCTCCTGCAGCGGCACCGGATTGAGGAAGTGCAGCTTCTCGCGGCCGCGCCACACGGTGGCGACCAGGTTCGCCGCCTCCAGCACGCCCAGGTGCTGCGTCACGCCCTGCCGCGTCATGTCCAGGTGCTCGCACAGGTCGTTGAGGGTGCGGCCGTCGTGTGCGTGCAGCAGGTCCAGGAGCTTCCGCCGGCTGGGATCGGCGAGGGCCTTGAACAGCAAGTCGGTGTCGGCCATGGACGCCACATGCAAGTAATCTATTGCATGATTATAGGCAAGCAATCTCTTGCATGTCAAGCACTGGCAGAGAGACTGGTATAATCCGCCCTCGCTTTAGACGCATCCAAGCTGGCCGCGGCCGGCTTTTTTATTTCCAGGACCTCAAGTGATCGTCGCTTCCGGCATCGCCATGCAGTTCGGGGCCAAGCCCCTTTTTTCGGACGTTTCCGTCAAATTCGGCGGAGGAAATCGCTACGGCCTGATCGGTGCGAACGGCTGCGGCAAGTCCACGTTCATGAAGATTCTGGGCGGGGAGCTGGAGCCTTCCGCGGGGTCGGTGGCGATCGACGCGAACGAGCGCGTGGGCAGGCTGCGGCAGGATCAGTTCGCCTTCGAAAACGACCGGGTGCTGGACGTGGTGCTGATGGGGCACGCGGAGATGTGGCAGGCGATGCGCGAGCGCGACGCGATCTACGCGGACCCGGAGGCCGACGAGGAGGATTTCCTGCGCGCGGCGGATCTGGAGTCGAAATATGCGGAGTACGGCGGCTACACCTCGGAGGCACGCGCGGGCGAGCTGCTGCTGGGCCTGGGGGTGCCGATCGCGCAGCACGGCGGGCCGATGAGCGCGGTGGCGCCCGGGTGGAAGCTGCGGGTGCTGCTCGCGCAGGCGCTGTTCGGCGATCCGGACATCCTGCTGCTCGACGAGCCGACCAACAACCTGGACATCAACAGCATCCGCTGGCTGGAGGACGTGCTCAACCAGAAGACGAGCACAATGGTGATCATCTCGCACGACCGGCACTTCCTTTCCGCGGTGTGCACGCACATGGCCGACGTGGACTACGGCGGCATCAAGGTCTACCCGGGCAACTACGACGACTACATGGAAGCCTCGACCTTGGCGAAGCAGCAACAGCAGAAAGACAACGCGAAGGCCAAGGACCGCATCTCGGACCTCGAGGAGTTCGTGAGGCGCTTCCGCGCCCACAAGGCCAAGGCGCGCCAGGCGACCTCGCGCATGAAGCAGATAGAAAAACTGAAGGTCGAGGACGTGAAGCCCTCGAGCCGCCAGTACCCGTACATCCGTTTCACCGTCGACCCCAAGGAGAAGCTGCACCGGCTCGCGGTGGAGGTGCAGGGCCTCGCGAAGGGCTACGGGAAAGGCCGGAATCTCTTCGAGGGCGTGGGCCTGTCGATCGAGGCGGGCGAGAAGGTGGCGATCATCGGCCCGAACGGCATCGGCAAGACGACGCTGCTGCGCTGCATCGCCGGGAATCTCGAGGCGGGCGCCGGCACGGTGAAGTGGGCGGAGAAAGCGAACCTCGGCTACTGGCCGCAGGACCCGGCGGACGAATTCAAGTCGGACGAAACCCTCGCCGAATGGATGGGCCGCTGGCGGCGCAAGGACAAGGAACAGGACGACCAGATCGTGCGCGCGACCCTCGGGCAGCTGCTCTTCTCCGGCCACGACCAGCAGAAATCGCTCAAGGTGATCTCGGGCGGCGAGGGGCAGCGCATGCTGATCGGCAAGCTGGTGCTGCAGATGCCGAACGTGATGCTGCTCGACGAGCCGACCAACCACCTCGACATGGAATCGATCGAGTCGCTCAACACCGCGCTCGACAAGTACACAGGAACCTTGATCTTCGTCTCGCACGACCGCGAGTTCGTGTCCTCGCTCGCCACGCGCATCATCGAGCTGCGGCCTTCTGCCGGCGGGGTCGCGCAGCTGATCGACTACCGCGGCGGCTACGAGGAGTACCTCGCGGGCGAAGGCGCGGAGCGGGCCGCGGCCTAGTCGCCTGGCGAATTCGTCATCCCGTCAAGGGGCGCACGCGTTGAGAGTCGATGGCGAAAGAATCCATCGATCTTTCCTCGCTTGAGCCCCTGATCTTCTCGATCAGGGGCCATCGCGTCATCCTGGATGCCGATCTTGCTCGCCTGTATGGCGCCCACACCAAGCGATTCAATGAAGCGTTCAAGCGCAATCGCGGCCGCTTCCCGGATGATTTTGCGTTTCAGATTTCTGACGCCGAATACCCGCAGCTGCGCGCGCAACTAGCTAATTCCGCTGGGCAATCGTCGAACTGGTCGCAATTTGCGACCAGTTCCGCGTCCCGGCGTGGGAGAACATATCGGCCTTGGGCGTTTACAGAGCACGGTGCGCTTATGGCTGCGAACATCCTGCGCAGCGAACAAGCGGTACGTATGAGCGTGTACGTAATCCGAGCGTTTGTGCGCCTTCGGGAGGAATTGACCGCCAACGCCGTCATCCTGAAGCGCCTGGCGGAGATCGACCGGACTTTGCTGCAGCACGACAGCGCCCTGCGTGATATCTATCGCAAGCTGTTGCCGCTGCTGCAACCTCCACCCGATCCGCCAAGGCGCGGGATCGGCTTCCAGGCCAGCCACGAATGATGTAAATTCGCGTCCCTGTTCAAACGATTCCACCGGAAAGGAGCGCACGCCATGACGTAGTTGTCCTTCACAGGAGACACGTCATGTCACGCACATACCGCCGTCGCGGTCAGACCCACGAGTATCGCTGGGTGCTGAGCGACCAGAGCGACAACACGCCTTCGTGGGCGCACGCGTTGCTCGATCGTCATTCGTCCGAGGGCCGTCGCGCGATAGCGCGTTTCCACTCGGACGCCGAGGTCACCATTCGAAGCAGTGCGCCGCGCTGGTACCGCCGGGCATTCGATCACCGCCTACGCACCATGAATGACCGTCAGTTGCGCCGCTGGTTCGACGATCCTGGATACGACCCGGTTACGCAGATTCGTCATCGCCACGACGCAAACTGGAGTTGGTGGTGAAATACGCTAGGCCGCCGGCGGGCGAGGCATAATCCCGCTTTTCCGGCGGAGGAAAAGCATGAATCGATCGCTCGCGTTTCTCACGGCAGCATTCCTCAGCGCTTCCGCCGCCGCGCAGACTTACCCCGCCAGGCCGGTGAAGCTGCTGGTGCCCTTCCCCGCGGGAAGCGCCACCGACCAGGTGGCGCGCCTCACCGGAGCGCAGCTGCAGGAGGCGCTCAAGCAGCCCTTCGTCGTCGAGAACAAGCCCGGGGCGCAGGGCGGCATCGCGGCGGCCGAAGTGGCGCGCGCGGCGCCCGACGGCTACACGCTGCTGGTGACCACCAACACGCCGCAGGCGGCCAACGTCAGCCTGTTCAAGAAGCTCAGCTACGACCCGGTCAAGGATTTCGCGCCGATCGCGCGCCTGGGCACGACCTCGTTCGTGCTGATGACCCGGCCCGATTTCCCGGCGCGCGACCTGAAGTCCTTCCTCGCGCACGCCCGCTCGCAGCCGGGCAAGCTGTCGGCGGGCTACGGCTCCTCGGGCTCGCAGGTGTCGCTCGCCATGCTCAAGTCGATGGGCAGGCTCGACGTGCTGGAGGTGCCCTACAAGGGCATTCCGCAGACCATCACCGATACGATGGGCGGCTCGCTCGCCTTCACTTTCGTGGACCTGGGCAACGCGCTGGCGCAGATGAAAGGAGGGAAGCTCAAAGGCCTCGCGGTGACCTCGGCCAAGCGCACACCGCTCGCCCCGGAGCTGCCCGCGATCGCGGAGGAGCTGAAGGGCTACGAGCTGATCGCCTGGTTCGCGCTGGTGGCGCCGGCGGGCACGCCGAAGGAAGTGGTCGCGCGGCTGGAGGCGACGGCCCTCGCCGGCGTCGCCAAGGGCGAGGTGAAGGAAAAGTTCGCCGGCATCGGCGTGGACGTCGCGCCGATGAATGCGGCCGAGCTCGGCCGCTTCATCAAGAGCGAGATCGCCAAGTGGGCGCAACTGGTGAAGCAGGCGGGAATCCAGCCGGAATGAACGGCGCGGGGCGCGGTGTCCCGATCCCGCAGCGCGCTCGGCGAATATAACGGAACGCTGATATTCGGCATCGGGGGGATACCTTGCGCGCATTGTCCGGTAGTCCCTGTCAGGGCACTGCGTGCGCGTCCGTCCGTTAGGCTAAACTAAACGGCGGCAACGGGGTTAAGCCACGAACATAATAGGACGTTAAGAGACAGGGGAGACCTAATGCGGCTCGGTCTGGGCGCGAAGTTCACTCTTACCGTGCTGATCATCCTGGCCGGCACCAATGCGGCCAGCACGATCTATGACCTCGACGCCTCGTTCCGTTTCCACGAGCAGCAGCTGATCGAGCGCGGCCGCGCGCTCGGACGGCTGATCTCGCTGGTCAGCCCGGAAGCCATACTCGCCTTCGACTTCCTGACGCTCAACAACTACACCCGCGAGGTCTCCGAGCAGCCCGACGTCGTCTACAGCGTGATCACGAATCCGGAGGGGGCGGTGCTGAGCTCCCATATCGACAGCACCGATCCGGTTGCGAGGAAGTACCTGGGGCAGACCGAAGCGCGCGACGCGCTCAAGGTCCTGCAGAAGCTGGACGACCGGGACGAGCTGATCAAGCTGCAGTTTCCCATCACCTACGAAGGAAGGCTCCTGGGGCATTTTCTGGTGGGTCTCAGCCGCGAGGCGGTGCAGAGCGAATTCCGCCGGCAATTGATGATCAAGATGCTGGTGCTGGCCGCGGTCGTCGTATTCCTGAGCCTGGCGATCTACGCGGTCTTCCGCTTCAACATCCTCAATCCGATCCAGCGGCTGATCGCCGCGTCCCGGGACGTCGGTCGCGGCCAGCACGCCGTGGTGCAAGTCAAGTCCTCGGACGAAATGGGATTGCTGGCGACGGCATTCAACGCCATGGCCGAAGGGATCAAGCGGGAGCAGGCCCAGCTCCACCACCAGGCCAACTTCGACACTTTGACCGGACTTCCCAACCGGCTGATGGCTTTCGACCGGATCGGCATGGAGATCAGCCGGGCGAAGCGTTCCGCGCAGCGCTTCGCCGTGCTGTTCATCGACCTGGACGATTTCAAGAGCGTGAACGACTCCCTGGGTCACGCGGTGGGCGACCGGCTGCTGGTCGCGATCGGGGCTCGTCTGCAGGAGGCCATGCGGGACGCCGACACCGTCGCGCGCCTGGGCGGAGACGAGTTCCTGGTCCTGGCCTCCGACATCCGCAGCGAGATGCAGGTGGAAAAGATCGCCGAGCGCCTGCTGGATGCGGTGGCCGAGCCGCAGGAGCTGAGCGGGCGCAAGGTCGTCGCCCAGTGCAGCATCGGGATCGCGGTCTATCCGGACAACGGAGAGGACGTGGAATCCCTTCTGGCAAACGCCGACAACGCCATGTACCAGGCGAAGGCGACGCAGCAGGGCACCGCCACCTTCTTCACCGAGGAGATGAATATCCGGCTGCGCAAGCGCGTGCAAATGGCGCAGGACCTCCGGGTGGCGATAGAGCTCGGCCAGATGACGCTCAACTTCCAGCCGATCGTCGCTACGGCCGACCGGCGCCACCGGGGCGCGGAAGTGCTGCTGCGCTGGATTCATCCCGAGCGGGGCGCCATCAACCCGGCGGAGTTCATCCCTCTCGCCGAGGCCGACGGGCAGATCGTCGACATCGGTGACTGGGTTATCGAACAGGCCTGCCGTTACTGGCGGGCGTGGCGCGACGGCGGGATCGATCCGGGATTCCTCGCGATCAACATATCCCGCATCCAGTTCAGGCGGCGCTTTTCCGCGAGGCTGGGGGAGCTGATGAAGATGTACGGCGTCCCGCCCGAGGCGCTGGAGCTCGAGATCACGGAGAGCGTTCTTCTGGACGATCACAGCCAGGTGGCCGAGGAGCTGAACAAGCTGCGCGCGGTCGGCGTCAAGCTGTCGCTGGACGACTTCGGCACCGGCTATTCGTCGCTGAGCTACCTGAAGCGCTTCCGCTTCGACGTGCTGAAGATCGACCGGAGCTTCGTCGCCGGCCTGCCCGGCAATCCCGACGACGTCTCGCTGGTCAAGGCCATTCTGGCCATGGCCAACGGCCTCGACCTCAAGGTCGTCGCCGAGGGGGTGGAGAACCACGAGCAGCTGAGCTTCGTCGCGACCCAGGGCTGTGACCTGGCGCAAGGCTACCTCTTCGCCAAGCCCATGCCCGACGAGGCTTACGTCGGCTATCTGAAGCGAGACGGCTCCGGGCCGCTACGGATATCCGCGGCCGCCACGTGATTCACCGCGCCTTCGAGCGGATCGTCCTGACAGTCTGGCTGATCGCGATCACCGCAGCGGCGCCCGCCGCGCGGGCGGCGGAACATGATCTGATCCTGGGGATCTTTCCGCGCTACAAGGCCACCCAGATCACCACGATGTACGCGCCGCTGGCCGACTACCTGAGCGAGCGGCTCGGCCGCAAGGTTATACTGATCACGTCCAAGGATTTCAATTCCTTCTGGGAAGGTGTAACGCAACGGCGATACGATATCGTGCATTACAACCAATACCACTATATCCGCTCGGCACGGAACTACCGTGTCGTCGCGCACAGCCAGGAATTCGGGAAGGATGCGGTTGCGGGCGCGCTCTACGTGCGCCGGGACAGCGGCATTACGGAAATTTCGCAGTTGCGCGGACGCACCATCATCTTCGGGGGCGGCAGGGACGCCATGCTGAGCTACATCGCTCCCCGGTATCTCCTCGCCCGGGCCGGACTGAAGGAAGGAGATTTCAAGACGGAAATCGCGGTCAACCCCCCGAACGCGCTGCTCGCGCTCTATCACAAGCAGGCCGATGCCGCAGGCGGCGGAGACATCCTCATCGATCTGCCGGTGGTGAAGAACGCCATCGACGCGCGGGAGCTCAGGATCCTGGCGGCCACGGAACCGCTGCTTTTCCTGCCGTGGGCGGTGAAGCGCACCATGCCGGCAAAGCTGCGACTGTCCATTCAGGCGATCCTGGTGGACCTCGAGCAAAGCGATGCCGGCAGGAAGGTATTGAAAGCCGCCGAGACCACGAAACTGGGGAAGGCGGACGACCGGGACTACGATCCTGCCCGCAGGATGACCAGCGCGGTGTTCGGCCCTGAAGGCGGCGCCGGGCAGAAGTTGCGCCCCGCGCCATGAATCCGTCCGCCTCCCCGGACGGCGACGCGCCCGCCGAGACGAAGCCTGGGCGGCATGCAGGCTGGACGCGAATGAAAACGCCGGCCGCGGTCGGCGCGATCGCCGCGTTCGTCCTCTGGGCGCATCTCGGGTCCGGCGTCCCTGCGTTCCACGCCGGGGTCTCGCCCGAGCCCGGATGGAAGCAATTCAACGCCGACTACGGCATCGACTATTTCGGCGACGACGGCCAGTTCGTGCGGGCCGTGCAGAACGGCTACAACCTCGTTTTCTACACCTACAAGTACGCGCCGCGCTTTACCCGCAGGAAGGCCGGCGACAGCGCGAATTCCTGCTCGTCCTGCCATACGGCGGAGGATCTGGCCTATGCCTTCGTCAACTCGGACCGCTTCGACCCCAAGCTGGGAATGCGGGTCTCGTTCGAGGACCGGGTGAGGCGCTGCTACGCCGGCGCGATGGACGGCTTCGCGCCGACGATCTACGATCCCGCGGTCCGCGACATCCGCCTGCTTGCGCGGGCGGTCGCGCATCACCTCCAGCTGGGCGAAGGCGCCATCAGGAAGGCAGGCTAGCATGTCGACGTTTACCGGAAAACTGGCCAGGGTCGTCCTGGTCGTGCTCGCGTCCGCAGGGGTCTATCTCGTGGCGACGCACCAGCACGGGCAGAGGGAATCGATCCGCAAGGCCGAGGTGACGCTCACGCCCGGCTGCGCCGATAAGCTGCGCCGCTACGGGCTCGCCAGCGGTGAGCGCTACCAGTCCCCCTACGTCCTGCACAAGACCGGCGCGCGAATCACGGCGCGCGGCTACAGCGACGAGGACGTGCGCGCCATCCAGCGCGGCTGCAATATCATCGACGATACCCAGGGCCGGCTCGCCGGCGACGTAGGCCACGAGCGCTGGAACACCACCCGTTTCATCCGCGGCACGCAACTCAGCTGCGATCACTGCCACCAGAGCATCGGGGACAAGCAGGACGCGCGCGGCAACCCGCTGAAGGGCTCGCTCAGCCTCGGCGCCTCCTGGGCGATGGCGGACATGTACGACCGCTTCACCGGATTGCTGCTGCCGTTCGAGCTCCGGCAGATGCAGTGCTACATCAATTCCTCCAACGGCTACAAGCCGAACATCTCCGACGACCTCATACGCGACGTCACCGCCTACAGCCGCTTCCTGTCGGTCGCCCTCGACTACAAGATCGGCAACCACCACGACGAGCAGGGCGTCGACGAGATCCCCGCCTCGGCCACGCCCAAGCAGGGCGACGACTACGTCCGCGGCGAGGCCCTCTACAAGCAGAAATGCGCGCGCTGTCACGGCCCGCAGGCCTTCGGCACGGAGGCCGACGGCCGCGTGGTCGCTCCCGCCCTGGCGGGGCCCAATTCCTGGAACGCGCAGTCGCGCAACTATTTCTACTACGTCTCCACCATCCTGCCCGGGTTCATCTGCCGCAACATGCCCCCGGGACAGGAGAATACGCTCCCCAACCAGGAGTGCCGGGACATCGCCTACTACATCAGCAATCTGCCCAGGCCCGCCGGCGATCGCCAGGGGCCGGTGGTTGCCCTGAGTCATCAGGTGATGATGAAGGTCCTGCCGCCCTTGCTGCGGCTGACGGCGGCGGACCGGAGCGGCGGAGTGCCGGTCGAGCGGGAATCGGGGCGCGACCGATGAGGGCCCCGGCTTTGGCCGGTGAGTTCCGCAAGCACTGGCCAGAGCTCAACCGCAATCTGGTGGTCGGCCTGACCCTGGCGCTGGTGACTCTGCCGCAGGCCGTCGCCTTCTCGGTGACCCTGGCCGGCGTGCCTCCGCACTTCGGGATCTATGCCGCCATCTGGGGCGTGCTGTTCTGCAGCCTGCTCAATCCCTCGCGGGTGTTTCACGGCGGCCCCAACACCGCGATGTCGGCGACCATCGGCGTCACCCTGCTGCCGACTTCTCCGCCCTTCGGCGCGGAGTACATGGGCCTGGCGCTGACCCTAGGCCTCATGGCCGGGATGATCCAGCTGCTGTTCTATGTCGTGCGCCCTCTGGGCCGGATGCTCGACCTGATCAGCGAGCCCGTGATCAACGGCATGATCTGCGGTATCGGGCTTTTCCTGATCTTCAGATCGCTGACCACCTTCGGCGGGCTGCCGCTCAATACCGAGGTCGAATGGCCGCTGTGGATCGCCTGGCAATCGTTCCTCGCGGTGCTGGAGATCGGCAACCTTCACGCCATCGAAGTGGGGTTGATCACGCTCATCACCTGCGTGGTAGTGCAGCAGTTCGACCGGCTGCGCAATTGGGCCATCCTGTCGGGCATCGTGGCCGGTACGCTCTATTCGCACTATCTGAACGTCCGCCTGGGCGCGGAAAACACTCTCATCGAGCAGATCGGAAACCTGTCGTCGATCGGCTTTGTCTTTCCTTCCCTGCCGACGTTCAGCCAGGAGGCGATGCCGGACCTGGTCGCGATCCTGCCAGGCGCCCTGACCCTGGCCCTGCTCGGGCTGTTCCAGACCGTGGCGGCGATGCGGCGCATGAACCGCAAGGCCGGCGGCTTCACCGACAGCCGCAAGGCCATTTTCTCCGACGCCGTGTCCAACTGCCTGCTGCCGTTCCTCTCCTCGCTGCCCACGTGCGCGTCGTTCAACCGCATGTGGCTGGTGCACAAGCTCGGAACTCACAGCCGGGTCGCGATCGCCAGCTCGGCGCTGTGGCTGCTGCTGCTGGTGCTGTTCCTCGCCAACCTGATCGCCGTCATTCCCATGCCGGCTATGGCCGGCATCATCATGCTGCTCGGGGCCAACATGATCAATTGGGAGGACATCAAGCCCCACTTCCAGAGTCGCCCCGAAGCGATGGTGTTCACGGCGTCCTTTCTTTCGGTCCTCCTGCTGGACCTGTTCGAAGCCGTGCTCGTGGGAGCGGCGCTCGCCATCGCCTATTCGAAGTGGGAGCAGGCGCACCCCGGCATCAGCCTCCGCGGCAATGTGCTGAAGATCCGCGGCAATCTCTACTATGGCTCGCTGCCGGTCATCGAGGCGACCTATCACAGCGCCATCGCGCGCGGAGGCGACGTGGTCCTCGACTTCTCGGAGTGTTTCTACATCGACCAGGAGGGGATTCGCTGGCTGGCGGCGGTGAAAGCCGGGCAGAAAGCCGCTTTCGTCGACCGCCGGCGTGGCGGGCAGCGGCGCGTGGTGGAGCGGGACGGAGCGGGCCGCCGCACCGAGGAAAGCCGCCGGGAGACCCAGCGGCGCCGCAAGCAGGACCGGCGCCGGCGATCGGACTTTTGACTACGGCATGAAGCCGCCGCCGTTCACGTGGATGGTCTGGCCGGTGATGTAGCGCGCGTCGGGGCCGCACAGCATGCGCACTACAGCGGCGACCTCCTCGGGCTCGCCGCGGCGCCCGATCGGAGGCAGGCCGCGCCGGTCCTTCGGCCGCGCCGGGGCGCCCGGCAGGCCGCGCACGGTCTCGATGGTTCCCGGGACCACGCAGTTCACGGTGATGCGGTGGGGCGCGAGATCGAGCGCGAGCGCGCGCGTCATGCCGGCGATGCCCGACTTGGCGGCGATGACGTGCGCGCGTCCGGTCGCGCCCTTGTGCGCGGTGAGGCCGCCGAGATTCACGATGGAGCCGCCGCGCACGCGCGCGAGGTGCGGCAGGCAGGATTGGGTGCACAGGAACGCGCCGTCGAGCACGATCGCGATCACGCGCTTCCATTCGTCCAGCTTGATGTCCTCGAAGGGCGTCTCGCTCCTCACCGCGGCGTTGTTCACCAGGATGTCCAGGCGCCCGAACTCCTTCACCGTCGCATCCACCATCTTCGCGACCGCGGCCGGGTCGGTGACGTCGGCGATGTGACAGGCGGCCCTTCCGCCCGCGGACTTGATCATCGCTACGGTGTTCTTCGCGTCGTTCTGGGAGGTGTTGGCGTTCACCATCACCGCGGCGCCGCCCGCTGCGAGCGAGCGGCAGATCGCGCGGCCGATGTTCCTCGCGCCGCCGGTGACGAGCGCCACCTTGCCGGCGAGCTCGGCGCCGGGCGTCATTCCCGCCGCCGGGTCGGTCATGAGTCGCTCATCGCAGAATCCCTCCGTGCATCGGCGGTTCTCGCTATAATTTTTGCCGCCGTCCGCGGGCGGTCGCTCGACAGCGGACAGGATACGCCATGCCATTCGCAACGATCAACGGCATCAGGATTCACTACCTCGTCCAGGGCTCGGGTCCGCACCTGCTGATGTTCGCGCCGGGAGGATGGCGCTCGGTGATCTCGCGCTGGACCGCTGCGGGAGGCAAGGAAGCCTTCGGCCAGATGGACGGGATCGCGGCGCTGTCGAAGCACTTCACCTGCATCGCCTACGACCGCCGCGAATGCGGCCTCTCCGGCGGACGCGTCGAGCCGCTCGGCTGGGACGTGTACGCGAGCGAGGCGAGGGCCCTCCTCGACCTGGCGGGCGCGAAGGAGGCGGTGCTCCTCGGCAGCTGCATGGGCGCGTCGCTCGCGCTCGCCTTCGCGGCGCGACATCCGGGCTCGTGCAAGGGACTGATCCTGCACTGGCCCGTGGGCGGCTACCTGTGGATGAGCAAGGGCCACGGCTTCTTCCGGCGCCACATGGATTTCGTGCGTGCCAACGGCCTCGCCGCGGTGGTCGAGCGCGCTCCGCGGGGCGAGAATTTCTGGCTGGACCCGGAGATCGGGCCATGGGGATCGCCGGCCGCGGTCTATCCCGAATTCGCCGCCGAGCTGCTCGAGCAGGATGTCGGGCGCTATCTCGAGATCTGCGCGCGCAGCCGCGACGCGATCTTCAACGACACCATGCCCTCCGGCGCGAGCGGCGAGGAGCTCATGCGCATGCACATCCCCGCCTTGATCATGTCGGGGGCGGACAGCCGGCACACGCGCTCGGCGGCGTGGGCCCTCGCGGAGCTGATGCCGCAGTCCGAGCTGTGGGAGGTGCTGCCGCCTCACCAGACCGGAGCGAACACGCTGGACCGGATCCTGCGCTTCAAGTCGCATCTGGCCGCGACCGCGCAGGCGGCCTAGGCGCTCCGGGATGTTCAGGCGACTCCCGGCGCTCGCGCGCTTCCTGCTCGCGCTCGTCGCGATCGAACTGGCCGTATTCGTCGCATTCCGGGTGGCGTTCTGGGTTGCATTTCGCGAGACGCTCGCGGGGGCGTCCTGGGGAGACCTGGCCAAGGCCTTCTACCTGGGTTCGAAATTCGACCTGCGGCTCGCGCTGCTGCTGCTGTTGCCGCTCGCTCTCCTCGGGGGGATCCCGCTCCTCGATCCGGTGCGGCGCCGCGCGGCGCGAATCGGCTGGCTGGCCTATCTCGCCGCCGCGGAGTGCGCGGTGCTGCTGCTCTACTTCGTGGACTTCGGACACTACGCCTGGGTGCGGGTGCGCCTGAACGCGAGCCTCGTCGATCATCTGACGCCGGTCGGCGTGGCGGCGCGGGTGGCGTGGGAGACCTATCCGATCCTGCCGGGCGTGCTCGGGCTGGCGCTGCTCACGGTTGCGTATGCCTGGGTGGCGGAGCGCGCCGCGCGGCGCTGCCTGGTGCCGCCTTCGAATCCCCTCCCGAAGTGGGCGAAGCGCGCGGCGATCGCCGTCCTCGCCGCGCTGGTCGTGGCCGGGATCTGGGGCAAGTGGTCACGCTATCCGCTGCGCTGGAGCGAGGCTTATTTCTCATCGAGCGACGCGGTGGCCGCGCTCGGTCTCAATCCGGTCCTGTTTCTCACCGACACCGCGGAAAACCGCAACCTCCCCTACGACGCGGACAAGGTGCGCGAGCACTACGCGTACACGGCCGCGCTCCTCGGGATCAAGTCGCCGGACCCGCGCCAACTCGACTTCGCCCGCTACGTCACGCCGCCGCGCAAGCCCGCGATCAAGTACAACCTGGTGGTGATTCACCTGGAGTCCTTCGCCGCGTTCAAGGCCGGAGTGTTCGGCAACGCGCTCGATCCCACGCCGCAGTTCGACGCGATCGCGAAGGAGGGGCTGTTGTTCACCCACTTCTTCGTCCCGGAAGTCCCGACGCCGCGATCGGTGTTCGAGATGCTCACCGGCATTCCCGACGTGAACGGGAACACCACCGCTTCGCGCAATCCGCTGGTGGTGAATCAGCACACGCTGGTGAACGCGCTCGAAGGATACGAGAAGTATTATTTTCTCGGCGGGAGCGCGACCTGGGGGAACATCCGCGGGCTGTTCACACACAACATCCCGGGCCTGCACGTCTTCGAGGAGGGCGACTACGACGCGCCGCAGGTGGATGGCTGGGGCGTGTCCGACGTGGTCCTGTTCGACAAGGTGCACCAGACACTCCGCAACCAGAGAAAGCCCTTCTTCGCCTTCCTCCAGACCTCGGGCAATCACCGGCCCTTCGGCATCCCCGACGAACACCCCGGCTTCGAGCTCGCCAAAGCAGACGATGCGGTGCTGGCGGAAAACGGTTTCGACAGCCTCGCGGCCTACAACGGCATGCGCTACCTCGACTTCGCGCTCGGCTCGTTCTTCGCGAAGGCCCGGGAATGGCCCGCTTTCAGGAACACCGTGTTCATCATGTACGGCGACCACGGCAATCCCTCCACCCGGCAGACGCCCTGGCAACAGCTGCTGCTGACCGGCTACCACGTGCCTTGCGTCATCTACGCGCCCGCCCTGGTCAAGGCGGGTACCCGCATCGATTTCACCGCCAGTCTGCCCGACGCGCTGCCGACGTCCCTCGGCCTGCTCGGCGTTCCCTATCTCAACACCGGGATCGGGCGCGATCTGCTCGATCTCGGCCCCGCCGGCCGGCATTTTTCGCTGATCGGGCTGGACGGGGTGCTCGATGACGAGTTCTATTTGCGGGTCGGCCCGGGGGGGCCGTTCCTGTTCCGCTACCGCTCGGAGTCGGGCGCCGAGGACGTGCACGAGCGCTACCCCGAAAAGGTCGCGGAGCTGCGGCGCCTGCAGGAAGCGCTGTACGAGACTTCGAAATACCTGCTCTACCACAATCCGCCCCGGCCTCACGTTCCGGCCGCGCGACGATGAGCGCGCGGCTCAAGTGGACCGGCCTGGCCGCGATCGTGCTGGTGTTCGCCGGGCTCGCGGTTCGCGCCCTCGACGGACCGCCGCCCCCGCGCTTCGTCGCGCCCCGCGCCGCCGCGCAGCCGGCATCCGCGAAGCCGCTCTACGGGGCACAGCTGCTCCCCAACAGCAGCACGCAGTCGGTCCACAGCGCGACCGCGGCCGAGCTCAAGGACGGAAAGCTGCGCGCCTTCTGGTACGGCGGAACGCGCGAGGGGGCGGCGGATGTCGCGATCTACACCTCTGTCTACTCTCCGAAAGAACAGACCTGGAGCCCGGAGCGTCCGGTGATGACGCGCGAGCTCGCGCAGCGGAGCCTTCGACGTCATGTCCGCAAACTGGGTAATCCCGTGGCCGGCCGCGACCGCGGCGGGCGCTTGTGCCTTTTCTTCGTGAGCGTCTCCGTGGGCGGCTGGGCCGGCAGCGCGATCAACCTGATGGTCTCGGAAGACGAAGGCGAGACCTGGGGCCCGCCCAGGCGCATGATCGCTTCCCCGTTCTTCAACATCAGCACCTTGGTGAAAGGCGTGCCGCTCCCGCTCGCCGACGGGACCATCGCGCTGCCCGCGTATCACGAGTTTCTCGGGAAGTTCGGCGAGCTGCTGCGCGTCGACGCCGACGGACGCGTCATCGGCAAGACGCGCCTGTCCTGGGGAAAATCCTCGCTGCAGCCGGTGATCGTGCCGCGCTCCGAAACCGACGCGGTCGCCTTCATGCGCTACGCGGGAGACCGGCCCGCGCGCATCCTCATGGTCCGTACCGGCGACGCGGGCGCGCACTGGAGCGAGCCGGTGAAGACCGCGCTTCCCAATCCGGACGCCGCGGTGGGGGGCGTGCTGCTCGCGGGCGGCCCGCTGCTGCTCGCGTTCAACAACGCCGAGGAGAATCGCGAAGACCTGAGCCTTGCGCTCTCCGCCGACTTCGGCGCGAGCTGGCGCCTGGCGCGCAGCCTGGAGGGCGAGTCGCTGCTGCCGCGCGCGCCGGTCAACGAGTACTCGTATCCCTGGATCATGCAGGATCGCGCAGGCGACGTGCACGTGCTCTACACCTGGGGCCGCTCGCGCATCAAGCACGCGGTCTTCAACCGGGCGTGGCTGGAGGGCGGCCGGTGATGACGAATTTCGCCGGTCTCCTGGGTTGCGGCCTGTTGTGCCTCGCCGTGGGCGCGACGGTGCTTCGCCTCCACGCGCTTCCGGTCCGGTTTCGATGCGTGTTCGTGGCCGCGACTCTCGTCGCCGTGCTGGTTCCTGTCGGCGATCTCTCGATCGCAGCCTATGTGCGCGGCGCCACCGGAGACCCGAGCGCGGCGACGCTCGCCCTGGCGGTGAGCGCGGTCTTCGCGCGCCTGACCGGCCGGGCGGTGTTCGAGCGCCGGGAAGCGAGCGCGCTGCTGGGGCTGGTCGCGGGCGCCGCGCTGTTCCTGTACCCCTTCGCGCTGGGGTGGACAGCGTTCGATCCTTACGCGCTGGGCTACGGGTCGATCGCCTTCACCGCGGCGCTGCTCCTGGTGACGCTGGCCGCCTGGCGCATGGGCTACGTGCTCGTCGTGCTCGTGGTTCTGGCCGGCGCCCTCGCCTGCCTCGGCGGCGTTTACGAATCGCGCAACCTGTGGGATTACCTGATCGATCCGCTGGCGGCGGCGTACGCGCTCGGCGTGCTGCTGGCGGCGGGGGGTAGGAAGCTAGTTTCCCAGCGCCGCCAGCGCGCGCCGGTAGTATGAAAATCGGGATGGCTTTCGGGGTCTCGCCCGCTGCCCTTGCCCCCGATCTCGGCGCGCAGGGCGAGCAGCTTGCGAAAGCCCTCCATGTCGAAGCGCGCGTCCGTGAAGCTCACTCGACGACGATGTTGCCTTCGCGCGCGATGGTCCGCCATTTCTCGTAGTCGGCGCGGACGTAGGCGGCGAACTCGGCGCGGCTCATGTCCATGATCTCCACGCCCATCGAGCGGTAGCGCTCGCGCACGGTCGCGTCCGAGAGCGCGCGGTGCAGGGCGCCGGTGAGCTTGTCGGCCACGGGGCCGGGAAGGCCGGCCGGCGCGAAGATCCCGGTGAAGGTGCTCGCCTCGTACCCCGGCACGCCCGACTCGGCGAGCGTCGGCACGTTCGGCAGCAGCGGCGACCGCGCCTTCGAGCTGACCGCGAGCGCCTTGATTCGCCCGCTGCGGATGTGCTCGATCGAGGCGGTGAGCTGGTCCATCATGGTCTCGACCTGGCTACCCAGCAGGTCGGTGATCGCCGGGCCGCTGCCCTTGTAAGGGACGTGCACCAGCTTGAGGTTCGCCTGGCGCATCAGCAGCTCGATCGCGAGATGGTTCGATGAGCCGCTGCCGGCGGAGGCGATGGTCAGCCCTCCGGGCTTCGAATTGGCGAGTGCGACGAACTCCCGGTACGTCGACACCGGCGTCTTGGGCGCCGCGGTGAGCACGATGGGGACGGACTGGATCGGACCGATGGCGACCAGGTCCTTCACCGGATCGTAGGAGAGGTTCTTGAACACCGCGGGCCCGGCGGTGATGGTGCCGCTGGAGCCGAGGAGGAGCGTATAGCCGTCGGCGGGAGACTTGGCGACGGCGGTCGTCCCGATCCTGCCCGCCGCGCCGGCGCGATTGTCGACGATGACCTGCTGGCCGAGCGCCTCCGACAGCGCGGGCGCGACGGTGCGCGCCGTGATGTCGACGTTGCCGCTCGCCGGCCAGGGCACGACGATCTTCACCGGGTGGGCCGGAAAATCCTGCGCCGATGCCGCCGCAGCGACCAAAGCGGCGAGCGCGACGATCCAGAGCCTGTTCATGCTTCCTCCTCCGGCGGGAATCGTAGCACGGCCCGGTCCTCTATCCGGAACGCCGGTGGCTTTGCCGGAATTGGCGCGCTATCCTCGCGTTTACGCTTGAGCAAGGAGTCACGACATGCTCGAAACCGAACGGGTCAAAGTCTTCTGGCAGCCGGGATGCACCAGTTGCCTGCGGACCAAGGAGTTTCTCACCAAGAGCGGCGTGGACTACGAATCGATAAACGTGCACGGCAACGCCGCCGGCATGGCGGAGCTGCACAAGCTCGGGGCGCGCAGCGTTCCGGTCGTGTCGCGCGGCGGCAAGTTCGTCTTCGCCCAGAGTCTCGGGGACGTCATCGAGTTCCTCGACCTGAAGGTCCGGCTGCAGGAGCGCTTGAGTCCCGAGGAGCTGGTGAAGAAGCTCGAGATCGTGCTCCCCGCGGCGTGCCGCTACATCCGGCAGATCCCGCCCGAGTGGCTCGACAGGCCGTTCCGCAACCGCAACCGGCCGATCCGCGTCCTGTGCCATCACGTGTTCCGGATCGTGGAGGGGTTTCTCGAGTCGATGCAGGACGGCCGCGAGCTGACCTACGAACGCATCATGCAGGAGGCGCCGCAGCTGCGCACCGGCGAGGCCATCGCGAGCTTCGGCGAGAGCGTGCTGGCGCGCTTCCAGAGATGGTGGGCCGGCTTTCCCGACCGCGCCTGCACGCAGCTGATGGATACCTACTTCGGCAGGCAGCCGCTGCACCTGGTGCTCGAGCGGACCGTGTGGCATCCGACGCAGCACACGCGCCAGCTGATGCTGGTTCTGGAATCGCTCAAGATCGAGCCCGATCGCAGATTGACGGCGGCAGACCTCGCGGGGCTGCCGCTTCCGGAGAAAGCCTGGGACGACGAGAAGGAGGCGGCATGAAAGAAACGCAGCCGCGTCACGCGGCGCCGGCGGCGTCTTCGCCGTCTTCGAGCTCGGAGAATCGCACCGGCAATACCTCGCGCGTCGCGAGCCGGCCGTCGGCGGATTTCTCCAGCACCATCAGTTGCTGCCGGTCGGGGATCCCCGTCGGAATCACCATCCTGCCGCCGGACTTCAGTTGCGCGATCAGCGGCGGCGGGATCAGATCGGGCGCGGCGGTGACGATGATCTTGTCGAAGGGAGCGTGCGCGCCCCAGCCGTAATAGCCGTTGCCGACCCCGATCTCGATGTTGCGGTAGCCGAGGCGAGCCAGGCGCCGCCGGGTCTCGAGCACGAGCTCCTCGATGATGTCGATGCTGTAGACCTGCTTCACCAGCTCGGAGAGGATCGCCGCCTGGTAGCCGACGCCGGCGCCGACCTCGAGCACCGTGTCACCCGGCTGCGGTTCGAGCAGGTCGGTCATCAGCGCGACGATGAAAGGCTGGGACACGGTCTTGCCGTAGCCGACGGGCAGCGGCGAGTTGACGTACGAGTAGGCCTGGAGCTCGGCCGGGACGAATTCGTGCCGCGGAGTCCTGCCCATGACCTCGATGACGCGCGCATCGAAAGCGGACTTGCCGAGCCGCTGGGTGAGGAATACCGCGTCCGCCACCACCTCGGCGATCATCTGCTGGCGCATCAGCTGGTGCTGCCGGTTCTCCACGGCGGGGCTCCTTGGCGAGCGCCGGAATGCGCCGCCTGTCGATCTTGGACCCGCGCGCCCGGACTAGGTTGCCCGGGGCGTCAGTGCAAAGAGGGCTTCTTGAGGAGATCCTGCCGGTCGGCCGAGGGTACCCGAAGGCGGGACACCGAGCCTTCGCGCACCAGGGTCATGGGCACTTCGACACCGGCCGCGCCGACGCTCCACATCTTCCGGAACAGGTCGGCCAATCCGCCGACGCGCGCGCCGGCGACTTCGATGACGATATCGCCGACCTGCACGCCCGCCCGCTCCGCCGGGCCGCCCTCGGCGAGCCCCGAGACCACCACGTGTCCCTTCACTTCCGTCGCGTACAACCCGAGCCAGGGGCGCGCGGCCCGCCGGGTGCGACCGAGCTTCAGCAGCTCGTCGAGGATCGGCTCGAGCAGGTCGATCGGCACGATCATGTTGCCCTGCACGGTCCGTCCGGCCAGCTCCTCCTGGACCATCAGCGAGCCGATCCCGAGCAGGCGCCCTTCGCCGCTTATCAGCGCCGCGCCGCTCCAGTGAGGATGCGCCGGCGCGGTGAACAGCGCTTCATCCAGCACGTACTCCCAGTAGCCGGCGAATTCCCGCTTGGCGATGAGCTTGGCCCTGAGGGCGTGCCTGCGGCCGCCGTGGCCCGCCACGACGACGTCGTCGCCCACGCGGCACGAGGCGGCGTTGCCGCGCGCGAGCGCCGGAGCATCAAGCTTGCCCAGCGGCTGCACCAGTCCGAAGCCGCTCGGCTGGTCGTACGCGATGGGATACCCCGCGACCGCCTTGCCGGCGTTCGTATTCAGCCAGATGGTGGTCGCTTCGGTGATCAGATAGCCGATGGTGAGAACCAGGCCGTCGTCGCGGATGACGACACCGTTGCCGATGCGCTCGGTGCCGAGGATTCCGGCGGTGAAGGCGTCCTCGGGGACCTCGGCGCGCAGCAGGACCATCGAGTCGAGCGCCGCCTCGAGGTCGAAGCGGGCTTCCTCGACGTTGGGCTGCATCTCGGGCGGAAACGCCCAGTTGCTCAAGTCCGCCATTCGTTGTGCCGTCTCGGGGGACGCTTATTCTATGGCAGCGCGCGGACTCGTGTCAGCCCTGGCGGGGTTTCGGTACACTTGCCCTCCGGGAGAACCATGAACATACCGATCAGCATCGCGATGGCATCCAATCCGCGAACCTGGCCGATTTTCGACGGAAAGATCGAGCCGGACGGGATCACGCTGATTCCCAGCGCGGTGCATCCGTCGGAGCTCTTCTGGAGGCAGCTGCGCTTCGGCGATTTCGACGTCTCCGAGATGTCTTTTTCCTCGCTCCTGATGGCGAGGGCTCAGGGCGACGAGCGCTGGGTAGGCCTGCCCGTCTTCACGACCCGCAAATTCTTCCATGCCGAAATCCTGGTGAGGAAGGATGCCGGCATCGAGAAGCCGGCCGATCTGAAGGGAAAGCGCGTCGGCGTTCCCGAGTACCAGCAGACCGCGGCCTTGTGGACGCGCGGAGTGCTCGAGCACGAGTTCGGCGTCGCGCCCGGGGACATGGAGTTCTGGATGGAGCGCACGCCTTCTCACAGCCACCGCGCCGCCATCGGCTTCACGCCGCCGCCGGGGGTCACGATCAGGCAGATTCCCGCCGAAAAGAACATCGGCAGCATGATGCTCTCGGGAGAGCTCGAGGCGGTGATCCACTACATCGTGAATCCCAATCTCGTGGACCGGAGCACAGCCGACCTGTGGAACCACCCGGAGGTGAAGCCGCTGTTCCCCGATCCCCTGGCCGAGGGCGTTCGCTACTACCGCAAGACCGGCATCTTCCCGATCAACCACGGGATGGTGATCCGGAAGGAAATCGCCGACAAGCATCCGTGGATCGTGCTGAATCTCTACAAGGCGTTCGCGCGCGCGAACGAGATCGCCGACCGCGAGCGCGTCGAGCACGCGGATTACTACCGCGCCGCCGGCCTGCTCACGCGCGAGGCGGGGGACGCGTTGCGGGCGCCCCTGGTGCGCCACGGCATCGTGGCGAACCGGAAAGTGCTGGAGACGGCGGCGCGCTACTCGCACGAGCAGGGACTGACGCCGCGCCTGCTCGCGCTCGAGGAGGTATTCGCGCCGAGCTCGATGGAGCAATGAGAGCGGGTCACTCCGCCGCGGCGGTCTTGCCGAGCAGGGCTTCGCGGAATCGCTGCTTCAGATGGGCGCCGTCGCGTGGCGGCAGGACGAGCGGGACCGGATCGCTCGCGATCTTGATCTGGTACAGAAGCGGCCCCTTCCCCCGGTGGATTTCCGAACGCACGCCCGCAATCCGGGCGTTGGCATGGACGACTTCCGCCTTCGCGAACCCGCAACCCCGAGCGACCGCCGCGAGGTCGGTTCCGTACGCCGTGTGCGTCTTCTGCATTCCGGTCTCGCCGTAGCGCTCGTTGTCGAGCACGACGATGGCGAGATTCCGCGGGCGCTGTGCCGCGATGGTGGCGAGGCTCCCCAGTCCCATCAGCATTTCCCCGTCGCCGGTGACGACGAGCACGCGCCGCCGCGGCTGCGCGAGCGCGAGCCCCAGTCCGATCGTGCTCGCCGACCCCATCGCACCCCACAGCGGAAACGTGAGCGGGTGATCTCCCGCCGCGGTGCAATCCCAGGCGCTCGAGCCCAGGCCCGCCACGACGAGGAGGTCTCCGCGCCGATCGAGGAGCGTACGCACCACCTTGCGCCGATCGAGCTTCGCCCCGCTCACGGCTTTTCTCCGAACGATTTCGTGCCGATCAGCCGTTGGCCGATCAGCACGGCGACCGCAGCGTATCCCTCGAAGGCGAGCCCGGCGGCGGCGGTCACGGTGCCGGGCGCATCCTCCGCGCGCTCCAGGCGCAGGGTGCGCACGCCGCCGAGGCGCAGCGCATCCGGCGTGGCCTGCCCCATCGGAATCTGCCAGGGGTTGAACTCCCCCCACTCGCCGCGCATGGTCACGATCATGAGCAGCGGGAAACCGCAGTTCGCGCAGAGAGAGAGCGCGTTGATGCAATTGCCGACGCCGCTCGACTGCATGAGGAGCGCGGTGCGCGCTCCGCCGAGCCAGGCGCCCGCGGCCAGGCCGATCCCTTCCTCCTCGGTGGTGAGCGGCACCGCCGTCATGGCTCTGTCCGCCTGGCAAAGCTCGATCAGGCGCTTGTGCCCTGCGTCCGGGACGTAGGAAACCTGACTCACGCGGTGCGACTTGAGCGCGCGGTAGATCGCGCCGGACCAGTCCGCCGGCGGGTTCCTGGATGGCTTGCGTTGCACCTTGCGTCCTCCCGATAGTCCGAGCTTCGGTATCATTGCACGTTTCGCCCTGGTCACGGCAATCCGAAAGGAGAAACTCCCCATGAAACTCTATTACCACCCTGTCTCGACGACCAGCCGCCCGGTCTGGCTTTTCATCGCCGAGAACGGCATCGAATGCGAGCTGCAGGTCGTCGATCTCATGAAAGGCGAGCACTATCAGCCCGCGTACGTCGCGAAAAACCCCAACCGCCTGGTGCCGATGATCGAGGACGGCGATTTCCGCCTGACCGAAAGCTCGGCGATCCTCAAGTACCTCGCCGAGAAAATCGGCTCGCCGACGTATCCCAAGGAGCTCAAGGCGCGCGCGAAAGTCAACGAGATGATGGACTGGATCAACACGCAGGTCTGCCGCGAATTCGCGTACGGCCTGGTCTATCCCCAGATCTTTCCCACTCACAAGCGGCGCAGCGACGAAGCGCACGCGGGAACGATCGCCTGGGGCAAGGAAAAGGCGCAGGGGTGGCTGAAGGTTCTCGACGAGAGCCTGCTCGGCCCGAAGAAGAAATATCTGTGCGGAGAACAGATCACCATCGCCGATTATTTCGGCGGACCCTTTGTCGCGCTAGGCGAGATCGTGCGCGCGAACTACGCGGCGTATCCGAACGTCAGCCGCTGGCTGGACCGCATGAAGGCCCTGAAGAACTGGGCAAAGGTGCACGAGGTCTTCTACGGATTCGCCGCATCGATGAAGGACAAGGCGTTCGAGGCGGTATGACCCGCGCGGCGCGTCACCAGCGCTGGCGATGTCGGTACCAGGGCTGAGTCTTGACTTTCTTCTCGAGTCTTGCTTCGGGGGCCGCCTTTTGATCCGCCGGCGCGTCGGCGGAAGCCGCGGCGGCGGGCTGGTCTTTCACGCTCTCCTTCGCGGGCGCGGCCTTTTCCGCTACGGAGGCTGCGGGTTTCTTCCGCGCAGGCGCAACGGGCTTTGCAGCGGGCCCGGAGGGTTTCCCGGAGTCCCGATGCAGCATGTTCTTCAAGCCGCTGATGATCGACTTCGAGCGCTTCTCGGCCATGAGGGATCTGGAAAGGGATTGTGCCGCCCCATTCTATTACAACAACGCCTGCGAATGCGGCGCTGAAGGCGGATGGCAACCTACGCGATCGGCGATGTCCAGGGTTGTTACGACGAGCTGCAGGCGCTGCTCGAGGCTTTCGGGTTCGACCGCGCGAGCGACCGCCTGTGGTTCGTGGGCGACCTGGTCAATCGCGGCCGGGACTCGCTCGCGACCCTGCGCTTCGTGCGCGATCTCGGCGATCGCGCCGTGGTCGTGCTCGGCAACCACGATCTGCACCTGCTGGCGCTCGCCCAGGGTCACGTCGCGAGCCGCGGGGACGACACGCTCGCGGAAGTGCTCGCCGCGCCCGATCGGGGCGAACTCCTCGACTGGCTGCGGAGCCGGCCGATTATCCACGTCGCGGGGAACACCACCCTCGTCCATGCGGGCCTGCTGCCGCAGTGGGATATCGCCACCGCGCAATCGCTCGCGCAGGAAGTCGAAGCCGAGCTCCGCGGCCCGCGACACTCGCAATTTCTCGAGACGCTCTACGGCTCGCGGCCCGACAGGTGGAGCGACGATCTGCGCGGAGCCGACAGGCTTCGGGTGATCGTGAATGCGATGACGCGCCTGCGCTTCTGCACGCCGGAAGGCGTGATGGAGTTCGAGACCAAGGGCGAGACCACGCGTGCGCCCGACGGCTACCTGCCCTGGTTCGACGTCCCGGACAGGAGGAGCGCCGGAAGCACGATCATCTGCGGGCATTGGTCCGCGCTGGGATTGCGGCTCGCGCCCGATCTGCTTGCGCTCGACTCGGGCTGCGTCTGGGGAGGGCAGCTGAGCGCTATCCGGCTGGAGGACCGGCGTCTCTATCAGGTCTCCTGCGGCGCGCATGCGAATGCGCCGGCACCGGCACGTCCAGGGCGGCGGCGATAGCCGCTTCGGTCTTCTCCGCCAGAGAGCGCCGCGTCTGGTGGCTCACGGAGACAGGGGCGAGCAGGTTGAGCTCGGCGACGATATGGCGCGTCGACACGATGGTCCACACCGTTTCCAGGAACGAAGTGTCCCCGACATAGCCCGCGGCATCGGTGTGTCTTCCCGCGGAGTCCAGATAGCGCAGGGCGACGGGTTGCAGCGTCGCCTGCGCATCCAGGGCCGGCTGGAACAAGGCGGCGTGAAAAGGCTCGAGGCTACGGCCGAACGTCGTCGTACCCTCTGGGAAAATGGCTATCAGCACGCCGCGCTCGAGTTCGGCGACGATCGCCCTGCTCGCCTGCCGGGCTGCGTGAGGCTTGCCGCGCGCGATGTACAGCGTTCCGACCAGCGTGCACAGCCAGCCGACGACCGGCCAATTGCGGATTTCCGATTTCGCGATGAATGTCGCCGGGGATCTCGCATTGATCACGAAGATGTCCAGCCAGGAGATGTGGTTGAGCACCAGCATGCAGCGGTCGGAGAGCTTTTCCGGCGCATTTCTTTCCCGCACCGACACGGAGAGGATCGAGAGAAGCTTTCTCGACCAGCGGCGCTTTTGCGCGTCACGCGCGGTTGTCGGGATCCAGGGGAACACCGCCGCTGCGACAACGAGGCCGCGCAGCAGGTGCAGCGAGGCCCTTGCCAGTCGCAGCAGACGCAGAAGAACCGGAGTTCGCCCGGCCGCCATCGGCCTAGGAGTTCTCGCTTGAGGCGGCCTGCGCTTCGCTCAAAGGTCCGACCCGAAATTGCTGCGGAACAGGCGCCTGATTTCGTCCCGGCTGGCGGAATGGTTCTGCGCGCCGCGTGAAGCGACCTTGATCGCGCCCATCAAGGACGCAAGCCTTCCGGTCTTCAGCCAGTCGAAGCCCGAAGCGATGCCGTAGAGCAGGCCGGCACGGTAGGCATCGCCGCATCCGGTGGGATCCACCACCGCTTCCGCCTTGGCACAGGGGATGTCGAAGCGTTGCCCGTTTGCGTGGATGACCGATCCCTGGGCGCCGCGCGTGAGGATGAGCGCCTTCAGCTTCGATGCGAGCTCCTCGAGCTTGCGCCCGGTACGCTCTTCGAGGAGCCGTCCTTCGTAGTCGTTCACCGCCACGTAGGCGGCCTGCGCCACGAACGCGAGCAGCTCTTCGCCGGAAAACATCGGCAAGCCCTGGCCGGGATCGAACATGAAAGGAACACCGAGGCCGGCGAGCTCCCGCGCGTGCTGCTGCATGCCCTCCTTGCCGTCGGGCGCAACGATCGCGAGGCCCGCTCCCAGCTCCCGCGTGATCCTGTTCTCGTGCGAATGATTCATCGCCCCGGGATGGAAAGCCGTTATCTGGTTGTCGTCGAGATCGGTGGTGATGAACGCCTGCGCGGTGAGTGTCCGGGGCACCTGGCGCACGCAGGCCAGGTTGATGTTCAACCGCTTGAGGCGCTCGACATACAGCGGTGAATCCTCTCCCACGGTACCCATGACTAGCGGGTCCGCGCCCAGGAGCTTCAGGTTGTAGGCGATATTGCCCGCGCAGCCGCCGAATTCGCGTCTCAGCTCGGGAACGAGGAACGCCACGTTCAGTATGTGGATCTGCTCCGGCAGGATGTGCTCCTTGAAGCGCCCCGGAAACACCATGATGTTGTCGTAGGCTATCGAGCCGCAGATCAGGATTTGCATGAGTTCAGCGTTGGTTCGAGAAAGAAGGTGGGTCTAGGCGTAAAACAGGTACAGGCGGTAACCGGTCGGCTTGAGCGCGGCGGCTTCGATGTAGACCCTGATCTGAAGCTCGCTTCCCGCGGCAAAGCCCGCATCCGGCCGCGCGGGCTGCCCGACATAGTCCCTGGGCAGCAGCACGCGCCGTGCGACCGTCTGGCCCTCCGCGCTGGTCAGGCTCAATTCCAGGGCCGGAAACGCCTGAAGGAAGGCGGCGCGATTCCTGAGCGTCGCAGTCAGCACCATCACGTTGGGCTGGGTTCCGTCCGCCTGCAAGTCAGAGGACTCGATGCTCAGCAGCTCCGCGCGGCGCGGGAGCGGCACGCTGCAACCGAGCTCGACACAGGCGCGCTCGAGCAGCGGCTTTGCTTCGGGAACCAGCACGGCAATCTCACCTCGGTAGCGAAAGCCGGCCTGGACGAGGAGGGCGAGCAGCAGCAGCAGGCTCCCGACCCACCACAGACGGCTCGTTGGCCGCGGTGCCGGCGGGCCGAAATCGAAGGACGAGTCCTTTTCGGTCCCGAGCAGGACCGCCATGCTGCCGGAGGTCGGGGGCGAGGGCTGGTCGCGCGGACGGGTCACCGGGTCGGAGCTGAGCGTGGCGACCGCATCGAAGAGGGTATCGCAGCGCCCACAGCGCACCTGGCCAGCCCGCGCGCCGAGCTGCTGCTCGGTCACCCGGAACGCCGTGCCGCAGGTCGGGCAGCGGGTCATCATGCTAGTGTCTGGTCCCCGAAAGGCACACCCAACCCTCCTCTTCCTCCGGCGCCGCGAAGCTGACCCAGGGTGCGTAGCATCGGCGCACCTCTTCAGCCTGTTCCACCAGGATTCCCGAGAGCGCGATTTGGCCGCGGCCGCGGCAGCGCTGCGCGAGTACCGGGGCGAGCACCTTGAGCGGATTGGCGAGGATGTTTGCGACCACGAGGTCAGCCTTGAACGTGAGGGATGAGCCGCTTTCCAGGAATTCGCCTGCAATGCCGTTGCGTTGCGCGTTCGCCCGGGCTACAGCAACGGCGTTCGAGTCGATATCGATGCCCACCGCCCTGCCCGCCCCGAGCTTGAGCGCCGCGATGGCCAATATACCTGAGCCGCAGCCGTAGTCGAGGACCGTTTCCCCGCCCGCAATCCGGCTCTCCAGCCAGCGCAGGCACAGGCGCGTGGTCGCGTGGCTCCCGGTCCCAAACGCCAGCCCGGGATCGAGTATCAGATTTACCGCGTCGGCCTCGGGCGGCGTGGACCAGCTCGGCACGATCCAGAGCCGGCGCGATACGCGGATCGGACCGAACGCGTCCCTGGACTTGGCGACCCAATCTTCGTCGGGAACGCTGCTCAGGACGTGCTTTCCTGCCGCGACACCGGACGCCTCGCAGGCCTGGCGCAACAGCTGCTCGGGGACCTGCCCGCTCGCGCACAGCGCGGTGAGGCGTACCCGCGCCCATGAGGCGGGCTCGCCGGTTTCGGCAAGATCCGGCGCCGGGGCCGGAAGCACTTCCTCGCAGGACACCGACAGCGCGCCCGCTTCGAGCAGTGCGTCGGAGAGGCGGTCGGCTTCCCATCCGGGCAGTTCAAGGACGAGCGCGGTAAGCGTCACCCGCGGGTCCCCTCATCTCGCGGTGTCGCGCTTCTTGTGCTGGGCGAGCTTCTGCTCGAGGTAGTGGATATTGACTCCCCCTCTTATGACGCGGCTGTCGAGCAGCAGCTCTTGGTGAAGAGGGATGTTGGTCTGGATCCCTTCGACGACCATTTCCGAAAGCGCGATGCGCATGCGCCGAATCGCCTGATCGCGGTTCGCCCCATACGCGATGAGCTTGCAGATCAGAGAATCGTAGTTGGGCGGTACGGAATACCCTTGGTAGATGTGCGAATCGACCCGGATGCCCGGGCCTCCAGGGGCGTGGTAGGAAGTGATCCGCCCCGGCGAGGGCGTAAAGCGGAACGGGTCCTCCGCGTTGATGCGGCACTCGATTGCGTGGCCGCGGATCTCGATGTCCTTCTGCCGCACGGACAGCCGCTCCCCGGCCGCCACGCGGATCTGCTCCTGGACGATATCGACCCCGGTGACCATCTCGGTCACCGGATGTTCGACCTGGATGCGCGTATTCATCTCGATGAAGTAGAACTCCCCGTCTTCGTAGAGATACTCGAACGTGCCGGCGCCGCGGTACGCGATCTTGCGGCACGCCTCCACGCAGCGTTCGCCGAGGCGTACCCGCATTTTCGGCGTTATGTCCGGCGCGGGCGCCTCTTCCATGACCTTCTGGTGCCGCCGCTGCATCGAGCAATCCCGCTCGCCGAGATAGATCACGTTGCGATGGGTGTCCGCCAGCACCTGCACCTCGATGTGCCGGGGATTCTCCAGGTACTTCTCCAGGTAGACGGTCGAGTTGCCGAACGCCGCACCGGCTTCCGCGCGGGTGACGCTGATCGCGCTCTTGAGCGCGGCCTCGGTGTGGACGACGCGCATTCCGCGCCCGCCGCCTCCGCCTGCCGATTTCACGATGACCGGATAGCCGATTTTTCGCGCGATCTTGAGCGCCTCCTCCGGCGCTTCCGGAAGCGCGCCGCCGGAGCCCGGTACGCAGGGCACTCCTGCCTTCTCCATGGCGTGTTTCGCGTTCACCTTGTCGCCCATGAGGCGGATGGTATCCGCGGTCGGGCCGATGAACACGAAACCGCTCTTGTCCACGCGCTCGGCGAAGTCCGCGTTCTCGGCGAGAAACCCGTAGCCGGGGTGAATCGCCTCGGAGTCCGTGACCTCGGCGGCGCTGATAATGGCCGGAATATTGAGATAGCTGGCGGCCGATGGCGGCGGACCGATGCATACCGATTCATCGGCGAGCTTGACGTATTTCGCCTCGGCGTCGGCCTCGGAGTGGACGACGACGGTCTTGATGCCCATGTCCCGGCACGCGCGCTGGATCCGCAGCGCGATTTCTCCCCGGTTGGCGATCAGAATCTTCTCGAACATGCGCCGACGCCTTGACCGCTAGCCGATCATCATCAGGGGTTCGCCGTATTCGACCGGCTGACCGTTTTCGACCATGATGGCCTTGATGACGCCGTCCTTGTCGGCTTCGATCTCGTTCATCAGCTTCATCGCCTCGATGACGCATACGGTCTGGCCGACTTTCACAGTGTCCCCGACTTCGACGAACGCCTTCGCTCCCGGTGCGCCGGCACGGTAGAAGGTGCCGACCATGGGCGACTTCACGATATGCCCCTCGAGGGACGTGGGCGCCTCGGCAACGGCCGTCGGCGGGGCCGCCGGTAGCGCAGCGGTGGCAGCTTGGGCGGGAGGCACTCCCACATGAACAGCCGAGGGCGAAAGCACCACCATCTCCTTCCCCGCGGACCCGCCCTTGACGATCTTGACCTTCTCCTCGCCTTCCGTGACCTCCAGTTCGGCGATCCCCGAATCCTCGACGAGGTCGATCAGCTTCTTCAGCTTACGCAGGTCCATGCTGGCCTCCTTCGGGTCCGGCTGCTCGCCCGAGATTCAGGTTGAACGTGATGGGAGCCTAAGCTCGATTGCATTGCGAACTGCAACACGAGGTCGCCGGTTAGCGCCGTCCAGGTTTCCCCCGGCTGTAGGTCGTGGTCTCACGAATCCGGAGGTCCATGCGCCTCCCCTGCGCCGGATTCTGGACATGCCGCGAGTTTGCCGTAGATGTCAGAACTTGTCCAGGATTGGTCGCATTTTCAGGGGCCTATCCGCCGTTCCAGTCCGGCCCAGCGCGCCAGCCCATTGGTCTGGATGAAGCGCCGAGCTCGCTACGTGGAAGTGAACGTATGTTAGAGACCAATCGCGGATGTTAGGCGCACAAAGGTGATCATTGATGACTTCTAGCGACACTATCAACTGGGATTCTGGGCCTTTCCGGACCGCTTTGAGGTCAGGCTGAGACAGACAGCAGCTGGGTGACCGCCTGGATGCCTGCGCGCTCGATCGGACGACCTGCCGGGGTCGCTTTCAGAATGCCTCGCTCTTCCTTCAAGGTGTAGATCGCGAGGTTGACCGGAACGCCTTGCCAATCGACCTTCAGCACCGACACGGCCCGGGCCTGACCGCCGGCGAAGCGGCGCTCGTCCGAGATGTCGTAGGCGATATTGCGGCTGAGAAGAAAGTGCTCGACGGCTTTCCCGTCGTCGGTAAACAGCTGCAAGTCGATGTCGCTGTAGCGCCCGGCTGTTCCGCTCAGCACGGGGCCGGCGAGATAGGGACGGAAGCGCTCCAGCAGGTGCATGGCCTCGAGCGCGCGCCGTCGCAGGTACCGTATTCGCTCGCGCTGCTCCTCGCCCTGGTAGAGCGCCTGATACGCGCGCAGCTCGGCCTCGATCTCGTCGTTCCCGGGCAGGGACTGGGTGTCCTCGGCGCCCAACTGGCGCGCGGCTTTGCGCTTGGCCAGCGCAAAATCCTCGACACCGTCCTCGGCCATCAGCCTGGCGGCCGCAGCGGCGATGCGCACGCGCATCTGTTGCTGCTTGGACTTGCTGTCTTTCGGCATGAGAACAAGCGGGCCGGACTCGGGCCATGATACCGCAGGCGGAAAACGCCGCGAAGTAGGCTAGAATTCAACTCTTTCATGGCGCGCTTTCTCGTCTCCGCGCGCCTTGCGCAGCCCGTGCACATCCACATTCTCGGCATTTGCGGCACTTTCATGGGCGGCGTCGCCGCGATCGCAAAGGCTGCGGGGCACCGCGTTACCGGGTGCGATCTCAACGTCTATCCGCCCATGAGCACGCAGCTCGAGTCCCAGGGTATCGAGCTGGTCGCAGGGTACGGGGCCGATCAGATCTCGCTGAAGCCCGAGATGTGGGTCGTGGGGAACGTCGTCAGCCGCGGGAACCCGCTCATGGAAGCGATATTGGATCGGGGTGACCGATATGTGTCCGGCCCGCAGTGGCTCGCCGAAAATACGCTGCCGGGCAGGGAGGTGCTCGCCGTCTCGGGGACGCACGGCAAGACCACGACTTCCTCGATGCTCGCCTGGATCCTCGAGGACGTCGGGCTCGCGCCCGGTTTTCTCATCGGCGGCGTGCCGGTGAATTTCGGCGCATCCGCGCGGCTGGGAGCGGGACGTCATTTCGTGATTGAGGCAGACGAGTACGATACGGCCTTCTTCGACAAGCGTTCCAAGATGGTCCACTACCGCCCCAGGGTTGCCATCCTGAACAATATCGAGTTCGATCATGCCGACATCTTCGCCGACCTTACGTCGATCGAAACCCAATTCCATCATTTTGTCAGGACGATACCCCGTGCGGGCAAACTGGTGGTCAACGGCGCCGACCCGGCGATCGAACGGGTGCTGTCGCGTGGGTGCTGGACGCCGATCGAGAAGTTCGGCGTGCGCGACGGCTGGAGGGCGGTACCGGTCGAGGCACGACGCTGTCAGGTGTTTCGCGGAGATGAGCGCATGGGGGACCTCAGCCTCGGGCTTCAAGGCGAGCACAATCGCCAGAATGCGACCGCGGCCGTCGCAGCGGCGCTCGCAGCCGGGGTCGACGCGAGTGCGGCCATCGGCGCGCTCGAGCGTTTCGAGGGCGTCCGGCGTCGAATGGAACTGCGCGGGACCGCAGGCGGTGTGGCGGTCTGGGATGACTTCGCCCACCACCCCACGGCCATCGCCACCACGATTTCGGGCCTGAGGGACCAAGTGGGACGCTCGCGGATTCTGGCCGTGCTCGAGCCGCGATCCAACACCATGAAGGCGGGGGTGATGAAGGACCGTCTGGCACCGAGCCTCGAGGGCGCCGACCGCGTCTTCTGCTATGACGCGAACCTGGGCTGGGACGCGGATGCCGCGCTCGCTCCGCTTGGAGCGCGCGCACGCGTGGAGAGCGACCTGCACAAGCTCGTCGAAGCCATCGCCGAAGCCGCGCGGCCCGGCGATCACGTCCTGGTCATGTCCAACGGCGGATTCGGCGGCATTCACCAACTGCTGCTCGCGTCCCTCGCGTCGCACGGCGCTTTCGCGGCCCGGACGTGATCCTGTACCTTCACGGCTTCAACAGCTCTCCCCAATCGGCGAAAGCGCAGTACCTCAAGGGTTTTCTGGAGGAGCGGGGCAGGGGCAGCGAATTCGTCTGCCCGCGCTTGCCTCACCGGCCGAATCTGGCAGTGGCCGCGGTGGAGGCCGAGATGGCGAAGGTGCCGCGCGAACGCATCACCCTGGTCGGGAGCTCGCTCGGGGGATTCTATGCAACCTGGATCGCGGAGAAACATGCTCTGCGCGCCGTGCTCATCAATCCGGCGGTCGACCCGCACGCAGACCTGAGAGCCTACCTTGGGATACAGCGGCCCGTTCACGGCGGGGAAAGCTACGAACTCACGGAGCAGCACTTGCGCGAGTGGCAGGCGCTGTTCGTCGCCCAAGTGCATCCGGAGCGCTATCTGCTTCTGGTCGAAACCGGAGATGAAGTGCTGGACTACCGGATTGCGGTCAGGAAATATCGGGGGGCCGAGCAGATCGTCGTCCAGGGCGGGGACCACAGTCTCGCGACCTTTCCCGAGCACGTCCCCCTGATTCTGAAATTCGCCGGGATAGCGTGACTATTTCAGCACCTTCCAGGCGGCGCTTCCGTCCTTGAGCGCGTACCGCGCAACGGCCCTTTCGTCGAAGCCGAATCCTAGACCAGGAGTCGTCGGCAGGATCAGCATGCCCTTCTCCGCCTTGAGCTGCTTGTCGACCAGACGGCGGAAATTGAGCACCTGATCGTCGGGGAAGAATTCCACGTAGCGCGCGTTGGGCGTCGCCGCAACGAGATGCGCGTGAAGGTCGTGAAACCAGTGGGGGCAAAGGGTGACGCCGTAGCTCGCGGCGGTCGCGGCTACCTTCCTCCATTCGGAGATGCCGCCGCACACCAGCGCGTCGGTCTGCAGGATTTGTGCCGCGCCCTTGTCCAAGATCTCCTTGAAATGCCACCGCCCGGTTCCGATCTCCCCCGTGGCGACCGTGACGCGCGTGAGCTTGGCCAGCCGCGCGTGATTGTCGATGTCGTCGGGGAAGAACGGCTCCTCGATCCAGTAGGGATCGTAGAGCTCGAAGCGTTCCATGTAACGCATCGCGGTGGGCAGATCGCGCCAGGCATTGTTCGCATCCAGCATCAGCTCTACTTCCGGGCCGATCGCCTCTCGCGCCGCCCTCACACGCGCTTCCTCTTCCTTTGGAGACAAGCGGCCGACTTTCATTTTCACCGCGCGAAACCCGGCCCTCACATAGGCCGCCATTTCGTCCCCGAGCTTCCTCGGCGTCTTGCCCTCGAGGTAGTAGCCGCCGCTCGCATAGGCCGGCACCGCGCGCTCGACCGCCGCACCGAGGTATTTGTAAAGGGGAAGCTTGGCTGCGCGCGAATTGACGTCCCAAAGCGCGCAATCGAGTATCGAGATCGCGCGCATGACACTGCCGGCGCGTCCGTGCAGGACGGTTTCCTCGAACATGCGCTGCCAGAGTCCTTCGACCAGCAGGCTGTCGCGGCCAAGCAGAAGCGGCGCCAGGAGGCGTTCCACCGCTTGTGCCACCAGCGTTCCTCCCGATGATCCCGCGTAGCAAAACCCTATCCCCTCGATCCCCCCGGCGCGCACCTTGACCAGTCCGTAGTCACGGGCCGATACCGAGCGAGTCGCGAAGCTGGTGACGGTATCCAGAGGGACGCGTGCCGTTGCCACGGCGATCGACTCGATGGTGGACATTGTCGGATACTCTTGTGGGCGGGAACGGGGCGCTGCTGCGATATAATTATCGCATCATCGGGCCGGCGCGACGCGGCCTTTCATCTGGTTCCCTCCGTGAACATTCTCTACGAAGACAGCGGCACGTTCAAAGTCGCCACGGTCCTCGCGGAAAGCGAGCATTCCGTTCAGGTCGAGGCGCCGCACGGGAAGCGGACCAAGATCAAATCGAAGGACGTGCTGCTGCGGTTTACGGAGCCGGCCGCCGGCGAGCTACTCCTCCAGGCGGAGGCGATGGCCGGCGGCCTCGATACGGATTTCCTGTGGGAGTGCTGCGGCACGGAGGAATTCGCGTTCGCCGACCTCGCGCGCGAATACTGCGGCCGCCTGCCCTCGGCGGTGGAAGCGGCGGGGATCTTGGTAAAGCTGCACTCGGTGCCCGTGTACTTCTATCGCAGGGGCAGGGGGCGCTACCGCGCCGCGCCCGCGGAGACCTTGCGCTCGGCGCTCGCCGGCATCGAGAAGAAAAGGCAGCAGCAGGCGCAGGTAGCCGCCTGGGCCGAGCAGCTGGAGCGCGGCGTGTTCCCCGAGGAGCTCCGACCTCTGCGGAATCAGTTGTTGTACAGGCCCGACGGCAACCGTCCGGAAACCAAGGCGATCGAGCAAGCCGTTGCGAGCACCGGCCTCTCGCCGGCAAAGTTGCTGGAGCGCTGCGGCGCACTGCCCTCCAGCCACGACTACCACCTCGAACGGTTCCTCTACGAGTATTTTCCGAGGGGAACGGTATTCCGATCGCAGTTCAACATCGATGAGCCGCTGGAGCTGCCTGTAGCGGCCGTCGGCGCGTTCAGCCTCGACGACGCGACAACCACAGAGATCGACGACGCCTTCTCGCTGACCCCTCTTTCAGGCGGTCGCTTTCGCGTCGGCATACACATTGCGGCGCCTGCCCTCGGTTTCGCTCCCGGCTCGCCGATCGACGCTGTCGCGCGCGAGCGGCTCTCGACCGTCTACATGCCGGGCCGCAAGATCACCATGCTGCCCCCCGAGGCCATCGAGCGCTTTTCCCTAAACGAAGGGACCGAGCGTGTGGCGTGCTCGCTGTATCTGGACGTGCGTGCCGACAATCTGGAGATCGAAAGCCGAGAGACGCGTCTGGAGCGCGTGCCGGTTGCCAGGAACCTGCGCCATCACGAGGTCGAACCGCTCGACGCGGCCCTTGTGGAGGGGACCACGCGACAGGACATCGCCTATTCCAGCGAGCTGAGCACGCTCTGGAAGTTCGCGCTCGGCCTGGAGCAGGCGCGCGGGAAGCCCGCCAAGGCGACCGAACGCCCCGACTACAGCTTCAAGATCGAGGGAAGCGGCGACAGCGCGCGTGTCGCGATCACCGAGCGTCGTCGCGGCACGCCGCTCGATAAGCTGGTTGCCGAACTGATGATCACCGTAAACAACACCTGGGGAAAACTGCTGGACGAGCGCGATGTCGCGGCGGTCTACCGGGTGCAATCAACCGGAAAAGTCCGGATGACCACCTCGGCCATGGCGCATCAGGGACTCGGAATCACGCACTATGCCTGGACGAGTTCGCCGCTGCGCCGATACGTGGACTTGGTGAATCAATGGCAGCTGATCGCACTGCTGCGTGGCGAGGCGCCGCCGTTCTCCCGGACGTCTGACTTGATGCTGGCGGCCATACACGATTTCGAAGCGACCTACGCGGCCTACGACGAGTTTCAGCGGCGAATGGAGCACTACTGGTGCCTGAGGTGGCTCCTGCAGGAACGAGTGGAGATTGCGGGGGCCGAGGTGCTGCGCGAGAATCTTGTGAAGTTCGACGGCCTGCCGCTGTACACGAAGGTGCCGTCCCTGCCGGAGTTCGATCCGGGCACCAGCGTCGAGGTTGCGGTGACCGACATCGACCTCGTCGAGGCTGAAATCAAGTGCGTGTTTCACCGTCGTCGGGGAGGGCCCGAGGCCCGTCGTGAACAAACATGAGACAAAGCTCTAAAAATATCCTAGACTCTTATGATTCTGAACGTTTTTAGGGGTGTATGAAACTGGGTGTTACCGCCCTCCCCTGGGGATCGTGGCCGGAGCCTCTCGCCCGGCTGGATCCCGATTCCAGAGCGCTCGCAGCGGCGCTCTCGATCTCGATCGTCTTTCACGCGATCGTCCTGTCGATCCATTTCAAGCTTCCTGATGCGCTTCGGAGCATCACACCCTCGCAGCTCGACGTCGTCCTGGTGAACTCGAAGACCCGCGCGAGGCCAGCCCAGCCTGATGCCCTCGCGCAGTCGAACCTCGACGGCGGCGGGGACACCGATCTCGAGCGCAGGGCGAAATCACCTCTCCCGGTGCTGCAACCGTCCGAGCGCGGGGCGGACCTGAAACAAGAGATGCGCCGGGTGCAGGAAATGGAAGCGCGACAGCGGCAGCTGCTCTCGCAGCTGCAGTCGCGGAAGGAAATCGCCTCGGCCGATCCCGCGCCGCACGCGGAGGCGAAATCCCAAGTCTCCGGCGCGGATCTCGCAGAAAGCGCCTTGATCATCGCGCGGATGGAGGCGCAGATCGCGCGCCAGATCGACGAATACAACAAGCGTCCCCGCAAGACTTTCGTGGGTGCGCGGGCCGCCGAGGTTCGCTACGCGCTTTACGTGGAAGACTGGCGCCAGAAGATCGAGCGTATCGGCAACCTGAACTATCCCGAGAGCGCGCGCGGCAAGATCTACGGCAGCCTGAGGCTCACAGTGTCGATCAACTCCGATGGCACGCTCGCGGCAATGGATCTCGAGCGATCCTCCGGGTACAAAATCCTCGACGCCGCCGCGCAGCAGATCGTGCGCCTGGCAGCGCCTTATGCCAAGTTCCCTCCCGACATCCGCAAGGAAACCGACATTCTGGTCATCACGCGCACCTGGCACTTTGCGCGGGGTGACAAGGTTTTCAGCGACTGAGGGAGGCGCGGTCGCGTCGGAGTGCCGGCTGGACGCCGGCTGCGCCGCGGACGCCGGAGCCGCCCCACTCCCCGCAAAATGAGATTCCTCGTCTCGCTCTGGAAGATGTTCTGCTACGTCGCCGGAACCGCGGTGGCGGGTGTGGCCATCTACGAATTCTGGTTTCTCGCGCAGATCCTTTACTGGGTCGACCGCAATCCGGCGACGACGAGCGTGATGGAAGCGCGTCTGGACGCGCTGCGGCAAAAAGACCCGAGAGCCGCTGTTGAGCAGAAGTGGGTGCCCTATCAGCGGATATCGAACGAGTTGAAGCGGGCAATCATCGTCGCCGAGGATGCCAAGTTCGTCGACCACGACGGTTTCGATTGGGAAGGCATCCAGCGCGCACTGGAGAAGAACCAGCGCCGCGGGAAGATCGTCGCAGGCGGCTCGACCATCACGCAGCAGCTGGCGAAGAACCTGTTCCTTTCGGGCGAGCGCAGCTTGATTCGCAAGGGCCAGGAAGCGATTCTCGCCTCGATGCTGGAGGCAACCATGAGCAAGCGCCGCATCTTCGAGATCTATCTCAATGTCGTGGAATGGGGGGAGAACGTGTTCGGCGCCGAGGCGGCTGCGCGGTACTACTTCGGCGTCAGCGCCGCCGCTCTCGATTCGGTGCAGGCGGCACGCCTCGCCGCGATGCTTCCCCGCCCTCGCTATTACGACCGCAATCGCGAGTCGCCCTATCTGACCAACTACAGCGACAGCATCCTGGTGCAGATGGACACCGCCCAGATTCCCTAGACGGTGACCCACCCGAAGACTCCTGGACGAGCACGGTGACCCGCCGCCCTCGGCCGATATTCTTCTATCGCCGTCGCATAGGCGGCTGCTAGAATCGCCGCAGCCGCGCGGTGCTCCGCACACCGCTCGGTCCACTCATGGCGAACGGCTGGCGGGCATGATCGAAACTCTCAGCCCGAAGAAGGACCTCGAGGATCTCAAAGGCGACCTGCGCCAGGTCCAGGAGCTCCTGCGGCGCCACCGCCTAGTCGAGGCGCTCGTTGAACGCCAGCAGATGCCCAAGCACGAGCTGGTGGAGTCTCTTGTGCACAGGCAGAACGTGGCCGAGCTGCGAGCCAAGCTCGGCTCGATGCACCCGGCAGACATCGCCTACGTGCTGGAGTCGCTCCCGCTGGAGGAGCGGCTCGTGGTGTGGAACCTGGTCAAGGCCGATCGCGACGGCGAAATCCTGCTCGAAGCATCCGATGCGGTGCGCGAGACGCTCATCCGCAGCATGGATTCGCAGGAGCTGGTCGCTGCGGCCGAGCAGCTCGAAGCCGACGAAATCGCCGACCTCGCGCCGGATCTGCCGGACGAAGTCATCCACGACGTATTCCAGGCTCTGCCCGCGGAAGAGCGCGAGCAGTTGCGCTCCGCGATGTCCTATCCGGAGGACGCCGCGGGGGCGCTCATGGATTTCGACGTCGTCAGCGTGCGCGAGGACACGAAGGTCGAGACGGTCACGCGCTATCTGCGGCGCTTCGACTCGCTGCCCCACCACACCGACCAGATCTTCGTCGTCGACCGCGACGAGCACCTCAAGGGCGTGCTGCCGCTCGCCAAGCTGATCGTGTCCGAGCTCGAGCACAGCCTCGCCCAGGTCATGGTGACCGACATCGTCACGATACGCCCTCACGACAAGGCGCAGGAGGCGGCCAAAGCCTTCGAGCGCTACGATCTGGTATCGGCGCCCGTCGTCGATGAGCAGGGCAAGCTCGTGGGGCGCGTGACGGTCGACAAGGTGGTCGACTTCATCCGCAGCGAAAGCGAGAGCGAGCTCCTCACGCAAGCCGGCTTGCGCGAGGAAGAAGACGTGTTTTCTTCGGTATGGGCCAGCGTAAGGAATCGCTGGTCGTGGCTGGCGATCAATCTGGTCACGGCCTTCATCGCCTCGCGGGTGATCGGGGCCTTCGAGCACTCGATCGAAAAGCTCGTCGCGCTCGCGGCGCTCATGCCCATCGTGGCCGGCATCGGCGGGAATTCAGGAAACCAGACGATTACGATGATCGTGCGCGCGATCGCCCTTGGCCAGGTGCAAAGGGAGCACGCGAAGAATCTCCTCGCGAAGGAGCTCGGGGTCTCGCTTTTGAACGGGCTGATCTGGGGGAGCGCCCTCGGCCTGATCGCCTATTGGCTCTACAACAAGGTGTCGCTCGGGCTGGTGATGACGGCGGCGATGACCTTGAACCTCGTGCTCGCGGCGAGCGCCGGTGTGCTCATTCCGCTCACCATGGCGCGCTTGGGGCGCGACCCGGCGCTGGGCTCCTCCGTGCTGATCACCGCCATCACCGATAGCGGCGGGTTCTTCATCTTTCTGGGGCTGGCGACGCTTTTCCTGGTCTGACGGATCGCGGCGGAACCGTCCGGGCCTAGGACTGCGCGCCGAACGCGGCCTCGGCGGCGGAAACCGTGGCTGCGATATCCTTCTCCGAATGCGTCGAAGACACGAAACCCGCCTCGTAGGCGGAAGGCGCGAGGTAGATGCCGCGCCCGAGCATGGCGTGGAAGAAGCGCTTGAAGGCACCCGTATCGCACTGCATGACCTCGGCATAGGTCGAAGGAGGTGTGCCGCGGAAATAGAGGCCGAACATGCCTCCCACCGATTGCGCCGAGAAAGCCACGCCGCGCCTTCGGGACGCCGAGACAAGACCCTCGCAAAGGGAGCGCGTTCTTGTCCCGAGGCGCTCGTAGAAGCCGGGGGCCTGCAGCTTGCGCAAGGTCGCGAGGCCGGCCGCGACCGCGAGCGGATTGCCCGATAGCGTACCGGCCTGGTACACGGGGCCGAGGGGCGCGATCTTCTCCATGATGTCGCGGCGGCCGCCGAAGGCCCCCAAAGGCATTCCGCCCCCGATCACCTTGCCGAGCGTAATCAGGTCCGCTCTCACTCCGTACAGACCTTGGGCGCCCTGCAGTCCGACGCGAAATCCGGTCATCACCTCGTCGAATATCAGGAGCGCGCCGTAGCGCGTGCACAGATCGCGCAAGCGCTGCAGGAATCCGGTCCGCGGCAAGACCATGTTCATGTTACCCGCCACCGGCTCCACGATCACGCACGCTATCGAATGACCGTGCTCGGCAAACGCCGTGTCCAGCGCCGTGGCATCGTTGTAGTCGAGTACGAGCGTCTGCGCCGCGGTTTCAGCGGTGACCCCGGCCGAGCTCGGATTGCCCAGCGTGAGGGCGCCGGAACCGGCCTTCACCAGCAGGCTGTCCGCATGGCCGTGGTAGCAGCCCTCGAATTTCACGATGCGGCTGCGCCCGGTCGCCCCGCGGGCGAGCCTCAGCGCCGACATGGTCGCTTCGGTGCCCGAACTGACCACCCGTACAAGCTCGAGCCCCGGAACAAGGCGAGCAAGCATCTCCGCCAGCTCGGTTTCGGCCTCGGTCGGCGCGCCGAAGGAGAGTCCGCGTTCCGCCGCGGAGCGCACGGCCGCGACGACCTCCGGGTCGGCATGGCCCAGCACGAGGGGCCCCCAGGAACCGACGTAGTCGATGTACTCGCGGCCGTCGGCGTCCCAGATGCGGCTTCCTTCACCGCGCTCGATGAAACGCGGTGTGCCGCCTACCGCACGAAACGCGCGCACTGGCGAATTGACCCCGCCGGGGATCGTCTTCTGCGAGCGCTCAAACAGCAGATCGTTTTTCGAGGTCATGGGCGCTGAACAGGCCAGCGAATTGCCGCGCACTGCGCTCGACGTCCGGTGCGTCGAACAGTGCGCTGATCACGGCGACCGCATCGGCTCCAGCGCCGATCACGACTGGTGCGTTCCCGCTCGTAATCCCTCCGATCGCCACGATGGGGCACGCCAGTCGTGCCTTGGCCTCGCGGTACAGGGAAAGGGGCGCCCGCGTCGCACCGGGCTTGGTGAGCGAGGGGAAGGCGCTGCCGAAGGCGACGTAGTCGGCTCCAGCGCTGCATGCTTTCACCGCCAGATCGAGCCGGTCGTAACACGAGGCCCCGAGAAGCTTGCCCCGGCCCAGACGCGCGCGCGCCGCGGCGATCGGCATGTCCTCGCGGCCGAGGTGCACGCCGTCGGCGCCGAGCGCTTCCGCCAGATCGAGATCGTCGTTGATGATGAGCGGAACGCGTTCTGATCTGCAGAGCGCAAGCAAGGCCCAGCCCTGGTCGCGGCGCAGTGCAGCGCTCGCAGGCTTGTTTCGGTATTGCACCGCGCTCACCCCGCCCGCGAGCGCCATGCGCACCTTGCGCACGAGACTGCCGGTGTCGGTATCGTCCGGGGTAACCGCATAAACACCCCTGAGTTCCGCAACCGAGCCCAGCTGCCGATCAGCGCTTGCCGGCACCCGGTTCATCCATATCTCTCGCCCAGAAGAACCTGTCGGGAATGTACTGCCCCATGCCGGGGCGAAATCCGGCGTTGAGGGTTTGCCAGGTGTATTCCTGGGCTTCCCGAACCGCTTCTGGCAGTTCCAGGCCGTTGGCGAGCGTCGCGGCGATCGCCGCAGCGAGAGTGCAGCCCGAGCCGTGGTACGTCTCCGGAAGCCTCTCCCAGCTGTCGGAGCGCAGCACGCCTTCCGATCCGTAGAGGGTGTTGACCACCTGGGGCGTGTTTTCGTGCGTGCCGGTGATCAGCACGTACTCGCATCCCAGCCCGATGAGTCTCTCGGCGGCGCCCGCAAGCGCGATCTCGTCCTCGTCCTCGTCGGATTGTGCGAGCCGCCGGGCCTCTCGGCTGTTGGGCGTGAGGATCGTCGTCTGCGGCAGCAGCAACTCGCGCATCGTCGAGATCATGTCCTCGGTGGCGAGCTCGTCGCCCCGTCCCGAGGCGAGCACCGGATCAAAAATGAGCGGAACGTCGGGATAGTCCGAAACCACTTCGGCGATCGCAGCGATGTTCTCGATGCTGCCCACGACCCCTATCTTGAACGCCGCAACGGGCATGTCCTCCAGGACCAGGCGGGCTTGGTCAACGACCCAGTCCGGGTCAATGGCCTGCAGGTTTTCGACTCCGGCTGTGTCTTGGACCGTAATTGCCGTAATTACCGATAGGGCGTGGCACCCCATGGCGGCGAGCGTAAGCAGGTCCGCCTGGACGCCCGCCCCGCCGGTCGGGTCGGCTGCGGCAAATGCCAGAACAATCGGAGGGGAGGACATGGCAGCGAAGTACCGGCGATGGGTGGCAGGCGGCTCGCCGCTCGGGTTATGATGCAGCGGCTCATTGTAACTCATCCCAACCTAATGACGGAAAAGCAAGAATTCAAATCTTGGATGTGCTTGATCTGCGGCTTCATATACAGCGAGGCGGAAGGTCTCCCAGAGGAAGGCATCCCGGCAGGTACGCGCTGGGAGGACGTGCCGATGAACTGGACCTGCCCGGAATGCGGTGCACGAAAGGAGGACTTTGAGATGGTGGAGTTCTAGCTCCGGGCACGCCTTCTGCTATACCGAAGGGGATACACGAGGCTCCCGAAGGCCGGGTCGGATGACGATCCTGAGGGGGCTTCTGAAGTACCCTGCACAAGGCTTTGTTTTGACTGGATTTGGCTGTATAGTGTAAAAAGGCGGCTTAGGGCAGAGCTAGGCTACCGTCATATCGGAGAATCCGACGAAGCTGTCGGGATAGGCACAGGGCAGAGGAGAGTGCGTGAGCGAAGCGGCGAATCTGGCCGGCGTCAAAGTCATGGTGATCGACGATTCGAACACGATTCGTCGCAGCGCCGAGATTTTTCTCGTTCAGGCCGGATGCAAGGTGATTCTGGCGGAGGACGGCTTCGACGCACTCGCGAAGATATCGGATCACCAGCCCGACGTCATATTTGTGGACATCCTGATGCCCCGCCTGGACGGGTACCAGACGTGCGCGCTGATCAAGAAGAACGCGCGTTTTGCGGCGACGCCCGTGATCATGCTCTCCTCGAAAGACGGATTGTTCGATCGGGCGCGCGGCCGAATGGTGGGGTCGGACGAATACTTGACCAAGCCTTTTACCAAGGACAGCCTTTTGAAAACTGTGGGCGCGCACGCGCCCGTACGCACCTAGGAGGTTTGCCATGGCCGTAAAGAAGATCCTGATAGTCGATGATTCGCCGACTGACCGGCAATTCTTCATGGAGACCCTGTCCAAGAACGGGTTCCAGTGCGTTACTGCGGAAAGCGGTGACGAGGCGATCGCCAAGTCGAAATCCGAGAAGCCGGACCTGATCCTCATGGATGTGGTGATGCCGGGTACCAACGGATTTCAGGCGACGCGCGCTATCACCCGCGACGAAGCTACCAAGCACATCCCGGTGATCGTGGTTACCAGCAAGAATCAGGAAACCGATCGCGTCTGGGGCATGCGTCAAGGCGCCAAGGACTACCTGGTCAAGCCGATCGACGCCAAAGAACTGATGGCGAAGATTGCGGCGATCAAATAGGGAACACAGTGGCAAAACAGATCAGCCTGCGGGAGTTCCAGCAGGGACTCGCGCAAAGACTTCGCGAGGCTCAGGCGGAAGCCGAGCCCACCTCCCGCCTGGGCGTGCAGGCCGGCAGCAGCAACTGGCTGCTGAAGCTCGACGACGCGGGCGAGATGCTCCCCCTTCCGGAGATCTCGAGCGTTCCCCTTACCCGACCCTGGTACTTGGGTCTGGCGAATATCCGCGGAGTACTCTCGAGCGTGGTGGATTTCTCGGCTTTTTCCGGGGGAGAGGCGACCGTGCGTACGCCGGATTGCCGCCTCCTTCTGATCGCGGAGCGCTTCCAGTCGTTCAGCGGCCTGGTGATTAGCCGGATGCTGGGCCTGAAGAACGTGCAGGCGATGCAGCCGGTGCAGGAACCAGCTACTCGGCCTTGGATCGCCGGTGCATTCCGCGATGAAGAAGGCCGTTTGTGGCATGAATTGAACATAGGCGCCCTGGTGGCGCACGAGGATTTTCTACACGTGGGCGCGTAGAGCGCACCCACGGCAACCTGAGTAACAGAGGAGGGACCATGGCATTTCTGAGACTGCCGGGCAAAGCGGCGACGGCGACAAAGAAGGCGGCTGCACCTGCACCTGCACCTGCGGCGCAGGCCCCGCGTGCGGTCCCCAAGGCCGTGCCCAAGGCTCTGATCAAGCCGGTACCTGGCCCGACCACGGTGGTGGAGGGCCCGAAGCGGCGGCTCATCGGACTGGGCTCCATCCGCGTCGGCCAGCAGTACACCATCCTCGGCGTGGTGCTTGCCGTGCTGCTCGTGGCTGCGGCGGTGGTCGTGTTCAAGGACAACCGCGAAGCGACCAACGGCACGGTCTACGTGTCCACTTCCGGGCAAATGCGAATGCTGACCCAGCGGATCGCCAAGGCGGCGCAGACCGGCCTGATCGGCAGCCCCGATGCGTTCAAGCAGCTGCAGCAGTCGCGCGACGAATTCAACGCGGCGCTGAAGCTGCTGGCTCAAGGTGGCCAGGCCGGCGATGTCTCCCTCCCGCCCACCCCGGACACGGTGAAACCCCAGCTGGATGCGCTCACCAAGGAATGGGACAAGACCGACAAGAGCGTTCAGCTGGTGCTCGCGCAGAGCAAGAACCTGATCGGGCTCGCCACCGCGGTGCGCCAGATCAACGCCAACAACCCGCTGCTACTCGACCTCGCCGAGCAGATCCAGGCGCTCAAGCTGCAATCCCAGGCTCCAGCGCGCGAAGTCTCGCTTTCGGGTCAGCTTGTCATGCTGACCCAGCGACTGGCGCGGAACGCAACCGCCATGCTGGGCGCGGACGTGATCGACCCGGAGGTGGCGTTCCTGATGGGCAAGGACACCACCACCTTCCGCGAGCTTCTGCAAGGCCTGACCAAGGGCAGCGACGTGCTGCGTGTTGCCGCGGCCAAAGACGCCGAGCAGCAAGCCAAGCTGGCGGAACTCGACAAGGCGTACCAGGAATTCCAGGGTGCGGTGGCCTCGATTCTCGGTAACCTGCAGGCGCTGGTGAATGCGAAGCAGGCGGGCCGCCGAGTCGTGGACGACTCAGAACCGCTTCTCGACGCATCGAAGAAGCTGGCCGACGCCTATGAGGAGGAGCTCGGCGAGCGGAGGACAAACTTCGTCGCCCTCGCCGTCCTGATTCTGCTCGGGATCGGCGACATCGTGCTGCTGGTGTTGGTGTACCTCGGCGACACCCGTCGCCGCGCCGACGAGGCCGAGCGCCAGCGAGCGGAGACCGAGCGCACCAACCGTTCGAACCAGGACGCGATTCTGCGGCTGATGAACGAGATGGGCAACCTCGCGGAAGGCGATCTTACCGTGAAGGCGACGGTGACCGAGGAGATCACCGGTGCCATCGCCGACTCGGTGAACTTCACGATCGACGAGCTCAGGGGCCTTGTGGGCCGGATCAACGCGGCCGCCGCGCAGGTGACGACGGCCACGGAATCCGCGCAGCAGACTTCGGTGCAGCTGCTTGCCGCAGCCGAGAAGCAATCCAACGAGATTCGCCAGACCAGCGCCTCGGTTCTTAACATGGCCAGGGCGATGAACGAGATGTCGGAAAGCGCATCTCAGTCTGCAAACGTGGCGCGGCAATCGCTCGCGGCGGCTCAAAAAGGCACGCAGGCGGTGCAGAACTCGATATCAGGCATGAACGAAATCCGCGAGCAGATCCAGGAAACGTCGAAGCGCATCAAGCGCCTGGGCGAGTCCTCGCAGGAGATCGGTGAGATCGTGGAGTTGATCTCGGACATTACCGAGCAGACGAACGTTCTCGCTCTGAACGCCGCGATCCAGGCGGCCTCGGCGGGCGAGGCCGGACGCGGCTTCACGGTGGTGGCGGAAGAAGTGCAACGGCTTGCGGAACGTTCCGGCGAGGCGACGAAACAGATCGCGGCGATCGTGAAGACGATTCAGACCGACACCCACGACGCGGTGGCCGCGATGGAGAAGAGCACCGTCGGCGTGGTCGAGGGGGCGAAACTCTCCGA
>DATIWX010000011.1:0-18396 GCA_035519135.1 Burkholderiales bacterium | reverse complement strand
GATCCTTGAACTCGCAACCGCCAAGCTCCTGGAGGGCGACAAGCCCTGGACCAAGGAGCGCCTGCCCCTGGTCGAAGATCGCCTCCGCGAACGGCTGAAGCAACTATCCGCTCGTCTTGGCAATGCCGACTGGCTCGATGGCGCGTTCAGCGCGGGCGACCTGATGATGGTGTCGGTACTGCTCAGACTGAGGCCATCGGGCATCCTGAACGAGTGTCCGAACCTCGCCGCCTATGTCGCCCGCGGCGAGTCGCGCCCGGCCTACAGGCGGGCGTTCGCGGCTCAGTTGGCGGTCAATAGCCAAGGTGCGGCCTAACCCAGGGATGAATCTCGTGGCGGCGTGAACATGCAGATTCGTTCACTCGGTTTGCCGCCCATCGTGTGGCGCAACGCGCGGCTGCCGGCTGCCGAAGGCTGCGCCCCGGTATCGATTTCGCTCGGAACCTGGCGCCGCGGGTAGTTCCTAGCGTGGGGTCGCCAGCACCCCGCGCAGATAAGCCACCAGCCGCTCGCGCACCGCTGGATCTCCCGTCGTCTGGATGTGCCCGGCGCCCGGGACTATCCACATTTGCTTCGGCTCCAGCGCAGCGTCGTAGAGACGCTTGCCGTGGTGCACGGGCACGATGCGATCCTGGTCGCCGTGGAGGACGAGCAGCGGCAGCGGGCTGATCTTCGCCATCGAGGGCAGCGGGCTGAAGCTGTCGTCCACCGTGAGGTAAGGCAGCCACTGGAACGGCCAGGTGATCCAGTGGTCGGCGAATTTCTCACGGGCGATGTCGACATAGTCCGAAAAAGTGCTTTCGAGGATCAGGGCGCGAAGCCGATCGCGGCGGGGCGAGTGCGCGACGTAGTACGCGGCGAGCGCTCCCCCGAGGCTCTGGCCGTACATCACGATGCGGTCCTTGTCGATGTCGTTCCGGGCGAGCAGGGCGTCGAGCGCGGCGTCGATGTCGATCTGGGCGCCGGCGAGCGTGGCACTGCCCTCGGACGCCCCGTAGCCGCGGTAGTCGAAAATGAACACGTTGAAGCCGCGCGCCGGCATCCACGCGAGGCTCGCGAAATGGGTGCTGATGTTTTCCGCGTTACCGTGCAGCTGCAGGACCGTGCCCAGGGCGGGGCCTTTCGCCGGAAGGAACCAGCCCAGCAGCTCGAGTCCATCCCGCGTCTTGAAGATCACTTGCTGGTATGCGAGCCCCAGCTTGTCGGGCGTCGCCACCTGGAGGCGGTGCGGCTGGAAGAACACGCCCGTGCAGGCGGCAAGGACGAATCCTGCAGCGAGGGCTGCGAGGCGCGCGCGCATGCTCAGAAATAGTGATGCAGGGACAGCAGCACGGTGCTCCAGGATTGCTTCTCCTGGCGCTCGCGCGACAGATCGAGGCGCAGTGCCCAATCCCGGTCGAGCGTGTAGCGCTGCCGCAGGCCCACGCTCCAGGCCGTGTCGGTGTCGCCGGCGAAGAAGCTCTGCTCGCGCGCGTAGGGCTCGGCGCGCCAGCGGTCGGTGAAGTCGATCAGCGCGCCGATGCTCGGGCCGATGCCCAGGGCGTAGTTGTTCTCCAGGCGCGTGTCGGCCTGCAAGGTGGATTCGAGGAAGGCGTAGACCAGGGTCTTGCTGCGCAAGGTATCGGGAACCGTCCAGGCGAGGCCGGGACCGCCGTGCACGCCGAACACCAGCGGCTCGTCGCCGCTCGACAGGCGCCTGCGCGCCCAGCCGACGTCGATCTTCCACGAAAGAGGCTGGAAGAACTCGTTTCTCGGCGAGATCGAGACGATGCTGAGCGGAGTGATGTCCTCCACTCTCGCTCCCATGCCGCCCGAGTAGTCGCGCACCGCAAAGTCGAAGAACTCGATCTGCGCTCCGCGGACATAGCCGGCGTCCGGATCCATCAGGTCGTGGTAGGTGGGACGCACGCGCAGCTCGACGAAGTTCGCGCCGTCGCGGCGGCCCCCGCCGAGCCCGATGCGTGAAGTTCCATGACCCTGGTCCGGCCTGACTTCCGGGACGGGAACCGGGGGATCGCTCGCGCTCGCGCCGATGCGGCTGCGCTCCACGAGCAGCTTGCGCGCCAGCTCCTCGGGTTGCTCCACCGGGCTCCTGCCGGTCGCGCGCAGGTAGCTCAGATAGTCGTGGCTGACCTCGAGCACACGAGCCTGGACGGGCGGGGACAAGGCGGCGAAGCCCGGGTCTTGAGCCGAGGCGCGCCCGCGGCTCAGCGAGCTCACGAACGCCTGCTCCTCGCCGTTCATCAGCTCCAGCCGGTGGTGGATCACCGTGGCGTTGGAGGGGCGATACACGGTCTTTCTCACGAGACCTTTCTGCTTGACCACTTCGCGGACCGTATCCGAGGGGATCGCCCACCAGCGGAAATCCCCGGTGAGATCGAGATCGGGGCGCGCCGCCTCCAGCAGCTCGAGCAGGTAGTACGAGCAGTTTTCGTCGAAGAAGTAGTAGTCGAAATAGATCGGCCCGAGCTCCCAGACGTGCATCAGCAGCCGATCGATTTCCTCGGGCGAGAGGTCCAGCTCGTACTCCCATATGTCCCGGTTCTCCATGTCGTTGTACTCCCTGACTTTCAGGTAGTACGGCATCATCGAGAACATGCCGGGATAGCCGCCGAACAGGCCGTTGATCGCGAAAGCGATTCCGTTCGTCTCGTCGGTGTTGGCGGCGTAGTTGATGGCGTAGGCGAGAAGCCGTGTCTTCTCATCCTGGTCCTTGGCGTCGATGCGCAGCAGCGTGTGCCCGTACATCGACGAGGGATTGTTGACGTGGGCTGAGGGGAATATCAGCGTAACCCCCTGCGGATTCAGCGTCGCGCGCCACTCGCTGAATCGCCTGCAGGGCTGCCTCGGCAGGCGCGCCGGGTCGAACTTCAGCTGCCGGTCCAGCCAGGCGTAGCGGGCGATGAAGGCGCACTGGGGATTCTGCTCCTTGTCGGTCTCCTGGATGTCGGAGAAGAAGGCAGCCAGCGTCGCCTCGAGCTCGCTCTGCGGATCGGCCTTGCCGTCCGGGGCCAGATAGAAGCGGCGCGCATCCGCGAGGCCGTGAACCCCGGGAGTGATCAGGTTGCTGGCGTAGTGCATCAGGCGGTTCCAGTCGCGGCGCTCGGAGAGGCGCAGCTCGCGGGACCGTCCGATCAATTCATCCAGGTAGGTGGACGCCGAGGCGCCAAAGGGCGCGAGCAGGCAGAGGAAGCACAGAAAGGCCCACCAGGGTCTTGCGCGGAAAGACATGCGGCCAAAAAAAACACCCAGTGGCAAGCCACTGGGTGTTCCTTTGAAACTTAGTGCTGTGTTAGATCGAAGCTGCGTACTGCGCCAGCTCGCGATCCGAGCGCAGAACCTGCTTCAGCGCCACGACGCTGTCATCGGTGGTGCTTCCCGAGGGGAAGATGACCGAGACGTTCGCCTGCATGGTACGGCCGAAAGTCGCACGGTCTTCTTCGCGCACACCGATCAGGTGGGCGAGCGAGTCCAGCGTCTCGCCGTTGCCGATGGACATATCGCGGGCCAGACGGTCCTTGTTGCCGTCGATGAACATAGCGGTCTTCCAGGTCGACTTCACGACGCCGTCCTGGGTGCAACCCGAGGTGCCGGTGGTGATGCCGAAGGTCTGGTTGCCGGACGTGCCGTTGGTCGTCACGGCAAGAACCTGGGGAACAACGCCGCTTTGACCGTCAAACAGCTTGGCTCCCCAGCCGCAGGATCCAATGTTGTTTTGCTGGGCGAACGCAAACGCGGGCAATGCGGATATGACAACAGCGATAAGGATTTTTTTCATCTAAACCTCGCAAAAGATTGAGGAAAGAACCTTAGCTTCGGGAGCTCCCCTGAGCTGGTCTTTCTTATACGTTTGTCATGCGGCGTTGTCAACTCCCGCCGGCGGCGCTTCGGGGAGGCCTGCTCAAAGCTCGATGGTCAGTTCTGGCCGGAAACCGCAGGGCTCCCCCGGGTAGCCGCGCGGGTTGCAGATCACGCGCGTGCCCCTGATGCGATAGTCGAAGTAGCTGTGGGTATGCCCGTGGATCCACAGCGCCGGCTGCCCCATCGTCTCGTCGAGGTTCACCACGAACGCTGGATTGGCGCGATGGTTGATGTAGGCCGGCGCGATCGACCGCGGGTGGGGCGCGAAATGGGTGACGACAACGGTTTTCCCGAGGAAAGGTTCGGCGAGCGCTGCAGCCAGCCAGGCGCGCTGCCGGGTACACAGCCCGATCGCGTCCTCGGGTGCGAACGCGCGCGCTCCCCAGCGGATCAGCTTGTAGTCGGGGTTGAGCTTGCGCGAGTCTTCGATCACGGCGGGGCGCTCGCTCTCGGGCGCGAGCGAAAAATCGGTCCACAAGGTGCAACCGAGAAAGCGCACCCCGCCGATGACCGTCTGCGTGCAATCGAGGAGCTCGACTCCGCCGCCGGCCGCGGCACGCATGCCGGCCTGCACCGATTCGAACTCGCCTTCGTAGTATTCGTGATTCCCGGCGAGGTAGAGCACGGGCGTGCGAAACGTCGCCTTCGCCCACTCGATTCCCGCGGTCCCGTTGGCGATGTCCCCGGCGAGCACCACCACGTCGGCGTCCTTCGCCGGCGGCGCGAAAGGCGCGTGCTCGAGGTGGATGTCGGAATAGATGCGGATGCGCACGGGTCCGCCCGCGTTCGGCGGGATCAGCGCCGGTTCTTCCTCCGCCGGTTCGCGGCGATGCGCATGCGCAGGGCGTTCAGCCGGATGAATCCCGAGGCGTCGGCCTGGTCGTAGGCGCCGCGGTCGTCCTCGAAGGTCGAGATCGCCGGGTCGAAGAGCGAGTCGGTCTTCGATGAGCGGCCGACGGTGGTGACCGTGCCCTTGTACAGCTTCACGCGCACCGTGCCGTTGACCGTCTTCTGCGACGCGTCGATCAGTCCCTGCAGCAGCTTGCGCTCGGGGCTGAACCAGTAGCCGTTGTAGATCATGCGCGCGTAGCGCGGCATGAGGTCGTCCTTGAGCGCGAGCACCTCGCGATCGAGGGTGATCGACTCCATCGCGCGGTGGGCGCGCAGCATGATGGTGCCGCCGGGCGTCTCGTAGCAGCCGCGCGACTTCATGCCGACGTAGCGGTTCTCCACCATGTCCAGGCGCCCGACGCCGTGGCGGCCGCCGAGCTGGTTCAGCTTCGCGAGAAGCTTCGCCGGCGTCAGGCGCTTGCCGTCGATGGAAACGATATCGCCCTTCTCGTAGCCGAGATCCACGTACTGCGGGCGGCCGGGCGCCTTCTCCGGGCTGACGGTGATGCGCCACATCGACTCCTCGGGCTCGTAAGCCGGGTCCTCGAGAATGCCGCCCTCGTAGGAGATGTGCAGCAGGTTGGCGTCCATCGAATAGGGCGCCTGGCCCTTCTTCTTCCTGTAGTCGACCGGGATGCCGTGCCGCTCGGCGTACTGCAGCAGCTTCTCGCGCGAAAGCAGATCCCATTCCCGCCAGGGCGCGATGACGCGCACGTCGGGCATGAGCGCATAGGCGCCCAGCTCGAACCGCACCTGGTCGTTGCCCTTGCCGGTGGCGCCGTGGGAAATCGCGTCGGCCCCGGTCTTGCGCGCGATCTCGACCAGGTGCTTGGCGATCAGCGGCCGCGCGATCGAGGTGCCGAGCAGGTATTCGCCCTCGTATACCGCGTTGGCGCGGAACATGGGAAACACGAAATCGCGCACGAATTCCTCGCGCAGGTCCTCGACGAAGATCTGCTTCACGCCCGCCATCTTCGCCTTCTTGCGGGCGGGCTCGAGCTCCTCGCCCTGGCCGATGTCGGCGGTGAAGGTCACCACCTCGCAGCGATACACGTCCTGCAGCCACCTGAGGATGACCGACGTGTCCAGGCCTCCCGAGTAGGCCAGGACGACCTTCTTCACCTTGTCTTTCGCCTTCACTTCTTTACCTTTCCGAGCAGGAGAAATTCCATCAGGGCTTTCTGGGTGTGCAGGCGGTTCTCGGCCTCGTCCCAGACCACGCTTTGCGGTCCGTCGATCACCTCCGCCGCGACCTCCTCGCCGCGGTGCGCGGGGAGGCAGTGCATGAACAGCGCCTTCTTCTTCGCCGCCTTCATCATCTCAGCGTCCACCTGCCAGTCCTCGAAGTCGCGCTTGCGCGCCTCGTTCTCGGCTTCGAATCCCATGCTGGTCCACACGTCGGTGGTGACGAGGTCCGCTCCGCGCGCGGCCGCCATCGGATCGGCGAAGCTCTCGTAGTGGTCGTCGTTGTAGATGCCCGCCCGTTCCGGCTCGACCTCGTAGCCGGGGGGCGTGGAAACGTGCACGTTGAAATCGAACACCGTCGCCGCCTGCAGCCAGGTGTCGCACACGTTGTTCGAATCGCCGATCCAGGCGACCGTCTTTCCCCTGATCGGGCCGCGGTGCTCGACGTAGGTGTAGATGTCGGCGAGCACCTGGCAGGGATGGTATTCGTTGGTGAGGCCGTTGATCACCGGCACGCGCGAGTTCGCGGCGAAGCGCGAGAGGATGTCCTGCTCGAAGGTGCGGATCATCACGATATCGCACATGCGCGAGATCACCTGGCCCGCGTCCTCCACCGGCTCCCCGCGGCCGAGCTGCGTGTCGCGCGTGTACAGGTAGATCGCCGCGCCGCCGAGCTGGTGCATCCCGGCCTCGAAAGACAGGCGCGTCCGCGTCGAGGGCTTCTCGAAGATCATCGCGAGCGTGCGGTCCTCGAGCGGCCAGTAGCGCCGGTAGCGCTTGAACTGGTCCTTGATCCAGCGCGTGCGGGCGAACAGGTGCTCGTATTCCGCGCGAGAGAAGTCCTTGAACTGCAGATAGTGGCGCAGCGGAGCCGGCGCCTTCTTCATGCGCGCGCCGCCGCCGCCACGGACGGGGCCTGCGCGAGGAACGCGTGCACCAGCGGCACGAGGATGGCGAGCACCTGGCGCGCTTCGGCCTCGTTCATGACGAGCGGGGGCAGCAGCCTGACGATGTTGTCCATGGTGACGTTGATCAGCAGGCCCGCCTCGAGAGCCCGGGCGACCAGTTCCCCGCAGGGCCGGGCCAGCTCTACGCCGATCATCAGCCCGTGGCCGCGCACCTCGACCACGCCGGGGCGCCCGGCGAGGGCCTCGCGCAGCCCGTCTAGGAGGACCGCCCCGATGCGGCTGGCGTTTTCCATCAGGCCTTCCTCCTCGATCGCCTGCAGGGTGGCGAGCGCCGCGGCGCAGGCGAGAGGATTGCCGCCGAAGGTCGAGCCGTGCGTGCCCGGCTTGAACACTCCGGCCGCCACCCCGCGCGCGAGGCAGGCGCCTATGGGCACGCCCGAGGCGAGCCCCTTGGCGAGCAGCACCACGTCGGGACGGATCCCGGCGTGCTGGTAGACGAACCACTTGCCGGTGCGGCCCAGCCCGCACTGGACCTCGTCGACCATGAGCAACCAGCCCTGGCGGTCGCACAGCTCGCGCAGATCGCGCAGATATTGCATGGTGGAGAGGTTGATCCCGCCTTCTCCCTGGATGGGCTCGATCAGCACCGCGACCACGCTCTTGTCCTGCGCGGCGACCTGGCGCACCGCCGCGATGTCGTTCAGCGGCACGCGCACGAACCCGGGCACGAGAGGCTCGAACCCCACCTGCACCTTGCGGTTGCCCGTCGCCGAGAGCGTCGCGAGCGTCCTTCCGTGGAAAGCCTTGTCCATGACCACGATCGACGGGCTGCCGATGCCCTTGCCGTGACCGTACAGCCGCGCGAGCTTGATCGCGGCTTCGTTCGCCTCGCAGCCCGAATTGCAGAAGAAGACGGCGTCGGTACCGCTGATCTTCGCGAGCTTCTCCGCGAGCTGCTCCTGCTCGGCGATCTGGTAGAGGTTGGACGCGTGGATCAGGCGCGCGCTCTGCTCGGCGATCGCCCGCGTCAGCGCGGGATGCCCGTGGCCGAGCGTGCTCACCGCGATCCCCGCGAGCGCATCGAGGTACTTCTTCCCGGACTGGTCCCAGACCCACACGCCCTTGCCGTGCGTGAAGGCGACGGGAATCCGGCTGTATGTGTTCATCGAATAAGACATGAAATCACCCGTTCAAATATCTTGCCGCGCAAAGCGGACACTTTGCGCAAAATCGTTTTAGGAACGCGCCCTCAGGTCCCCTGGGCGCGCGGATTGCGTCTGTGCCTCAGGTCCGGCGTCGTCGGGGATCGGGCCGGGCGGGCGAGTGGGCAGCGCCTGCGCGGCGCTCAAGCCTGGAGAAGGTCATCGTGTCGCCCTGTGCGATAATCGAATTTCTCTGAAGAGCCAATAGCTTAGCATAACGAATTCAGCATGGGAACGCGGCTCACGGTTTTCAACCAGAAGGGCGGGGTCGGCAAGACCACGACCGTGCTCAACTTGGGCGCGGCGCTGGCGCGCCGGGGCCTGCTGCCCCTGCTCGTCGACCTCGATGCGCAGGCGCACTTGAGCTCGATCCTCAACCCGGGAGCGTCGAGCGCCGAGAGCCTGTTCGCGTACTTCAACGCGGGCAAGCCCCTCAAGGAAGTGGTGCGGCCGATCCGTTTCGGCGGCGAGCTCATCCCGGCGCATACCGAGCTGATGAAGGTCGATGCCCTGTTCGGCAAGGGGCCGGACATCCTCAACAAGCTCAGGGCCGGGCTCGAGGCGGGCTGGGACGGCACGCGGCCGGTGCTGATCGATTGCTGTCCGATGCTGGGGGTGCTTTCCCTTTCGGGGATCTTCGCTTCCGAAAGAGTGCTCATCCCGATCTCGACCGACTACCTTGCCTTGAGGGGGGCGATCGCCCTCGACAACACGCTGCGGGCGCTGGAGCACGTGCTGAAGCACCGCGTAGAGCGCCGCTACCTGCTCACCCGCTTCGACGCCCGCCGCCGCATGTCGCACGACATCGCAGCGCAGCTGACCACCCGCTTCGGAACGGAAGTGTGCGAGACGCGCATCAACGAAACCGTGGGCATCGCGGAGAGCCCGGCGCTCGGCAAGGACATCTTTGCCCACGCGCCCGACAGCCGCGGGGCGCAGGACTACGAAAGCCTGCTGGAGGAACTGCTGAAGACGGGATTCCTCGAGACCGAGGCCCAGCCGCAGGCAGCGGTCTAGCCGCCTGCGGATTACTTGCTGATCAGCGAAACGATTTCCTCGAAGCTCGTTCCATCGCCGGTCACCGCAGGAGACGCAAGGCTTGGCTGCATCACCGCGGGCTGCATGACGCTGCGCTCCAGGATCTCGCAGTGCAGGTACATCTGGCGGAGCTTGCGCTCGGCGTCGGCCTCGTCGCGTCCGTGGATCATGAGGTGCTCGACGATCAGCCCCTGGCGCGTGCGGATTCGGAATCCGAACTTCGTTGTGTTCAACAAAGGCAGCATGATCCCCCCGGAACCGGCTGTATAACATAAGATTTTTGGGGTGACAAGGCCGGCGCGCTCAAGCGATGCTCCGCAGCCCCCTTTCCTCGGCCGGCTTCAATACCCGCAGGCAGGGCAGGTAGCCGTCGTACACGATCCCGTGCAGCTCGACCCGCTTCTGCGAGCGCAGCAGCCCGACCAGGTACTGCAGGATTTCGCGGGTGATGACCTGCCCCGGCACCAGCACCGGGATTCCCGGAGGGTAAGGGACGATCTGGTCCGCGCAGGCGCGGCCGAGCAGCCCCCGCTGGATGCCGTCCTTGTCGTTGACCAGGGGAACCACCTCGCCGCCGCAGTAGAAGGCGTCGCGCGGCAGGAAGCGCAGCTTGGTGAACCCGGGAATCTCGGGGAAGCGGTACAGGCGCCGCGGCGCCCGGCGCTCGCGGGCGATGCGCATCAGCGCATCGTACAGGCGCGAGACCTTGCTTCGAGTGGTGCCGATCGTCAGCAGCAGGGTGAGCGTATTGAACGTGGATTTCTCCACCTGGATGTTGTAGCGGTCGAACAGCTCGCGCTGCAGGTCCTCGACGGTGTAGCCGCAGCTCGAGATGTCGACAGTCACCTTCGTCGGGTCGAGAAGGATGTTGTCGCGCCTGACCTCGTCGGGCAGCAGCTCGGCCAGCTCGAGCACGCGGAATACGCCGGTCGAGTTGATCTGGGAGCGCAGCTCCTGCGACAGCGCGAGCGTGCGCGTGAGCAGCTTGTAGCCTTCCATGACCGCCTGCTTGCGCGCCACATCCAGGCTCGCGATCATGCTGTACTGCGGGCTGGTGGAGGTATGCATGTTGAAGTTCTCCCGGAACAGGTGTTCGTTGAACCCGGGATCGTTCACGTGGATCATCGACGCCTGCGAGAAGGCCGAAAGCACCTTGTGCGTGCTTTGCGTGGCGTAGTCGGCGCCGGCTTCGAGGGCGGTCGGCCGGAACGCGGGGTGGAAGCGCGCGAATCCGTACCAGGCCTCGTCCACGATCACCTTGATGCCCTTCCTGTGCGCTTCCTCGACGATGGGCGCGAGGTCGTAGCGCAGGCCGTCGTAGGTGCAGGAAGTGAGGATCAGCGCCTGCGCGTCGGGGTGCTTCGTGATCGCGGCGAAGATCGCTTTCTTCGGTACCGGACCGTAGAGGTTGTACCTGGCGTTCACCGAAGAGTCGAGATAGATCGGGTGGCCGCCGGAGAGCACCACGCCGTGGTGAACCGACTTGTGGCAGTTGCGGTCGAGAAGCAGCTTCTCGCCGGGGGCAAGCAGCGTCTGGAAGATGACCTTGTTCGCGGTCGACGTGCCGTTGGTCGCGAAGAAGGTGCGCCGCGCGCCGAACGCCTTGGCGGCGACCGTCTGCGCCTCCGCGATCACGCCGGTCGGCTCCATCAGCGAATCGAGCATCTTCACCGACACCGAGAGATCGGCATCGAACACGTGCTCGCCCATGAACTCGTAGAAATCGTTGACCCAGGGGCTTCCCCGCAGCGATTCCCCCGACGAGTGGCCCGGCGTATGCCAGGAGTCCTTCGCCATCCACACGTAGTTCTTGAGCTGGTCGTAGAACGGCGTGCGCGAGCGCTCCTGGATCTGCGCGTTGAGGATGCGGTACATGCCGCGGTAGTCGCGCTCCTCGCGATAGAAGTAGCCGTCGACCGCCTCGGCGAACAGCGCGTCGACGATCTCGTCCTCGTGCTCCTGGGCGATGAGGATGTAGATGTCGAGCTCGGGACGGAAGCGCGTGATCCGCTTCACCAGCTCGAGCGCCGACATCTCCTTCTTCGTGCTCTTCTGGTTGAGCGTGTAGAGCTTGTCGTCGACCACGACCGCCTGCAGGTCGCCGTCCTTCTCGATCGCCGCGAGCGCCTCGCGCGCCGTCGTGACGCCGGAGAAGGTGATGCCGAGGGGATTGTCGAGCGACCTCGCCGCGGCGTTCAGGCCCTTGACGAACTCTTTCAGGACGAGGGGCTCGTCGTTGATGATGAGGACCCGGCTGACCGGTTTCTTCATTGGCGGGATGCGGACGAAAGAACGGATTGTTGCGGCAACCGCGCGGATGCGCAAGGAGGGGGTGCTATACTTTTTCCCCGGAAGACGGATCGCGGGCCGTGCTCCTGCCCGTACCCCATGAGCTCGCGCAGCGATGAATTCGTGATCAGAGGCGTGACGCTCGGAGGCAAGCCGTTCCGGCCGAGCGACTGGGCGGAGCGCTTGTGCGGTGTGATGTCGGCGTTCGGTTCCGACGGACGCATGCAATACTCGCCCTACGTCTATCCCGTCAGTTCCAACGGAGTGAAGTGCGTCGTCGTGGACGTCCGGCTGAAGGAGGTCGAGCCGATGGCCTACAACTTCCTGATGCACTTCGCCAGGGACAACGAGCTGGAAACGCGGCAGGGACGCGCCGAGGTGCGGCCGGAAGAGGAGTAGGATCCCCGAAAAGAAAAGGGCGGCCTCGGCCGCCCTTTTTCCTCGTATGCGCGCCGCCTATCCGGCCATGGCCTTCAATTGCAGCGCCAGCCGGCTCTTGTGGCGAGCCGCCTTGTTCTTGTGGATGACGTGCTTGTCGGCGATGCGGTCGATGACGCCGCTCGCCTGGCTGAACGCTTTCCGCGCCGCGGCCTTGTCGCCGGCCTTGATGGCCTTGGTGACGCTCTTGATCGCGGTGCTCAGGGAGGACTGCAGGCTGGCATTGTGCCTGCGCCGCACCTCGGATTGACGGGCCGCCTTGCGCGCGCCCTTCGTGTTGGCCATGTTCTCTACCCGGGAGAAAGGGCGAAATTGTAGTCGCTGCGCCCCGGCGGCGCAAGGTTTTCCGGCCGCGAAAGTTATAATCGATCCATGAACCTGCTGAGAGCGCTCGCGACGGTGAGCAGCATGACCCTCGTGTCGCGCATCCTGGGGTTCGTCAGAGACTTGCTGATCGCCAGGCTGTTCGGCGCCGGCCTCCCGACCGACGCGTTCTTCGTCGCATTCCGCATCCCCAACCTTCTGCGCCGCCTGTTCGCCGAGGGCGCGTTCTCGCAGGCCTTCGTTCCCGTGCTCTCGGAATACCGGACACGCCGCGGCGACGCGGACACCAAGCTGCTCGTCGACCGGACCGCGACTCTGCTCGCGCTCGCGCTTCTCGCGGTTACGGTGATAGGCGTCGTCGCAGCCCCGATCGTCGTCTACGTGAGCGCTCCGGGTTTCGCGGCGACGCCTGCGAAGTTCGATCTGACCGTGGCGATGCTGCGGGTGACGTTCCCGTACATCCTGTTCATCTCGCTTGTTTCGCTGGCGGGCGGCATCCTCAACACCTGGAGCCGCTTCGCGATACCGGCGCTCACCCCCACGCTGCTGAATCTGTCGTTCATCTTCGGCGCCTTGTTCGGGGCGCCTTACTTCGATCCGCCCGCGATGGTGCTGGCGTGGGCGGTACTCGCGGGCGGTGTCCTCCAGCTCGCTTTTCAGGTCACGTCGCTCGCAAGAATCGGCATGCTGCCTCGGCCCAGGCTCGATTTCTGGGAACCCGGGGTGAAGCGGATTCTCGTCCTCATGGGACCGGCGGTCCTCGGTGTTTCGGTCGCCCAGGTCAGCCTGCTCATCAACACCATCATCGCGTCCTTCCTGGGTGACGCCCGCGTCTCCTGGCTCTACTACGCCGATCGTCTCATGGAGTTTCCAACCGGGCTGCTGGGCGTGGCGCTCGGCACGGTGCTCCTGCCCAGCCTGTCCAAGTATCACGCGCAGGCCTCGGACGGCGAATACTCGAAGCTGCTCGACTGGGGCCTGCGCCTGACCCTCATTCTCGCGGCGCCGGCCGCGGTCGCGCTCGCGCTCCTCTCCGTGCCGCTGGTCACGACGCTGTTCCATTACGGCCGGTTCGTCGAGCACGACGTATGGATGACGCGCCAGGCGCTCGTCGCCTATAGCGTGGGACTCCTCGGGCTGATTCTCGTCAAGGTGCTGGCGCCGGGCTTTTATGCGCGGCAGAATATTGCCACCCCTGTTCGGATCGCCGTCTTGACACTGATCGTCACGCAAGCGATGAATGCGCTGTTCGTCCTCTCCCTGAAATGGGGAGGGCTGGAGGTCTCGACCGGCATCGGCCCGCATGCGGGGCTCGCTCTCGCCATCGGCCTGGGTGCCTGCCTCAACGCCGGCCTGCTCTACCGCAAGCTGAGGCAGCACGGCATCTATCTGCCTCAGCCCGGATGGGGCAGGTTCACGCTCAAGGTGGGGGCGGCGCTGGCGGCGATGGCCGTCGCGCTGTGGCTCGCGGCGGGGCCGGCTACGTGGTGGATGGGCGCGCCGGGCGCCACGCGGGTGGCCGCGATCTCGGGGCTGGTGCTGCTAGGAGGCGCCGCCTATTTCTCGAGCCTGTGGATGCTCGGCTTCCGCCTCGGCGATTTCGCCAGGCGCGCCGCCTGAACATACATGAACGCGCGCCTCGAGCAATTCGCCGAGATCGTCTCGCGCGACCAGTTCAATCTCGCCGAGGCGAGCCTGATGCTCGCGCAGGATTGCTACCCGGACCTCGACATTCCCGAATACCTGTCCAAGCTCGACGGCATCGCGGTGGCGATCAAGAAGCGCCTCGCGGGGGACGCGTTTTCCGAGCAGAGGGTGCTCGCGCTCAATTACTACCTGTTCAACGAGCTGCGCTTCTCGGGAAATCTGGTCGACTACTACGACCCGCGCAACAGCTATCTCAACGAGGTGCTGGAGCGGCGCACCGGGATTCCCATCACCCTTTCGATCCTCTATCTGGAAGTCGGCAAGCGCCTGGGCCTCAACCTGAAGGGCGTGTCCTTTCCCGGGCATTTCCTGGTCAAGCTCGCGGTCAAGCGCGGCCAGCTGGTCCTCGACCCCTTCACCGGCGGCGAGGCGCAGTCCGAGGCCGACCTGCGCCAGCGGCTGGCGCAGGTGCTCCCGTCCGGGAAGGCCGAGCAGGCGCAGCTCGACCGCTATCTCGAGCCGGCGACGCCCCGCCAGATCATCGCCCGGGTACTGCGCAACCTGAAGAACATCTACATGCAGACCGGGAAGCTCGAGCAGGCGCTGTCGGTGATGCACCGCATGCTGCTGGTGATGCCGGAATCCGCCGAGGAGCTGCGCGACCGCGGGCTGGTCTACGAGAAGCTCGAGTGCTTCCGTCCCGCGCTGTCGGACCTGCAGAACTACCTGCGCAGGAGGCCGGACGCGCCCGATGCGGCCGAGATACGCGAGAGGCTCGTCGAGGTCCGGCAGTCCGCGGCACGGCTAAACTAGACGCCGCTTCCCAAGCGGGCTTCGACTTTCTCTCTCACGTCGCGCTTCAGGCCCAACGCGAAGAACAGCTCGGCCACGAGGAAGATGGGCGCGATGAAGATCTGGAAGAGGTTGTCGGCGAGCGCCGGCTTGCGGCCCTCGAACACGTGGCCGACGAGCTGGAAGATCCATCCGCCGACGAAGAAGGCGCCGGCCCAGATCCAGCCCGAGACGAATCCGGTGCCGGCGGCAAGCTTCGCGGCGAAGTAGAGCGCGCAGCTTACGAGCCCGGTCGCGATCGCGAGCGGCACGTCGAGCAGGAAGTAATAGGCGAGCACGGCGCCGAGGAACAGGTGCGCCAGCGTCAGGCCGTCTCCGACGGGAACCCAGCACATCGGGATCAGGATCGCGAAGACGATCGCCGGAACGCCGATGAAGTGCGTCAGCCGGTTGCGCCGGTCGCGATGGTAGGCCGCGTAGACCGCCATTTGCTGGTCGAGCGTCTTCATGGTTCCCTCCGTGGGCCGCCCATCTTACCGCTATAATTCAGAACTTTACGCCTTTCCTTGCCTTTGATGCGGCTCACCCACGGCGCCTCCGATGCGCAGCTGCCTCCGGTCGCGCTCACCGTGGGGAATTTCGACGGCATCCATCGTGGACACCAGGCGATGCTGCAGCGCGTGCTCGCGACTGCGCGGGCACGCGGGCTGCAGAGCTGCGTGCTCACCTTCGAGCCGCACCCGCGCGAATTCTTCGCCGCGCACGCCGCGCCCACCCGCCTGACGTCCCTGCGCGAGAAGCTCGAGCTGCTCACGGCGCACGGCGTGGAACGCACCCACGTGCAGCGCTTCGAGCGCCGCTTCGCGTCGCTGGCTCCCGAGGCCTTCGTCGAGGAGATACTCGCGAAGCGGCTGAGGGCGCGGTGGATCCTGATCGGCGAGGATTTCCGCTTCGGCGCGAAGCGCGCGGGTGACGTCCCGCTGCTGCTGCGTCTCGGCTCCCAGTACGGGTACGAAGTCGAGGTGCTGCCTGCGGTCACGCGCGCAGGGGTGCGGGTATCGAGCTCGGCGGTTCGCGCGGCGCTTGCCGCCGGGGACCTCGCGGGCGCCGAGGCCCTCCTCGGGCGTCCCTACGGCATCAGCGGGCGCGTGGTCCACGGCCGAAAGCTCGGCCGCGAGCTCGGCTTCGCAACCGCCAACGTGCAGCTCAAGCACAACCGCCCGCCGCTCACCGGCATCTACGCGGTGCGGGTGCACGGCGTGGGCACCGCCTCGCGTCCTGCCGTGGCGAGCCTGGGGGTGCGGCCCACGATCACGGCGAGTGGCCGCGCCGTGCTCGAGGTACACCTGTTCGATTTCTCGGCGGATCTCTACGGCGCCCATATGCGCGTCGAGTTCCTGCACAAGATCCGCGACGAGGAAAAGTATTCCGATCTCGGCGCGCTCAAGGCGCAGATCGAGCGCGACTGCGAGGCCGCGAGGACATTCCTGCTGGAAAGCCGCAATGCCTGAGAAGAAGAACGACTACCGCGGCACGCTCAACCTGCCCGACACCCCTTTCCCGATGCGGGGCGACCTCGCCAGGCGGGAGCCGCAATGGGTTAAGGAATGGCAGGAGAACAAGGTCTACGAGGCGGTCCGCGCGGCGAGGGCGGGGCGGCCGAAGTTCGTGCTGCACGACGGCCCGCCCTACGCCAACGGCGACATCCATATCGGCACCGCGGTCAACAAGATCCTCAAGGACATCATCGTCAAGGCGCGCAACCTGGCGGGGTTCGACGCCGTATACGTCCCGGGTTGGGACTGCCACGGCATGCCGATCGAGGTGCAGATCGAGAAGACCTACGGCAAGAACATCCCGGTCGAGAAGACGCAAAGCCTCGCGCGCGCCTACGCCACCGAGCAGATCGCGCGGCAGAAGGCGGACTTCAGGCGCCTCGGGGTGCTCGGCGACTGGGAGCACGCCTACACCACCATGGCCTACCGCAACGAGGCGGACGAGATCCGCACGCTCGGCAAGCTGCTGGAGAGAGGCTACGTCTACCGCGGCCTGAAGCCGGTGAACTGGTGCTTCGATTGCGGCTCGGCGCTCGCCGAAGCCGAGGTCGAATACATGGACCGCACCGACTTCGCGATCGACGTGGGTTTTCCCTTCGCCGAGCCGCAGAAGATCGCGAAGGCCTTCGGCTTGCCGAAGCTCCCGGCCGGGAAGGGCTGGATCGTCATCTGGACCACGACTCCCTGGACGATTCCAGCCAACCAGGCGCTCAACGTCCACCCCGAGCTCGTCTACGACCTCCTCGAAACCGAGCGCGGATTGCTGATCGTCGCGGCGGAGCTGCGCGAAGCCTGCCTTGCGCGCTACGGTATCAAAGGGAAAGCGCTCGCTTCCTGCCAGGGAAGGGCGCTCGAGCGCATCGCCTTTCGCCACCCCTTCTACGATCGTCTGTCTCCCGTGTACCTGGGCGAGTACGTCACGCTCGAGCAGGGCACCGGGATCGTCCACAGCGCACCCGCGTACGGTGTCGAAGACTTTGTTTCCTGCCGCCGCTACGGCATGAAGGACGACCAGATCCTCACGCCTGTCATGGGCGACGGCAAATATGCCTCGTCGCTCGAATTCTTCGGCGGGATGTCGATTTGGGACGCGAATCCGAAGATCGTCGAGAAGATCCGCGAGGCCGGCGCGCTGTTCCATTCGGAAAAGCACCAGCACAGCTACATGCATTGCTGGCGCCACAAGACGCCGATCATCTACCGCGCGACCACGCAGTGGTTCGCCGGAATGGATGCGGTCCCCGGATACCACGGCAGGAAGCCCGCCGAAAACCTCCGGGCGACAGCCCTGCGCGCGGTCGAGGCGACCCAATTCTTTCCCGGCTGGGGCCAGGCGCGCCTGCACGGCATGATCGCCAACCGGCCCGACTGGACGCTGTCGCGCCAGCGCCAGTGGGGCGTGCCCATGCCGTTCTTCATCCACCGCGAGACGGGCGAGCTGCATCCGCGCACGCCCGAGCTGCTCGAGGCGGTCGCGAAAAAGGTCGAAGCGGGCGGGATCGAGGCCTGGCAGCAGGTCCGTCCCGAGGACCTGCTCGGTGCCGACGCCGCAAGCTACGAGAAGGTGAAGGACACGCTCGATGTGTGGTTCGACTCGGGCTCGACCCACGAGACCGTGCTCAGGGGCTCGCACGCGAAGGAGCTGAAATTTCCCGCGGACCTGTACCTCGAGGGCTCCGACCAGCACCGCGGCTGGTTCCACTCCTCGCTCCTCGTCTCCTGCATGTTGAACGGCCGCGCTCCCTACGACGCCCTGCTCACGCACGGCTTCGTGGTCGACGGGCAGGGGCGCAAGATGTCTAAGTCGCTCGGCAACGTCATCGCGCCGCAGAAGATCTCCGAGACGCTGGGCGCCGAGATCCTGCGCCTGTGGGCCGCGGCGACCGATTACTCGGGGGAGCTGTTCATCTCCGACGAGATCCTCAAGCGCGTGGTGGAGACCTACCGCCGCATCCGCAATACGCTCAGGTTCCTGCTCGCCAATACCTCGGACTTCGATCCGAAGCGCGACGCCATGCCGGTGGAGAAATGGGTCGAGATCGACCGCTACGCGGTGGCGCTGGCCGCGGAGCTGCAGCGGAGCATCCTCGAGGACTACGGGCGCTACGAGTTCCATCTCGCGGTCGCCAAGTTGCAGACGTTCTGCTCGGAAGACCTCGGCGCCTTCTACCTCGATATTCTCAAGGATCGTCTGTATACATGCGGGAAGGAATCGCCCGCCCGGCGCTCCGCGCAGAATGCGCTCTGGCACATCACCCAGGGTCT
>DATIWX010000010.1:0-57563 GCA_035519135.1 Burkholderiales bacterium | reverse complement strand
CAGGATGAACTCGAAATAGGTCGTGCTGCCGCTCGCCGAGCCCGAGCCGTCGTTGATCAGCACGCCATCGGCGAGGAAGCTGCGCAATACCGTCTCGAACTGGTGATGGTGGGTGTCGATGAAGCCGGGCATTACAATCTTGCCGCGCGCGTCGATCTCGTCCGCGCCGCCCGCGTGCAGGTTCGGCCCGACGGCGAGGATCTTCTTGCCTTCGACCAGCACGTCGGCAACGGGGAACTCGCCCTTGTTGGGCATGCCCGGGTCCATCGTCATCACCGCGCCGCCGCGAATGATGTAGCGCCGGCCCCGCCTGCCGCTGTCCTCCGGCGCGCCCCCGTTGTTCGCCGTCGCAGGGCGCGTCGCGAACAGGCCCAAACCCGCGGCAGCCCCGCCCGCCGCCGTCGTCTTCAGAAAATTGCGCCGCCCCAATTGCGAATCACCATGGTTCTGCGGAAATCCTTCATCGCACAGTTTGCACATTTGGTTTTCTCCTCCACGTTTGCGTCGTCCCCAGTGACGACCCCGGGTTCATTCTCGCGCCGATCAAGGGCGGTTTCCACCCCAAGCTCAGGCGCGCATTGCTGCAATGCGACGGACGAAAGTGGGACGGCGGTGGGACGAAGCGTCCTTAGCCTGAGCGAAGGCGCGCGGGAGGGCGAGGGCCGGGAAGCAAACGTTTCATGGCAAACTCCCTGCCGCGGGACGGAAGTTGACAGGATCGTGAGGAGAAGGAGCATGAGACGGAGCGCGTTGGCCTTCGCAGCGGTCGCCCTCGCGGCCTTCGCGCCGGCCCACGCCCAGAGCTGGCCCGACAGGCCGGTGAAGCTGGTCGTCTCGTTCGCGCCGGGCGGGGTGCACGACACACTCGCGCGCCTGCTCCAGCCGAAGCTCACCGAGGCGCTCGGCCAGCCGATCCTGATCGAGAACCGCCCCGGCGCGGGCGGCAACATCGCCGCCGAGGCGGTGGCGAAGTCGGCGCCCGACGGTTATACGTTCCTGGTTGCGAGCGAGGCGATCGCGACCAACGAGTATCTCTACGGCAGCATGGCCTACGATCCCTACAAGGATCTCGCGCCGGTCGCCAAGCTCGCCGACTATCCCATGGCGCTGATCGTCAATCCGTCGGTGCCTGCGGCCAACGTCAGGGAGCTGCTCGCCCTTGCCGCGGCGAAGCCGGGATCGCTCTCCTACGGATCGGCCGGCATCGGCACCTCGGGCCACCTCGCGGGCGAGCTGCTGAACAGCGCCGAGAAGGTCCGCATGGTGCACGTGCCCTATAAGGGCGGCGCGCCCGCGCTCGCCGACCTCGTCGCCGGGCGCATCCAGGTGATGTTTCTGTCGGTGTCGCTTTCCGCGCCGCAGGCGAAGCAGGGGAGAATCAAGGTGCTGGCGCTGACCGGGGACAAGCGCTCGGACAAGCTACCGGAAGTGCCGACCACCGCGGAGCAGGGATTTCCCGGCGTGCAGGCGCTCCTTTTCTCGAGCCTGCTCGCGCCCGCGGCGACTCCCGCGCCCGTCATCCGGCGCATGAACGCGGAAGTCGTGGCCGCGCTGCGCGCGCCCGAGACGGTCGCGCGGCTCAGCGAACTCGGCGCGGTGCCGGCTCCCAGCTCGCCCGAGCAGTTCGCGGCGATTCTCAAGCGCGACGGCGAGACCTGGGGCAGGCTGATCCGCGAAAAGAACATCCACGCAAACTGAGGCGACATCCGTGACGCAGAACGCGTTTCCTGAAAGCCCGCTCGAATTCGGGGTGTTCGACTGGATCGAGTGGTCGGACCGGCCGGCGGGCGAGATCTTCGAGCACAAGCTCGCGATCGCCGAGGCCGCCGATCGCGCCGGCTTCTACGCCTGGCATATCGCCGAGCACCAGGGCACGCCCCTGTCGATCGACGGCTCGCCGTCGCTGGTGCTCGCGGCGGCCATACAACGGACCAAGCGGCTGCGGCTGGGCGCGCTGACCTTCTGCCTGCCCTGGTACAACCCGTTCCGCTTCTACAACGAGATCTGCATGCTCGACCAGATGAGCGGCGGGCGCATCGAGCTGGGCGTCGGGCGCGGCGTGTCGCCGATCGAGTCGTCCTACTTCGGCATGAAGAGCATCGACGAGTCGCGCGAGCGCTACCGCGAGACGCTCGATGTCTTCTTCAAGGCCTGCGCCGCGAAGGTACTCAACCACGAGGGAAAGTATCACTCGTACCAGGACCTCGAGCTCCACATCCATCCGAAGCAGAAGCCTTATCCGCCGCTGTGGTTTCCGAGCAGCGACCGGAACTCCATCGACTTCACCGCGAAGCACGGCTACCACACGGTGCTCAACACCGGCGCTGCCGAAGCCGGAAAGCTCTATGCGCAGTACCGCGAGACCTGGACGCGCCACCGCGGCGATGCCGGGCGCCACAACGCGCACGTGACCGCGCCCAAGCTGGGGAAGTCCCAGCACGTGTTCGTGGCGGACGGCGACGCCGAGGCGAAGAAGACAGGGGACGCCGCATACCAGGTCTGGAGCGAGCACCTCACCCATCTGACGCGCAAGCACGGCAAGCCGGATCTGCTGAACGTGAATCCCCAGTCGCCGGCCGCCGTGACGCGCCTCGTCGCCGGCTCGCCCGAGACCGTGACGCGGGAGCTCGCGCAGATCGTGCAGGAGTCCGGGATCAACTACCTGCTGCTGGTGTTCTCCTTCGGCGACCTCGCGCCCGGGCGCGCCATGCGCTCGATGGAGCTGTTCGTCTCGGAGGTCATGCCGGCGCTGCGCCTTGCCCGGAAATGAGGCCGGGACTACCATAACCGTCCCCGATCGAGGAGGCGTCACCCTATGGCCAAAGCGCTGAAGAAGGTGAAGGTTTCCATGATGAACGCGATCCACGACCTGCCCCTGCTGGTCGCGCGCGACGAAGGCTACTTCCGCGACGAGGGGCTGGACGTGGAAATCCTCAGGACGCCCGGCTCGGGACAGCGCGACTCCGACCACCAGGCGCTGCGCGAGAACATCTTCGACCGGACCATGGAGGCGCTCTACGACCAGGGGCAGTGCGACCAGTTCCGCATGTGCGAATGGGGCGTGATGAAGCGCGCGGTCGAGGCGGAGAAGACCGGACACCGCCCGGCGAAGATCGTCGCGCTCGGCTCGGCGATGTCGACTTTCGCGATCGTCACCGACCCCAAGGCGCGCATCTACGAGCCCGAGCAGCTGAAGGACAGGCCGATCGCGGTGAGTCCCTACAACGGCTCGCACTTCACCACCCTGAAGCTCCTCGAGGGGTTTCTCAAGCGCGAGCAGATCAAGTGGACCTTCGCCGGCACGATGAAGGAGCGGCTGGACGCGCTCGCGAAAGGCGAGGTCGCGGCGGCGAGCCTGATGGAGCCGTGGATCAGCATCGCCGAGAAGCGCGGCATGCGCATCCTGATGGAGTCGCATTCGACGCGCAGCGAAGCCGCGGGGGACGAGCTCGACGGTCCGACGCTCGCCGCGATGTTCCGCGCGGAGGCGCGCGCCGCCGCGGCGATCGACAAGGATCCGCGCAAGCACGCGCGCTACCTCGTCGAGGAGGCGGGCGGGCTGCTCGACGCCGGGGACCTGAGGCTCTCGCGCATCCTGAACGCGCCGCCCGAGCCCTACACGCGCGAGCGCTTCGATCACACCTATCAGTGGACGCTCGGCTGGGGACTGGTGCAATCGGGGGCGACCTTCGAGAACACCGTCGACAACCGCGCCTGGCAATGATTTCTTCGAGGAGGGGAGCATGAAAAAAGCACAATGGGCGGCATCGGCCGCCGCACTGGGACTCGCGCTCGCGGCGGCGGGCGCACTGGCCCAGACGATCAAGATCGGCTTCATCACCAGCTACTCCGGGCTGAACGGCAACCTCGGGCCCTACATGGAGCGCGGCGCGCGCCTGTACCTGAAGGAGCATGCCAAGGAGCTGCCGCCCGGGGTGAACATCGAGTTCCTGATCCGCGACGACACCGGCCCCAACCCCGACAAGGCCAAGCAGCTCGCGCAGGAGCTGATCGTGCGCGACAAGGTGAACCTGCTCGCCGGGGTGATCTTCACGCCCAACGCGATGGCGATCGCGCCGCTTGCGACCGAGGCCAAGGTCCCCTTCGTCATCATGAACGCGGGCACCGCGGTGATCACGACGCGCTCGCCCTATATCGTGCGGCTGTCGTTCACGCTGTGGCAGTCCTGCTATCCGCTCGGCCAATGGGCGGCGAAGAAGTTCAAGAGGGTCTACACGCTGGTGAGCGACTTCGGGCCCGGGCACGACTGCGAGGAAGCCGTCGTCAGGGCGACGAAGGAGTCCGGCGGAGAGGTCGCGGGATCCGTGCGCGTGCCGCTGGTGAACCCCGACTTCGTTCCCTACATGCAGCGGGTGAAGGACGCCAAGCCCGACGCGCTCGCGGTGTTCATCCCGGCGGGCAAGACCGCCACCGCTGTGCTCAAGGCCTTCGGCGACCTGGGCCTGTCCAATGCCGGGGTCAAGCTCATCGGGCCGGGCGACGTCACTACCGACGAGGAGCTCGAGAACATGGGCGACGCCGCCCTGGGCGTGCTCACCGTGCATCACTACTCCGCCGCGGCGACGCGTCCCGCGAACCAGGCTTTCGTCGCCGCGTGGAAGCGCGACTACGGCGCGAACGAGACGCCCAACTTCGTCGCGGTCGGCGGCTGGGACGGGATGGCGGCCATCGTGCATGCGGTCAAGGAGCAGAAGGGCAAGCTCGATCCGGATCGCACCATGGAGCTGCTGAGGAATTTCAAGGACCCCAACAGCCCTCGCGGGCCGATCTCGGTGGATCCCGCGACGCGCGACATCGTGCAGAACGAGTACCTGCGCGAGGTGCGCAGGGTCGGCGGCAAGCTCACCAACGTCGAGCTGGAGACCGTCGGCACCGCGGTGAAGGATCCGTGGAAGGAACTGAACGCCAAGAAGTGATTCAGCGTTTCGTCAGCGAATCGTGGTGCATTGCAGTGCACCACGATCCATTGCAGTGCGTGTTCCAGCCGCTGCCTGGCGCTCGCTAGGTATTGATAACTATCTGTTTCAGGTTATGAATATCGGTTAGTTGGCGCTTCCAACTTCGATCGGCACAGAGCTTGCTGTATCGAGGTCATGAAGACCAAGCTGACTGTGCCGATCGCGATCGTTCTGGGCGTGCTCGCCCCCTTTGCCTTGCCCGCCGGCGCGGCCGAAGCCGTCGTCGGCGCGGTGGCGCTGATCGGGGATCTGCACATCATGGAGTTCGCCGTCGCCGCGAACGCGCTGACGATTGTGCCGTAGGACGCGCGCCGGGCGGGCCCCCTCGCCCGCGCGCGTTGTCTTGGCTACATCCTCAGCAGCCGCTTGCAGTTCCCCGAGAGGATCTTGACCCGGTCCTCGAGGCTCAGCGGCAGCTCCTCCATCCACTTCGTCCCCGGCGGGTTGGGCACGAAGGGGTAGTCCACCGAGAACAGGATCCGCTCGACGCCCATCTCCATCATGCAGCACATCAGCGCCGGCGTGCAGAAGTTGCCGCTGGTGGTGATCCAGAAGTGCCGGTTGAAGGTCTCGCGGAAGGTGCTCGGCTGGCCGCCGCGCGACAGGCACATGTCGATGCGCCAGGCGGAGAAGGGCAGCGACTCGCCGAGGTGGCCCAGGATGATCTTCAGTCCCGGATATTTCTCGAACACGCCCGAGAGCACCATGCGGATGCCCTGCGTCGCGGTCTCGACCGTGTAGCCCCAGGCGGCGGCCTGCAGCATCGGGTACTTGTCGAGGTAGTCCCGGTAGTAGGCGTCGACGACCGCCTTTACCGGCATGGACGGGTGCAGGTAGAGCGGCACATCGAGCGCCTGCGCGCGCTCGAAGATCGGCCAGAAGCGCCTGTCGTCGAAGAACACGCCGTTCGTGGGGCCGTGCACCATCGCGCCCTTGAAGCCGAGCTTGTCGACCGCGCGCTCGAGCTCGTCGGCCGCGGCCTTGGGGTCGGCGGTCGGCAGCGCCGCGAAGCCGGCGAAGCGCTCCGGGTGCGCGCGCACGGTTTCGTGAAGACGGTCGTTGGCGCGTCTCGCGAGCGGCACAGCGGTGGCGGCGTCCAGGCGCTGCGTCGAGGGCGAGGCGTGCGAGAGCACCTGCACGTCGATGCCGGCCTCGTCCATCTCCTTGATGCGCAGCGCGCCCAGGTCCTCGAGCCTCTTGCGCAGCTCCGGGCTGCGCGCTTCTGCCGCCTCGAAGGTCTTCGCAACCTCGGCGTCCCAGTAGTGCTCCTCGAGGGCGATGACGAAGGGTCTGTTCTTGCTTGCCATGTGTGTGATGTCTCCGGGAAAAGTTTCAGGCCGGCGCCTTGGCGTACTTGCCGCCGAGCTGCGGCGTGCGCCCCGGCAGGCCTTTCCGCTCGTGCTCCAGGCGCGTGTCGCGCGCCCAGGTGCGCTTGAGCTTGTCGCGCACCTTCACGCGCAGGCGCCCGACGCGCTCGACCTCGAGCTCGATACGGTCGCCGTCCTGGAAGGCGGACAGTCCGCGGTGGTTGGTGCCGGTGGCGAGCACGTCGCCCGGCTCCAGCGCATGGATCGAGGAGACCCACTCGATGCAGCGCGGGATGTTGTGCGCCATGTCGCTGGTGTTGAAATCCTGCTTGAGCACGCCGTTCACCCACAGCCGGATCTGCAGCTTGTGCGGGTCGCGGATCTCGTCGGCGGTGACGATGCAGGGGCCCATCGGCGCGAAGGTGTCGCGCGACTTCGCCTGGTAGAACACGTTCCCGGCCGGCGGCAAGTCGCGCGCCGAGCCGTCGATGAAGCAGGTGTAGCCGAAGACGTATTTCATCGCCTGCGCGGCCTTGACGTGGCTCGCGCGCCTGCCGATCACCACCGCGACTTCCGCTTCGCCCTCGAAGATGGCCGCGGGCACGTCGGGCAGCACCATGGTGTCGCCGTCGCCGATCACGGCGCTCGGGGACTTGTGAAAGGCGTTGATGGGTGCCGGCTCCGAGCGCGTGCCGTCCTCCATGTAGTTCACCGCCATGCAGTCGATGTTGACCGGCCGGGGGAGCGGAGGTCGGATCCTCACCTTTTTCAGCGGAATGCCGCGGCCGCTCGCCGCCGCCTTTTCCAGCTTCCTGCGGTAGTCTGCGAAGCGCTCGATCAGGCCGCTGATGAGGTCGTGCGGGCCGGTATGAGGGATGCCTTTCACGACCTTGGTCACGTCGACTACGGCGTCGCCTCTCAGAACTCCAAGCTTGAAATCATCGAAATACAGGATCTTCACTTCGTTTGTCCTATGTCAAAGTATTGTCACCCGGGGGCGCTATTTTCTTCCGAAATCGATTCCGCCGCTCGCCGTGCCTCAGCGATCTGCAAGACGGCGTCAGCGGCTTGAAAGGCACCCCGGGCCATGCTTGCGCCCCCAACCCGCAGCGCGACAATGGCCACGCATCCCGGCTCCCGATCCCGCTGGATAAGCTACGCGCTTCTCGCCTGCGCGCTGATCTGGTTCGCGGGTCTGGAATACCGCGGCCTGTTCATGCCCGACGAGGGGCGCTACGCCGATATCGCGCGCCGGATGCTGGACGCGAACGACTGGGTCACGCCGCGGCTGAACGGGATCAAGTACCTGGAGAAGCCGCCGCTGCAATACTGGGCCACGGCGGGCGCGTTCGCCCTGTTCGGGGTCGACGAATGGACCGCCCGGCTCTGGCCCGCGTTGACCGGGCTTCTGTGCATCGTCTTCACCGCTTTTGGGGCGCGCCGCTTCGCGCCTGGAGCGCCCGGCGGCCTGGCGGCACTGATGCTCGCCGGCAGCTGGGGGTTCTTCCTCGGCAGCCAGTTCCTGACCCTCGACATGGGGCTGACCTTCTTCCTGTCCGCGGCGATGTTGAGCTTCGCGCTGAGCCGGCGCACGGACATTTCCCCGGGAGCCCGACGCAACTGGATGCTGCTCGCGTGGGCCGCGGCGGCCTGCGCCGTGCTGAGCAAGGGTCTCATCGGCGTCGTGATCCCGGGCCTGGCGCTCGCCGTGTACCTTGCGCTCGAGCGCGACCTGTCGGTGCTGAGGCGGCTGCACTGGATTGCGGGCCTGACCCTGTTCGCGGCGATCGTCCTTCCCTGGTTCGTCCTGGTGCAGGAGAGGAACCCCGAGTTCTTTCACTTCTTCTTCGTTCGCGAGCATTTCGAGCGCTTCGCGCTGCCGGACCATCACCGCCCCGGTCCGTGGTGGTATTTCGTCCCGGTGGTGCTCGTGGGGCTGTGGCCGTGGACTCCTGCGGTGCCCGCGGCAGTCGCAAGAGCGTGGAAGGCGCCGGCTGCCGGGGGCTTCAGGCTCGACCGCTTCCTGGTGATCTGGGCCGCCGTGGTGATCGTGTTCTTCAGCATGTCGCAATCGAAGCTGCCGGGATACGTTCTCCCCGCGCTGCCCGCGATCCTGCTGCTGTTCGCGAGGCACCACCACGAGATGTCCGAGCGCCTGCGCCGCGCACCGGCGCTCGCCTGCGTCACGGGCGGGCTCGTTCTTGCGGTCCTGGCCGCCTGGCTTCCGCCCTTGAGCGAGCGCCTGTCATGGAAGGTGTTCGACGCGGCGTATTCGGCCTGGCTCGTCGGGGCGGCGGTGGTTCTGTCGGCGGCGGGATTCCTCGCGCTGTGGCTCGGCCGGCGCTCGCGGCACGAGCCCTCGCTCGCGATCGTCGCCCTGGGCAGCCTGCTCGCGGCCCAGCTCGTTCTTTCCGGCACGCACGTCGTCGACGAGCACTATTCCTCGGAGCGCCTGATCGAGCCGATTGCCGGCGACAAGCTGCGGTTTCCCGGCGATGCGCCGTTCTACAGCGTGGCGAGCTACGATCAGAGCGTGCCTTTCTACCTCGGCCGCCCGGTGACGCTGGTGGGCTACAAGGACGAGCTTGCGCCGGGGATCGCGGTCGAGCCGGACAAGTACATCGGATCGATCGGCGAATTCCTGGGACGCTGGCACGCCGATGCCGATGCATTCGCGATCATGACGCCGCACCTGTACGACAAGCTCAGCCGGGAAGGGCTGCCCGGATACGTCCTCGCGCGCGACGCGCGCTGGATCATCGTCGCGAGGCGATAGCCGCCTAGCGGCCTACTGCGGCTCGATCTTGGCGAGCCTCGCGTACCTGCCCCACTGCTCGATCTCGGTCCGGATGAGGGCCGCCATCGAGTCGGAGCTTCCCGGAAAAGGATCGGTCGCCAGGTTCCCGAGGAATTTGTGCGTCTCCTCGCTCGCCGTGATCTGGTTGAACCAGGACGCGAGCCTGTCCACGATCGGCTTGGGCGTGCCGGCGGGAACGACCACGCCCCACCAGGGCGTGAGGTCGTAGCCCGGAAACCCGGACTCCGCCATGGTGGGCACGTCGGGGAGCGCGGCACTCCGCGTCGCCGAAGTAACGGCGAGTATGCGGATCCGCCCGCCGCGCACCTGCGGCACGAGGAAGGTGACGTCATAGGTCATGAAGTCGACCTCGCCGCTGACCGTGTCGTTGAGCGCCGACATCGTCTCCTTGTAGGGAACGTAGGTGGTGGAGAGGCCCGCCATCTCCTTGTAGAGCTCGCCGGTGACCTGCCCGGTGTTCGAGCCGGTGGCGTAGTGCCCGTGGCCCGGCTTCTTCTTCAGATGCTCGGTCAGCTCGGCGATGGTGCGGATCGGGCTCCTGGCGTCGATCGCGATCGCGAAGGAGAGCTTGGCCAGCGTGGTCACCGGGGTGAAATCCTTGTCCGGGTCGAATCGCAGCTGCTTGAACATGTAGCGCGCCGCGGCCAGGGTCGAGCTCGCCGGCGTGATCATGATGGTGTAGCCGTCCGCCTTGGAGCGCGCCACGTATTCGGTGGCGATGCTTCCCTGGACCCCGACCTTGTTCTCGACGATCACCGGCTTGCCGGCGAGCTTGCTCAGGCGGTCGCTGTAGTAGCGCACCAGGATGTCGGCGCCCGAGCCGGCGGAGAAGTTGCAGATCGAGTGGATTTCCCGAGCGGGATAGTCCTGGGCGGCGGCCGGGACTGCCGCCGCGAGGAGGGCGAGCCAGACGAGCGCGTTTTTCATGGATCGAGCTCCGGATAGTGCCTGAAGATGCCGTGCTGGTTGAACGGGATGCGCCGCGGCGACGCCAGATAGGCGGCGAGGCGCGGGCGCGATGCGACGCGGTCGTGCAGCGCGACCAGGCGCGCATGCTTGGGCTGGAGTCTTTCCATGGCGCGGGGGAAAGCATAGCGCAGGCCGGCGATCATCTGGAAGAGCGACAGATCGGCGTAGGAGAAGGTCCGGCCGAGCAGCCATCCGCCTTTCTCGCCGCTTGTCCGATGAGCAAGCAGCCGCTCGAAGTAGCCCATGAATTTCGGCAGCCGCTGCGCGGTGAAATGAGCCGCGCGCCGCAGCGACTCGGGCTTCTGGTCTTCGTAGTAGAAAGCGCCCCCGATGGGGTGGTGGGTGTCGTGGGTTTCGACCAGCCAGTCGGCGATGGTGAGCTGGAGCTGGTGCGCCCAGACCCTGGCGGCTTCGCCCTTCGGCACCAGGCCGTGGCGCGGGGCGAGCCACATGAGGATGTTCGCCGTCTGCCCGATGACGAGCTTGCCCGCCTTGAGAAAAGGCGGCGCGAACGGCGCGCGGTCGAAGGACTTGCCCTCGAGGAAAGGCGTCATCGCCGCCGTGCCGTGCGGCGACCGGGCGACGTCGACGTAGTCCGCACCGGCCTCCTCCAGCGCGAGCCGCACGAATTCGCCGCGGCCCTGGATCGAGGGCCAGTAGTAGAGCTCGTAGCGCATTGGGTGTCTCCCGAAGAATGCCCCGGCGTCAGACCGCGCGGGCGCTCAGGCGCCGCGCGCGCATCAGCAGGAGGAAAGCGATGGTGGTGGTCACGAGGCTCCAGGCGATGCCGTTGGCGAACGCGGCGCGGTAGGAGCCGGTCACGTCGAAGATCCATCCCGGCATCCACCCGCCGAGCGCCATGCCGACGAGCGTTGCCATGATCACGGTGCCGGTGCGCGCGCCCGCTTCGTGAGGCGAGAAGTACTCGCGCACGATGAGCGGGTAGGAGGGAACGATCCCGCCCTGGAAGAGGCCGAAGAGCGCCGAGACCACGTAGAGCGCGACGAGGCCGTCGAAGGGCAGGAAGAGGGCGAGCGCGCTTGCCTGGAGCGCGGCGCCCAGCAGCAGCGTGCGCAGTCCACCGATGTGGTCGGCGATCCAGCCCGAGACGAGACGGCTGACGATGCCGAAGCCCATCATCAGCGCGAGCATCTCGGCGCCGCGTGCGGCGGGGAAACCCAGGTCCGCGCAGTACGCGACCATGTGCACCTGCGGCATCGACATCGCGACGCAGCACGCGACCCCCGCCACGCACAGCAGCCCCTGAAGCTGGCCGGGGGCGAGCCCGAGCGGCCGCTCCGGGTCCGGCGATGCTGCCCGCGCCCCTGCCCTGGAGAGTCCGGCTATCGCGGGCGGCTTGCGGCGGAGGGCGAGCGCGAGCGGCGGCATCGCGAAGAGGCAGACGAGGCCGGTCCCGATGTAGGTGGCGCGCCAGCCGCCGCTGTCGATGAAATGCTGCATGATCGGCGGCCACACCGTGCCCGCGAGGTAGTTGCCGCTCATCACGATCGCCACGGCGATCCCGCGCCGGCGCGTGAACCACAGCGTGATGTCGGCGACCAGCGGAACGAAGGTGCCCGAGGTCCCGAACCCGATCAGCAATCCATGGATCGCGGCGAACTGCGCGAGGTTTTGTGCGAACCCCGCGGAGGTGAAGCCGAGCGCGAGGCACATGGCCCCGATCATCACCGGGACGATCACGCCGAAGCGGTCGGCGAGTCTCCCCATGAGGATGCCGCCGGCGCCGAAGCCGAGCATGGTGAGCGTGAAGGGCAGCGAGGCATCGCCCCGCGCGATCCCGAATTCCGCCTGCAGCGGCGGCAGCGCCACCGCCATCGAGTACATGCCCGCGCCGCCGATCGTCATCAGGGCCAGCGCGACCGCGAGGCGGATCCAGGCGTAGGAGGACTCGGCTTCGGGGCTGGTCACGATCTATGGGCGGGCGAGGAGCGGGTCGCGAGGGAGAGCAGGGTGGTGATGATCGCGAGCAGGGCGAGCGCAGACAGGGCGAGCGACCAGTGTATCCCGATCAGGCCGCCGATGATTCCGATGGTCACGCCCGAGAAGGCGCGCATCCCCAGGCCGCACAGGATGTAGAGACCGATGATGCGGCCGCGATCGGACTCCGGCGCGCGCAGCTGCACCAGGGTCTGGGCCATCGCGTTGAAGGAGAGCTCGAGGAAGCCCACCGCGAAGAGCAGGACCAGCGCGAGCGCGTAGTTCGTGCATACCGCGAAGCCGGCGATCGCGACGCACCACAGCATGGCGAGCAGGAACGCCGTGCGCGGCCGCGCCTGGAGCAGTCCCCGGCTCTCGAGAATCAGTCCGGCAGACAGGGCACCGGCCGCGTCCGCGGCGAGCAGCATGCTGTAGGACAGGTCGGGATCGCCGTGGCCCAGGTCGTTCGCGAATTCCGGCATCTGCGGCTGGTAGCCGTTGCCGACCAGGAGCGAGGTGACGCCGGCGAGCAGGATCATCGAGGTGAGCGTGCGGTTCCCTGCGACCCTGCGCACGGTCGCGACGATGTCGCTCAGGCCCTTCACCGCGCGCGTCGGCGCCGGCTCGCCCCTGCGGAAGCGCGGCCCGTACGGTGCCTTCCACAGCCACAGCGTGAGGGGCAGGTAGATCAGGACGTTCGCGAGCAGGCCGTAGGCGGGTCCCAGGGCGATCAGCAGCGCTCCGCCCGCCGCGGGGCCGAACAGGAGGCCGAGGTAGCGCGCCGTGGCGGAAAGGCGCACCGCGCTTTGCAGATTCGCGGTCCCGGCGATGTCGTGGATCAGCAGCTGCCCGGCCGGATGCCAGAACACGCCCGCGAAACCGTGGACCACGAGCAGAACCACCGCGTGCCACATCTCCAGCGAGTCGGTCAGGAACAGCAGCCCCCAGCCGAGCGATGCCGCCATGAACAGGCCCATGCCGAGCTGGATCAGGCGCCGCGGGTCGAAGCGGTCGGCGAGCGCGCCCGACCACACCGAGAAGAACAGGAACGGCAGCCAGTGCGAGAGCATGGCGAAGCCGCCGAGGGCGGGCGAATGGAATTTCTGGAAGATGATCCAGTAGCTGATGACGTGCTCGACCGAATCGGCCATCATCGCCAGCGCCGAGCCGACGAAGTAGGCGCGGTACCCGGGATTGCGGAGTGCGGCGAAGGATTGCGGCGGCGCGGCCGCCTGGCCGTGCGGTGCGGTCAACTCGGACTCTACGGACCTCGGGAACGAAGCCGCATTCTACCGGAACGAAGCAGCGGTCTTCAGGCCGCGAGTCGTTGCAGCGTGTCGCCCAGGAGCTGGGTGCCCGGAGAATTTCCCGGCGGAAGACGCTTCAATCAGTCGGGCTGCGCTTCCCGGATGATGTGGCGGCGAAGCTCGCGGTAGCCGGCGTCGCCCTTGTCGCCGAACAGAGGGTCGCGCCCGGCCGGGGTTGCGGCCGCGATCGCCTCCCAGTCCTCGGCGGTCAGGAGCTTCCTCGCCCGCGGCAGCACTTCGCTCTCCTCGTTGCGGATATGGTGGCGGTAGTAGATGAGGTACATCGCCGCGACGGCCTCGACGGCGGCGCGCTCGACCAGGGTCCCCGACTCCACCTCGTTCAGGGCCCTGAGAAGGTCGTTGCCGGCCGCGGCGATCACCCGGTGCTCCTGCCGGACCCGCTCCAGCGGGACTTTCATCGCGGGATCGCGCTTTGCGAGCAGCGCGAACGCCGCGTCTTCACGCGGGTGGTGGTGCAGATCGGGGAAGTGCCGCAGGTAGGTGACGATGTCCACCATCAGCTCGTAGTTCGGCGTCCCGCCCGCGTGGAATTCGTCGAGCTGTCCTTCGAGGATGTCGAGCAGCCGCGAGAAGTTGGCGTGTTCGGCGTGCCAGTGCGAGACCGGGTTCGTCGTCATGGGGACCTCCTGCTCCGCTGCCGAAAGAATCGCTCCGGCACGGACCCCGGGGATTGATCCAGATCAAACCGGAGAGTCTCTACAGCTCGACGCCGAGCCGGCGGTCGAGCGAGTAGGGCCCGCCGCCCCGCAGCCAGATCGCGAGCGCGACCAGTCCCCACAGCAGGGTGAACTCGTAGCCGCGGTTGAGCCAGGAGAAGCCGTTGGGCAGATAGTGGACGAAGGTGATGACCGCCATCTCGATCGTGACCGCTGCGGCGAAGAAGCGCGTGAACAATCCGGCGGCGATGGCGATTCCACCGAAGAACTCGACCAGGATGAGCAGGTAGATGAGCGCGACCGGGTGCTCGTACCCCATCTTCACGAACAGGGGCGCCATCGCCTCCGCGCCGCGGGACAGCTTGCCCCAGCCGTGGATGGCGAGGATCACGCCCGTGGCGCACCGGATCAGCGGCCAGGAGAGCGGCTCGAGGAGCACATACAGGGGTCGCAGGGCGGGAAACAGCAGTCTGGGCGGGATCTCGTTCATGTTTTCTCCTCCGGGGTGTCGCGGCAGAATAGCACTATGCAGGAGTCCATCGAGATCCCGGAAAGCGAAGTCGAAATCACGGCGGTCCGCGCCCAGGGTGCCGGCGGCCAGAACGTCAACAAGGTTTCCAACGCGGTGCACCTGCGCTTCGACATCCGCGCCTCCTCCTTGCCTGCGCAGGTGAAGTCGCGGCTGCTCGGCTCGCGCGACCAGCGCATCACGCGCGAGGGCGTGCTGGTGATCAAGGCGCAGCAGCACCGCAGCCTCGAGCGCAACCGGGACGAGGCGATCGCGCGCCTGCGCCAGCTGGTGGCGCGCGCGGCGCACGTGCCGAAGGCGCGCCGGCCGACCCGGCCTACGCGCGGCTCGCAAAAGAAGCGCCTCGAAGGCAAGATCCGGCGCGGCGAGGTCAAGCGGCTGCGGGGAAAGGTCCCGTCGGGGGCGGATTGAGGCCGAAAAAGAGGGCCGCACGAGGCGGCCCGAAGGGGAGAAAAGGAGGGTCTTGCGGGATCCATCCTATCTCCGCCCGGGTCTGTCCTTGTCCGGAATAGAGCGGGAATTGCCCCGCAATTCGGGGAACGGGACCTGCCGGGTCAGGCGGCGAGCTGCTCCAGCTTGTGCTGCAGCTCCAGCCACTCGCCTTCGAGCTGCTCGAGCTCGCGCGCGGCGTAGGCCTGGTCGAGGATCAGGGCCTTCAAGGCATCCTTCCTGTCTTCCCCGTAGATCGCGGGGTCGGCGAGCTGGGCGTCGACCGCGGCCTTCTTCGCCGAAAGCCTCGCCATCTGCTCGTCCAGGCGCTTGAGGCGCGACTCGAGCGGCTTGCGCGCCGCCGACTGGCGCTGGCGTTCTTCGGCTTCCCTGCGTTTCTGCGCGCGCGGGTCGGCCGCCGGGGCCGCCTTCGCCGGCAAGGGCGCGGGCTGCTCCTCCGGGGCCAGCTTGGTCCTGAACAGCCAGTCGCGGTAGTCGTCGAGGTCGCCGTCGAAGGGTGCAAGGCGCCCGTCGGCGACGATGAGGAACTGGTCGGTGGTCGCGCGCAGCAGATGCCGGTCGTGCGAGACCAATACCAGCGTGCCCTCGAACTGCGCCAGGGCCACCGTCAGCGCCTCGCGCGTCTCCAGATCGAGGTGGTTGGTCGGCTCGTCCAGCAGCAGCAGGTTCGGCCGCTGCCACACGATCAGCGCGAGCGCGAGCCGCGCCTTTTCGCCGCCGGAAAAGTGCTCGATCGGGTCGGTCGCCATGTCGCCCGGAAAATTGAAGCTGCCGAGGTAGTTGCGCAGGTCCTGCTCGCGCACCGCTTTTCCGTCCGCGGGAGACAGCTTCGACAGGTGCCACAGAGGCGACTGGTCGTCGCGCAGCATCTCGACCTGGTGCTGGGCGAAGTAGCCGATTTCCAGCCCCTTGTTGAAGATCGCCTTGCCGGCGAGCGGCGCGAGCATGCCCGCTATGGTCTTGATCAGGGTGGACTTGCCCGCGCCGTTGACGCCGAGCAGTCCGATGCGCTGGTCCGACTGGAGCGAGAAGGTGACGCCCTCGAGGACCGTCTTCTCCGGATACCCGGCGGCGACGTCCTCCAGAACGAGCAAGGGGTTGGGCGCGCGCAGCGGCTCGCGGAACTCGAAGGAGAAGGGCGCGGACACGTGCAGGGGCGCCAGCTCCTCCATCTTCGCCAGCATCTTCATGCGGCTCTGTGCCTGCCGCGCCTTGGTGGCCTTGGCGCGGAAGCGCTCGATGAACGACTCCAGGTGTGCGCGCTCGCGCTGCTGCTTCTCGTACTGCGCCGCCGCCAGCACCACCGCCGCCGCGCGCTGCGTCTCGAAGGCGGAGTAGTTGCCCGAATAGCGCCGCAGCTTCTTGTTGTCGATGTGCACGACGACGTTGACCACGCCGTCGAGGAAATCGCGGTCGTGCGACACGACGAGGAGCGTGCCGGGGTAGCGTCTCAGCCACTCCTCCAGCCACAGGATGGCGTCGAGGTCGAGGTGGTTGGTCGGCTCGTCCAGCAGCAGCAGATCGGAAGGGCACATCAGCGCCTGCGCGAGATTGAGGCGCATGCGCCAGCCGCCGGAGAAGCCCGCCACGGCCTGGGCGGTCTGCTCGCGCGAGAAGCCCAGGCCGTGCAGGAGTTGCTCGGCACGCGAGCGCACCGTGTAGGCGCCCGCGTCGCCCAGGGCCGCGTGCAGCTCGCCGATCCTGTGGCCGTCGTTGGCCGTCTCGGCTTCGGCGAGCTCGGTTTCCAGCCTGCGCAGCGCCGTATCGCCGTCGATGGCGTACTCGAGCGCGGGGCGGTCGAGCGCCGGCGTCTCCTGCGCGACGTGCGCGACGCGCCATTGCTTCGGAAAATCCACGTCGCCTTTGTCGGCGTGGAGTTCGTCCCTGAGGAGGGCAAACAGGCTCGATTTTCCCGAGCCGTTCGCGCCGATCAGGCCGATGCGGTCGCCGGGGTTGAGCGAGACGTCGGCGCCCTCGAGCAGCACCTTCGTGCCGCGGCGGAGCGTGACTTGCGAGAGGCGGATCATGGCAAGGCGCGCATTGTACGCGGAGGCTTCATGCGCCGTGGCCTCGGTCCTGCAAGGTGTTGCTATGTCTCCTTCGTCGCAATCAGCTGAACCACCGCGCCAAGACCCGTGTGGTAGCTGCCCTCCAGCACATTCCGTTCGAGCTCCTTGAGATGGATGAACCTCAAGCCTCTCAGCTCGCCGACCAACGATTCCCTGCTGGTCATCGTGTCGGCAGACTTGCCTCCACCCGTGCCGTACCGCAACTGCTCCGGCGTGTAGGCCTCCAGCAGGAAGACGCCGTCTTTCCTCAGCCCGGAAACCACCTTTGCGTGCAGCTCTTTTCTTGCCGCCGAGGGCAGGGGGCAGAAGATCGATACGATTCCGTCCCATCTGCTCTTGCCGATGTCGAAGTCCAGCAGGTCTGCGTGAATCAGCTCGACCGCAACGCCATTCTCCTCGGCCAGCTTCTTGGCCTTGCTCAAGCCCACTCGAGAAGCATCGACAGCGGTGACCGAGTACCCTTGCTTCGCGAGAAAGACGGCATTTCGGCCTTCCCCTTCGGCAAGGCAGAGAACCCTGCCTTTCGGAATTGCCTTGTAGTTTTCTTTCAGAAACTCGTTCGGCGCTTTTCCGTACGCGTACTCCTCCGAACTGTAGCGTTCATCCCACATGGGCTTGTCCACCCGTCATCGTTCCGCCCCCTTCTCCTTGGCAGGATGAGGATGGGCGCGGCGTATGGTCGGAGACACGACCTTATCGGAGACGTGAAAGTCCCAGACCGCGGCGCCGCCGCTCGCGGCGAACTCCGTCACTCGCTTCGGCAGGTCGTCCAGGTTCTTGAAGGTCTTTCCCGCGAGGCCGAATCCGCGCGCGATGCCCGCGAAATCGCAGTAGCCGAACACCGAGCCGTCCTCGGGCATCCCCTCCGAGCGGAGCTTGTGCAGCTCGGAGCCGTACGCGCCGTCGTTCATCACGACGATCAGGATGTTGAGCCGATGGCGCTTGATGGTCTCGAGCTCCTGCACGTGCATCATCAGGCTGCCGTCGCCGTCGAACAGCACGACGGTCCGGTCCGGGCGCGCCGCCGCCACCCCCATGGCGAACGAGATGCCGTTGCCGATCGCGCCGAACTCGCGGATGGTGAGGAACTTCTCCTGCGGGCGCGAAGGCATCTGCGCGAAGAACCACGAGCAGTGTCCGCCCGAGTTCACCATCTCCCAGTCGCGCGGCAAAGATTTTTCCAGCGCTTCGACCACGTCGCGCGGGTCGAGCAGCCCCGGCTCGATCTCGAACACGTGGCTGTCGGGCTTCGAATCGCGGATGCGCGCGGCCATGGCATCGCTTCGCCAACTGTGCTTGCGGGCCGGCAACGCCGCGGTCAATGCTTCGACCCCCAGGCGCGCGTCGGCTCGCAGGTGATGGCGCGCCACTTCCTGGCCCTGGCTGACCGCGACGGGGTCGATGTCGATCTGCAGCATCTTCGCTTTCGGCCAGAGCTGGCCGCCGCCGCCCGCGTGGTAGGCGAGCGAGCCGCCGACCGCAACGACGAGATCGGCCTCCTTCAGGTATTCGAGGCCGACCTCGGGCGTGAAGCTGCCCGAGATGCCGATGCAAAAGGGATCGTCGTGGAACAGCCCTCTCGCCGGAAGCGTCGTGGACAGCAGTCCGCCCGTCTTCGCGGCCAGCGCCCGGCACGCGGGTCCGGCACCGGCTTCGACCGCACCCAGGCCGGCGAGCACGACCACTCGTTCCGCGCCGGCAAGCAGCTGCGCGGCGCTGACCACGTCGTCGGGGTGCGGCGGCATGGGCGAGGGGCGCGGCAGCAGCTTGTGCGAGGGCGTTGGCAGATTCGCCGGTCCGTCCCAGGGCCGGTTCTGCAGATCGAACGGAATGCCGATCACCACGGGCCGGCGTTCGCGGCGCGCCTGCAGGAATGCATCGCGCACCGCAACGGGCATGCGCTCCGGCATGTGCAGGCTGTGATAGGCGGCGCCCGTCGCGGTGATGAGCGGCCCCTGATCGAGCTCCTGGTTGTACCAGCCGCTTTTCAGCGGCGCTTCGCCGGCGAACACCACCAGCGGCAGATGGGCGCGTACCGCCGCCGGGAGCGCCGTGATCAATTGCGTCACACCGGGCCCGCACGTGACCGTCGCCACGCCCACGTCCCGGTTCTTTCGCGCGTACGCCATGGCGGCAGCGAGCGCGCAATGCTCGTGCCTGACATAGACCATGCGGCATCCCTCCCCGGACAATCGCGCGGCCCAATTCATGTTGGCGTCGCCGAGGAGCGCGAAACACGTTCGCACGTCTTCCTGCGCGAAGGCCCTGGCAAGGATGTCGTACACACGGGGCTTGACTTCATTCTTCATCGCTGCAACTCCTAATTTCACGGTCCTTACTCCGGAATCTCGGCCTCGACGAGCAAGGCAAGCAGCGCCAGCGATTCCTGCCAGCCGAGGTAGCAGGCCTCGGGCGGGATCGCTTCGGGTATGCCTTCCTGAAAGACGCTCAGCTCGGTTCCGCAAGACACCTTCTTCAGGGAGACCGTTGTCTGCATCTCTCCCGGCAGGTTCGGGTCGTCGAACTTGTCCGTGTGGCGGATGCGCTCGTTCGGCACGAGCTCGAGGAACTTGCCGCCGAAGGAGTGGCCGTGGCCCGTGCCGAGATTGGTGAACGACATCTTGTAGCTGCCGCCGACCCTGGCATCCAGCTGATGAACCTTGCCGGTGAAGCCGTTCGGCGGAAGCCACTTGGCCATCGCGTCGGCGTCGAGGAAGGCTCGATAGATTCGCTCCGGTGGCGCACGGAGTACACGGTGAAGGCGGACGTTGTTGGACATGAATGCGTCACCTCTTCAGATGGAAAAAGCGCGGGAGCGGCATCGTCTCCGGAATTCGGAATGGCATCAGAGGCCGGCTGGAATTTTCGAGCGCATCATCTTTTTTCGGCTCAGCTTGCGCCCATCCACTATGAAGGTTCCGTCGCCAACGGCGTGAACGGTCCGCTTCTCCTTACGGGAACTGTCAAAGTACGCCGCGACGCCTTGAAGGACGACGATATTGTGCCTGTTGAGGATGTCGACGACCTTGCACTCGATATTCGCAAGGCATTCTCTGATCAAGGGAGCTTTGACATGCATCCCCTTCACGGGGGTCAGCTTGAATCTTTCGAACTTCTCCGATTCAGCGCCCGAACATGTTCCTACCCCGATGACTTTATCGAGCATGTCGACGGTGGGAATCGAAATGACGCACTCCCTTGTCCTTCGAAGAGCGGCGAAGGAATGATTCCAGGGCCCGGTGGTGATGGCGAATATCGGCGCAAAGTCCACGACCATGGTCCACGAGATCGTCATTACGTTGTTCTTCTTTCCGTCGTTTGTCGTAACAAGAACGACCGGACCAGACTCCATCAGCGTGAACGCTCTGCTGATCCGCATTTTCTTCATACGCGCGGCCGCTCCTTGCGGGCAATCGCCTGGACAACCGCGCCCCGTCCCGTATGAAAAGCCCCCTCAATCACATTCCGCTCGAGCTCGACCAGATGCTCGAACTTCAAGGACGGGAGTTCCGCACGAAGCGATCGCTCTGTTTGCATCGTGTCTGGATTGGTCCCACCTCCGGTTCCGTGCCCGATCTGATCCGGCGTGAACGCCTCAAGCAAGAACACACCGCCGTTCTTCAAAGCACCTTGAAGACGCCGGTACAGGTCCTTGCGAACGGTTGAGGGCAACGGCACGAAGATGGATACGATCCCCTCCCAGGCGTCAGAGCCCAGGTCGAAGTCGGAGAGGTCGGCGTGAATCAGATGAACCGAAACGCCATGCTCCTTGGCCAGCTGCTCTGCCTTCTTGAGGCCGACAATGGACGAATCTACTGCGGTGACGGAATAAGCATGCTTCGCCGGAAAAACGGCATTGCGTCCTTCACCCTCCGCAAGACTCAATACCTTGCCTTTCGGAATCTTGCTGAAATGAGCAGCTAAGAAGTCGTTGGGCGCCTTTCCGTACGCGTACTCGATTGAGCTATATCGTTCGTCCCACATGTTGTTCTTCCGTTCTGCGAATCAGTCTCTCATGGATTGCGGGGGTCGCTCGGTGTACCGAATCCCCAATTCGAGTTGCCGCTGGGCAACTCCTCAAGAAAGGCGTCTCGGTACTCATCGATCACCCACGGAAAGTATCGTGCGAAAGTCGGCTACTTCTTCGGCGCCGGATGGATGTTGTCCACCCAGTGCACTTCCTCCGGCTTCTCGACCGCGGGGATGTCGAGGTTCACCACCACCGGCTCCTGGCCGCTGCGGCAGAGGACGCAGGACAGCGGCTCGGTGTCGCTCGCGTTGATCTCCTGGTGCGGGACGTAGGGCGGGACGTAGATGAAGTCGCCGGGTCCGGCCTCGGCAACGAACTCGAGCCGGTCGCCCCAGCGCATGCGCGCGCGGCCGCTGACGACGTAGATCACGCTCTCGACCGGCCCGTGGTGGTGCGCGCCGGTCTTCGCCCTGGGGTGGATCACCACCGTCCCCGCCCAGAGCTTCTCCGCGCCGGCGCGAGCGTGGGTGATCGCCGCCGCGCGGTTCATGCCGGGCGTCTGTGCCGTGTTGATGTCGAGCTCGTTCGCGTGCACGACGCGGACGCCATGGTGCTTCCAGCTGGATTCGGCGGTCATGGCGGCAATCTTACTTCCGCAGCACCGCCTGCGTCTGAATGGTGAGCGACAGCAGCTTCCCCGACTCGTCGGTCACGCGCGTCTGCCACACGGTGGTGCTCCTGCCCTTGTGCAGCGGCGTCGCCTCGGCGCGCACGGTGCCGCTCCTGCCCGCTGCGAAGAAATTGGTCTTCGACTCGATGGTCGCGGTGGCCGCGCCCTCGGGCAGGTTGATGAGCGCCGCGGTCCCGCCGGTCGCGTCGGCGAGCGCCATCAGCGTGCCGCCGTGCAGGGTGCCGCGTATGGTGCGCAGGTGATCGCGGATCTCGAGCTCCGCTACCACGCGGTCGGGGCCGGCCTCGACGAAACGCATGCCGAGGTGCTCGACGAGCAGCCCCTTCCACATCCGGTTGATCGCGTCGAGGTCTTCCATGTCCGGGCCTCCCGTTTCCATGTATCCTTGCGCCCACAACAAACGAACCGAGGAGGATGTTAAATGAGGAACTGGCTCGCCGCATTGACGTGCATCGCGCTCCTTTCTCCCGGCGTCGTCCCCGCGCAGTCCTATCCGGCCAAGCCGGTGCACCTGATCGTGGGGTTTCCCGCGGGCGGGCCGGCGGACATTTTCGGGCGTACGTTCGCTCAAGCCCTCAGCGCGGGCCTGTCCCAGCCGGTCATCGTCGAGAACAAGAGCGGGGTCGGCGGCGTGCTGGGCATCGACATGGTCGCCAAGGCCTCGCCCGACGGCTATACCCTGGGCTTCAACAACCAGGGGTCGGTGGCGATGGCGCCTTACGCGCTCACGAAGATGCCCTTCAACCCGAACAAGGATCTCGCGCTCATCACCACCGTGGTGAAGGTCCCCGAGGTCGTGGTGGTGAATCCCTCGCTGCCGGTGAACAGCCTCGCCGAGCTGATCGCCTACGCCAAGGCGAACCCGGGGAAGATCGATTTCGGCTCCGCCGGCGCGGGCGGCATCACGCATCTCGCCTGCGAGCTGCTGAAGGCCGAGGCGCACATCGACGTGGTGCACGTGCCCTACAAGGGCGCCGCGCCCGCGGTCAGCGATCTGCTGGGCGGGCAGGTGAAGATGGGCATCTTCGACGTCCCGGTGGTGCTGCCGCACATCAAGTCGGGCAAGTTCAAGGCGCTCGCGGTGACGAGCGCGAAGCGCGCCCCGTCCCTTCCCGAGGTGCCGACCACCGCCGAGGTCGGCTATCCCAAGGTCATCTCGGACAACTGGTACGGCCTGGTCGCGCCCGCGGGGACGCCGCTCGCGGCGCTCAAGAAGATCCACGAGGCGTCGATCGCGGCGCTGCGCTCGCCGGCGCTCATCGAGCAGTTCGCCAAGGTGAGCGGGATTCCCGCGCCTTCCACCCCGGAGGAGTATCTCGCCTTTCTCGGAGAGGAGCAGCAGCGCTGGAGCACGATCATCAAGGCGATCGGCTTCAAGGAAGACTAGGGCTGGCAGGATGGCGGATCCCAAGCCGTCCTTTCTCGCCTCGCCCAGCCGGCCGAAGCTGAGGCTTCCTCCGGGAGCGTGCGACGCGCACGTGCACGTGTTCGGGCCGGGCAGGGTGTTTCCCTATGCGCAGGGCGCACCGTTCACCCCCGCCGACGCCCCCAAGGACAAGCTGTTCGCGCTGCACGCGATGCTCGGCATCGAGCGCTGCGTGATCGTGCAGTCGACCTGCCACGGCTACGACAACCGCGTGGTCGCCGATGCGATCGCGGCGAAGAACGGCGACTACTGCGGCGTGGCTCTCCTTCCTCCTACCGTGGACGACGCCGAGCTGCGGCGCCTGGATTCGCAGGGATTCTGCGGCGTTCGCTTCAACTTCATGAGCCATCTCGGCAAGGGCCCGCGCATCGAGGAGGCGATCGCCCTCACCGCGCGACTTGCCCCGATCGGCTGGCACCTGCAGGCGCACTTCGAAGGCCCGCTCATCGACGAGCTCGCGCCTTTCCTCGAGCGCTCGGCGGTGCCGGTGGTGATCGACCACATGGGGCGCGTCGACGCGTCGCTCGGCGTCGACCAGCCCGCGTTCCGGCGCCTGCTCGAGCTGATGCGCGATCCGCGCTTCAGGGTCAAGGTGAGCGGCTCCGAGCGCATCTCGCGCAAGCCCTCGCCCTGGCCGGACGCGGTTCCCTTCGCGCGCAAGCTCGTCGCCGAGTTCGGCGACCGCTGCTTCTGGGGGAGCGACTGGCCGCACCCGAATCTCGCCGCGATTCCCGACGATGGCGTGCTGGTCGACCTGCTCTCGGAGATCGCGCCGTCGGAGAAGGCGCGCCGGGCGCTGCTGGTCGACAATCCGCGGGCCTTCTACAGGTTTCGGAAATGAGCGGCCGATGACGCGCCGTCTCGAGGGCAAGGTCGCGATCATCACCGGCGCGGGCTCGGTAGGCCCGGGCTGGGGCAACGGGCGCGCGACGGCGGTGCGCTTCGCCGAGGAAGGCGCGAAGATCTTCGCCGTCGACCGCGACGCCGAGCGGCTGCGCGAAACCGTGGAAGGCGTGAAGAAGGCGGGCGGCGCCATCGCCATCCATCTCTGCGACGTCACCCGCGCCGAGGACGTCGCCGCCATGGTCGATGCCTGCGTGAAGGCCTACGGCCGGATCGACGTGCTCGTGAACAACGTCGGCGGGTCCGCCGCCGGCGGCCCGGTCGAGATGTCCGAGGAGACCTGGGACGCGCAGGTGGACTTCAATCTCAAGAGCGTGTTCCTCGGCTGCAAGTACGTCATTCCGGTGATGGACAAGCAGGGCGGAGGCGCGATCGTGAACATCGCATCGACCTCGGGCATCCGTTTCACCGGCAACCCCCAGGTCGGCTATGCCGCGACCAAGGCCGGCGTGATCCAGCTCTCGCGGGTGGTCGCCGTGCAGCACGCGCCCCGCGGGATACGCGTGAACACGGTCGTGCCCGGGCAGCTGCACACGCCCATGGTCGAGGCGCGTCTCGCGCGGCAGCGCGCCGGCGGCGACGTCAAGGAGCTGCTCAAGCAGCGCCAGAAGCGCATCCCGCTCGGCATCGAGGGCGACGGGCGCGACACGGCGAACGCCGTGCTGTTCCTCGCCTCCGACGAGGCGCGCTTCGTCACCGCAACCGAGATCGTCGTAGACGGAGGGATGAGCGCGCGCTGCGACTGAGCGCGCCGCCGGGCCTCAGAACTCGTAGCGGAACTCGCCGGCGAGCCCGTGCGCGCGGAACCCGTCGCGGAATTCGCCGGTGTACTGGAACGTCGTGATATAGCCGCCCTTCGAGCGGTAGCTCAAGCCCAGGCCCACCAGCGCGCCGTTCCGCTGCACCGGCTGGCCATCGACGGAGAAGCTGCTGTCGGGCACACCGACGTACGAGGCGTTGATCACCTGGTTCTTGGAATAGTCGTGCAGCCAGGCGAGGCTCGCTTGCGGGACCCAGAGAGCGCCGTTGCCGTCCTCGGTGGGGCGCGAGAAGCGCCCGCCCAGGGTCGATACCAGCCCGCTGGTGCTGCGGCCCTCGACGACCTGGTTCGCGCTGCCGCCGGTTTCGCTGAATCCGTCTTCCTTCAGGCGGGTGTATTGCACGGTGGCGAACGGCTCGATCCACCACGCGGCGGCCTGCACGTAGCTCCCGACGCCCACCGTAGTGGCGAGCACCTTGCCGTCGTGGCTGCTGCTGCTGGTGCTCTGGTCGACCGCGTTGGTGCGCCGGGTGTCGTACTTGTTGCGGCCGGCGGACAGCGTGCCGTTCAGATAAAGGCTCCGGTCGAAGTAGCCGGCATAGACCGACCCCATGGTGGTGTCGACGTCGCCCTGGCTCACGTTGTTGTCGACGGTCACGGTATTCCTGGCGGTGCCGAGGCTGACGCCGGCCGAGAAGGTCTTCGTGAAACGGCCGTCGTAGCCGACCGACGTGCCCGCCATGCGGTAGTCGTAACCGTTCATGCTCTCGGTCGGGTTCTGATCGCCCTTCTGGCTGAATCCCCGCAGCCACAGACCCGAGGAGCGCGCCCGTTCCGCGTCGCTCGCCTCCAGCAGGTTCGACAGGCCCGTGCCGTTGTAGGCGAGGCGTATCGGCTCGCGGCCCCAGGCGCCGGCGCTCTGCACCGGCGAGAAGTCCTGCGCGCGCAGCGCCGTCATCCGGTCCTGCAGCACGTTCGTGTACTGCTGCATGCTGTTGAAGGTGCTGGCGGTGTAGCCGGCATACACGGCCGGGCTCATGCTGGCGAAGGCGGAGGCGAATTGCGCCTCCGGCAGCGTCTGGATCTTGCCCAGCAACTGATTGAGCGCGCCTGTCGTCTTCGGCAGGATGCGGTCGAGCGTACCGGCCACGGCCATCTGGTTGGGCGTGCCGGCCACGGTCGTAAAGCTCGCCACGTCGGCCTTGACGCGCACGCCGTCGGAGAGCTGTTCGGTGTGGAACTTGAGCAGGCGGGTGTCCTCCGGCAGCTCCACGCGGGAGAACGCGGTGCCCGGCTGGATGCCGTTGCTCGCCGTGAGCACATCGAAGGCGGTGCCGTTCACGTAGGCCCCGCCGCCGCGCACGATCTTCATGGTGCCGTCGAGCGCGGCCTGCCCGGTCACGTAGAACTGCCCGTAGCTGCCGTTGCCGTTGATCCGGGCCTGGAACGTGCCGCCGCTCATGAACGCATAGTCGTTGTCGAGCTTGAGCGTTCCCTGGTCGACCTCGAGGCGCTGCATCTTGTTGAGCATCGACAGCGTGAAGGTGCCCGCCCCGGTCTTGGTCGCGCTCCAGCCCGGCAAGGCGGTGCTGAGGCTGCCGGTGGCGTTGAAAGTCAGCGCCAGGCTGCCGGACCCGTCGAGGATGGTCCCGTTGATCACCGGCGTTCCCTGCACCATCAGCCGGTTGTTGCCCGTTCCCAGATCGATGCTTCCGTTGGTCACCGAGCCGGCGGTCAATGTGACCGTGTCGTCGCCGGCGCCGGCCCTGATCGCCGTGCCGGGCGAGCTTACCCCGTTGACGACGGTGGTCGCGGTGATCGTGCCCGCGTTGGTGATGGTATCGTTGCCGGCGCCGGTCTCGATGCCGGTCGCCGAGGCTGTGATGTGACCCGACCCCGTGTTGTTGCTGGCCGTCACGGTGACGTTGATCGTGCCCGTGTTGACGACGGTGTTGTTGCCCGAGCCGGCGCGGATGCCGTAGCCCTGCGCGGTAATCCTGGCCGCTACCCCTGCGGTATTGTCTCCCGTGCTTCCTGCGTCGGGATGGGCCGACGAGGTCGCCGTGGCGCCGAGAGCTACATCGATGCTGCCCTCGTTCCTTATGGTGTTGGCGCCGTTACCCGTACTGATGCCCGCGGCGAAGGCGTTGACTGTTGCGCTGGAGAACGCGTCGGCGTCGCCGGTCAGGTGTCCTACCGCGCTGCTGTCGCCGGACGCGAACAGCGAGGTCCCGACCCTGATGCTGCCCGTGTTGGTGATCTGGTTGGCGCCGTCGCCCGCCGCGATGCCGATCGCCGTCGCAGAGATCGCGGAATCGGCGTGCGATTCGCCGTCGCCGATGCCCGAGCCCCCCGCGTCGGAGCTCGCGCTCGCGATCGCGTTGGCGCGGAGGTCCACATCGATGCTGCCCTCGTTCCTTATCGCGTTGGCGCCGTTGCCCGCGCTGATGCCCGCGGCGAAGACGCTGGTTTCCGCGCCGGTCACCTCCGTCGCGCTGCGGAAGCCGTGTCCTTCCGCGTGGCCGCCGGCGCCTGCCTGCACCGGAAGCGGCAGCACGATACCGAGAAACTCGAAGGGCCGCCACGTCTTGACGTCGATGCTGCCCGTGTTGGTGATCTGGTTGGCGCCGTCGCCGGCCGTGATGCCGATCGCCGTCGCCGAGAGCACCGATTTCGAAAACCCGTTGGCGTCGCCGTCGAAGCCGAGGCTGGATCCGTCGGCCGAGGTCTGGGTGGACAGCGCGCCGGACAGCTCCACGGCGATGCTGTTCGCGTTGAGAACGGTGCTGTTCCCCTGGCCCGCGTCGATGCCGATGGCGGTGATGTCGGCCCGCGCCTGCGCGACCGAAGTGCCCCCGCCGAAGAAAAAGCCGGAGCTGGAGCTGTGCGTGGAGGTGGCGCTCACGGCTCCCTTCACGTCGATGGTTCCGTTGTTCACGATCCAGTTGTCACCGGCGCCGCCGTCGATGCCCCGCGCCGAGAGGGTGGCCACCACTTCGCCGCTGGCGCTCGTACCGCCTCCCAGATCGTTGCTCACGTGGCCGCTGTTCTGCAGGTTGGAATTGGCGCGGACCACGATGTCCCCGTCGTTCTGGATCGCGTCGTTGCCGGCGCCGCCCTGGATGCCGACCGAGCGCGTCGTCGCGGCGAGCCTGCCGCTGGTGCCGCCGCCGCCGCCGAAGCTGAACGACGAGTTGTCCATCCGCAACGTGGCATCGGAGCTGGCGGTGACGCGCCCCTTGTTGAGGATGACGTCGTCGCCGTCTCCTCCGTCGATGCCGACCGCGCCGGTGACGGCCCCGGAGTCGGAGCCGGCGCCCGAGGAGCCGAACGCCACGCTGGAGTCGCCGGAGGAGACGAGAGTGGAGCTTGCGTTGGCGTTGACCTCGCTCTCGTTCGTGATACTGTCGCGGCCTGTTCCGCCCGCGATGCCGGTGGACCGGGTCGAGGCGGTGAGCGAGCCGCTGGTGCCGCCCGTGCCGCCGAAGGTGAACGACGAGTTGTCCATGCTCAGGCTGGCGCTCGAGCCGGCGGTGACGCGGCCCCTGTTGACGATGACATCGTCGTCGTCGCCGCCGTCGATGCCGACCGCGGTGGTGACCGCCCCCGAGTTTGCGCCGGCGCCCGAGGTGCCGAATGCCACGTTCGAGCCGCCGGAGGAAACCTGGGTGGACGTTGCGCTGACGCTGAGCTCGCCCTCGTTGGTGATGCTGTCGCGGCCTGTTCCGCCCGCGATGCCGGTGGACTGGGTCGCGGCGGCGAGCGAGCCGCTGGTGCCGCCGGTGCCGCCGAAGCTGAACGACGAGCCATCGAGGCTCAGGCTGGCGCTCGAGCCGGCGGTGACGCGGCCCTTGTTGACGATGACATCGTCGTCGTCGCCGCCGTCGATGCCGAGCGCGGTGGTGGCCGCCCCCGAGTTTGCGCCGGCGCCCGAGGTGCCGAACGCCACGTTCGAGCCGCCGGAGGAGGCGAGCGTGGAGCTCGAGCTGACGTAGAGCTCGCCCTCGTTGGTGATGCTGTCGCGGCCGCTTCCGCCCGCGATGCCGCTGGACAGGGTCGAGGCGGTGAGCGAGCCGTTGGTGCCGGTCGTGCCGCCGAAGGTGAACGACGAGCTGCTCAGGGAGAGGCTCGCGCCGGAGCGAACATCGATCGCGCCGCCGTTCCACACCTGGTCGTCGCCCGCGCCCGCGCGAATTCCGGCGGCGTCGGTGAATGCGCCGGAGGTCGCGCCGGCGCCCGATGAGCCGAACACGACATTGGAGCCGCCCGAAGAAGACAGCGTTGCAGTGGCGGAAACGGTGAGCGCGGCCTCGTTGTGGATCGTGTCCTTGCCGGCGCCGCCGTCGATCGCGGTCGCGAGCGCCGTGGCGCTCAAGGTCGCGTCGAAGCCGCCCGACCCGCCCAGGTTGAAACCGGTGCCGGAAATCGCGATGTGGCTGGCCGAGGCCGCCTTGATCGTCGAATGGGTCTCGATGACGTCGTTGCCGTCGCCGCCGCCGACGCCGGTGGCGCTCGCGGTCGCGGCGGTGTCGATCGCGGTCTGCGTCGAGCCGAAGATGCTGATATTCACGCCGTTCGCCCCCGTCTTCGCGCGTGCGCTCGCATCGATTGCGCCGTCGCTGTAGATGGAGTCGTCGTCCGCGCCGCCCGCGATGCCGGTCGCCGCGGAACGGGCAGCGGTGGTCGCGTCCACCGCTCCCGTCCCGCCCAGGTTCACGCTCACGCTCGAGGAATTGGCGCAGGCGCCGCCCGCCGCGGTGCAATCCGCGGCGGCGGAGGCAGCGGCGTCGCCCGCGGAGGCCGTGACGGAAGCACGGTTCACGATCGTATCTTTCCCGCTGCCGCCGTCGATGCCGGTCGCCGTCGCCAGGGATGTCGTCGAGGCATCCGCCCGCGCAGAGCCGATGAGTCCCACGGAGACGGTGTCGGCGCTCGCCTGGCTCGTCGACCGGACCTGGATCGCCGCCCTGTTCTCGATCTCGTCGTCACCGCCGCGGGTCTCGATGCCGGTCGCTGTGGCTTGCGCGGTGGTGCTCGCATCGCCCATGGCTTTGCCGCCCAGGGTCACGCTGACCGAGAGCCCCGTAGCCGTGGCGCTGCCGGTGGCATTGATCGCACCCGTGTTCTCGACCTGATCCTTGGTATCCCCGGTTCGGATGCCGACGGCCCCGGCGGTCGACGTATTCGTGGTGTCGCCGAGCGCGAAGCCGAGCAGATTCCCGCTGATGCTGGTGCCGGTGGAGGTCGAGGTGGCGGTGACGGTCAGCGCTCCGGAATTCTGGATGACGTTGGTGCTGTTCTTGTGATCGTCTCCCGAGTCGTGATCGACATTCGTCTGGGTGCGCAGCGTGCCGCCGCCGGTCGCGCTGGCGTCGCCCATGTTGATACCGATCGCCGTCGCGGTGGCGTCCGATTTCGCGTCGGCCAGGGTCGCGTCGCCACCGACGCCGACGCTGATGCCCACGGATATGGCCGCGGCCTTGGACTCGGCCTCCGCCTTGGCGGTGATTCCGCCCTCGTTTCCGACCTCGTCGCGGCCGCTCGCCCCGTCGATACCGATGACCGTCGCCGTAGCCGTCGTGCTCGCGTGGGTGATCTCGGCGCCGCCGGCGACGCCGACCGATCCGCTGACGTTGATCGCGACGCTCGTGGCGTCTGTCTTGGCCTTTCCCTGGACGTCGATCGTGCCCGTGTTCTGGATGAAGTCGTCGCCCGCGCCGCCGTCCATGCCTTTCACCACGGTCCGGGCGGTGGCGCTGGTGTCGGCAAGCGCCGCGCCCGCGGCAATGCCGGCCAAAGATACATTCACCGTCACGGAAACGCCGGTCGCGTGGGCGTCGGCCTCGGCGTCCTGGATCTTGATCGAACCCACGTTGTACAGGGCGTCGTTGCCCGCGCCGCCGTCCATTCCGGTCGCCGCCACGTCGGCCGTGCTGCGCGCGTCCGTGAGCGCGACACCCGCCGCGACGCCCGCTTCGATGGCGGCGTTCATCGTGACTCCGACGCTCGTCGCACGGGCGTCGGATTTCACGTTCTGCAGCGTGATCTGCCCTTGGTTCTTCAGCCAGTCGTCGCCCTCGCCGCCGTCCAGTCCCTTCGCCGTCGCCGTCGCGTTCGAGCGGGTATCGGCGAGCGCCGCGCCGATCGCCACGCCGGCGCTGGCCACGCCGAGCTGAACCGACACCCCGGTGGAGGTCGCGCTCGAACTGACGCCGTCGACCGTGATCGAGCCGCGGTTGAGGATCCAGTCCTTGCCGGCACCGCCGTCCATGCCGGTCGCCGTCGCGTTCGCGGTGGCACCCGCCCTGCTGAGCGCCGCGCCGGCAGCGACGCCTGCGCTGAGCGAGGCGCTTATCGAGACGCCCACGCTGGTCGAATCGGCGTCGGCCGTTGTCCGGCTGAGCGCGATCTGGCCGTCGTTCAGGAGTGCGTCCTTGCCGTCGCCGCCGTCCAGACCCTTCGCGGTGGTCGTCGCCGTCCCGCTCGTGTCGGCGAGCGCGGCGCCGGCGGACAGACCCACGCTCGATCCCGACAAGGCGACCGATATGCCGGCCGCGTGTGCGGAGGCGCCGGTGTCCTCCACCGCGATCTTGCCGTTGCCGTCGTTGAACAGGCTGTCGTCGCCGGTGCCGCCGTCGAGGCCCATGGCGGTCGCAAACGCCTTGCCGCTCGCATCGGCGAGACCCGCGGCGATGGTCACCCCGGCCTCGGCGCCGGAGAGACCGACCGAGACGCTCACCGCGCCGGCGTCGGCCTTGGCCTGCTGCAGCGTCACGCTGCCCGCGTTGTAGAGACTGTCGTCGCCCTCGCCGCCGTCGAGCCCCTTCGCGGTCGCGCCCGCGGTGGTACCGGTCTTGGCGAGCGCGGCGGCGGCGACCGCCCCGGTCTGCGAGAAGCTCGCGCTCACGCTCACGCCGACCGCATTCGCGTCGGCCCGGATGTCGTTCGCGACTATCGTGCCGAAGTTCGAGAGCTTGTCGTTGCCCGCGCCGCCGGCGATACCGGTGGCGCCGGCCGTGGCGGTCGCGGTGGCGTCGACCAGGGCGGCGCTCAAGGCCAGGCCTTCCTGCGCGCCCGCGATCGCGAGCGATACGCTGACCGCGTCGGCGTCGGCCTTCGCGCCCTGAAGCGCGATGCCGCCCTGGTTGAGGAGCTCGTCGTTGCCGCTGCCTCCGTCGATCCCGGTGGCCGCAGCGCTCGCGCTGCTGGCGCTGTTCGCCAGCGCGGCGCCCGCCCCGAGGCCTTGGCTGGATAGGGCGACGTCGAGCGATACCGCAACGGCGGTCGCGCCGGCGCTGATGTTCTGCGCGGTGATCGCGCCCAGATTGGTGAGGGCGTCGTTCCCCGAAGCGCCGTCGATGCCGCTCGCGACGCTGACTGCGGTCGCGCTGGTATCGGCCAGGGCCGCACCGAGCGCCGCGCCCTGCTTTGCTACAAGGACGCTGGCTGCCACGCCGACCGCGGTCGCGTTCGACTGGGCTTTATCGATGCTGATGGCGCCCCGATTGGTGATGCGATCATCGCCCGCCCCGCCGTCCACGCCGATGCCGGTGGACGCGGAATGGACGCTCGCGTCGACGAGCGCCGCCCCGGCTGCCAGACCCGTGGCGGTGCCCTCGACGGTGAGCGCCACGCTCACCGCCTGGCCGCTTGCGCCGGCCTTGACGGCGATGTTTCCGTCGTTGTTGATTTCGTCGCCGGCGGAGCCGGCCTCGATGCCTTTGGCCACGGCCGCGGCGTGGGTGCTGGTGTCGGCCAGCGCGGCGCCGAGCGCGACGCCCTCCTTTGCGATGCTGACGTTGGCGCTGGCGCTGACGCTCAAGGCGTTCGCTTGCGCCTCGACGCTGATGGCGTTTGTATTGGTGATCGAGCCGCTCTTGCCGTCGTCGTGCTTGTCGGACCCGCTTCCATTGATGTTTTCATGCTTGTTGCTCCCACCGCCATCCTTGCTGTCGTGCCCGTCCTTGTCCTCCGCGGCTGCACCGCCCCTGATGCCGGTCGCCGTGGCCGTCGCGGTGGTGCTGGTGTCGGTCAGCGCCGCGCCTCCCGCTACGCCTTGCTTCGTGCCGGCGACGGCGACGGACACCCCCACCGCGTCGGCGGTGGCCTTGGCCGTGGCCGCAATCGAACCGGTATTCTCAATTTCGCCGTTGCCGCCCGCGCCGTCGATACCGATCGCCGTCCCGGTGGCATTGGACTCGGCCCGCGCCAGCGCTCCCCCGAGCGCCAGCCCTTCCTTGGCGATGGCGACGTTCACCGAGGCGCTGACGCTCAGGGCCTGCGCCTGCGCATCGGCGTTGACGGTGCCCGCGTTGCCGATCCTGCCGTTTTTGCCGTCATCATGCTTGGCGGACCAATCCTTGTCGTCGCGGCCTCGATCGTCTCCCGGGGCACCGCCGCCCCTGATGCCGGTCGCGGTGGCCGTCGCGGTGGTGGTGGTGTCGGTGAGCGCGGCGCCGCCTGCGACACCCTGTTTCGTGCCCTCCACCGTTACCGATGCCGCGACCGCGTCGGCATTGGCCTTTGCCGTGGCACCGACCGTTCCGGTGTTTTCGATTTCGTCGTTGCCGCCGCCGCCGTCGATGCCGGTTGCGGTGGCGCTTGCATTCGATTGCGCGCGCGCCAGACCGATATCGGCGACCAGCCCCTGCTTGGCGATGCTGACGCCGACCGATGCGCTGACGCTCGTGACGCCTGCGTTCGCCGACGCGGCGATATTGCCGCTGTTCAGAATCCGGTCGTCGTCGGCTCCGCCGCGCACGCCGGTTGCATCCGCAATCGCCGTGCTCGACGTATCGGTTGCGACGCCGCCGACGAGGCCGGCCGCGCCGCGCAGATTGCCCGCGACGCCGACTGCCACACCGACCGCGGTGGCGTTCGCGTCCGCTCTGGCGGTCACGCCGCCGTCGTTCTGCAGCTCATTGCGTCCGCTGCCGCCGTCGATGCCGACCGCTCTTGCGGTAGCGTCCGTCGCGGCGCGGGCGGCGGTCACATCGAGGCCGAAGGAGCTCTCGCCTTTTTCGTACTCGATATTGACGGTGGCCGCGACACCGACTGCGCCGCCGTTCGCGGTCGCCTGAGTCTGTACCTGGCCCGTATTGTGAATCGCGTCGTCGCCCGAACCGCCAGCGATTCCGACCGTTTCGGCCGACGCGGTGGTCGCCACGTCGGCCGCGGTCAATCCGGCGCTCACGGGGAGCAGCTGAGGACCGACCGAGAAGACGCTGAGGCTGAAGGTCACCGCGGTGGTGCTGGCGTTCGCGGTCGCGTCCGACCTGACCAATCCGCTGTTGAAAATCACGTCGTCGCCCGCACCCGCGTCGATGCCGCTCGCGCGCGCGTCCGCCTTCGTGCCAGCGCCGACGAGGCCGAGATCGGGGATCGGAATGAGAACGTCGACCAGACCGATGCCGACGCTCACTTCGGTCTGCGTGGCCGTGGACGTGGCCGTCGAGGTCACGCCGCCCAGGTTGCTCACGTAGTCCCGCTGGGACCCGCCGGCAATGCCGGTGGCGGAGCTGTTGCTGGTAATGCCGACGTCGGCGATGCCGCCATTCTCGGCCAGCGTTACCACGTCGTTGGAGATGCCCAGGAACCCGACGCCGACGCCGGTCGAGTGCGCGGTCGACGCAGCCGTCGCGCTGACCGAGCCGCTCGCAGCGACGTTGATGTCGTTTGCGCCCTTGCGGCCGTCGATGCCCGTCGCGGTCGCATCGAGCGTCGTCGAGCTGTCGGCGGGCGGACGGGCGATGGTCGCGTCGACGAAGTTCACACCGACGTCGACGGCAGAAAGTTGCGATGCTGCAGATGCGCTTATCGTGCCGCCGCTGTCGATCGCGTTCCTGCCGTAGCCGCCGGCGACGCCTACTGCCGTGGACTGGATTTGCAGCTTGGTGTCGGCCGTCGAGGCATCGATCGCGCTTACGTTGACCGCGACGCTGCTGCTGGTCGAGGTTGCGTTCGCCGCGATGCTGCCGCCGTTGGCGATGGTGATGTCGTCGCTGCCGCTGCCCGCGTCGATGCCCGTGGCGCTCGACCGGATGAAGGTGCTGGTGTCCGCCTTGGATAGGTCGATGAGGTTGAGGCTTACGCTGACGTCGTCTATTTTCGACGTGGCATTGGCGGTGATGGTGCCCGAGTTGGATATCCGGTCTTTGCCGCTACCCGCGTCGATTCCGACAGCCCGCGTTTCGACGGTCGTCGTTGCGACCACGTTGTCCCCGCCGGTGAGAGTCAGCACGGGCGCGACGCTTTTCATTCCGGCGGAGGCGCTTGCGTTGAGCGTTCCCGCGTTGTCGATGTTGTCCTTGTCGTTGCCGCCCTCGATCCCCACCGCGGTCGCCGAGGCGGTCTCGGAGATGTCCTGCGGCTTGGAACTTTGCGACCCCTTGCTCGAGGCCGATAGCGACGCCTCGGTCTGGCTAGCCGGCGCGACCGTGGCCGGCGCGACCGTGGCGGACGCGGCGACCGTGATCGTGCCGGTGTTGACGATGAGGTCGTTGCCGTTGCCGCCGGCGATGCCCTTTGCGGTCGCCTGCGGACTGCCGCCGTCCGAGGACGCGCCGACGGTCAGGGAGCCGCTGTTGCTGATCTGGTCGTTACCCTTGTCGCCGAGGATGCCTATGCTCAGGGCCGCAGGCTTGACCGGAGGATGGCCGCCGTTGTCGTCGTGACCGGAGCTGGAGGACTCGCATTGCGGCGCTTGAGTCCCGCCGGCGGCGCTTGTCTGCACGGCGACCGTGCCGCGATTGTTGACGAGATCGTTGCCGCCGCCGCCCGCGATGCCGACTCCTTGGACGGGACTCTTGCCGGATGAATCGCCGCCGGATGCGGAACACGAAGTGGATTTGCCGGCGGGCGCGGCGGGAGCGGGGCTCACGGTCACCGAGACGCGGCCGTCGTTGACGACCGAGTCGTTCCCCGAGCCGGCGTCTATCGCGGTGGCGGACTGCGCGCCTGTGAGGCTGATGCTCGCGCCGCTCAATATGCTGATGCTGTCGTTGCCCGACTTGGCGGTCACGCCCTCGGACTGGCTGCCGCTGCACACGATGGTGTCGCCGTGCGAGGTACCCGCCGGCGCGCAAGCCGCGTGGGCGGACCCGATCTCCGCCAGGGCCAGCATGGTCAGGGCACAGAGCGCGCGCCTGCGAAAACCGCCGCGCTCGACGTCGTTCGACGGAAGCGGCAGCGACGGCCGCTCGATGCGCTCTTTCCTTGACATGCTTCCTCCCCGCCCGAATGCGCACCCTCATACTACCCGCAAACGAAAGGCGCCGGTTCCGACCGTGCCCCGCTATGACAGCGGCATTACTGGAGCTCCCACGGATAGCCGATGAAGATCGCGGCGCTGAATCCTTCGTTGCCGTGCGCGAGGTCCGCGCGGAACACCACGCCCGAGCCGGTGACGATGCGGAATCCCGCGCCGTAGGAGTCGCGATACTGGCTGCGCTTGTAGAGGTCGTCGCGGGAGTCCGAGGTCACGCCGGTCTCGTAGAAGAAGGCGAGCTGGATCGCGGTGCGCACGTCCTTCATGACGAAGATGTCGAACGGCGTCGCCTCGTCGGTGAGGTTCCAGCGGTACTCGGCGCCCAGGAACAGGGTATGCGCGCCCTTGAAGCGTCCCTGGGGATAGGAGCGCAGGCGGTTGAATCCGCCGAGCTGCGTCGCGGTGCCGAAACGGTTGGCGGCGACCGTGGTGTCGATCACCTCGTTGCAGGTCTGCCGCTGGGCGGGATCCGGAATGCTCGCGCAATCGATGCCGAGCTGCGCCTGCAGCGCGGCGGGATCGGTCACGCCTTCGCGGCGCACGAAGGCGTCCGAGCGCAGCAGGTTGATCGCGACCGTGTTCCTTCGCCCGACCGGGACGTAGCCGGTGGCGCTGTAGTCCATGACGAAGAAGTCGGCACTCGAGCCCTTCGGCGGGGACTGCGTGCGCGAGACGTCGCCCCGCAGGCCCCGGCGCGGGTCGGCGTAGTCGTCGGTGAGATCGAAGCGCGTCCCGAAGATCGACGTATGCCCGCGGTCGCGCGGCGGGTTCTGCGCCTCCAGGATGAGGTTGCCCTGGTTGTCGCGTATCGCATTCAGGCGCGAGGCGCTTGCGAACCAGGATGTATACAGCTCGAAGCGGCGGTCGAAGAAGGTCGCCGTCAGGCGCCCGCCGAGATACTCCGAATCGCCCAGCTCGGCCACGCTGAAGTCGTTCTTCCCGGTGTTCATGCCGCGCTGGCTGTAGCTCTGGAACGAGGCGCGGTTGAGCGAGCCGTACCCCACATCGAGAATGAGCGTGCGCGGGACGAGGTGGATGTCGCCGACGCCGACGGCGCCGCCCTTCACATCGCCGCCGAACACGATACCGTAGGCGTCGGTGTAGCCGTCGGCGACGTTCAGGACCCCCGCGACCAGGCTCAGCCCCGAGCCGATTCCGGGAAGGCTGTAGGGGTAGGGGAAGATCGCGTAGCCGAATCCCTTCGGGAACTGGTCGCGGCGCCGCTCGGGGCTGCTCAGGCCGCCGGCGTCCGGGTCGGCGGCGAGCGCGGCCGGCGCGAGCACGCACAGCAGGCACATCGCGAGACCGGCGGCAAAGCCGCGGCGCGCTTCAGCCCCCATAGCCGGCGAGCCTCGGCAGCGCGAGCACCAGCGAAGGCACGAAAGTAATGAGTAATAGCACCACGAACAGCGCCAGTATGAAGGGCACGAGCTCGCGCACGATGTCCTTCACCGAGGCTCCCGACAGCCCGGAGAGGACGAACAGCAGCACGCCGTAGGGCGGGGTAAGCAGGCCGATCATCATGTTCACCACGATCACCACGCCGAAGTGCACCAGGTCGACCCCCAGCGCCTTGGCGGCAGGCAGCAGCAGCGGCACCAGCACCAGCAGCAGCGTGGTGGTGTCGAGCAGGCATCCCAGCACGAGGAACACGAGGTTCGCGACGATGAGGAACCCCAGAGGACCCAGGTCGAGCGCGGCGAACCATTGCGCGACGCGAGCCGGGACCTGCTCGGTCGCGAGCACGTAGTTGAAGAGAAGAGCCCCGCAGATGATGACGCTGACCACCGCGGTGGAGCGCGCGCTCTCGGCGAGCACCGTCACCAGCCCCTTCCAGTCGAGCACGCGGTAGACGACGAGCGCGAGCACCAGCGCGTAGAGCGCCGCCACCGCGGCCGCCTCGGTCGGCGTGAATGCGCCCGAGTAGATGCCGCCCAGCAGCACGACCGGCATCAGCAGCGGCAGCAGGGTACTGATGAAGATGCGCGGGATTGCGCGCCACGGCACCGGCGCCTCCATCGGGAAGTTCCGCCGCCGCGCGATCCACACGATCACCAGCATCATGGACGCGGCCATGAGCAGGCCGGGCACGATGCCGCCGATGAACAGCGCACCCACCGATGCACCCGACACCAGCGCGTACAGCACCATCGGGATCGAGGGCGGGATGATCGGGCCGATGGTCGCGGAGGCGGCGCTCACCGCGACGGCGAAAGGCCGCGCGTAGCGGCCGTCCTTGCACATCATCTCGATCTCGACCATGCCCGGCCCCACCGCGTCGGCGATCGCGCTGCCGCTCATGCCCGAGAAGATCACGCTCGCGAGCACGTTTACGTGCGCGAGCCCGCCGCGGAACCGTCCCATCAACGCGTGGGCGAGGCCGTAGATGCGCTCGCTAAGCCCGCCCACGTTCATCACGTTCGCGGCGAAGATGAACATCGGTACCGCGATCAGCACGAAGCTGCCGAACAGGCCGTTCAGGATCTGCTCGGCGGCGAGGCCCATGTCGCGGCCGGTCGCCGCGAGGTAGGCGATGCCGCCGGCGATCATCGCCAGGCCCACCGGGCCGCGCAGCAGCGCGATGGCCACGAACACCGCGATCATCAGGGAAAAGGCGGCGCTCACTGTTCCGGGCGCGCGATCGCCGCGAGACAGCGCAGGACGACCATCGCGCCGGCGGCGAGGAACACCGCGTAGACGAGCCCGAAGGGCAGGTCGAGCACGGGCGTGTGCTCGCGCATCATGAAGCGCATGTAGTCGGCGGTGCCGGGCAATGCCCACAGGAAACACAGGGCGAGCGCCGCGAGCCCGAGCGCGTACAGCGCGCGCCGCACCCGCGGCAAGAAACGCGGCACGATGAAGTCCACCGCGACGTGGGCGGCGAGCGGCACGGAAAAGGCCGTTCCCCAGAAGATCACCCAGACATAGGCGATCGTCGCCAGCTCCTCGGTCCAGGCGGCGGGCGCAGCGAGCACGAAGCGCAGCACCACCTGCGCGACCAGACTCAGGAACAGAACGGCAAAGATGCAGGCACCGATGAAATCGGCCCAGCGGACGAGAAAACCGGGGACAGACCACGTTTCCCTGGAAAACGTGGTCTGTCCCCTATTTGACCGCGTTGATGCGCTCAAGCAGGCCCCGCGGCCACTGCTGCGCGTACTCGGACTTGAGGTACGCCGCCTGCACCGTTTTCCTGAACGCGTCCACGTCGGGTGTGGTGATGGCGATGCCCTGCGAGCGGAAGAACTCGACCAGTTCCCTTTCCTCGCGCTCGCGGTTGTCGTCGTTGAATTTGGCCGCCTTGGCGGCGGCCGCCTTGACCGCGGCCTGCTCCGCTGGCGAGAGCGACTTCCATGTCTTTTCCGCGATGGCGAGCTGGAGCGCGTCGACGAGATGCCCGGTCAGCACGATCTGCCGCGTCACCTCGTAGAACTTGGCCGACTTGAGCGTCGGCAGCGGATTGTCCTGGCCGTCGATGGTGCCGGTCTTCAGGCCCAGGTAGACCTCGGGGAAGGCGAGCGGCGTGGCGCTCGCACCCAGCGCCTGCCCCAGGAAAAGCCATTCCTTCGAGCCCGGCATGCGCAGCTTCACTCCGGCGAGATCGGCGGGAACCCTCACCTGCCGCGGCTCGCGCAGCCCGAGCTGCCGCGTGCCCAGGTAGACCGCCTGCAGCAGCTCGATCCCCATCGCCTCCGCGACCCTGCGGCGGACCTCCTCGCCGATCGGGCCGCCGTAGACTTTCTGGAGATGCGCGGGGTCGCGCATCAGGTAGCCGGCGGTGAAGATCGAGTATTCCGGAAGCTGCCGCGCGATGTCCTGCATCGACAGGAGCGCCATCTCGAGATTGCCGCGCTGCATCGCAACGGTCTCGGCGCCTTGCCTGAACAGCGTCCCCGAATGATGCACCTGCACATCGAAACGGCGCGGCGCCGTCTTCGCGAGCTCGTCCCTGAATACGTACAGCATCTTGACGTGCCAGTCGTCCGGCACGGCGGGGGTGGAGATGCGCAGCAGGACCTGAGCGTCGGCGCGCGGAGCAAGCGCGGCGAAGAGCAGCATCAGCAGGAAGGCCCGGATCGTCGAGGCGCGCGCCATGGCGGCGAATCCTAGCATCGAATCACCGGCCGGGCTTTGTGCCGCGGCTGGCGGGTGGGCGTGCAGTAGAATGCCGCATCCAACAGCGTCGCGGTGTCGGGAAATCACCCATATGCCTGTCAGGAAAATCCTCATCGTTGACGACTCCGCCACCAACCGTCACGCGCTCAGCGAGATGCTCGCCAAGCACGGCTACCAGTGCAGCGTCGCCGAAAGCGGCAAGCAGGCCATCGAGAAGGCGAAAGCGGAAAAGCCCGACATGATCCTGATGGACGTCGTCATGCCCGACATGGACGGCTTCCAGGCGACGCGCGCCATCACCCGCGACGAGCAGACGAAACATATCCCTGTGATCCTGTGCACCAGCAAGAACCTCGAGACCGACCGCATCTGGGGCGTGCGCCAGGGCGCGAGGGACTACGTCCTCAAGCCGGTGGATGAAAAAGACCTGCTCGCCAAGATAACGTCGCTGCGTTAGGATGAAAACGGCCGAAAAAATCGGGTCAGGCCGCCCGCCTAACAGGGAGCAAGGGAGATGACAACACGCAAGGCGGTCTGGGGTCTTGTTGCACTGTTCGCAATCGCGGCGCCGGCCGTTTCGCTTGCCGCCGACCTTGGATTGGCCCTGGTCGCCGGCTACGACACCGGCGGGGACAAGATCGTGACCGTGACGTTTACCAACGGCGAAACGGATTCGCTCAGGGCCAACGAAGGCCTCTATCTCGGCGCCGGCATCTCCGTCATCAACGACGACAAGAACATCGAGTTCCTGGGGACGGTGAGCTACAAGTTCGCCTCGATCCACGCGAACAACGGGGACGTCGACTGGACACGCGTGCCGCTCGATGCGATCGTGTTCTACCGCTGGCCGAACTTTCGCGCAGGTGCCGGCCTGACCTACGTGATGAGCCCCAAGCTCACCGGCGCCGGCGCAGCGTCGGGACTCAACGTCAAAGTCGACGATGCCCTCGGCTTCCTGGTGCAGGCCGACTACCTGGTGGGCAAGGTGAACATCGGCCTGCGCGGCACCTTTGTCGACTACAAGGCGGGCGGCAACACCGCCAAAGGCAGCGGCGTGGGTGTCACGGTCGGCGTCACGTTCTGAGCTTGCTGCGGGCGGTCGCGCCGCGGCCGCCCGCAGCGTACGGCACGCCTACTCCGCCTTGATTCCCGCTTCCTTCACGACCTTCGCCCATTTCGCCGTTTCCGAGACGATGAAGCGGCCGAAATCCTCCGGGCTCATCTGCACCGCTTCGCCGCCCTCGGTCTCGAAGCGCTTCTTGGTCTCGGAGGTGGCGAGGATCACGGAGAGCTCGCGGTGCAATCGGTCGATCACCGGCTTGGGCGTTCCCGCCGGCGCGACGATGCCCCACCAGTTGGTCGCTTCGTAGCCGGGCACGCCGGCCTCGGAGATCGTCGGCACGCTGGGCAGGGCGGGAACGCGCTTTTGGCTGCCCACGCCCAGGATCTTCAGCCTCCCCGAGTTGATCTGCGGCAGCATCTGGATGAGCGAGCCGATCACGATCTGGGTGTTGCCCGCGACCACGTCCGCCATCGCCGGCCCGCCGCCCTTGAAGGGGATGTGCACGATATCGAGGCCCGATTGGAGCTTGAACAGCGCGCTGGAGAGGTGTTGGAAGCTGCCGACGCCGGCCGTTGCGTAGTTCAGCTCGCCGGGCTTCGCTTTCGCGAGCGCGATCAGGTCCGCAAGCGAGTTCACCGGCAGCTTGGCGTTGACGCAGAGCGCCACCGGCCCCGTGCCCAGGATGGACACCGGCGCGAAGGCCCCGATCGGGTCGTAGGGCAGCTTGTACATCGAGCTGCCGAACGCGTGCGCGACCGAGATCAGCAGCAGCGTGTAACCGTCGGGCGCGGCTCGCGAGACGGCCTCGGTGCCGATGATGCCCCCGGCGCCGCCCTGGTTGTCGACGACCACCGACTTGCCGAGGCGGTCGGAGAGCTGGAAGGCGATCATGCGCCCGACGACGTCGTTGCTGCCGCCCGGCGGGAAGGGGATGACCAGGCGAACCGGCTTGGTCGGATAACCTTGAGCGAACGCGGCGCTGGTGAAGAGCGCGGCCAGTGCGAGAGCAAGGATGTTTTTCATCTGTCACTCCGGTTGAATTCCGGCGGCCTTGATGAGCCTGCCGTACTGGTCGATCCCGCTCTTCAGCATGACCGAAAACTGCTCGGGCGTGTTGGCGATCAGCGACATCGCCAGCTCGTCGATCTTCGAGCGCACCTCGGGTTCCTTCAGCGATGCGACCAGCTCGTCGTGCAGGCGCGCGAGCGTCTGCGGCGGCAGCCCCGCCGGACCGAACAGGCCGAACCAGGACGCGGGCTTCTCGAAGCCGGGCAGCGCCTCGCCGATCGAGGGCACATCGGGCAGCCCGGGGTAGCGCTTCGCCTCGAGCACCGCAAGCACCTTGAGCTTTCCCGAGCGCATATGCGGCAGCACCGAGGCGAGCGAATTGAAGCCGATCGACACCTCCCCGGCGATCACGCCGGCGAGCGCGGGGGAGGCGCCCTTGTAGGGCACGTGGACGATGTCCACTCCGGCGCCGAGCTTGAACAGCTCTCCCGACATGTGGAACACCGCGCCCACGCCGGGACTCGAGTAGTTGAGCTTCCCGGGATTCGCCTTGGCGTAGGCGATCAGCTCCTTCACGGAATTCACGGGGAGCGAGGGGTTGACCGTCATCACCGTGACCGGCTCGACCGCCGCGGTGATCGGTGTGAAGTCCTTGAGCGGGTCGTAAGGGAGGTTCTTCGACAGAAACAGGGCGGTGACGTGCGTGCTCGGGGATGTAAACAGCACGGTGGTCCCGTCGGGCGCCGCGTGCGCCACCGCATCGGCGCCGATCATGCCGTTCGCGCCGCCGCGGTTGTCGACGATCACCGCCTGATGGGTGGCCGCGGTCATCTTCGGCGCCATCAGGCGCGCGAGGATGTCGGTGCCGTTGCCGGGAGGGAAGGGCACGACGATCTTCAGCGGCCGGGGCTGAGGCTGCGCGAGCGCGCCTGCTGCAAGGAACAGGAAGGCGTACGCGAACCGGCGCATCGCTAGCGCGGCCCCAGCTCGATCAGCGTGCTCATCTCGAGGTTCTCGCCGAACCACATCTTGAGGGCCGCCTGGCGCTTGCCGATGTAGGCGATCTTGCCGTCCTTCTGCGTCATCGGCAGGTCGTGGCCGGGGACGAGGACGCTGCCCGGGCGTTTCTTCCACAGCTGCCAGATCCTCTCGATCGTCGAGGTGCTGATCTCGGCGTCGTAGGTCGCGTCGCCCTTGCGCGAGAGCAGCTCGGCGCGGTTCTTGGCCGCGTCGCCGGTGAAGATCGCGTCGCTCTCCTTCCCTTCGAGAACGTAGACGAGATGGCCCGGGGTGTGGCCCGGCGCGGCGTGGGCCCTGAACCCCGGCATGAATTCCTGCTCGGCCGCGACCGGGTGCAGCGTCGGCCAGTTCTCCAGCTCGCGCATGTAGAGCTCGGGCACCGGCCCCTCCCCCCATGGCTCGTTCAGCGACCAGGCGAGCTCGCGCGCGCCGATGATGATGCGCGCGTGGCGGAACAGGATCCAGTTGAGCGAGTGGTCGTAGTGCGAGTGCGTGAGGATGACGTCGGTCACGTCCTGGGGCTCGAGGCCGCGCTTTTCCAGCTGCGAGAGGATCCCTTTCCTCATGTTGAAGCTGCCGACGTCGACCAGCGCGACGCGCCCCTCGCCGCGGATCAGCGCGACGGTGCTCCATCCCAGTCCGCCGTGGCAAACCATCCTCCCTGGAAATCCCTGGATGAGGACTTCGATCTCGTAGCCGTCGACTTTCATCGCGTCCATGCTCACTCCGCCTTGATGTGCGCTTCGCGGATCAGCCTGCCCCACTTTTCGGAATCGGCGCGCATCGCGGCGCCGAATTCGGCCGGCTGGTTCCCGATCGCCGTCGCGCCCATCGCCGAGAGCTTTTCCGCGATCGCCGGATCCTTCAGGATTCCGGCCACGTCGGCGTGGATTCTTGCGACGGTAGGCCCGGGCGTCGCGGCGGGCGCGACCAGGCCGAACCAGTTGGTGAGCTCGTAGCCGGGCAGCGTCTCGCCCACGGTCGGGACGTCGGGGAGCAGCGGCGAGCGTGCCGCGCCCAGGACCGCGAGCGCGACCAGGCGCTTGTCGCGTATGTAGGGCAGCGCCTGCACCAGGCTGTCGCAGGTGAGCGAGACCTGGCCGCCGAGGAGGTCCTGGAAGCTCGGCGCGCTGCCCTTGTAGGGGACGTGGACCAGGTTCACCCTGGCCATGCTCTTGAACAGCTCGCCCGCGAGGTGCGGCGCGCCGCCCGGGCCGGAGGACGAATAGTTGATCTGCCCGGGACGCGATTTCGCGAGGGCGATCAGCTCGGCGACGTTCCTCGCCGGCAGCGCCGGGTTCGCGACCATCACGAAATGCACCGCGACGACCTGCGTTACCGGCGCGAAGTCGCGCAGCGGGTCGACCGTCATCTTCGGGTAGAGGTGCTGGTTCACCGCGAGGTTCCCCAGCGTGCCGAGAAACAGGGTCGAGCCGTCGGCAGCTGCGCGCGCGGCGAACTCGGTGCCGATCACCCCGCTTGCGCCGGCGCGGTTGTCGACGATCACCTGCTGGCCCCAGGCCTCGGTGAGCCGGGGAGCGAGCAGGCGCGCGACGATGTCGGTGCCGCCTCCCGGCGGGAAGGCGACGACGATGTGGACGGGCTTCGCCGGGAACGACTGCGCAAAGGCGGCCGAGGCGAGCAGGGCGGCGAATCCGAATGCGAGCTTTTTCATCTGAGCGCCATCTCCTTGACCTGATTCGCGCGCGCGGTGGACTCGGCCAGCAGGAACGCGAGGTCGGTGCCGGTGGAGACGTAGCGGGCGCCCATCTTCACGAACTCGGCGGCGAGCCCGGGCCGCGTCGCCAGTCCGCCCACGCCGAGGTGCTTGCCGTGCTTGGCGCAGGCGGCGAGAGCGTGCACGTAGGCATCGCGCACGCGCTGATGCTCGTATTGCCCGGGGAGGCCCATGTCGGCGAGAAGGTCGTTCGTCCCGATGAGCACCATGTCCACGCCTTCGACCGCGGCGATCTCGTCGGCCCGTTCGACCGCGTCCGCCGTCTCGAACTGCACCACGACCATGGTCGCCTCGTTCATCGCGGCGTTCACCTCGGCGACGGGAAACGAGCGGTAGTGCAGGTGGGGCAGGGCGCCGCCCGCGGACCTCCCGCCCAGGGGCGGATACTTCGCCGAGACCACCACCTCGCGCGCCTCTTCCGCCGAGCGGATGTGCGGCGCGATCACGCCCAGCGCCCCGCCGTCGAGCGCGCGCGACACGTGCTCGGGGCGGGTGCTCGGCACGCGCACGAAGGGGGCGATGCCGATCTCGAGCGCCGCGATGCAGATCTGGCTGGCGGTTTCGAGCGAAAGGCTGGAATGCTCGACGTCCACGTAGATCGAATCGAACCCCGCGGTCCTGGCGAGCCGCGCGATCTCGATCGAGCGCGTCAGGCGCACGGTCATCGAGGCGACGACCTCGCCGCGGGCGAGCTTCTCCTTGACGTTGTTGCGCACGATCGCGCGCGGTGCTTCCGGCATGTGCTCTCCCCGGGTTTCCGCTATTGTAAGCTCCCCTCTCGCCATCCCGGAGCACGCCATGAACAACCTCGCCGCTCTTGCGGGCCGCATCCTGATCGCCTTGATCTTTCTTCAGTCCGGGATCGAGAAATTCGTGCACTACTCCGGAACGCTGGGCTACATGACCAGGGCGGGCCTTCCTTTTCCCCAGGTTCTGCTGGTCGCCTCGGGTGTCGTCGAAACCCTGTGCGCGCTCGCCATCATCACCGGATGGAACAGCCGCGCCGCGGCGTGGGTGCTCGTCGCGTGGATGATCCCGGTCACCCTGATATTCCACAATCCGGCCTCCGGACAGGACGCGATGATCCACTTCATGAAGAACGTCGCGATCACCGGCGGCCTGCTGATGCTGGCAGCCCTCGGACCGGGCGGCTGGAGCGCCGGGCGCTCCCGCTAGGGCTCAGTCCGGCTCCATCCTCAGCTCGCGCACGGTCTTCCTCCAGAACGCGCGCTCGCTCTGGAAGAAGGCGTCGAGCTGCGCCGGCGTGCCGGCGCCCTCGGGATAGATCCCGAGCAGGTTCAGCCGCTGCTCGACTTCGGTGTCCGCGAGCAGCGCGGCCATCTCGCGGTTGACGCGCTGGATGATGGCCTCGGGCGTTCCGGCCGGCGCGACCAGCGCGTACCAGGCGCTGAACTCGATGTCCGGGAAGGCCTCGGCGAAGGTCGGTACGTCCTTCAGCTCCGGGACCCGCCGGGCGGAGCTCACCGCGAGCGCGCGCAGCTGTCCGCGCTGAACCGCGGCGGCGATCGCGGGCACGCTCTCCACCGCGATGTGGGTGCGCCCGGCGACGGCGTCGACCACGCTCTGCGCGCTGCGGTAAGGCACCATCATCAGCTCGAGCGCGGCGCGCTGTCTCAGCATCTCCCCGAGGATGCCCGGCGGCGTCCTCAGGCCCGGGCTCGCGTAGGCGAGCCGCCCGGGCACCTCGTGCACGAGAGTGATCAGGTCGCGCAGCGACTTCACGTTCAGCTCCGGATTGGCGACGACGACGAAGGGCGTCATGCCCACCATGGCGACGCCGGCGAAGTCGTCCTCCGGGCTGTAGGGGACGAGGTCGGTGGTGTAGGGATAGACGACGAGCGCCGTGGACGGCGCGAACAGCCAGGTACTGCCGTCGCCCGCGGCGCCCGCGGCCGCCTGCACGCCGTCGTCGCCGGCGCGGTTCTCCACCCGCATCGGCTGGCCGAGCGCGCGCGACAGGCGCTCGCCGATGAGGCGCGCGGCGAGGTCGGAGGGCCCGCCGGGAACGCCGGTGACGATCATCCTCAACGGCCGGGTCGGCCAATTCTGCGCGCTGGACGGAGCCGGAGCGAGGCAGATTGCGAGGAGAATAGTGCTTAGCGCTCGCGGGAAACGCATACGGTCGCCATGCTAGCATTCCCCGGAATGATTCAATATCTCGCCGCAGGGCTGGCCGCCGCATTTTTGGCACAGCCCGCGCTCGCGCAGAGCTACCCGAGCAAGCCCATCCGCCTCATCGTCCCGTTCGCGGCGGGCGGCGGCAACGACAACGTCGCGCGCCTCGTCGGCAAGCGCCTCGCCGACAGCCTCGGCCAGCCGGTCGTCGTCGACAACCGCCCGGGCGCGGGCGGAGTGGTGGGCGCGGAGCTCGCAGCGAAGTCCGCCGCCGACGGCTACACGCTGTTCCTCGGCGGCGTCGGCAGCCACGCGATCAATCCCAACCTTCACCCGAAGCTTCCCTACGACGCGATCCGGGATTTCGAGCCGGTGGCGCTGCTCGCGCAGGCGCCGCTGATCCTGGTCGTGCATCCGTCCGTCCCCGCCCGCGACATCGCGGAATTCATCGCCTACGCGCGCGCTCATCCGGGACGGATCAACTTCGCCTCCAACGGCAACGGCAGCTCCTCGCAGCTCGCCGCCGTGATGTTCGACTCGATGGCGGGCGTCGACATGGTCCACGTCCCCTACAAGGGGCTGTCGCCGGCGCTCACCGACCTGCTCTCGGGGCAGGTGCAGCTGATGTTCTCGAGCGTGGTCGCGATCCTGCCTCACATCAAGGCAGGCAAATTGCGCGCGCTCGCGGTCACCGGCGCCAAGCGCCTCGCCTCGATGCCCGAGCTGCCGACGATCGCCGAGTCGGGCCTGCCGGGCTACGAGGCGAGCTCCTGGTACGGCATTCTCGCGCCCGCCGGAACGCCGCGCGACATCGTGACGAAGCTGAACGCCGAGCTCGCAAAAGCGCTCGAGCAGCCCGAGGTGCGCGCCAGCCTCATCGCCGAGGGCGCCGAGCCCGCCGGCGGCACACCCGAACGATTCGCGGCGCACATCCGCGCGGAGAAGGAGCGCCTGGGCAGGATCATCCGCGACGCGAACATCCGCATGGAATGAGCGCAGCCGCGGACAATCCCTATACCCGCGGCATCGCCGGGTTCGTTTCCGGGCTCGAATACGCCGCGATTCCGCGCGAGGTGCGCGAGCGCGCGAAGCTCCTCGTCCTCGACGCCCTCGGCTGCGCACTCTACGGTGCGCATCTTCCCTGGTGCCGCATCCTGCAACGCACGCTCGCCAAGCTCGACCGCTCCGAGTCCAGCGCGGTCTGGGGCACGCGGCGGCGGCTCTCGGCGCCGCACGCGGCGCTCGCCAACGGCACGCAGGTGCAGGGCTTCGAGCTCGACGACGTGCATCGCCAGGGCGTACTGCACGTAGGCGCGGTGGTGCTGCCGGCGCTCGTCGCCGTCGCGGAGATGCGGCGCATGAGCGGCAGCGAGTTTCTCGCCGCCGCCGTCGCCGGGTACGAGATCGGACCGCGCGTCGGCCTGTGCATGGGGCCGGAGCACATCGGACAGGGCTGGCACTCGGGCGCGACGCTGGGCGTGTTCTCGGCCGCGGCCGGGGCCGCGCGCGGCTTGAAGCTGGACGCAGGGAGGACGGTGCACGCGCTCGGCATCGCCGGCACGCAGGCAGCGGGCCTGATGGCGGCGCAGTACGGCGCGATGGTGAAGCGCATGCACGCGGGGCGCGCCTCGCAGAGCGGGCTCTACGGGGCGCTGCTCGCGCAGTCCGGCTTCACCGGCATCGTGGACGTATTCGAAAGCGAGTACGGCGGCTTCTGCACCACCTTCTCGCGCTCGCAGGACCGCTTCCGCCTGTCCGAGCTGACCGCCGGGCTGGGCGAGACCTGGCAGACGATGGGCGTCGCGCTGAAGTTCTATTCCTGCGTGGGCAGCAACCACACCACTCTGGACGCGCTGCGCGAGCTTCAGGCGGAGCGCCCTTTCGGGCCGAAAGACGTGAAACGAATCGTGGTGCACGGCTCGCAGGTGACCCTGGACCACGCCGGCTGGCGATACCGGCCCGCCGGCGTCGCCTCGGCCCAGATGAATCTGTCCTTCTGCGTGGCGACGCTGCTGCTCGAGGGCGACTGCTTCGTCGGCCAGTTCGGCGAGAAGGCCGTCTCCGATCCGAAGCGCCTCGCCCTCGCGGAGAAAGTCGAGGTGCGCGCCGATCCCGCGATCACCGCCAGGGGATCGAAGTTCCGCCACGCGGTGCGGGTCGAAGTGCATCTCGGCGACGGCAGCGTGCTCGAGCGCGCCAGGGAGGCGCCGCGCGGCAGCGAGCCCGAGTTTGCGGGCGAGGCCCAGGTCGTCGCGAAATTCGAGAAGCTCGCGGCGCATGCGCTCAAGCGGACCCGAGCGGCGCAGCTGCGCGATGCCGTGCTGGGAATGGAGAAGCTCAAGGACGCTTCGCGCATCGCGAAGCTGCTCTCGGTAGAATGACTCCATGCGCCCACGCAAATCGAGCCTGCGGGTCGTCCTGATCGGCGCAGCGGCGCTCACCGCCTGCGACAGCGGGCCGCGCTACACCAACCGCGACATCTACGCGAGCGCCGAGGAGTGCCAGAAGGACTGGGGCCGCCCGGAGAATTGCGAGCCGGCCTACCGTACGGGATCGGGCTACGGCGGCGGCGGTTCCCGCGTGTGGTACGGCCCCAACTACGACTCGAACGCCAGCACCGCCCGCAGCCCGCGCGCCATCGGCACGTCCTCGGTGAGCCGCGGCGGCTTCGGCTCGTCGTCCGCGTTCCACGGCGCCGGCGGATGATCCGGGGAGCGCGGTCTTGAGGCGCAGCACCCTGCCGCCGCGCTCCGACTGGCAGCGCCGCTGCGAAGAGCTGGGATTCTCGTTCCATTCCGTGGGCGGGCGATACTGGGAAGAGGCCGCCTGCTACGTTTTTTCCGCCGGGGAGATCGACGTTCTCGAGGCCGCGGCGGAGGAGCTGCACCGGCTTTGCCTGAAAGCGTGCGAGCGCATCGTGCGCGACGCGCGCTATGCCGAGCTGGCGATCCCCGCGGCATTTTCCGACAGCGTCGGCGCGTCGTGGAAGCGGCGCGACCCCACGCTGTTCGGCCGCTTCGACATCGCCTGGGACGGCAGCGGGCCGCCCAAGCTCCTGGAATACAACGCCGACACGCCGACCGCGCTCATCGAGGCGAGCGTCGCGCAGTGGTTCTGGCTGGAGGACCGCAAGCGCCTGCCTTCGCCCGCGGCGGGCGCGATCGACGCGAGCGCGGACCAGTTCAACTCGCTGCACGAGAAGCTGATCGAGCGCTGGAAGGATCTCGCCGGCGACGCCACGATCCATTTTTCGTGCGTGCGCGATCACGAGGAGGACTTCGGCAATACCAGCTACCTGCGCGACACGGCGGTTCAGGCGAGCCGCTCCACGCGCTTCATTTTCATCGAGGACATCGGCTGGAGCGACGCAGCCGGGTGCTTCGTCGATCTCGAGGGCAACGCGATCGAGGCCCTGTTCAAGCTCTATCCCTGGGAGTGGCTCGCTCGGGAAAAGTTCGGGCCGCATATCCCGGAGTGCGACTGCGCGTGGATCGAGCCGCCCTGGAAGATGCTGCTTTCGAACAAGGCGATGCTCGCGATCCTGTGGGAGCTCTTCCCCGGGCATCCGAACCTCCTGCCGTGCTTTCTCGACGCGGCGCCCCTCGCGGGAAAGGACTACGTGAGAAAACCCATCCTGGCGCGCGAAGGCGCGAACGTCAGCCTGCGGCGAATGAGCGGCGCGCTCGTGACCGGGGGGAGCTACGGCAGGGAGGGCTACGTCTACCAGGAGTACGCACCGCTCGCCCGTTTCGAGGGAAACTACGCCGTGGTCGGGGCGTGGATCGTCGGGGACCGGGCGGCGGGCATCGGCATCCGGGAAGACGACTCCCCGATCACGAAGAACACCAGCCGCTTCGTGCCGCACTATTTCGAATAGACTCCCGGGTTCCGGGAAGAGGGGCAGCCTCATGAACGATTTCATCGCTTCGGCCGGCGGAATAGACGATTTCCTGGTGTACTTCCTGATGTCGGTCGCGCTGGTGGCGGTCTTTCTGGCGGTCTATGTGTGGGTGACGCCGTACCGCGAGTTCGCGCTCATCAGGCAGGGCAACCTCGCCGCCTCGATCTCGCTCTCCGGCGCGCTGCTCGGTTTCGTCATTCCCCTCGCCAGCGCGATCGCGCACAGCGTCGCGTGGTGGGACATGCTGCTGTGGGGAGGCGTGGCGCTGGTGGTGCAGCTGCTCTCCTATTTCATCGTGCGGGCGACGGTGCCGACGCTGGCCCAGGACATTCCCGCCGGGAAGACCGCGCAAGGCCTGTTCCTGGGTGCGACCTCGCTCGCGATCGGCATCCTCAACGCGGCTTCGATGACCTATTGAGAGTCCGGTGAGAAGACTTCTCTCGATCCTGCTGCTCTGCGCCCCGGCGGCGGTTCTCGCTCAATTGCCTGCCGGCAAGGCGATCCGCGTGGTCGTCCCCTGGCCCGCGGGCGGCACGGTGGACGGCGTGGCGCGCGTGCTCGGCCCGAAACTGTCGGAGGGGCTCGGGCGACCCGTGGTGGTCGAGAACAAGGCCGGGGCGGGAGGCTCGATCGGCGAGGCCGATGCGGCCAGGGCAAGCGCCGACGGGAGCACCATTCTCTTCGTGTTCGACACCCACGCGGTCAATCACCTGCTCTACAGGAACCTCGGCTACGACCCCTTCAAATCCTTCGAGCACGTCAGCCTGCTGGTGACTTCGCCGCAGGCGCTGGTCGGCGCAACGAACTTCGCGCCCTCGAGCGTCAGCGAGCTGGTCGCCTACGCGAAGGCGAACCCCGGCAGGGTGAGCTACGCGACGGTGGGCGCGGGCAGCTCGAACCACCTCAACGCGCTGCTCCTTTCGGGCCGCACCGGCATCGAGATGACCCACGTGCCCTACAAGGGCGGCGCGCCGATGATGATCGACCTCGTCGGCGGGCAGGTGAACGTGATGTTCGTGTCGGCGCCGCAGGCCATCCCGCAGGTGAAGGCGGGACGCATCAAGGCGCTTGCGATCGGGAGCGCGAGCCGCATCGCCCAGCTTCCGGACACGCCCGCCGTCGCCGAGACCCTGCCCGGGTTCGCCGCGCAGTCCTGGGTTGGAATGCTGGTCCCCGCCGGCACGCCGGCGGACACCGTCGCGCGCTACCACGCCGAGGTGAAGAAGGCGCTCGCCGACCCCGGCGTCAGCGGCAAGCTCGCCGGCCAGGGCTTCGACGTGGTCGGCAGCAGCCCGCAGGAGTTTCTCGCTTTCGCACGCGCCGAGTCTGACAAATGGGCGAAGGTGATCCGCGATTACAATATCCGCGTCGAGTAGCCCGGAGGACATCCCATGAAGTGGCTTCCCCAAGGCGTCATCCCGGCGGTCCTCCTGCCTTTCCACGAGGACCTGTCGATCGACGAGAAGTCTTTCCGCGCGCATCTCTCCGACGTGGCCTCGGTCGAGGGCCTCTCCGCGATCACCATCAACGCGCATTCGACCGAGGTCGCCTCGTGCACCTTCGATGAGCAGAAGCGCGTGCTCGCGATCGCGAAGGACGAGATCGGCGCGAAGCTGCCGATCGTACACGGCGTCTACGCCGAGGGCAGCCTCGAGGCGGCGCGCATCGCCAAGATGGCGGACGAGGGCGGCGCGAGCGCGCTCCTCGTCTTCCCGCCCGGACCGTTCGCCATGGGGCAGCGCCCGGAAATGGCGCTCGAGCATTTCCGCCGCGTCGCCGACGCGAGCGACCTGCCGATCATCGCCTTCCAGTATCCCCTCGCTGGCGGCCAGGGCTACCCGCTCGATACGCTCCTGCGCATCGCCGAGGCGGTGCCGCAGCTGCGCGCGATCAAGGACTGGTGCGCGAGCCCGCAGCTGCACGAGCGGCAGATCCGGACGCTGCAGTCGCTCGATCCGCCGGTGAACGTGCTCACCACGCACAGCTCCTGGCTCATGGCCTCGCTCGTCCTCGGCGCGAACGGCCTCCTCTCGGGAAGCGGATCGGTGATCGCCGATCTGCAGGTGAAGCTGTTCCGGGCGGTGCGCGCGAACGATCTCGAGACGGCGAAGGCGGTCAGCGCGCGCATCTGGCCCACCGCGGAGGTGTTCTACTCCGAGCCCTGGGTGGACATGCACAACCGCATGAAGGAGGCGCTGGTGATGCTCGGGAAGCTGCCGCGCGCGGTGGTGCGCCCGCCTCTGGTGAAGATCCCGAAATCCGAGATCGAGCACATCCGCAAGGCGCTGGTCGCGTCGGGACTGCTCGATCAATCCGGCCGCACCCGCAAGGCCGCGTAGGTTCCACAAACAAGGAGGAGTCTCATGCCGCATTGGAAATCGCCGCTGCTCGCGCTGGTGCTGCTCACCGCGACCGCCGGAGTCGCGCAGGCCGCCACCAAGATCCACTGGTACGGACAGGCCGCTTTCAGGATCGAGACGCCTTCGGGCGGCGTGATCCTGATCGACCCCTGGCTGAAGGTGCCCACCAACCCGGACAAGGAATCGATCGCCAAGCTCGGGCGCGTGGACTACATCATGATCACCCACGGCCACTGGGACCACGTCGGCGACGCGCTCGAGATCGCGAAGAAGACCGGCGCCGAGCTGGTCGCGCCCTACGGGCTGCAATTCAACCTGAAGTCGGTGCTCGGCTATCCGGAGAAGCAGGCGACGCTCGCGACCGGCGGTAACGTCGGCGGCACCATCAATCTGCCCAAGGCCGGAGCCAAGGTGACGTTCACCACGGCGGTGCACGGCTCGGAGCTGACGCCGCCCATGGTGCAGCCCTCGGGTCCGGGCCAGCCCGCGGCGATCGCGAGCGGCAATCCGGTCGGCTACGTGCTGCAGATCGACGGCGGGCCGGTCATCTACCACACCGGCGACACCGACGTGTTCACCGACATGAAGCTGATCGCCGAGTTCTTCAAGGTCGATGTCATGCTCTCGGGAATCGGCGGCCACTTCGGCATGGACCCGGTGCGCGCGGCGCAGGCCGTGGAATGGGTGAATCCGAAGCAGGTGATCCCGATGCACTTCGGCACCTACCCCATCCTCGCCGGCACGCCCGCGCAGTTCAAGGCGGCGCTCGACAAGCGCGGACTCGGCGGCCGCATGGTGGAGATGAAGCCCGGCGAAGACCGCAGCTTCTAGGCATGGCCGTCAAGATCGAATGCGTCCTGCAGTGCGACAACCACCTCGGCGAAGGCCCGGTCTGGGACGTCGACGAGAACCGGCTGTACTGGGTTGACGGCACCGGCCGGCGGGTCGGCAAGCCGTCGATCTGGCGCCTCGATCCCAAGACCGGCAAGACCGAGAACTGGTCGCTGAAGCGCGACGTCGGCGCGATGGCGCTGCGCGAGAAGGGCGGCGCGGTGCTCGCGCTCGACGACGGCTTCTACTTCTTCGACTTCAAGGACGCGAAGCTCGACGCGATCGAGCTGGTCCACGCAGGGCAGCCGCGCACGCGCCTGAACGACGGCAAGTGCGACCGGCGCGGGCGCTTCTTCGCCGGCGGCATGGACGACAAGGAGGAGCTGAAGATCTGCGGGCTGTGGCGCCTGGACGCCGATCTCAGCGTCACCCTGGTCGACGACGGCATCATCTGCTCGAACGGCCCGTGCTGGAGCCCCGACGACAAGACCTTCTACTTCGCCGATACCTTCCAGGGCGAGATCTGGAAATACGACTACGACATCGCGACCGGCACGCCCTCCGGCCGGCGCGTGTTCGCTTCGTTCAAGAACGATCCCGGAGTCGCCGACGGCTCCACCGTCGACGCCGAGGGCTGCGTGTGGAACGCGCAGCTCATCTCGGGCGACCTGGTGCGCTACGCGCCCGACGGCTCGGTCGAGCGGCGCATCGGCATGCCGGTGAGGAACATCACCAGCGTGATGTTCGGCGGGGATAAGCTCGACGAGATCTACGTCACCTCGATGGCGCGGGTGAAGCACCCGGCGGCGCACGACCGCTTCGCGAAGGAGGCGAAGCCGCAGTTCCTCGCGGGCAGCCTGTTCCGCATCACGGGGCTCGGGATCAAGGGCGTTCCCGAGCCGCGCTTCGCGGGCTGAATTCCAGGGAGAGCGGATGGAAAAGCGAAAACCGAAGGGCCCGTCACCCGACGAAATCCTGGACGTGATCGATCTCAGGGATTTCGCCCAGCATGCGGTATCGCGGACGTTCCCGGAGAACACCGTCGTCGTCCGCGAAGGCGACCGGACCGATTCGCTCTATATCGTCGTTTCCGGCCGGGTGAAGATCTACGTCAGCGACGACAAGGGCAAGGAGATCGTGCTCGGCGAATCCGGACCCGGAGAGTACTTCGGGGAAATGGTGCTCGACGAGGGTCCGCGCTCGGCCTCGGTGATGACGCTCGAGCCGACCCGCTTCCTGGTCGTTCCGAAAGAGGACTTCGAGGGGTTCGTGAAGAAGAGCCCGGAGTTCGCGCTCCATCTGATCCTGAAGCTTATCAAGCGGGTGCGCGCGCTCACCAACGACGTGAAGAGCCTCTCGCTCATGGAGGTGTACGGCCGCGTGGCGCGCATGCTCCTGGACCTCGCCGCGGAACGCGACGGCGTGCTGGTGATAGACAACAAGCCGACCCGGCAGGAGATTGCGCGCCGCGTCGGAGCGTCGCGCGAGATGGTCGGCCGCATCCTGGACGACCTCGCCGTCGGCGGCTACATCGAGGTCGGGCGCGACCGCATTACGATCGCCAAGACTCTGCCGAGGACGTGGTAAGCGGCAGGGAGACGCTCAATCCGAGCGCAGCTTGTTCGCGCGGATGATCTCGCCCCAGCGCTCGTAGTCGCGGCGCACGATCTGGTTGAACTCGTCGCCGGAGATCCCCGAAGGCTCGACGCCCAGCTCGCGGAAGCGGTTCGCCACCGCCGGCAGTTGCAGCACCGCGCGGATGTCGGCGGCGAGCTTGTCGAGCACCGGCTTCGGGGTGCCGCCGGTGGTGAAGATGCCGTGCCAGCCGGGGATGCCGAGACCGGGGAAGAGCGAATCGAAGGGCACCGCGCCCGGGAGCTGCTCGAGCGGCTTTGCGCCGGTCACCATGAGGGCGCGCAGCTTGCCCGATTTCACGTGCGGCATCACCGCCACGGTCACATCGAGCATGATCCCCGGCTCGCCCGAGAGCACCGCCTGGAGCGCGGGCGCGGCGCCCTTGTAGGGAACGTGGACGATGTTGATGCCCGCGGCGTGCTTCAGCAGCTCGACGTAGAGATGCTGCCCGGAGCCGTTGCCGGCGCTGGCGTAGTCGAGGCGGCCCGGCCCTGCCTTGGCCGCCATGATCAGGTCCTGGATCGAGCCGATGCCCGTCGCCGGATTCACCACCAGTGCGTAGGTGAGCAGCGTGGTCTGGGTCACCCCGACGAGGTCCTTGAGCACGTCGTAGGGAACGCTCTGGAGGTGCGGCAGCGTCACCAGCGGCGTCGAGCTGATGATCATCAGGGTGTAGCCGTCCGGCGGGCTCTTGACCACGTACTCCGGCCCGATGGTGCTGCCGGGCTTGTTCTCGACGACGACCGGCTGTCCCCAGCGGTCCTGCAGTTCCTTGCCGATGAGGCGGCCGGCGATGTCGAGGGGGCCGCCGGGCGGGAAGGGCACGACCAGCCTCACCGGCTTGGAAGGAAAATCCTGACCCTGCGCGCCCGCCGCGAGCAGCAAGAGCGCAACAGCAAAGGCTCGCCTCATGTCCCACCTCCTCGGGCGGGAGCCTAACAGATCAGGGGCTGACCGCGATCGCGGAGAAGCTCGATCCGATGGGCGCGAGCGCGGCGTTGCCGGTGACCGATCCATTGGCCGAGCTGGCATTGGTCAGCGAGAAGATCGCGGTGCCCGCCACGGCATAGAGGTGGTCGTGCACGGTGTCCACGATCACGTTCCTCAGGTTGGCGAATAGAGGGTTACCGACGACCGGGAACGTCAGCGTCTTGGTAGGGGCGGTCGAGCCGTTCGCAGAGTGCGCGGTGTCGAAAACCATCACCACCGTGTTCTGGCCACCCGCCACGTAGAGCCTGTCGTTCGCCTTGTCCACGAACAGGTCGCCCACGGGCATGTCCGAGGTGTTGATATGCGGCGTGATGGTCCGGTTCGGCGCGACGGCGCCGTTCAGGGTGCTCGCGCTCGCGCTGTCGAACACGAGGATGGTGAAGGCGGAAGTCGGCGAGCAGTTCGGCGAGCAGTTCGACACGTAGAGGATGTCCAACGCCGTGTCGACCTGGACGCCCGCGACCACGTTGAAACCCGTGATCGTCCGGTCGGGGTCGACGAGAGTATTTTTCGTGCTCGCGCTGTTGTAGACCAGCACCGCCCCGTTGAAGCTGTCGCCGACGTACAGGCGGTCGGCGGCGGTGTCGAGAAAGAGCGAGGCGACGTTGATCGCCGGGCTGCTCAGCTTGCCGAAGGTCCGGGCGGGCGCCACGTTCCCGTTCGCGAAGCTCGCGCCGTTGAAGACGCGGATCTGGGCGTTGTTTCC
>DATIWX010000009.1:0-16348 GCA_035519135.1 Burkholderiales bacterium | reverse complement strand
CTTGCCCGGGTTGGCCTTGGCGTAGTCGAGCAGGTCCTGGAAGGTCTTGAACGGGGAATCGCTTTTCACCACCACACCGAAGGTGTAGCCGGACAATCCGATGATGTAAGTGAGGTCGCGGATCGGATCCCAGGCGAGCTTCTGCATATGCGGAACGCGGAAACCGCCCATGTGCATCTGCGACAGCAGGTAGCCGTCGGGCTTTCCGCTCTGCGCCACCAAGCCCGGACCGATGGTGCCGCCGGCGCCGGGCTTGTTTTCGACCACGATCGTCTGTCCAAGGCTGCGTGCGGCGATCTCGGCGAAGCGCCGAAGATGGGTGTCGGTCGAGCCGCCCGGCGGCCAGGGGCAGATGAGCGTGATGGGACGGGACGGGAATTCCTGCGCACCGGCCGGCAGAACCAGGGCCAGCGCGAGCAATGCGAACGTGCGTGCGAGCAAATGCATGAGGCTCCTCTCCGGGTAGACGAACCTGCGCGCTGCCCGAAGCTTGCCGAAGACGTGGGCGCGCGTCAACGGGCGCGCGTGAATTCCGCTCAAACCGCGATAGAATCGCTCTCGCCCGCCGAGATGAGCCGTGTATTGAGCGTTTTCGACAGGACCCGACCGACCAGGGCTATAGCCACCTTATGGAAGCTATGGGAACTCAAGCATTTCCCTTGGTAACGGGGTTCGTCACCGTCCTTGCTTTGACCAGCTGCGGGCACACGCCGCCAGATCTGTCCGAATCAAACCTCCACAAGAGCCTGCACAGCGCCGACAAGATCGTCGTTGTGCACGCTGAGTCGCCGACGCCTTACGTGACGCCTCGGCCAACACTCGGCGAAATGTTCATAGACGCAGCGCCCCTTCCATATTTCGCCGCGAGCGCACTCCTTTTCACCACAGGGGTCGGGCTTCACGCTGCCGAGCTTAGCCAGGGAAAGCCGGAACCGCCCCAGCAAGTACGACAGGTACCCCTAACGGCCTCGCTCGACCTCGTGAGCAGCGCTGCCTTATCCCGTTACAGAGGTCGCGTCGTAACATACGAACACGAAATATCCTTGTTTGCACTCCAGCCCAAAGCCCTCGACCGATACATCGGCGATCTCAGGGCGAAACAGTTTCCGACTGAACCTATCGTCGTCTTTCAAGTTGCCAGGTGGGGAGTAGATCGGGGAGTATTTCGACGGTTTCAGCTCTACTACCGGGCGTTGGCAAGCATCTACATAGCCGATAACCCTAAACCGGTGTGGGAAAGTGATTGCATTGGAACGCCGACCGCTCCCCCCCTCGACAGCCTGACCGCAGAGCGAGAAGCGTACTTGCTGGACGGAGGAGTCCTGCTCAACCTACAGACCCGACTCGCTGCCCGACGGTGCGGCGAGATACTAGCGATAGACTTCCCTTCGCCGTAAGAAAGCGAGGGGACTCGCGGGAGTGCAAAGCGCCGTCGAGTCCGCCCTGCATCACCCATTGAACCAAGAGGACCCAGCGTCGATCCGCGATAGAATCGCCTCTTTTCACGATTCCATGGCCCTCGACGTCTCCCGGCCCGACTTGAGCCTTGCCGTGATCGGCACCGGCGTCATGGGACGGGGCATCGCCCAGGTCGCCGCCCAGGCCGGCGTGCGTGTGCTGCTGCACGACAGCCGTCCCGGCGCGGCGCGCGAGGCGAAGGATGCCGTCTGCGTGCAACTCGCGAAGCTCGCCGAAAAGGGCAGGATCGACCGGGACGCGGTAGCGCGCGCCGGAGCGAATCTCCTCGTCGCCGATTCGCTGTCCGCGCTCGCCGCCTGCCCGATCGTCATCGAGGCCGTGGTCGAGGATCTGAAGGCGAAGCGCGAGCTGTTCGCGGCGCTCGAGGCGGTCGTCGCCGCGGACTGCCTGATCGCTTCCAACACCTCCTCGCTCTCGATCACGGCGATCGCCGCGGCGTGCAAGCGCCCCGAGCGCGTCGCGGGATTTCATTTCTTCAACCCTGTTCCGCTGATGAAGGTCGTCGAGGTCGTGGACGGCCTCCTCACCGCGGCCTGGGTCGGCGAAGCGCTCGGCGCGCTCGCGCAACGCTTCGGCCACCGGCCGGTGCGCGCAAAAGACACGCCCGGCTTCATCGTCAACCACGCCGGGCGCGGCTACGGCACCGAGGCGCTGCGGATCCTGGGAGAGGGCATCGCCGAGTTCCACGACATCGACCGCATCCTGCGCGACGCCGCCGGGTTCCGCCTCGGCCCGTTCGAGCTGTTCGACCTCACCGGCCTGGACGTCTCGCACCCGGTGATGGAGTCGATCTTCAGGCAGTACTATGACGAGCCGCGCTACCGCCCTTCGCCGCTCACCGGCCAGCGCGTGAACGCGGGCCTCTTCGGCCGCAAGTCGGGCCGGGGATTCTACGGCCACGCGGGGGGAAAGCAGGAGGAAATCCCCGAGCCGCCCGCGCCCGGAGCGCGGCTCGCGAGCGTCTGGGTGAGCCACGCGGATCTCGGGCCGAAGCTCACCGAGCTGCTGCGGCCGCTCGGCGCGCACATCGACCGCGGCGCGCGGCCCGCGGCGCAGTCGCTGTGCCTGGTAGCGCCCCTCGGGCACGACGCGACCACCGCCGCGATCGAGGAGGAGCTCGATCCCGCGCGCACGCTCGCGGTCGACTGCCTGTTCCCGTGGGACAAGCGCCGCACCCTCATGACCACCCCCGTCACCGCGAGCGCGATGCGCGCGGCCGCCCACGGCCTGCTCGCGAGCGACGGCGTCCCGGTCACGGTGATCCACGACTCCCCGGGATTCGTCTCCCAGCGCGTCATCGCCCAGGTCGTGAACATCGCCTGCGACATCGCGCAGCAGCGGATCGCCACGCCCGCGGACATCGACGCGGCCGTGACCCTGGGCCTGGGCTACCCGCGGGGCCCGCTCGCCTGGGGCGATGCGATCGGGCCGGACCGGATCCTCCGCATTCTCGAGCGCCTGCTCGATTTCTACGGCGACCCGCGCTACCGTCCCAGCCCCTGGCTCAAGCGCCGCGCCCGGCTGGGCGTATCATTGCTTACCCCCGAAGCCTGACGGAAACGACCGACATGAACGCGCCGCTGAAGAACAAGCCCAGGAAGGCCGAATTCTCCTGGCAGGATCCCCTGCTGCTCGATGCGCAGCTCAGCGAGCAGGAGCGCATGGTGCGCGACGCCGCGCGCGACTACGCTCAAGGGCGCCTCGCGCCGCGCGTGCTCGAGGCCTTCCGCAACGAGAAGCCCGATACCGCGCTGTTCCGCGAGATGGGCGCGCTCGGCTTCTTCGGGTCCACGCTGCCCGCCGAATACGGCTGCGCGGGCCTGAACTACGTGAGCTACGGCCTCATCGCGCGCGAGCTCGAGCGCGTCGACTCGGGCTACCGCTCGACCATGAGCGTGCAGAGCTCGCTGGTCATGACGCCGATCTACGAATTCGGCTCCGAGGACCACAGGAAGAAATACCTGCCGAAGCTCGCCACGGGCGAGCTGATCGGCTGCTTCGGCCTGACCGAGCCCAACCACGGCTCCGACCCCGCCAGCATGCAGACGCGGGCGAAGAAGATCTCCGGCGGCTACAGCCTCAGCGGTTCCAAGACCTGGATCAGCAACGCGCCCATTGCCGACCTGTTCGTCATCTGGGCGAAGACCGAGGACGGCAAGATCCGCGGCTTCCTCGCGGAAAAAGGAGCCAAGGGCCTCTCCGCTCCCAAGATCCACGGCAAGGTCGGCCTGCGCACCTCCGTCACCGGAGAAGTGGTGATGGACCAGGTGTTCGTGCCCGAGGAGAACCTGCTTCCCGGCGTCGAGGGCCTCAAGGGGCCGTTCACCTGCCTCAACTCGGCGCGCTACGGGATCTCGTGGGGCGCGATCGGCGCCGCGGAGGACTGCTGGCACCGCGCCAGGTCCTACGTGCTCGAGCGCAAGCAGTTCGGCCGGCCGCTCGCCGCCAACCAGCTCATCCAGAAGAAGCTCGCCGACATGCAGACCGAGATCTGCCTCGCGCTGCAGGGCGTGCTGCGCTTCGGACGCATGAAAGACGAGGGCACGGACACGCCCGAGATCACCTCGATCATGAAGCGCAACTCGAGCGGCAAGGCGCTCGACATCGCGCGCGCGGCGCGCGACATGCTGGGCGGCAACGGCATCTCCGACGAGTTCGGCGTCGCCCGCCACATGGTCAACCTGGAAGTCGTGAACACCTACGAGGGCACGCACGACATTCACGCCCTGATTTTGGGGAGGGCTCAGACGGGAATTCAGGCGTTCTCGGCCTAGTCGGTCCCTAAGGCCGCCACGGTCCGGTCGATCGCCTTGATCAGGGTTGCAGGGCCGCTGTCTCCATCCAGGGCGGCGAGGCTGAGGCGAAGCGCGTCTTCCGCGGACAGCTCGCCGATCAGAGGCTCGGTCAGGCGCCAGAATTTCGCCGCGACCTGGAATTCGTCGAACGGGCGTTCCGGATCCCCGGGAACGTGGAGGACGAGCCTTTCCCGGCCGCCGCGCCTGGTTTCGGCCAGCAGGAGCGCCGGCCAGGACTGCGGGAAATAGCGGAGAAGGTCCTCGTCGGGCACGACCGAAATCTTCGCCATGAATTGCTCGATCTCGCGCGGCAAGACGCCCCGTACCTGGCTGACGTCGATGCTCGCGTCCGGCTCGAAGGCCGCCAGCGCCATCTGATACGACACGCTGGTCAGGTACGAGGTACGCTCGCCCGGAGCGACCCCGTGGTCGATCATCTTCTGAAAGGGCTGCGGCACGGCGACGACCAGCTTCGACATCTCCGGGGGCGAGGCGCCTTCCTCGATGATCTCCCTCAGCGCCTGGGTTGCCGCCATCGTCTGCATCGCCGCGCACCACGGCTTGAGGCTGGTCTCGCTCACGGCGGGGCGCTCGTCGAGGAGCGCCGCCGGATCGGGGGAGATAGCGTAGATCGCAGGGAAGAATTGCCCCTCTAAGATCCCCGGGTCCCCCGTGAATCCCGCCCGCGCGGCGAGCGCCGCGCTCACGCCGCCGCGCGCCGCGTTGCCGATCGCGAGCCAGCGCGACATGCTCGCGCCGCTGTGGCGGCCGACCCCGGGCGAGGACAGCGCCAGGGCGACGGCGAGCGCGTGTGCCGCCTGCTGCTCGGTGAGGCCCAGGAGCCGCGAGGCGACCGCCGCCACCGCGAGCGGCGCGGCCAGGTAGGTGGGCCAGATGCCGCGGCCGAGGATCATGGGCCCGTTCAGCGCCGCTCCGAGCCGCGTCATGACATCGTAGCCGACCGCGATCGCTTCGGCGACCGCTGCGCTGCCGGCCCCGAGCTCCTTCGCCAGGATGAGCGCGGCCGGAATCACGATCGCGCCGGGGGTCGTTCCCGACGCAAGATGGATGTCGTCGACCTCGGAGAGGCGCGCAAGGGCGCAACCCAGCGCGACGCGGCCCGGAAGGTTTTCCCGGTCCGCGGCCTCGAAGCGGAGCAGCGCGCGTCCCTCGCCTGTCGCTCCCGCCGCGATCCATGCGCCCACCGTGTCCACGACATGCAGACGCGCGGCCTGGTGCAGGAAGCCGGGAAGGCCGTCGCGGTAGCCGCGGACGGCGTGAGCGCCGAGCCGTTCGAGAAGCGTCACTTCGGCCTTTGGCGGAGCGCGCGCGTCGCGCCTTGGTCCACGGAGAGATCGTCCCTGAGCACCACGCCGTAGAGCTCGCGCGCCGCATGCCTGGACACGAACTCCTCGATCACGTCCCAGCGCACGCGCTCGGGATCGCGCTCGAGCGGATCGCCCCATCCGCCGCCGCCGCCCGTGCGCACGATGACTTCCGAATCCTTGAGCACGGGCTTGTGGCTGCCGTGCATCATGCGGTAGTCGGTCCGGCCGGGATCGCGCAGGTAGTAGCCGCCGCTCTCGCCCGCCTTGCCGCCCCAAAGACCCCACGCCGGGCAACCCCTGCGATTGGCGCGCTCGAAATTCCATTTGCCGGCGACGAAGTTGCGCAACTCGAAGTCGATACCCAGCCCGCCGCGGAATTTCCCCGGGCCGGCGGAATCGCAGCGCAGGGCGCGGCTCTTCACCAGTACCGGGCACTTCATCTCGATACCCTCGATCGAGCCGTTGCGCACGTCCCCCTGGCAGACCGAAACGGTGGCGGACTCGCCGTCCTCGAACGGGCGCCCTCCCCAGCCGCCGCCCTCGATGCTTTGCACCACGAAGCGCCGCCTCGATTCCGGATGCACGCCGAAGAACACCACCGATCCCCCGAGCAGCCCGTGATGCGCGGCCGGAATGCTTTCCGGCATCGCCGCGGCGAGCGAGCTGACAATGGTCTCGACGACCGTCGGAACGAAGATGCTCCAGCCCGCCATGGGCGCGGGGTAGCGCGCCATCATCATGTTGCCCTCGGGGATGATGACCTCGAGCGCGCGGAACGAGCCCTCGTTGACCGGGTCGAGCGGGCCGGTGAGCGCCTTGTAGGCGACGCGCGCCGCCGCCAGCGTGCGCGAATTCACCGCAGCCTTGCGCTCGGCGGAGCACCCGGAAAGATCGATGGTCATCTTTCCCGATTTCACGGTGACTCTGGCGTGGATGCGCACGCGCTCGTTCGGCGTGACGCCGTCGTCGTCGAAGAAGGACTCGGCCTCGTAGACGCCGTCGGCGAGGCGGGCGACCACGTTGCGGCACTTCGCCTCGGTTTCGTCGAAAATCCTCGCGATCGCGGCGAGCACGGTGCTCCTGCCGTATTTGCGGAACAGCTCGTCGAACCTGCGCGCACCGAGCTTGCACGCGGCGATCTGCGAGTTCAGGTCGCCGAGCGAGGATTCGGGAAAGCGGATGTTGTCGCGGATCACGCGATGGAGCTTCTCGTCCAGCTTCCCGGCCTCGTAGATCTTCAGCTGGTCGAGCTGCAGGCCCTCCTGCCACGGGTCGGGGACCTCCGGGCCCGCGCCGAATCCGGTGCTGGTGCCGCCGACGTCGATCCAGTGCGCGCGCACCATCGAGAAGGCGAGCAGCTCGCCATTGAAGAAGCAGGGAACGTAGACCACCACGTTGTTCAGGTGCTGTCCCGCCACCGCCTGGTGGTTGGTGACGAGCACGTCCCCCGGCTCGAATCCCTTCCTGCCGTAGCGCTTCATCGCGTCGGCGATGATGACGCCGAGGTCGGCGACGAAATGCGAAACGCCGCCGACGTTCTGGCTGATGAGCGCGCCGTCGACGTCGACCAGCGCGGTGCAGAAGTCGCGCACCTCGTAGATCATCATGTTGTAGGAGGTGCGCTGCAGGTCCGCCGCCATCTCGTTGGCGATCGCGGGCAGCGCGTTGCGGATCACCTCGAGCGTGACGGGATCCAGCCGGGTCCTCATCTGGCACCTCTCACCGAAATCATCAGCTCCCCCGTCTTCGCGACAGTGAGCGCATCCCCTCTGAAGAGCACCGTGGTCGTTCCGTGCTCGCGCACCAGGGCGGGCCCGGCGATGCGCGCGCCTGCGCCCAGCTCCTCGCGGCGATATACGGGACAGGATACCGGACGGCCCGTGCCGCCGAGATGAACCTTGACCCTGCGCGAGGCTTTCGCCGGGCGCGTCGCGGGCAGCCTCGGCAGCTTCAGGCCTGCGCGCTTGCCGATGGCGGCGACGCGGATGTTGACGATTTCGACCGGCTCCCCGGGGGAATGATGGGCGTAGCGCCGATGGTAGAGCCGGTCGAACGCCGAACGGATCCCTTTGCTGTCGCCCGCCTTGATCTGCCTCTTGGAAACCGGCACCGCGAGCGTGAATTCCTGGCCGACGTAGCGCAGGTCGAGGTGGATGCGGTGCTCGGCGTTCTTCGCGTTCCTCAGCGCGGCGGCGGATTCCGCGACCATCTCCGCGAGCGTGCGGCCGAGATCACCGAAATCGACCGCACCCAGGTCGGCGTAGAAGGTGCGGATGAAATCGCGGCGCTCGTCGGCCGAGAGCATGCCCAGGGCCGAGAAGTGCGCGGGGAATAGCGGCACGATCACCTTGGGGATGTGCAGCTCGCGCGCGATCGCCAGCACGTGCAGAGGACCCGCCCCGCCCGAGGCGACCAGCGCGAAGTCGCGCGGATCGTAGCCCTTCGCGACCGAGACCTCGCGCACCGCCAGCGACATCTTGGAGACCGCGATGTCGACGATGGCCTGTGCCGCCGCGGTGACGCTCATCTTCAGGGGACCCCCGATCTTCTGCCTGATGCCCGCCGCCGCCGCCTGCGCGTCCAGGAGCATTTCCCCGCCCAGGAAGTCGTCCGCGTCGAGCCGCCCGAGCACCAGGTTCGCGTCGGTGATGGTGGGATCCGAGCCGCCGCCGCGGTAGCAGATCGGACCGGGCTCGGCGCCCGCGCTTTGCGGACCGACCTTGAGCGCGCCGACCTCGTCGATCCAGGCGATGCTGCCCCCGCCCGCGCCGACTTCGACCACGTCGATCACCGGCACCATCACCGGATGGCCGCTGGCGTACCCGCCGACGTAGTATCCGGGTGCCATGGTGGGCTCGCCTCCGCGTATCAGGCTCGCCTTCGCCGTGGTGCCGCCCATGTCGAAGGAAATCACGTCGGGACATTTCAGCGTGCGGCCGACCCGCGCCGAGGCGATGATCCCGCCGACCGGCCCGGACTCCATCATCGCCACCGGGCGCCCGGTCGCCACCTCGGGCGTCATCACCCCGCCGTTCGATTGCATGATGGTCAGCTCGCCGCCGACGCCGATCTCGGCGAGGTTCGCCTTGAGGCTCTTCACGTAGCCGCCCACCGTCGGGCCGATGTAGGCGTTGACCACCGTCGTGGAGGCCCGCTCGAACTCGCGGTACTCGCGCAGGATCTCGTGGGACAGCGACAGGTACGCATGCGGAAGCATCCGGCGCACGATCTCGCCCGCGGCGCGCTCGTGCTCCGGATTGGCGTAGGAATGGAGAAAGCACACCGCGACCGCTTCGACGCCTTCCTCGGCCAGCCTGCGGCAGGCCTCCTCCACGCTCGCGCGCTGCAGCGGCTGGAGCACCTCGCCCGAGCTCAGCATGCGCTCGTCGACTTCGCGGGTCAGGTGACGCGGAACCAGCGGCCGGTGCCGGTGGAAGAAAAGGTTGTAGGACTCGGGGCGGTTGCCGCGCCCGATGAAGTACACGTCGCGTGTGCCGCGCGTGACGATCAGGCCGGTCTTCGCGCCTTTGCGCTCGATCAGGGTGTTGATCGCCGTCGTCGAGCCGTGGATCAGCTCGGAGATCGCGGCGCAGTCCACGCCGCTCTTGCGCAGACAATCGACGATGCCCTGCACCAGCCGGGCCGGAGTGGTCAGGCTCTTCGCCTGCGAGAACCGGCCCGTGGCCCCGTCGAACGCCATCAGGTCGGTGAAGGTTCCCCCGATATCGATCGCGACAACAATCATCCCGCCGGCATCATAGCAAGCTCCTCGGCCTCCAGCGTGACTGCGGCGGCGTGCACCACCGCTGCGATCCGCACCGCCGCCTGGACCTGCTCGGCGGTGACGCCGTGCGCGCGCAGCACGCGCTCGTGCGCGATGAGACACTTGCCGCAGCCGTTCACCGCCGATACCGCGAGCGACCACAGCTCGAAGTTCTCCTTCGAGGTCCCCGGACTGGCCATCACGTTCATGCGCAGCTTCGCGGGCAGCTTCGCGTACTCCTCGCTCTCGACCAGGTGCACGAAGCGGTAGTAGATGTTGTTCATCGCCATCACCGCCGCCGAGGCCTGCGCGGCCTTGAGCTCGGCCGGATCGAGCCGCGGGCCGAACTCCTCGAGCACGGCGCGGAGGACCTCTCCGTTCCGGGAGGCGACGGCCGATGCGATGAATGCGCCGGCCTTCTTAGCCTCGTCGAGTACGGTCTCGGAGGCGAGCGAGGAGAGGTTGAGCCTCAGGTCCTTGGCGTGCTCGGGGAGCCGATTCTTGAGCGTCTCCATCATGCCGCCTTGAGGAACTCTTCGCCCTTCTGCCAGTTGCAGGGGCAGAGCTCGTCCGACTGCAGGGCGTCCAGGGTGCGCAGCACTTCGTCCACGTTGCGCCCCACGTTGAGGTCGTTCACGCTGGCGAAGCGGATGACACCCTCCGGATCCACGATGAAGGTCGCGCGAAGCGCCACGCCCTCCTTCTTGTCGAGTACGCCGAAGGCCCCCGCGATCTCGCGCTTGATGTCGGCGAGCATCGGAAAGGGGATGTCCTTCAGATCCGGGTGCGAGCGCCGCCACGCCAGGTGCACGAACTCGCTGTCGGTCGACACGCCGTAGATCACGGCGTCGCGATCGTTGAAGTCGCGGTTGAGCTTGCCGAACGCCGCGATCTCGGTCGGACACACGAACGTGAAGTCCTTCGGCCAGAAGAAGATCACCTTCCACTTGCCCGCGTCCGACTTCTCGGTCGCCCGGGTGAATGCCTTGTCCATGTCGGTGGACACCACCGCCGGCACGTCGAAGGCCGGGATCCTGTCGCCAATCGTCAACACGATGTATCTCCTGTAGGTGAGTTGAACCAGCGGACGGAGTTTGGCGCTTCCCGAATGATCGATCCAACGATTAATTTTGTTTATACTTATCGAATGAAACGATCAGCCGCCTCCGCCTCCCCCGGGATCCTTCCCTCGCTGCGCCAGCTGCGCTATCTGGTGGTGCTGGCGGAGCGGCTGAACTTTCGCGCCGCCGCCGAGGCCTGCTTCGTCACCCAGTCGACGCTGTCGGCGGGAATCAAGGAGCTCGAGAGCCAGCTCGACGCCCACCTGGTCGAGCGCGACAGGCGCAGCGTCAGGCTCACGCGCCTGGGCGAGCAAGTGGCCGAGCGCGCGCGCCGCCTCATCGCCGAAGCGGGCGATCTGGTCGCGGCGGCCGGTGCAGGGCGCGAGCCGCTCGCCGGCTCGTTCCGGCTGGGCGTCATTCCCACGATCGCGCCCTTCCTGCTGCCCGCGGCGCTGCCGCCGCTGCGCGGGCGCTTTCCCGGGCTCAGGCTCTATCTCCGGGAAGACCTCACCGCGAGGCTGCTCGAGCAGCTGCGCGCGGGACGGATCGACGCCGCGCTGATCGCCCTGCCCTTCGACACGGGCGAGCTCGAGATTCACGAGCTGTTTCGCGACGAGTTCTGGTTCGTCGCACGCGCCGACGATCCCCTGGCGAAGCTGAAGGCCGTCGCCATGGAGCGGCTCGACGTCAACGACGTGATCCTGCTGGAGGAAGGACACTGCCTGCGCGAGCACGCCATTACCGCGTGCGGCGCGACACGCGGCTCCTCGTCCCCGGACATCGAAGCCACCAGCCTGCCGACCCTGCTGCAGATGGTCGAAGGGGGATTGGGCGTGACCCTGCTGCCGGAGATCGCGATCAAGGCGGGGATTCTCAACGGCACGAAGCTGATCGCGCGGCCGTTTTCGACGCGTGTCCCGGCGCGCACGCTCGCGCTCGCCGCGCGCCCCTCGAGCGCCCGGGGAAAGGACCTGGGGCTGCTCGCCGAATTCCTCGCGCAGCGGCGCCAGCGGCCTGGCATACCCGCACTGCGCAGCGGCCGCAAGCCGGCATGAGCAGGAGAAGCGCGATCGCCCGCTGCCCGTGGTGTTTGGGAAGCGATCTCTACCGCCGCTATCACGACGAGGAATGGGGCGTCCCGGTCCACGACGACCGGCGGCTGTTCGAGCTGCTGATTCTCGAAGGCGCCCAGGCGGGCCTGTCCTGGTCGACCATCCTCAACAAGCGCGAGAACTACCGCCGGGCCTTCTCGCGCTTCGACCCGAACAAGGTCGCGCGCTTCGGAGCGCGCGACGTGAAACGGCTGCTCGCGGATGCCGGGATCGTGCGCAACCGCCTCAAGATCGAATCGACGATAGGCAACGCGCGCGCCTTTCTCGCCGTCCGGCGCGAGTTCGGGTCCTTCGACGCCTATCTGTGGGCCTTCGTGAAGGGATGCCCGCTGCAGAGCCGCCGGCGAAGCATGCAGGACGTGCCGGACCGCAGCGCCGTGTCCGACGCCGTCAGCAAGGACCTGAAGCGCCGCGGCTTCCGCTTCGTCGGATCGACCATCGTCTACGCCTTCATGCAGGCCGTCGGACTGGTCAACGATCACCTGGTGACCTGCTACCGCCACGCCCAGCTAGCGGGTGCTAAACTTCGAGGACGGTGACGCGAGAGGGGACGGCGGTGACAAGGTTCGCGGTTGTTGCAGCGCTCGCTCTGGCTTGCAGTGTGCTGACTGACGCCCGCGCCCAGGAAGGCGATCCGGGAGGCGCGATCATGCTGGTCGCAGCGCCGCGCCTGGTCGACCCCGACTACCGCGCGACCGTCCTCCTCGCCGTGCCGATCGAGAACAGCCGGCACGTCGGCATCATCATCAACCGGCCCACCGGGCGCTCGCTGGGAAGCCTGTTTCCCGAGCACGCCCCGTCCAAGCTGGTTCGCGACCCGGTCTATTTCGGCGGGCCGATGCTGCGCCAGGCGATTTTCGCGGTGGTCCACACGGACCACACCCCGGGTCCCGGATCGATACAGATGATGAAGGAGCTGTTTCTCGCGACCCAGGGCCAGGTGGTGGATCACATCATCGAAGCGACCCCCAACGAAGCGCGCTACTACGTGGGCTACGTCGCGTGGCGGCCCGGTGAGCTTCGCCTGGAGGTGGATCGCGGCCTGTGGTACGTGCTCGACGCCGACCCCGACATGGTATTCCGCAAGGACCCCGGGACGCTCTGGGAGGAGCTGCTGAGGCGCGCCAGGGCGGTGACCGCCGGCGTGCCGGAGCGCGCCGGCTTGCTTGCGGCCTTCGGTCCCGACTAGCGGGCCTCCGGGAACCGATGAAGGCGTCCATTCGCGCCGCCCTCCTCGCATTCCTGGTTCTCGCCGCGGCGGTACACGCGCAGGGCCAGTCCAGATCGCTCTTCCTGATCGCGAGGCCCGGGCTGCCCGATCCGAATTTCCGCGACTCGGTGGTGCTGGTGATCCACTCCGAAGGCGCGGACACGACCGGCGTCATACTCAACCGCCCCACGAACCGCTCGCTCGCGAACCTGCTTCCGGGCGAGCGCTTCGAAGCCTTCACCGATCCGATCTTCTTCGGGGGCCCGGTGACGCCGCAGGGGCTGTTTGCGCTGTTCCAGTCCGACAAGTATGCCGGCCCGGCCGTGCCGATGCTTCCCGGCGTGTACCTCGCAGTGCTGCCGGATTCGGTCGACGCCCTGCTCAGCAAGCCGCCGGCAAGAATCCGGTTCTTCTCGGGCTACTCGGGATGGGCGCCGGGGCAGCTGCAGGCGGAGCTCGACCGGGGCGACTGGATGGTCGTCGAGGCCGACGCCAAGACGGTATTCCTGAGAGACACGTCCCGGCTGTGGGAGGACATGGTGAGACGGGCGCGCGCGGTGCACGCCGGCGCCGCGGTGCGGGAGTTGGCTATTTCTTCAGGCCGATGAGCTGCATGAGGCGCGCCAGCTCTACATCTTCCTTCGCGATCAGATCGCCGAACTCCGCCGCCGGCATGAAGGCGGGCCGCACGCCGAGCTTGTCGCACGCCTGAGCGAAATCAGGGCTCTCGGCGGTCTTCCTGATCGCCGCCTCGAGCGTCGCGATCGCGGACTTCGGGGTCTCCTTCGGAGCGGCGATGCCGCGCCAGGCCTCGACAGAAACGTCGAACCCCTGCTCGCGCGCCGTGGGCACGGCGCCGAGCGCCGGATCGCGGCTGGAGACGAGCGCGGCAAGCAGGCGCACCTGCCCGGACTTGACGTATCCCGACAGCGCCGCAGGCAGCTGCACCACCGCGTCCACCTCTCCTCCGAGCAGGCTCGGCACGACCTGCGCCTGGCCGAAAGGCACGTCAACGACCTGTCCGCCGGTGGCCCTGAAGAGCGCCACCGACGAGATATGCGTGTGGCTGCCGACCCCGGAGTTTCCGACCGTGATGCCCTTGGGCCGGGATTTCGCGTCGGAGACGAGGTCGCCGAGCGATTTCCATTTCGAGTCGCCTTTCACGGCGAGCACCGGCGACTCCACCAGCACCCGCGCGACGGCTTCGAAGGCGTGATAGTCGAAGGGCAGCATTCCGGAGTGGAACGTCGTCGAGATCGAATTGGAGTTCCACACCAGCGAGTACCCGTCTGGCTTTTGCGACGCGACGTACTTGTAGCCGATGGCGCCGCCCGCGCCCGGGCGGTTGAACACGATCACCTTCGCGCCGCCGAGCTGCTTGCTCATGCCGTCCGCGAGCAAGCGGGCGGTGACGTCGGCCGAGGAGCCGGCAGGAAACAGCACCGTGATCTCGACCGCGCCTTTCTGGGGAAAGGGCGGTTCCTGCGCGTAGACGGGTGTGGCGAGAATCGCACCGAGGACGATCCATGCTGCTCTCATAGCTCTCTCCTGTTTCAGTCTTTGGCGAGGATTTCAGCGACCTCGACGCGCCGACCTTCCCGCGCCGAGACGATGCCGGCGCGGATGACCGCAAGCGACCTGGTCGCCGCTTCACCGCCCATCTCCGGCGCAGCCTCCCCGCGTGCCGCCCTTGCGAACTCCTCGAGCTCCTCGACGAAGGTATCGTTCTTCGGGCAGGGAACCGGGCTCGAGGTGCTGCTTCCGCGCTTGAGCCAGCGCAGGCCCTGGTGCATATCGTAATACGCGCTCGCCTCCTTGCCATATATGTTCATCAGGTAATACTCGGAGGCCGAGGCGTAGCTCGCGTTGAGCGTCGAGAGCGCGCCGTTTTCGTGCTCGAGGACCATGCTCGCGACGTCGGGATTGTCGCCCGGCAGCACCAGCTGGGCGAAGCGGCCGTTCACCGCTTTCACCGGACCCAGAAGATATTCGAGCACGTCGGCGTAGTGAATGCCGATCTGCAGCATCACCCCGCCCGGCATCCCTGCCGCGGTATAGCGCCATGAATTCAGATCGATCTTTCCCAGCCGGTCGCGGCTGATGTTGGCTTCGGCGTTGACCAGCTTGCCGAAGTCGCCGGCGTCGATCCGCTCGCGGATCCAGCGGAAATGGCTCTCGCGGCGGCGCTGGTAGCCGAGCGCGAGCACCACTTTCGCCTTGCGGCAGGCCTCGGCGATGGCCCGCCCCTCCGAGACGGAGTTGGCGATCGGCTTGTCGAGGAACACGTGCTTCCCCGCCTGCGCTGCCGCGCGAGTCGTCTCCAAGTGCACGTCGTTCGGCGTGGTATTGACGATCGCCTCGATCGAGCGATCCTGCAGAACCGCGTCGTAGCTCGGCGCAGCGCTGCAGCCGTATTTCGCCGCAAACGCCCTGCGCTTGTCCTCGGAGCGGGTGTAGCAGGCGACGATTTTGAGCTTCTTCGAACGCTGGATCGCGTCGGCGAGCACGTCCGACCACCACCCCATGCCGATGCAGGCGACGCGCAGCGGCTCCATTTACTGCGACTTCGCTCCGATGGATTCCACGGACTCCCGCGCAATGCGCTCATCGGTCGCCCAGTCGCCGCCGCTCACGCCGACGCCGCCGATGCACTCGCCGCCTACGATGATGGGACAACCGCCTTCCATGGCGGTCCAGCGCTCAGGCCCCGCCGCGAGCGCGAGGCCCAGCGCATGAGCGACGTCGAGAGATTGGCCCTGGGCCCCATGTGAAGAAGTCGGGCGCTTGTTCGAGGCGGAGCACACGGCCTTGGTGGTCGAGGAGTGCACTGTATGGAAGCGGCCGCCGTCCATGCGCTCGAGCGCGATGAGGTGGCCGCCGGAGTCGGCGACCGCGACCGAGATCGCGATCCCCGCCTGCCTCGCCTTCGCGACGGCGGTGTCGGCTATCTTCTTGGCCCCGGCGTGAGTGAGGCGCTTGGAGTCGGCGACATACATGGCCCCCCGGATTCTAGCGTGCCGCCGCTTTCTGTGCGGCCCTCGATCCGGCCTTCTCGAACTGCATCGCCCCGCCGCGGTAGTCGACGCGGATCACGTCCTTCGCGGCGAATCGCCCTTCCAGGATCTGCTTCGCCAGCGGGTTCTCGAGGGTCTGCTGGATCGCGCGCTTGAGCGGCCGCGCGCCGTAGACCGGATCGAAGCCCGCCTTGGCGAGCTGCGCGAGGGCGCCGTCGGCGACCTCGAGGCCGATCTCGAGCTTCGCCAGCCGCTCCTCGAGATAGCGCAGCTGGATCTTGGCGATGTCCTTGATGTGCTTTTCGTCGAGCGCGTGGAACACCACGATCTCGTCGATGCGGTTCACGAACTCCGGCCGGAACTGGGTCTTCACCTCGGCCATGACCGCGGTCTTGATGAGGCCGGGTTCGTCGCCCGACATCTGCTGGATCATCTGCGAGCCGAGGTTGGAGGTCATTACCACCACGGTGTTCTTGAAGTCGACGGTGCGGCCCTGGCCGTCGGTCATGCGGCCGTCGTCGAGCACCTGCAGCAGCACGTTGAACACGTCGGGGTGCGCCTTCTCGATCTCGTCGAGCAGGATCAC
>DATIWX010000008.1:0-2747 GCA_035519135.1 Burkholderiales bacterium | reverse complement strand
GGGAGCAACTGTGTCTTAGCAGGCTTTGGCATGTTTCCAAGGCTGGTTGTCGCGAAGGATGGCATTGAGGGTGACAAGCATTTTGCGCATGAGGGCGACGGTAGCGATCTTGGGGGTTTTGCCGGCGGCGATGAGGCGCTTGTAAAAAGTGCCGAGCGGGGACTTGCTGCGTGCGGCGGCACGGGCTGCCATGTAGAGCGCGGTTCGAGCCGCGCTGCGCCCGCCGGCGATGGATCGCGTCCCCTTTAGCGCCCCGCTGTCGTGATCGAAGGGAGCAACGCCAACGAGGGCGGCAATGGCCCGACGCGAGATCCGGCCGAGCTCGGGCAGCAGCGCCAGGAGAGTGACTGCTGTGACGTCCTTGACGCCTTTCAGCGTCTTGAGCAGCTGGAGCTTGGCAAGGAAGCTCGGGGTCTCGCCGACGGCCTCGAGGATGAGGGCATCGGTCTCCTCGAGCTGCCGCTCGATCAGTGCCAAGCGCTTGCGGTTCTGCGCCTCTAGAACGCGACATCGGAGCATGTTGGTCTGATTGCCGATGGCGACACGCTCGTCAACGAGGCGCCGTCGGTGGGTGACGAGCTCGGCCAGGCGCTCGCGCGCGGGGTCGAGGGTTTCGGGCATGGTATCTGCCGCCTCGGCATAACGCGCGATGACGCGGGCATCGATCCGGTCATTCTTGGCGTTGCGACCGAGGCTCTTGGCGTAGAGCCGCACGCGCAACGGATTGAGCCGGCGGACCTCGAAGCCAGCCTCCAGCATCGCCTGCCGAAGCCCGATCTCGTAGCCGCCGGTCGCCTCGAAAGCGACCACCAGGCCTGCCGCCGCACCCAAAGCCCGCAGCAGGCCAGTTGTCGCGGTCCATCCGGCCGCGTCATTGCTCGTCCGCTCGAACCGCTTCTGCGGCTCCAGCCAGAGATCGAGCCATTCCTTCGATACGTCGATGCCGACAAAAATGCGTTGGAGTGCCATAATCCGTGTGTCCCCTGCCTTGCATGTTCGGGCGTGAACCCGGGCAACTGTTCGGGTGAGCGACGGGACGGCCGCTGACCAGGCTCCCAAACGATCGTTCGCTGCTACACGAAGAGGATCGCAGGGTGATCGGTCGGACGGTCGTCAAGCTGGTGGGGCATGCCCCACCAGCTTGACACCTCTTCTGCCATGAATCGCGATACACAAGGGTGAGGGTGTCCGCCGTTGACGCTCATTCTGTGCCGTCGAGACACCGCATGATCTTCTCGGCCACGGCGTCGAGGTTTTCGCGGATCTCGCCATTCCAGAATCGGATCACCCGCCAGCCCTGCGCCTCGAGCCACGCAGTACGACGCTCGTCATCCGGATTTTCGGCGTGCTGACCGCCGTCGACTTCGACGATCAGCCGGCGCTCCAAACACACGAAATCCACGATGAACCAACCCAGCGGATGCTGGCGCCGGAATTTGCAGCCGTTGAGTTTCCGGCCGCGGAGTACCGACCAAAGGCGGCGCTCGGCGGGAGTGATCGCCTTGCGGAGGTCGCGGGCTTTTTCGACGTGTGGGTCCACGGCTAACTCGGCAAATACCCTCACCCTCCCGTTGCTTCGCAACGGGCCCCACCCTCTCCCATCTCCGATGGGAGAGGGGCCCTTTCACTCAGAGGCCGTGATGGGCGGTGCGGAGGTCGGCGGCGGTGATCCTGCCGGTCTTGGCGGTGTCGATCTCCGCGAAATGGGTGCGCGTCGCCGCGAGGAATTCCTCCTTGGTGATCTTGCCGTCGCCGTGCTGGTCGAGGGTGCGGAAGAGCGTCTCGCGGCGGTCGAGGGCGCGCTGCGCGGCGGGCTTACGCTCGGGCTTGACGCGGTCGAGGGAGAGCTTGGCGGCGGCGATGAACTCATCGCGATCGACGATGCCGTCGCGGTTCGCGTCGAGCCGGTCGAATTGCCCGCTCGCGAAGCGCTCGGCGTCGTCGATGGTGATGAAGCCTTTCTTGTCGGCGTCGAGGCGCGCGAGGTAGCGATCCGCCCAGTCCCGCCGCGGCGCGGACGGCGCCTGCATCTGAGCGAGGGCGGGCAGAGGCCCGAGCAGGAAAGAGGCGAGCATCAAGGGCGGCAGCAGGCGGCGAGCAAGGTGCATGGGGCCTCCGAAATTGGGTTCGTTTCGTAATTCGAGCGGCTGCACGGATGCAGATAATTGACTATTCAAAGCACCCGTATTTAGAGTATGTTCCCTAAATGTTCCTTCAGAGTCAAGCCCTGCGTCAGTGAAAATCGCGGCTCTTCACCGATAGTGCCGGGGGCCGCGCGGGGAGCGGCACCTGCTCCGGCGCGGTGAGGCGGCGCAGACGCCCGGAGAGGTCGACGAGACGCTCGGCGACGACGTGGATGACGAGGCCCTCGCGCTGGAGCCGGCCGGTGCAGGCGAGGAGCGTCGCCCCCATCACCTCCGCGCGGAAGCGCTCGAAGGCGTCGGGCCAGACGATGAGGTTGGCGATGCCGGTCTCGTCCTCGAGCGTCGCGAAGATCACGCCGTTGGCGCTGCCGGGACGCTGACGCACGAGCACGAGGCCCGCGACCGTCACGAGCGAGCCCGGCCGAAGTGTGGCGAGATCGGCGGCGCGCACGACGCCCTCGCGCGCGAAGTCCTGGCGCAGCAGCGCCATCGGATGGCACTTGAGCGAGAGCTCGAGGAAGGCGTAGTCGCTCGCGACGTGCTCGCCCAGGCGCATCTCCGGGAGCTTCACCGGCGCCTCCCGCGTCTGCCGCGCCTCCGGCG
>DATIWX010000007.1:0-6590 GCA_035519135.1 Burkholderiales bacterium | reverse complement strand
CGCAAGGATGAGAAGGGCGGCCTGGTGCTGATCCAGACGACCGCGCCGATTTCCCAGGGATCGAGCGGCGGCGGCCTGTTCGACGAGAACGGCAGGCTGATCGGCATCACGACGCTGCAGACCAAGGCCGGGCAGAACCTGAACTTCGCAGTGCCGATCAACTGGTTGAAAGACCTGCCGGAGCGCAGCGCGGCGGCGCTGAAGAAGCGCCAGGAAGAAAAGGCGGCTCGCGCGGAAGCGCCCGCGCCCGCTGCCGCACCCGCCCCCTCCGGATCCCGCCCGCGGGCGAGCGGCTTTGCGGAGATCGGGGAGGTCGACAAGGTGCCGCTCTCGCCCCGCGGCAAGGAAAGATATGCGGTGTTCCTCACCAAGGCCTACCCGCGCGCCTTTGCAGTGGGCGAGCGCGGCGCCTGGGCGTTCGCCTGGGGCGCACGCACCAAGGATCCCGACGCCTCGCCCGACCCGGCGGTGCGCGCGGTTCAGTCCTGCGAGAAGCGGCAGCAGCGCTGCGTGGTGTACGCGATCGACGACATGGTCGTCTATCAGCGCCAGTTCAAGCCTCGCCCCGCTGCGAAGTCCCGAGGGACGGATGAGGGCAACTGAACGGAGTTAAACTAGCCGTTCCGTTCCGGGAGCGAGCAATGAGCGTCACCCGCATCGAGAAGCAGCGATCCGTCCGCGACCAGGTCACCGCCCAGGAGTGGGCGAAGCGCGTCGATCTCGCCGCCGCCTACCGCCTGGTCCACCTCTACGGCATGGACGAGATGATCGCCAATCACATCTCGACCCGCGTGCCGGGCGAGGACGGCGCATTCCTGATCAACCCCTACGGGATGCTCTACGAGCAGATGCACGCCTCGTGCTTCATCAAGCTCGATCTCGACGGCAAGATCCTGTTCAACCCGACCGAGTACGACATCAACCGCGCCGGCTACGTGATCCACAGCGCGATCCACCGCGCGCGGCACGAGGTCGACTGCATCATCCACACGCACACCATCGCCGGCATGGCGGTGTCGGCGATGAAGGCGGGACTGATGCCCTTCGCGCAGACGGCGATGCGCTTCATCGACATCGGCTACCACGACTACGAGGGCGTCGCGATCGAGATGGACGAGCAGGAGCGCCTGGTGCGCGACCTCGGCAACCGCGAGGCCATGATCCTTAGGAACCACGGGCTGCTGGTGGTCGGAGGCAGCATTCCGCAGGCCTGGGACAACATCTTCCGCCTCGAGCGCGCCTGCCAGCTGCAGGTCGCGACGCTCTCGTGCAACACCGAAATCTCGCTGCCCCCGCGCAAGATCGTCGAGGAAGCCTCGCACCTCTACCAGCCCGGGGTGCGCCGCAAGCTCGGCATACTGGAGTGGCCGGCGCTGATCAGAAAGCTGGATTCGATCGATCCATCGTTCCGGGAATAGTCAGTCAGGGAGGTGTCATGTCCGCGTTCAACGTAGTCCGGTTCCGGGTAAAGCCCGGTTTCGAGCAGCAGTTCATCGATCACCACCGCAAGGCGCGCGCCGGCTTCAAGGGCTTCGAAAATGGCTGGCTCGTGAAGACCGGTGACCAGACATTCTGCGTCGTCGGCCAGTGGAAGTCCTTCCAGAGCCTCGTCAACGCGCGCCCGCAGATGATCGGGATCCTCGACGAGATGCGCGGGATGCTCGAGGACCTCGGCGGCGGGCTCGGGGTCACCGATCCGGTGTCGGGCGAGGCGGTGGTGCGCTTCGGCCCGAGAAAAGTCGCGAAGAAAGCGGCCAAGAAGCGCCCCGCCAAACGCAAGGCCAGGCGCAAGGGCCGCTAGGGCTTCGGCGGCCGCTTGTCGCGGCGCCGGTCGAGCCACCACGCGAGCAGCGGCAGGAGCGCGAATCCCCCGGGAAGGACTAGGAGCGCGACGTAGGGCCCCATGCCCGAGAGCCGCTTCAGGTGCTCGACCAGCTCGCGCTTCTCGTCCCTGGTCCACTTGGCGCCGTTGCGCGGCTTCATCAGCAGCGGCATGATCTTCTGGGTGCGCGCGAGTTCCTCGCCGAGATATTTCTTCTCCCGGTCGACGATCCCGCGGAAATGATCGAACATCAGCGATTTTCGACGGGGCCTAGCGGCCCCAGAACTCCTTGGTGGCGATGCGCGCGCCCTCGGCCATCGCCGCCATCTTCGCCCACACCACGTCCGGGTCGACCGCGGCCTGCCCGACCCAGGTGCCGTAGCCGCAGTCGCTGCCGGCGATGACGTTCTCGCGGCCGACCAGCCTGGCGTAGCGGCCGATGCGCTGGGCGACCAGCTCGGGGTGCTCGATGAAGTTGGTCTTCGACTCGAGCACCCCGGGGATGAGCACCTTGCCCTCGGGCAGCTTCACCGATTCGAACACCTTCCATTCGTGCGCGTGGCGCGGATTGGCCGCCTCGAAGGAAATGCCCGAGGGCCGCGCGAGAAAGACCACGTCGATGATGTCGGCGAGCGGCACGTCGCAGTGGTGCGGACCCTCGTAGTTGCCCCAGCACAGGTGCATGCGCAGCTGCCCAGGGGGAATGTTCGCGAGCGCGTGGTTGAGGACCTCGACGTGCAGCCGCGCCTTCTTCTTGAACTCGGCGAGCGAGAGGTCGGCGTACTGGATGTGCCGGCCCATGCCGAGGTCGGGGCAGTCGATCTGGAGGACGATGCCCGCCTTCGCCACCGTCTCGTATTCCTGGCGCATCGCATCGGCGATCGCGTACAAGTACGCTTCCTGGCTCGGGTAGTGGTCGTTGCGGAAGAACAGGCCGATGACGCCGGGCGAGGCGGCGCTCATGAACATCTCCTGAGTCTTCACTTTCGCGGCCGCCGCCTTGAGGTTCGCGACGTCCTCCGCGGCCGCCCCGGCGTCGCGCACGCTGATCGGCGCGTTGCAGCCCGGCGTCTTCCGACGCGAGCGACCGGGGTCGCCGAACACGCGCTTCGCGAGGTTCGGGAACTCGACCAGGTCCTGGTAGACGAAGGTGTTGCCGGTGCCGCCGAAACCGGCGAGGCGATCCTTGACGTAGGTGGCATAGGAGGGCTTGGACATCTCGCCGTCGTTGACGACGTCGACGCCGGCGTCCGCCTGCCTGCGCACCACCTCCTCCACCGCCGAGCGGATGCGGGCGGCGAGCGCCGCGCCGTCGACCGGCACGCCCTCTTCCCTGGCGTACATCATGCGCACCAGGTCCTCGGGCCGCGGCAGGCTGCCGGTGTGCGTGGTGAGAAAGCGCTCGGTGCTGCGCTTCAAGGCTTGGCCGGGCCCTCGGGCGTTCCGCCCGGTCCGGGACGCTGCCAGCTTTCCTTGGCCTGCCGCTCGGCCAGTGCCTTTCTGATGCGCTCCGCGACGTTCTCCTCCTCGGCGACATCCAGCAGCTTGTCCGTTTCGGCCTTGTACCGCGCCATGGTGATCGGGTCGGCGACGCGCACGGCTTCGGCGTCGCGCATCCGGTTCGCGCGCACGGCGAGGAGGTTCCTCGCCATCCTGCGCACCAGGTAGAGTGCGGCCAGCGTGAACGCGGCGACGGCGGCGATATCCACCGCGTCCCAGAGGGAAGCGCACGTGGGCTCGGCCGCCGGCAGCGCGGCGCAGCGGGATGCGTAGGCCCACAGGGCCTCGAGCTGCCTTATCGTTTCCATTTCGCGCGGAGTGTACGCAATGTCGCGCGCCGTCACAAGGACGCGGAGGCCCTCCGCACCGCCCACAGATTGAACAGCCCGTAGCCCGCATAGGCGGCGAGCCACAGCGCGCCCGCCGCCTCGAGCGAAAGCGGCCGCGGATACGCGGCGAGCAGCGCGGCGAACAGCGGCATCGAGAGGAACTCGCCGACGACCAGCGGCCCGGTGCGCCGCATCGCGTAGAGCGCGTACAGCGGCAGCCAGGACGCGATGCGCGCGAGCGTCCCGGAGAAGAACAAAGCCACCGTCGCGTCGTTCATTCGGAAGGTTTCGTCGTAGAGCAGTGCGAAGACCGGGCCGTGCAGAGCGCCGATCGCCGCAAGCGCGATGGCAGAGGGCACGATCGTGACCAGCGCGGCCCGCCTGAGCTCTGCGGCGAACCGCGGCGTGCCGCGGGCGGCGGCGAGGCGCGGCAGGAAATGCACCGCCATGACTCCCGCCGCCACGTTGCCCACCCAGTCGGACACGCGCCACAGCGCCTGCAGCAGCCCCACCTCGTGCCAGGACATCGCCGCCGACACGATGTCGCGCGCCGCCACCGCGCCGAGCGGCGTGAGCACGCCGATGGTGAGGCCCGGAAGGAGATAGCGCCTCAGGCCGCGGTCGCGGTCCATGTCGGGCGAGATCGGCGGCCGCGCCCACGGAAATATGAACATCAGTGCGAGAGCAGGCAGGGCCAGCGCCAGCGTGAGGAACACCAGCAGGTCGCGCTGCGGAGCGGCGAACGCCGCGGCGAGCTGCACCGCGGCCGAGCCGACCGCGAGGAACAGCATCCAATCGCGGCGCTGCTGTCCCAGCCAGTAGCCGTTCACCATCCCGGGGATCACCGCGACGCAACCGACCACGGCGGCGAGCGCGATCAGCGGCGCGGGCAGGCTCCCCGCAACGCGCTCCGGAAAAACCAGCGCGACCGCGGCCACCGCGAGCATCACCGGCGCCGACGTCGCGACGCCCAGCCGCAGCGACTCCCGCAGAATCCCGCGCTGGCGCTCCAGCGCATCGGCCTGCGCCACCAGCACCGAGATCCCGGTCCCCACCCCGGCGAGCGCCACCCCCGCGACCAGATCGACCACCGACCCGAGCTGCGCCCAGAACGCGACCAGCTCCGGCCCGCCGCGCAGCGTGAGCACCTTGTCCACCGCCGAGCGACCGGCGAGACCGGCGAAAATGATGGCGAGCGTCGCGACGAGCTTGATGGGATCCGCCTCCCTGCGTCGCGGAGGAGTCTAATACGCGGGCAAGCGTTTCGTCCCGCTGAATTCCTTCATCCGGGAAGGAGCAAAATGCTGCGCGAGGACAACGCCCGGCTTCGCCGGTCCGGATTCCTCACACATATGGCGGCATAGGGTTCCATATACGGATAGATGTTTGCATACGCCTGTACATGGTTTTAGGATGGTGCGAGTGATGATCATTACAAGTTAGGTGTCAGGATGCGGAGTACCGGGACCTGCCGAGGGTGTTAGCCGAATGCTTTGTCAAACATGCAAGAAGAAAGAGGCATTGGTTCACATATCAACCGGCTCAACGCCAAGCGAGCGGAGCCGCAAGAGCAAACACTTTTGTCGAGAATGCGCAGACGCCTATTACGTCCGTGCGGGAATGAACTCGGCGAGAGATCTCATCAGACTCTCAGAGTTTTACCGCTCAAAGCTGTATGACGAACTCGAGGCCAAGCATCCCGAAGCGTTCGACAACAGCGATGACGAGGCTTGCCTACGCGGTACTGAAGTGATGTGCCGTTTTCTGAAGGAACGTCTTACCAAAGACAACATAAAGCTGAACAAGGACGGCTTCGAGATGCTGTGTCAGGACTTCTTTGGTTCGCGCCATTTCTATGAACGCGCTGAAAAGCACAAGGCAAAGAAGTCAACCAATGACACCTAACACCGCGTTCGAGAGCGGACTCGCGCCTGCGGCGCTCGCCGCTCGACGCGAACGTTAGCTCACATATGCTGAAGAACGTCGAGAATCCACAAGACCTTCGCCAATTGTTGCTCTCGCTCCTCTCGACGAGCGGAACGTTGGCGGGCCTCAGTATGGCTCTCGTTGGTATCGTGAACCTTAGAGTGGTCAACACAAAGGTAGAGACTCTCGCCGATGACATGTTTCTTTTCTCATCCTTGGGTTTCCTTGTTGTTTGCTATCTCATATTTTTCACTCTGAGACGACTTCAGTCTGCGAGAGTGCAATATTGGACTAACGCCATCGACGTTGTGTTTCTGTCCTCATTGACTTTGTTGGTGATGTCGGGATTTGTAGTTCTCTATGCCTTTGTATGACGAACGCCAGCTAACATCCGTGTGGAGCGGGAGACTGCCACCGTGCGTACCCAGTACTACACCGCCGCCAGCATCGACGGCTTCATCGCGACGGCCGATCACTCGCTGGAATGGCTGTTTCAGCTTGGCGACGTCAACGAAACGAGTTACCCGCAGTTCATCGCGGAGGTCGGAGCCCTCGCAATGGGCTCGTCGACCTATGAGTGGATGCTCCGGCATGTGATCAAATCGGGTACCGGATCCCCATCCCCGTGGCCGTACGCTCAGCCGACGTGGGTGTTCAGCAGCAGGACCTTGCCGTCCGTACCCGGAGCGGACATCCGGTTCGTCAGCGGCGATGTTCGCCCGGTTCATGCCCAGATGCAGTCCGCCGCAGGCGGCAAGAATATCTGGCTGGTAGGCGGCGGGGAGCTGGTCGGCCAATTCCACGATGCCGGGCTGCTGGACGAACTGATCGTTCAGGTGGGTTCGGTTACGCTCGGCTCCGGCCGACCCCTGCTTCCGCGCCAGATTGCGTTCCCGCCGCTTCGGCTACGCTCGGTAAAGCAGATTGGACCTGGGTTCGCCGAGCTCAGGTACGAGATCCCGCGCCCCTAGGTTCCCGTCTTCACGAACCTGCTTTGCCCCGCGAAGCGCTCG
>DATIWX010000006.1:0-38704 GCA_035519135.1 Burkholderiales bacterium | reverse complement strand
CGACATGCTGGTGCGCTCGGGGTCGGTCGACGTGATCGTGATCGACTCGGTCGCCGCGCTCACGCCCAAGGCCGAGATCGAGGGGGAGATGGGCGAGCCGCAGATGGGCCTGCAGGCGCGCCTCATGAGCCAGGCGCTGCGTAAGCTCACCGCCAACATCAAGCGCACCAATACGCTGGTGATCTTCATCAACCAGATCCGCATGAAGATCGGCGTCATGTTCGGCAACCCCGAGACCACCACCGGCGGCAACGCGCTCAAGTTCTACGCCTCGTGCCGCCTCGACATCCGCCGCATCGGCTCGATCAAGAAGGGCGACGAGGTCATCGGCTCTGAAACCCGGGTCAAGGTGGTCAAGAACAAGGTCGCGCCGCCTTTCCGCGAGGCGCTGTTCGACATCCTCTACGGCGAGGGCGTGTCGCTCGAAGGCGAGATCCTCGAGCTGGGCGTCAACTGCGGCGTGGTCGACAAGTCCGGCGCCTGGTACCAGTACAAGAAGGACCGCATCGGCCAGGGCAAGGACAACGCGCGCGAGTTCCTCAAGGAAAACCCCGAGCTTGCCGCCGAAATCGAGGCGAAGATCCGCGAGAAGCTCGGCGTGAAGATGCCCGAGGCGCTGACGCCTCCGGTCACCGCCGAGGTTTGAACCTCGTCGAGAAAGGGGGCGATGCCCCCCTTCAAAATCCCCTGAGTTAGCGCCAAGCGCAATGCGGCACGAGCCAACCCTGCGCGAGCGGGCGCTGCGCCTGCTCGCGCGGCGCGAGCACAGCCGCGCGGAGCTCGGCCGCAAGCTCGCGGTGCACGTCGCCCCCGAGGACGACCTCGAGGCGCTGCTGGAAGACCTGTCGCGGCGCAAGCTCGTTTCGGACGAGCGCTACGCAGAATCGCGCGCGCACGCGCTCTCGCGCAAGTTCGGCGCGGCGCGCATCGCGCAGGAGCTGCGCTCGAAGGGCCTCGACAAGGGGCTCGCCCAGCATGCGGCGGCGGCCGCGCGGACCACAGAGGTTGAGCGCGCCCGGGCCGTGTGGCTCAGGAAGTTCCGCGCCGCTCCCACGACGCGCGAGGAGCGCGCCAGGCAGATGCGCTTTCTGCAGTCCCGCGGGTTTTCCTTCGACGCGATCCGCGCCGTGGTCCGGGGAGCCGACGAGGACTGAATTCGCCTGGAATCCGGGCCGAGGCTGCGAGCCGAGATTTCCGCGGCCGGGTAAGCTGTATCGATGAGAATTCTTCTGCTGCTCGCCCTCGCGGCGGCGACGCCAACGTGGGCCCAGCACACGGCGCGTCCGCTCGAAGGGATGTCCGATGCGCAGCGCGCCGACTATCGCAAGCTCATGCGCGGCTATCTCGACACCTTCCGCATCCTCGGCCGCTCGAAGCTCTGCGGGCTCGACTTCGACGCCGAGCCTTTCTTCCGTGAGCTCGCGCGCCGCCATGGCGAGAAGAGCGAGCCGGTCAGGATCGCCGGCATCAGCTTCGCCGCGGGCGCGGAGAACCTCATCGTCGGCCCCGACGTGGATGCGGCACCGCCTGCGCCGATGCCGTGCGACGTCGTCGCACTGATGCGCGACATGCGCCTGCCGGACTTGCCCGCTTCGTTGGTGCAGCACGAAGAGTAGGATGCGAAGTCCTACGAAGGGAGGGGGATGGACGCCGGACTGATCGCTCGCAGCGCGCTGGGATTCCTGGTATTGCACGCTCTCGCCTGGGCGCTGAGCGAGAACCGCAAGACGGTCGCCTGGCGGCCGGTCGCTGGCGGGATGCTGCTCACGCTGGCCCTCGGCGTGCTGCTGCTCAAGGCGCCTTTCGTCCGGGACCTGTTCATGGCGCTGAACGACGCGCTCGCCGCGCTCGAGCGCGCGACCCGCGAGGGGACCGCCTTCGTTTTCGGTTTTCTCGGCGGCGGGCCGCTTCCCTACGCCGAGTCCTATGCCGGCGCAAGTTTCGTGCTCGCTTTCCGCGCGCTGCCTCTGGTGGTCGTTGTAAGCGCGCTCTCGGCTCTGCTTTTCTACTGGCGCATCCTGCCCTGGATCGTCAGGGGATTTTCGCTGGTGCTGGAGAAATCGATGGGAGTGGGCGGTGCGATCGGTCTCTCGTCCGCCGCGAACGTGTTCGTCGGCATGGTCGAGGCGCCCCTCGTGGTGAAGCCCTACATCCGCAACATGAGCCGCAGCGAGCTGTTCATTCTCATGAGCTGCGGCATGGCGACCGTCGCCGGAACGGTGATGGCGCTGTACGCGAGCATTCTCTCGAAGGTCGTCCCGGACGCCCTCGGCCACATCCTCATCGCCTCGATCATCAGCACGCCCGCGGCGATCGCGATCTCCGTGCTCATGGTTCCGGGCGAGGCGCTCGCCACCGAAGGCAAGCTCCTTCCGCAGACAGCGACCTCGAGCATGGACGCGGTGACCCGAGGGACCATCGACGGCGTGCAGCTGCTCATCAACATCGTGGCGATGCTGCTGGTGCTGGTGGCGCTGGTGAGCCTCGCCAACCAGATACTCGCCCTTCTTCCTTCGGTCGCGGGCGGCGCGCTCACTCTGCAGCGCGTTCTCGGCCTTCTCATGGCGCCGCTGGTATGGATCATGGGCATTCCATGGTCGGAAGCGACGACCGCAGGGGCCTTGATGGGGACCAAGACGGTGCTGAACGAGCTGCTCGCTTACATCGACCTGGCAAGACTTCCCGCGGGCACCCTGAGCCCGCGCTCGAGTCTCATGATGACCTACGCGCTGTGCGGTTTCGCGAACTTCGGCAGCCTCGGGATCATGATCGGCGGCCTCGCCACCATGGCGCCCGAGCGTCGCGACGAGATCGTGTCGCTGGGCTGGAAGACCATCGCCTCCGGGACGCTGGCGACCTGCGTCGCCGGGACGGTCGTGGGTATCCTCTACTGAGGACGACCCCGGGGCCGGTCAGTTCAGCAGGGTCTTGATCTTCTCCCAGTCGTTGGGATAGAGCGCGAGCATGCCCGCCTTGTCCGCCTCGAGCACCGAATAGTCGAGGGCGAGGTACTCGTTCACGATCTCTTGCATGCGCCCGGCGAGCACCCTCGAGCCGGGGTCGAGCCCGCGCACGACTCCCAGGCCGGTCGGCGCCGTAGCGATCACGTTCACGCTCAGCTCGGGGCGGTACTTCCTCAGGATGAGAATCAGCCGCCAGATATCGCCGCTCCAGAACATCGTCTTCCGCTCCCGCTCCGCGGTAAGGCGAGTCAGCGGAAAGACGTCGTGAATCAGGATCGTGGATTTCGGGGTGCAGTACTTCTCCACGTTGATGAAGTCCCGCAGCGCGAATTCGAACTGGTGCATTCCGTCGATGAAGGCGAGGTCGATCGGCAGGCCGCCGAGGTCTGCGGAAACGTCCTGGGTCGCGAAATAGTCGTCGCTCCTCATGGCCCGGATCGACGTGTTGGGACCGAGTGGCCGCGTGACCTTGGGTTCGGGGTCGATGCCGACCACGCGCGTCTCGGCCTGTGCGAGGGCGATGGACTTTCCGTCGAACACGCCTATCTCCATGTAGGTACGCGGCCGCAGATGCGAATGAATCATGGGAAGCAGATCGAAATAGATCGGCCCGGGAAAGGTGAGCACCGCGAGCAGCTGGTGCGCCGGGTCCAAGGCGGGCGCGAGCGAAAGGGTTTTCTCGCAGCAGCGGCGGGCCGCGTCGTATTCGCCCAGCTTCCAGTGCGTCACCGCCGAGTCGAAGTGGCATTGGGGATCGTCCGGGGCGAGGCGGCAGGCCAGCTGGTACCGCTCGAGCGCCTCGCGATAGCGCCCTGCGTGAAAGGCGACGCCCCCGGAGTACTGGTGGGCTTCGGCGTGGTCCGGATCGGCCTGCAGGGCGAGCGCAAGATGCTTCGCCGCGGCAGCGTGGTCGCCCGACTTGAATGCCGCCACCCCCGCTTCGAATGCGGTCCGGGCGAGCTGCGGGTCCTTGCGCATCAGAGTCGATCCTCGCGTTCGGCGTCAGGGATGAGAGCTTAGCGCATACACCAGGAGGAGTCGTTGCGCTAAGCGGCGAATCGGGCGAAAATCAGCCGGTTCAAGGAGTTGCCTCGTAACAATGAAATCAAGCGAAATCCGAGCCAAGTTTCTCAAGTTCTTCCAGGAGCGTGGCCACACGGTCGTTCCTTCGAGTCCGCTCGTTCCCGCGAACGATCCCACATTGCTGTTCACCAACTCCGGGATGGTGCAGTTCAAGGACGTCTTTCTCGGCAGGGAGACGCGGCCCTACCGGCGCGCCACGACGTCGCAACGCAGCCTGCGTGCCGGCGGCAAGCACAATGACCTGGAGAACGTCGGCTACACCGCGCGCCACCACACCTTCTTCGAGATGCTCGGCAATTTCTCCTTCGGCGACTACTTCAAGCGCGACGCGATCCGCTTCGCCTGGGACCTGCTCACGCATGTCTACCATCTGCCGGCGGACAAGCTCTGGGTGACCGTCTACAAGACCGACGACGAAGCCTACGATCTCTGGACCAAGGAGATCGGCGTTCCGGGGGAGCGTTGCGTGCGCATCGGCGACCGCCCGGACGGCGGCTCGGACAACTTCTGGCAGATGGCCGACACCGGGCCGTGCGGGCCGTGCAGCGAGATCTTCTACGACCACGGGCCGGGCATCCACGGAGGTCCTCCGGGATCGGCCGAGGCCGAGGGCGACCGCTACATCGAGATCTGGAATCTGGTTTTCATGCAGTTCAATCGCGACGAGAAAGGCGTCATGACGCCGCTGCCCAAGCCCTGCGTCGACACCGGCATGGGGCTCGAGCGCATCGCGGCGGTGCTGCAGGGCGTGCACTCGAACTACGAGATCGACCTGTTCCGCGACCTTATCCGCGCCGCGGCGCGCGAGACCGGAACGAAGGACCTCGCGAGCAACTCGCTGAAAGTCATCGCCGACCACATCCGCGCCTGCGCGTTTCTCATCGTGGACGGCGTCATTCCCGGAAACGAGGGCCGCGGCTACGTGTTGCGCCGCATCGTCCGCCGGGCGATCCGGCACGGCTACAAGCTCGGCCGCAAGGAGCCGTTCTTCCATCGCCTCGTCGCCGACCTGTCCGCCGCGATGGGCGATGCCTATCCCGAGCTGGCGAAGGCGAGGGAGCGGGTGACGCAGGTGCTCAAGGCCGAGGAGGAGCGCTTCGCCGAGACGCTCGAGAACGGCATGAAGGTGCTGGAGGCCGCGCTGCACCGCGAGGACCGCATGCTCGACGGCGAAACCGTGTTCCAGCTCTACGACACCTTCGGATTTCCCGTGGACCTGACCGCCGACATGGCGCGCGAGCGCGGCATCATGATCGACCACGCCGGATTCGAGGCGGCGATGGAACGGCAGCGCGAGCGCGCACGGGCAGCCGGAAAGTTCAGGATGGAGGCCGGCGTCGAATACAGCGGCGGCAGGACGCGCTTCGTCGGCTATGAGAGTCTCGGCACCGAAGGCAAGGTGATCGCCTTGTACGTCGACGGCGCCGGCGTTTCGCAAATCGGCTCCGGCCAGTCGGCCATCGTGGTGCTCGACACGACGCCTTTCTACGCCGAGTCGGGCGGCCAGGTGGGCGACAAGGGCGAGCTGGTCGCCGCCGGCGGCACCTTCGAGGTCGTCGACACGCAGAAGATTCACACCGACGTGTTCGGCCACCATGGCCTGCTCAGGACAGGCACGCTCAAAGTGGGCGACAAAGTCGAGGCGAGGGTGCATGCGGAGCTGCGCAAGCGAACGATGCGCAACCACTCGGTGACGCACCTCATGCACAAGGCATTGCGCGAGGTGCTCGGGCCGCACGTGCAGCAGAAGGGCTCGCTGGTCGACGCGGAAAAAACGCGCTTCGACTTCGCGCACGACAGACCCTTGAGCGACCAGGAGCTCCGCGAGGTCGAGCTCCGGGTGAACAACGAGATCATGCAGAACACGGCGACGCGGGCCCAGATCATGCCGATCGAGGAGGCGAAGAGATCGGGTGCCATGATGCTGTTCGACGAGAAGTACGGTGATGAGGTGCGCGTGCTCGACATCGGTTCCTCGCGCGAGTTCTGCGGCGGCACGCACGTGACGCGCACCGGGGACATCGGCGTATTCAAGATCTATTCGGAAGGAGGGGTGGCTGCGGGTGTACGCCGCGTCGAGGCGACCACGGGCGGAAGCGCCCTTGCCCTGATGAATAGCGAACTGCAGGAGTTCTACGAGGTTGCCAGGCACCTCCGTGTCTTGCCTCGGGGAGGAATGGTCGACAAGGCGGTGAGCGGCCTTCTCGAGGAGAAGAGGATCCTGGAGAAGGAGCTCGCGCGACTCAAGTCGAAGATGGCCGCGGCGCAGGGCGAGGACCTGTCGTCCCAGGCCGTGGACGTCAAGGGCGTTAAGGTGCTCGCGGCGTCACTCGACGGGGCGGACGCCAAGACCCTGCGCGAGACCGTGGACCAGCTCAAGAACAAGCTGAAATCGGCGGCCATCGTGCTCGGCTCCACCGAGGGCGGCAGGGTGAGCCTCATCGCGGGCGTGACCTCCGACCTGACCGCGAAGCTCAAGGCCGGCGAGCTGGTGAACTACGTCGCGCAGCAGGTCGGGGGCAAGGGCGGCGGCCGCCCGGACATGGCGCAGGCGGGCGGCACCGAGCCGGCGAAGGTGCCCGCGGCCCTCGGCTCGGTCCGCCAGTGGGTGGAGCAGCGCCTCTAGAGCGTCAACCGCTCAGGCACGAGCTCATGAACTTCTTGCGATCCTCACCCTTCATGTTTTTCAGGTTCGCCTGCTTGTTGCAGTCCTTCATGCGATCCTGCTGCGCCTTCTGCGCCGCGCTTGGCCCCGCGTCCTGGCCTTTCAGGCACCCGCTCATGAATTTCTTGCGGTCCTCGCCTTTGCGGTCGCCCGCCTTGTCGTTGCACGACTTCATGCGCTCCTGCTGCTTCTTCTGAGCTTCCGTCGGCGCCTTGGCTTTGGCCTTGTCCTGGGCCAGGGCAAGCGGCGCAGCCGCCAGCGTCATGCAGAGCAACACAGTGAACAGTTTTCTCATGGGCTCCTCCTTGAGTCGCTTTGATGAAATCAGCGACGCCCCATAACGTATCACGGCCGGCATGCCGGCGGTGCTTCGGCTAAAATTCAGACTTTTCAGATCGTTAGACATCCCGCAGGGATCGGGAACATGCACTACAAGGTCGACGACGTCAGGATCCGCGAGATCAAGGAACTCGCGCCGCCCGCGCATCTGCTGCGCGAATTCCCCTGCTCGGAAAAGACCGAGGAGCTGACCTACAACACGCGCCAGGCGATCCACCGCATCCTGCACGGATCCGACGACCGGGTCGTCGTCATCATCGGGCCGTGCTCGATTCACGATCCCAAGGCGGGTCTCGAATACGCGCGGCGCCTGCACGAGATCAAGAAGGAGCTCGAGCGCGACCTGGTCCTCGTCATGCGCGTGTATTTCGAGAAGCCGCGCACCACCGTCGGCTGGAAGGGATTGGTGAACGATCCCGATCTCGACGGCAGCTACCAGATCAACAAGGGCCTGCGCCTGGCGCGGCAGCTGCTCCTGGACATCAACGAGCTGGGAGTGCCCGCCGGCAACGAGTTTCTCGACATGATCTCGCCGCAGTACTACGCGGACCTGGCGAGCTGGGGCGCGATCGGCGCGCGCACCACCGAGTCCCAGGTGCACCGCGAGCTCGCCTCGGGCCTGTCCTGCCCGGTGGGGTTCAAGAACGGAACCGACGGCAACGTGAGGATCGCCGTGGACGCGCTCAAGGCCGCGCGCGCGCCCCACCATTTCCTCTCGGTCACCAAGGCGGGGCACTCGGCCATCGTCTCCACCAACGGCAACGAGGACTGCCACATCATCCTGCGGGGCGGCAGGCACCCGAACTACGATGAAGGCAGCGTGGAGGCGGCGGCAAAGGAGCTGGCCGGGGCCGGGTTGGAACAGCGCCTCATGATCGATTGCAGCCATTCGAACAGCCAGAAGATGTATCAGCGCCAGATCGACGTCGCGCGCGAGATCGCGCGGCAGGTCGCCGGCGGCGAAGAGCGCATCTTCGGCGTCATGGTCGAGTCCCACCTCAAGGCCGGGCGGCAGGATCTCGTTCCCGGGAAGCCCCTCGCATACGGGCAGAGCATCACCGACGCCTGCATCGGCTGGGAGGACAGCGTGCCGCTCCTGCGGAATCTCGCCGAAGCGGTGCGGCAGCGCCGGCTGGTCAAGTCCGGCGAATCCTAGGAGCCTGCCACGCTTCTCATCGAGACGCCGCGCAAGGCCTTGCTGGCTGCGGCGGCCCTGATCCTCGCGTTCAAGCTCGGGCTCTCGGCGGTCCTTCCGCTGACCGGCGACGAAGCCTACTTCCTCTACTGGGGGATCTACCCCGACTTCGGCTACTACGATCATCCGCCGATGATCGGCTGGCTGCTGTACCTGGTGCACCGGATTTCGAATGCGCCCTGGCTGCTGCGGCTTCCGGTGACTCTGCTGTCCTTCGCGCTCGCCGCGGGCGTGTACTTCGTGCTGCGCGGCGCGGACGAAATCAAGGCCGCGCTCGCGGCGCTCGCCTTCATGCTGCTGCCCGTCAACGTGTGGGCCGTTCTCATCACGACCGACACACCGCTGATCTTTTTCTCCTTCGCGTCGGTGCTCGCGTACTGGCAGGGGCTGGTCAGGAGGGCGCCGGCCTGGCACGCGCTGGCGGGGGCCTTCCTCGGGCTCGCCTTTCTTTCGAAGTACTTCGCGGTGCTGCTCGGGCTCGCCTACGTCGCGTATACGGTCAGCTCCCCGCGCGGAAAGCGCGACTGGCGGGCGCTTTCGCTGGTGGTGCTCTGCTCGCTGCCCTTCGCCGCGATCAATCTATGGTGGAACTACGAACACTGCTGGGCCAACCTGATGTTCAACGCCTACAACCGGAACGAGGGCGCGGGCTGGTCCTGGAAGACTCCGTTTCTATACGCAGTGTCGGTGCTCTACCTTCTCAGCCCGGTCGCGCTGTGGCAGCTCGCGAAGGACCGAAGGGCGGCGCTTGCCGCGCTCGCCGATCCGGCGACGCGATTCTTCGCCTTCATGTTCGCGTTTCCTTTCGGGTTCTTTGCCGTGCTGTCGCTGGTCAAGCAGATCGGCCTGCACTGGATGCTCGGCTTCGTGCCCTTCTTTTTCGTGCTCGCCGGCTGGATCTTGTCGCGCGAGCAGCTGCGCCGCTCGGTCGTCTATCTGGGGGCGTTCAGCGCGCTTCACGTCGCCGCGATCGCGGTCGCCGCGGCGCTGCCGCTCGAGACCTGGAAGAACGCGCGCGTCTACGACGGGATCGTGTACCACGTCCGCATCAACGATGTCCTGCGGGAGCTGGAGCCTTACGAGGGACAGTTCGCGCTTGCCGCCGACGGCTACTCCCCCGCGGTCACGGCGTCCTACTACTCGGGCAAGTACTTCTTCGTGTTCGGCCGGGGATCCTCGTACGCGCGGCAGGACGACATACTCACCGACTTCAGGCCGCTGGACGGCAAGGACATCCTCATCCTGCGCAAGGATCCGCCCGAGGATCCCGAGTACCGGCCTTACTTCCGGAGCGTCGAGTACAAGGAATTCACCCTTTCAGGCGCGACCTTCCACCTGGTTCTCGGCCGGGGCTTCGATTTCCCGGCATACCGCGAGGTAGCCTTGAAAGCGGTGCGCGACCGTCTCTATGCCATTCCCCGCTACCTGCCCCAGGGGCGCTGCTACTTCTGCGAGCGCTATTTCGACGCTCCCACTTGTCCGGTCAGGAAATGATCGCCCGCGCGCTCCTGCGTCTGATGCGTCCACACCAGTGGATCAAGAACGGGTTCGTCTTCCTGGGCATAGTCTTCGGCCATGGCTGGGACAACCCGGCGCTCGTCGCCGATGTGCTCGCGCTGTTCGCCGCGTTCTGCCTCGCCTCGAGCGCCGTCTACGTCATGAACGACATCGCCGACCGGGATGCCGACCGCCTGCATCCGACCAAGCGCTTCCGGCCGCTCGCGCGGGGCGAGGTCGGCGTCGGCGCGGCGCGCGCGCTGTGCATCGGCCTCGCGCTGGGGGGACTCGCGCTCGCCGCGACGGTCTCGCTTCCCGCGCTGCTGATCGTAGCCGCCTACGGCGCTCTCAACCTGGCATACAGCGCGGGGCTCAAGCACGTGCCGATTCTCGACGTCTTCATCATCTCCGCCGGCTTCATGCTGCGCATCCTGGCGGGCACGACCGGGATCGGAATCCCCCCCTCGAAATGGCTGCTGCTCTGCGGACTGATGCTCACCCTGTTTCTGGGCTTCGGCAAGCGGCGCTCCGAACTGGTTGCTCTGACCGGCGATGCGAACGGCGCCCCGGGACAGCGTGCGTCTCTCGACGGCTACAGCAGGCCGCTGCTCGATCTTCTGATCACGGTGAGCGTCGCCGGGGCCGCGCTCGGCTACGCGCTTTACACCGTGGACGAAAGGACCATAGCGCTCCACGGCACGGACCGGTTGATACTCACTCTTCCTTTCGTGCTCTACGGGCTGTTCCGCTACCTTCAGGTCATGTACGCGAGGGGCGGTGGCGGGGACCCGGCCTGGGAACTTCTGCACGATCCGCACCTGATCGTCGCGACCGCGGGGTGGCTGGGCGCTACCGCGTGGATCCTCGCGGTGAGAGCGTGATCCAGCATTGTTATCAGCACCGCCTTTGGGCATAATCTCGCCGGTCGCCGATGCGATGAGCGGGGGACGGCGGTAAGCCCGAGCGGCGGTTCACCGAGGCGAGTTCTGGGATGACGGAAACTGCGGAGTGGGCCCGGTTGGCGCAGCTGGAATCGCTGGGCGACGCGACACCGTTCGCCGGGCAGATTCACGGCCTGATCAAGTTTTCGCCGCTGTTCGAGAATTTCAACCTGGTGGAAGTGAGCCTGCTGAGTCAGTTCATGCAGGTCTATCGGAGCGAGCCCGGTGCAGAGATCATCCGCGAGGGCGAGACCGGTGACTTCATGGTGTTCCTCATCGAGGGCAGCATCGAAGTGTTCAAGCAGGACCGCTGGAATGCGCCGCGGCTCATCGCGCTGATTGCCCCGGGGCAATCGTTCGGAGAGATGTCGATGATCGACGGCGAGCCGCGCTTCGCGAGCTGTGTGTCCGCCGAAGAATGCGTGATGGCGGTTCTCTCCCGCGACAGCCTCGCGCGCATCATTTTGGAGCAGCCGACCCTGGGAGCGAAGCTGCTGATGGAGCTGGTTCTGATGCTGTCGCAACGCTTACGGCAAACCAGCTCCAAACTGCTGGCGTACATGGACCGGGAAAAGGATCAAAAGGATCAGGGGGCATTGCCGGCCACATAAGCTGTGGCACAATAGCCGGCCGGAGTGGTGGAGGGGTGCAATGAAAATAACGAACGGCAAGGATTTCTGGGCCGGGCTGATGTTCGTCGCCTTCGGGCTCGCCTTCATGTGGAAGGCCCAGGACTATGCAATGGGTACGTCGGTGCGCATGGGCCCGGCGTATTTCCCCACGGTGCTCGGGGGGATGCTCGCGGTACTGGGCGCGGTGGTGCTGTTCCGCGCATTCGTGTCGAAGATCGACAATCCCCTGAAGGTGTTCCCGTTCAAGCTGTGGCGCATCGTCGTCGGGCTGGCTCTGGGCGTGGTCGCGTACTACACACAGCCGGGACACAACGCCAACATCGCCTGGGAGATCGGCCACACGCTCCTCTCGGGGCTCGCCGTCGGGCTGATCTTCGCGGCATTCGGTGAACGGTCTCTCTGGGTGGTTCTCTTCTCCGTGGTCGTGTTCGGATATATTCTCAAGCCGCTCGGCCTGGTGGCTGCCACCGTGCTGCTCGTGTTCATCAGCGCGTGGGGCGGGCATGAATTCAAGGTGAAGGAAGTCGCCATCCTGTCCGTCGCGCTGGCGATCTTCTCGGTTCTCGCGTTCGTCAAAGGCCTCGGGCTGCCGATGAACGTGTGGCCGGGTATCTGGGAGTAGCGACATGGAGTCACTCTTTGCCAATCTCGCCCTGGGCTTCGGCGTCGCGCTCTCCGTACAGAACCTGCTCTACTGCCTGTTGGGGGTGCTGCTGGGCACCCTCATCGGCGTGCTGCCCGGCATCGGCCCGGTCGCGACGATCGCCATGCTGCTGCCGGTCACCTTCACGCTCAACCCGACCTCCGCGCTGATCATGCTGGCGGGCATCTACTACGGTGCCCAATACGGCGGCTCGACCACCGCGATTCTCGTGAACATTCCGGGGGAGTCCTCCTCGGTGGTGACCTGTCTGGACGGCTACCAGATGGCGCGCCAGGGCCGGGCAGGACCGGCGCTGGGGATTGCGGCGATCGGCTCGTTCTTTGCCGGCTGTGTGGCGACGGTGATCATCGCGCTGTTCGCGCCGCCGCTCGCGGAGGTTGCGCTGAAGTTCGGCCCGGCGGAATACTTCTCGCTGATGGTGCTGGGGCTGATTGCGGCGACGGTGCTCGCGCACGGCTCCCTGATCAAGGCGATCGCCATGGTGATTCTCGGCCTGCTCCTCGGCCTGGTCGGGACCGACGTCAACTCGGGCGTCGCGCGCTACAGCTTCGGGGTGTCGGAGCTCTCCGACGGCATAGGCTTCGTCTCGGTCGCGATGGGCGTGTTCGGATTTGCCGAAATCATTGCCAACCTCGAGCAGAAGGAAAAGCGCGAGATCTTCACCAAGAAAGTCAGCAACCTGCTCCCCAGCCTGCAGGATTTCAAGGATTCCTGGGCGTCGATCCTGCGCGGCACGGCGCTGGGCTCGTTCCTCGGGATCCTGCCCGGCGGGGGCGCGCTGCTTGCCTCGTTCGCGGCCTACACGCTGGAGAAGAAGGTCTCCAAGAACTCGGCGAACTTCGGCAAGGGCGCGATCCAGGGTGTGGCCGCGCCCGAGTCGGCGAACAACGCCGGCGCCCAGACCTCCTTCATTCCGCTGCTGACGCTCGGCATACCGTCCAATCCCGTGATGGCGCTCATGATCGGCGCGATGATGATCCAGGGTATCGCCCCGGGACCGCAGGTGATGACCGAGAGGCCGCAGCTTTTCTGGGGCATGATCGCCTCGATGTGGGTGGGTAACCTCATGCTGGTGGTCCTGAACCTGCCGATGATCGGCATGTGGATCAAGCTGCTGATGGTGCCCTACCGGATACTCTATCCGTCGATACTGGTGTTCTGCTGTATCGGCGTGTACAGCATCTCGAACAGCCCGTTCGACGTCATGCAGACGGCGGCGTTCGGCGTGGTCGGCTACATCTTCGTGAAGCTCGAGTGTGAGCCGGCCCCCTTGATTCTCGGCTTCATCCTGGGGCCGCTGATGGAGGAGAACCTGCGCCGGGCGATGCTGCTCTCGCGCGGGGACGCGCTGGTTTTCTTCCAGAGACCGATCAGCCTTACGATGCTCGTGATCGCGGGTCTCCTGCTGGCGGTGGTGCTGGCGCCGACGGTGCGCAAGAAACGCGAAGAGGCTTTCGTCGAGGCCTGAGACGCCGGAGCTTCCGCTTCAACAAAGGCCCGCTGCAGCGGCCCTTTGCTTTTCCTGCGCTTTCGTCTAACGGTTCCTGCCCTGCTGCCAGAGCACGTCGCCGCGGCTGCCTTCGCGGTTGAGCACGCGGCCCAGGACGAACAGCAGGTCTGACAGGCGGTTCAGGTAGATCCTTCCGGCGTCGGCGACCTTTTCCGTGGAAGACAGGGCGACGAGCGAGCGCTCGGCGCGCCGGCATACCGCGCGCGCGAGATGCGCAAGGCCGGCGGCGCGCGTCCCGCCCGGGAGAATGAACTCCTTGAGCCGCGGCAATCCGGCGTTCCATTCCTCGAGGAGCGTCTCCAGCCTCCCGGCCTGAGCGGGCGTCATGGTCGCGCGTCCGGGAATCGACACGTCGCCGCCGAGGTCGAACAGGTCGTGCTGGATGCTCTCGAGGGTCGCGCGGATCGTCTCGGGCATCGGCTCGGCGAGCAGCACTCCGATCGCCGAGTTCAGCTCGTCGATCTCGCCGAGTGCCGCAATGCGCGGGCTGTCCTTGCGAACGCGCGAGCCGTCGCCCAGGCCGGTGTCGCCGCCGTCGCCGGTGCGGGTCGTGATCTTGGAGAGGCGGTGGCCCATGGGCGTATCATGGCGCAGACCGACCACCCGCGCAAAAGGAGGGACCATGATCCGCAAAGTCGTCTATTTCTCGATGCAAGTGCCGAACCGCCCCGGCGTGGGCGTCGAAATGCTCAAGTCCATCGCGAAGGGCAAGCAGAACCTGCTCGCCTTCACCGGTTTTCCCAATGGCGCCAGGGCGCAGGTGGACTTCGTGCCGGCGAGGCCGGTCGAGTTCGCCCGCGGAGCGAAGAAGGCCGGCGTAAAGCTGGGCAAGAAGAAGACCGCGTTCCTGGTGCAAGGCGAGGACCGGGTCGGCGCACTCGTGCGCGTTCTCGACAAGCTCGCCGAGGCGAGAATCAACATGGTCGCGATGGACGCCGTGACCGCGGGCAGCCGCCGCTTCGGCGCGATCTTCTGGGTCAAGCCGAAAGACGTAGCGCGCGCCTCGCGGCTGCTCGGCGCGCGCTGAGGCGTCGGGCCTCAGCGCAGGCGGATGCTGGTCAGTCCGCCCCACAGGGGCGAACCGAGATCGTCGGCGATCAGCCAGACCAGGGCGATGGCGCCGAGCACCGCGAACAGGTACTCGGCGACTTCGATCCAGAGGTGACGGTCCGTCATGGCGGTTCCGCGGAGGGAAGGTGCGGCGTGGACTATGCCCGGAGCATAGTCCTGTTCGCATGCGAAAGAAAGACCGAAAGCCGCCGTCAGCCGGGTCCACGCCCGCGTGTCAGGTAAACCCTTACGAGAGTCGGCGAAACAAAGTCTTCACACCGCCCCGGTTTTCCTGAGCAGCGCGGCAATCGCTTCGGCAAGGCGCGCGTAGCCCGCCGCGTTGGGGTGCGCGAGATCGGATTTCAGCGCATTGTCGGTGAGTATCTTTCTGAGCGCGGCCTCTTCGTGCGGCACGCCAAACTCCTTCGCCACGGCGGCGTAGAATTCCGCGGCCGAGGGGAGCAGGCCCGGTTTTGGAACGGCGATGAGCACGACCTGGGTGCCCCGGGCTTTCGCCACGCGGATCATGGCGCGAAGGTTATTGGCCGCCTGCGCCTCGTCGAGCTTCTGCAGGAAATCGTTACCGCCTTCGCACAGGATGACGAGCTGCGGCTTCGACTCCTCGAGGACGGCGGGCAGGCGCGCAAGTCCTCCCGCCGTGGTCTCGCCGACGACTCCCGAGGAGACCACCTTGCGGCCGATCAGCGCCTGGAGTCTCGCCGGGTAGCTCTCGCCGGGATTCGCGTTGAGGCCGAAGGTCAGGCTGTCGCCGAAGGCGAGCACCACCGCGTCGGGTGCAAGGCGCTGGAGCTTGGGCTGGCCGCCGCCGCAGTTGGCGAGCAGGGCGGCAAGCAGGGCGGCGACAAGCGGCGCGGCGCGGCGCATCATGCGTCCCCGGGCTTGGGCACGCTCGCGCACTCCTCGAAGATGCGCGCGCGACAGGTCGCGCAGATGGAACGGTCCAGGCGCGTGAACACCCCGCCGATCGCCTCGCGCTTTCCCCGGAAGACGTTCTCCCGGCCGATGTCTGCGATGTAGCCGCCCGTCTCGAAGAGATCTTCGACGGGGACTCTCAGGCTGTAGAAGTAGAGTTGCCCGCCGAGCGCCCGGCGCCGGCGCGCCTCCTCGACGAGCAGCTCCGCGCCGGCCATGTCGACGAAGTTCATGCTCTTCGACATGAGGAGCAGGTGTTTCTGTCCGGGATCGTGCTCGCGCAGCGTATCGAAGTGCCGCTCTACGTGGCTGAGCGCGCCGAAAAAGATCGGGCCCTCGATGCGCAGGATCTTGAGCTGGGGGCATTCGACCAGGCCGTCCTCGATCTCGGTCATCTTGCGCGCGCTATGGCGCGGATCCGGGACGAGACTCCTCATGATCGGATGGGACGTCCGGTTGAGATAGAGGACCAGCGAGACGAGCACACCGACGAGGAAAGCAAACTCCAGATCGAGAAGCAGCGTCGCGAAGAAGGTCACTATGAGCACGGCGCTCTCGCCGCGGCTGGTCGAGAGGATCTTGCGGATGCGCGCCAGGTCGATCAGGTTCCACGCGACGAGGAGCAGCAGGCCCGAGACGACCGCGATCGGCATGTGGGCCATCAAGGGCGCGACCGCGAGAAGCACGACCACCAGCAGCAGCGACGCGAACATCGCCGCGATGGGCGTTCTCGCGCCGGCGTCGTAGTTGATGCCGCAGCGATTGACGGAGGCACTGGTCGGGAAGCCCGAAAAGAACGCCGCGGCCACGTTGGCGAGGCCCTGGGCGATGAATTCCTGGTTGTTGTCCAGCCGCTGGCCCGACTTGAGCGCGATGGTGTGCGCGATCGAAAGCGCCTGGGTGAGCGAGACCAGCGTCACGGCGAGGGCTCCCGGAAGAAGGCTTTGCAGAGTCGCGACGGAGATCGCAGGATACGAGAGCGGCGGCAGGGCGCTCGGCAGGGGGCCGAGCGTCCTCAGGCCTGTGCGCTCCATGCCCAACGTCTGGTTCAGGAAGAAGGCGGCGACGCTGCCCGCTACCATCGCCGTCAGCATCGGCGGGATTCTCGGCAGCACGCGATGCGAGAACGCGCCGATCGCGACCGTCGCCGCCGCCACGAGTGCGACCCAGGGCCGGGCATCGCCGAGGTGCTCGAACGTACCGGCCACCATCTCTGTGAAAGGGGCGGCCGCGAAGTCGATGCCCAGGGCATTGCCGAACTGGCTGGCGAATATGAGCACGCCCAGCGCCGCGGTGAAGCCGACCACGACCGATCTCGACATGAAATTCACCAGCGTCCCGAACCGGAGCAATCCCAGCGCCAGCATGAACACGCCGGACACGAGGGCGAGCGTGAGCGCGAGCTCGATGTAGCGTGGCGTCATGGGCGTCGCGAGCGGGCTCAGGACGGCGAACACCATCAGCGAAACCGCGTTGGTGGGGCCGGCGACCGTGTGCAGCGACGAACCGAAGAGCGCGGCGATGAACGTGGGCACCATCGCGCAGTACAGGCCGTATTCCGGGGGAAGTCCGGCGAGCGCCGCGAACGCAATCCCCTGGGGCAGCACGACGATCGCGCCGACAAGGCCCGCGACCGCGTCGGCCTTCAGCGTCGACGCGTCGACGAGCGGCCACCATCTGAGCGGAGGGAACAGCCGCTGAGCGAGCGGCGCGTTCGTGGCGGAGGAAGGCTTCACTTCGAGGCGAACACCGAAACGGCTATGGTATCAAACGGCATCGCTTGTCTCCTCGCGTGGTATTCTTGGCGGCTTTCCGTCTTCGAACTCCTTCATGCCCGCTTTCCGCAAGCCCGGTCCGGCCGCAATGCTCGTCTGCGCGAGCCTGATCCTGACGCTCTCGCTCGGCACGCGCCACAGCTTCGGCCTGTTCCTCCAGCCGATGAGCATGGCCAACGGCTGGGGGCGGGAGGTGTTCGGCTTCGCGGTCGCGGTCCAGAATCTCCTGTGGGGGCTGTCGCAGCCGGCGACGGGCATGCTCGCCGACCGCTTCGGCGCCAGGCGGGTTCTTTTTACGGGCGGACTCCTGTTTGCGCTCGGCCTCGTGTTCATGGCGAACTCGACCACCGCGCTCGGGCTCACGCTGGCAATCGGCGTGTTCGTCGGCCTCGGCATGAGCTGCACCTCCTTCAACATCGTGTTCGGCGCGCTGGGGCGCGCCTATTCGGCCGAAAAGCGCAGCGTCGTCCTCGGCATTTCCAGCGCCGCCGGCTCATTCGGGCAGTTTGCGCTCCTGCCGCTCGCGCTGTTCCTGATCTCGGGCATGGGCTGGTACGCAGCCTTGATCGCGCTCTCGCTCGGGGTGGCGCTGATGATGCCCGCGTCCTTCGGCGTGGCCGACCGGGGCTACCACGGCACGCCTGCCGCCGGCGCGGGCGTGTCGCTGAAGCAGGCGCTCGCTGAGGCTTTCCGCCACAAGGGCTTCTGGCTGCTCGGCGTGGGCTACTTCGCCTGCGGCTTCCAGGTGGTCTTCATCGGCACGCATTTCCCCGCCTTCCTGATGGACCAGGGACTGACCGCCCGCGACGGGACCATATCGCTCGCCCTCATCGGCCTGTTCAACATCTTCGGCTCGTATCTCGCGGGGCAGCTCGGCGGCCGCTTTTCCAAGACCTATCTGCTCTCCGGCGTCTATGCCGCGCGCGGCGTCGCGATCGCGCTGCTGATTTCGTTTCCGCTGACGCCGGCTTCGGCCTACCTGTTCGCGGCGACGATGGGCTTTCTGTGGCTCGGCACCGTGCCGCTCACCAACGGCGTGGTTGCCGGCATCTTCGGCGTGAAGCACCTGGCCATGCTCTCGGGCTTCGTGTTTTTCTTCCACCAGCTCGGCAGCTTCTTCGGCGGCTGGCTCGGCGGCTACATCTTCGATCACACCGGCTCGTACCGGATCGTGTGGCTGATTGCGATCGCCCTGTCGGTGATTTCGGTTGTCGTCAACCTGCCGATCGACGAGCGGCCGGTGACCCGGCCCGTGCCCGCCTGACGTTTCCGCAGCGGCGTGCCGAGGTTCAGCGCGAATATCACCATGCTGTTCGGGGAGGTCGATTTCCCCGAGCGTTTCCAGGCCGCGGCGCGGGCGGGATTCAAGGCGGTCGAGATCCAGTACCCCTACGCCTGGAACAGGGAACGCCTTGCGCAGGCGGCGCGGCGCGCCGACGTCGAGGTGGTGCTGATCAACATCCCGGCGGGCGATGCGCAGAAGGGTGACCGCGGCATCGCCTGCTTGCCCGGACGCGTCGCCGAATTCCGGGAAGGGGTCGCGCAGGCGATCGACTATGCCAGGGCGCTCGGCTGCAGGCAGATGAATTGCCTCGCGGGGGTTGCGCCCCCGGACGCCGACGAAACGAAGCTGCGGGAGACCTACGTCTCCAACCTCCGCTACGCGGCGAGCGAGCTCATGCGCCACGGCATGAGGCTCCTCATCGAGCCGATCAGCACGCAGGTCGTTCCGGGTTTCTACCTGAGTCGATCGGCCCACGCGTTCGCGCTCCTCGACGAGGCGGGCGCGGACAACCTCAGCGTCCAGTACGACCTCTACCACATGCGCATCATGGGCGACGATCTCGCGTCGACCATCGCGGCGAATCTCGCCCGCATCGGGCACATGCAGTTTGCAGACGTCCCGGGGCGGCACCAGCCGGGTACCGGGGCGATCGATTTTCGTTCTCTGTTCGATCTCATGGACCGCCTCGGCTATCGCGGCTGGGTGGGAGCCGAATACACGCCCACCGGTAAGACGGGGGAGAGCTTGGCGTGGGCGAAAGATTACTTGTAAGCTCTGCGCAATGAACATCGCCGTCACCGGCATAGATTTTCTCCGCCAAGCCGAGGTCGCGGGACGCCTTCGCAGTCTCCTGCCTGCCGATGCTGTGCTGCACACGGAGGAGGACACGCGCTCGTACGAGTGCGACGGCCTCTCGGCCTACCGGCAGCTGCCGATGGTGGTGGCGCTGCCCTCAAGCGAGGACGAGGTCCGCGAGGTGCTGCGCGCCTGCCACGAGCTCAAGGTCCCGGTGATCGCGCGCGGCTCGGGCACCGGGCTCTCCGGTGGAGCGCTGCCCCGCGGCGACGGCGTGCTGCTGTCGCTCGCGAAGATGCGACGCATCCTCGCGGTCAACTCGCTCGCGCGCACGGCGCAAGTCCAGCCCGGCGTCACCAATCTCGCGATCTCGCAGGCCGCGGCGCCTTACGGCCTGTTCTACGCACCCGATCCCTCCTCGCAGATCGCCTGTTCGATCGGCGGCAACGTCGCCGAGAATTCGGGCGGCGTGCACTGCCTGAAATACGGGCTCACCCTGCACAACGTGCTGCGCGTGCGCGCGGTCACCGTCGAGGGCGAGGTCGTCGAGTTCGGCAGCGAGGCGCTCGATTCGCCCGGCCTCGATACGCTGGCGATCCTGATCGGCTCCGAAGGCATGCTCGCGGTCATCACCGAGATCACCGTGAAGCTCCTGCCCCGCCCGGAGACGGCGCGCGTGATTCTCGCGTCCTTCGACGACGTGGAGAAGGCCGGCAACGCCGTCGCCGACGTCATCGCGGCGGGCGTGTTGCCCTCGGGCCTGGAGATGATGGACCGCCCGGCTACGCGCGCCGTCGAGGAATTCGTGCGCGCCGGCTACGACCTCGAGGCCGCCGCGCTCCTCCTCTGCGAAGCCGACGGCACTCCCGAGGAAGTGGAGGAGGGTATCGCCGGCATGGGGGAGGTGCTGAAGCGGGCCGGCGCGACCGCGATACGCATTTCCGGCTCCGAGGCGGAGCGCCAGAGGTTCTGGGCCGGGCGCAAGGCCGCCTTCCCCGCGGTCGGGCGCATCTCGCCCGACTACTACTGCATGGACGGCACCATTCCGCGAAAGAAACTGGGCGAGATCCTGAAGTTCATCGCGGAGATGGAGAAGAAGTACCGCCTGCGCTGCCCCAACGTGTTCCACGCCGGCGACGGCAACCTGCATCCCCTCATCCTCTTCGACGCCAACGATCCCGACCAGCTCGAGCGCACCGAGCGCTTCGCGGGCGAAGTACTGGAGAAGTGCATCGAGGTCGGGGGCACGATCACGGGCGAGCACGGGGTGGGCGTGGAGAAGATCAACCAGATGTGCGTGCAGTTCTCGGCCGCGGAGATCGAGCGCCTCCAGGGCGTAAAGCGCGCCTTCGATCCCGAGGGCCTCCTCAACCCGGGCAAGAACATCCCGACGCTGCACCGCTGCGCCGAGTTCGGCCGCATGCGCGTGCACGGCGGCAAGCTTTCCCATTCCGATCTGCCGCGTTTCTGAAGCGAAGCCGCCCTCTCCGCAGCATGGCGCGAGCCCTCGTCTTCCTCGCCGTCGCAGCGGCCGCATTGGGCGGCAGGCGCGCCCTCGCCATCGTCGACGAGATCCAGGTCTACACCGACGATCTCGACGCGGCCGGGGAAAGCGGACTCGAGCTGCACGTCAACACCACACCGCGCGGGAGGAGCACGGCCGACTACGAAGGTGACCTTCCGCCCTACCACGGCTGGCGGGTGACGCCGGAGTTTTCCTGGGGGCTGGGCCACGATTTCGACTGGGGCCTGTATCTCCCCAGCGCCACCGACGGCCACGGCAACTGGTACCTGGGTGGCGCCAAGCTGCGGGTGAAATGGCTTCCGGTGCGCGCTGCCGAAGGCGGCAGCGGCTGGTATCTCGGCGTCAACAACGAGCTGTCACGGCTGACGAAGAAATTTTCCGAGTCGCCGTGGAGCGATGAAGTGCGCTTCATCGGCGGGTACCGCGCCGGAAGCTGGCTGATCGGGGTGAACCCCATCCTCGAGTGGGCGCTCTCGGAAGGCTATCGCGGCAGCCCGGAGGTGACGCTCGCCTGGAAGGCGGTGCACGACGTCGCCAAGGGAATTGCGGTCGGGGCGGAGTACTACAACGGGACGGGTACGCTCGCGAACCGCCTGCCTCACGACGAGCAGGAGCGCACGCTCTATCTGGTCACCGACATCGAGCGCAAGTCCTGGTCGCTGAACTTCGGCGTAGGCTACGGCCTCACTCCCGTGACGGACAAGTGGACCGTCAAGGCGATTGTCGGATTCGCCTTCGATTGAACGGCGTCCGCGACAAGCCATGGATGCGATCCTGGAAAGGTTCTCCGACGCGATCCGCGGGGCCGGCGCGGGCCGGCCGCTGCGCCTGCGGGGCGGCGGCAGCAAGGATTTCTACGGCCAGGCGCTCGCAGGCGAAGTGCTCGACACACGCGGCTTTTCCGGCATCGTCGCCTACGAGCCCTCGGAGCTGGTGATCACCGCGCGCTGCGGCACTTCCCTCGCCGAGGTCGAGGCAGCGATGCATGGGCGGGGCCAGATGCTCGCTTTCGAGCCGCCGCATTTCGCCCGGTTTGGGTCGGGCTCGGCGACCGTCGGAGGAGCGGTCGCCGCGGGCTTGTCCGGTCCGGGCCGGCAGGCGGCGGGGGCGCTGCGTGACTTCGTGCTCGGCGTGAAGATGATGGACGGCCGCGGCGCGGTGCTCTCCTTCGGCGGCCAGGTAATGAAGAACGTCGCGGGCTACGATGTCTCGCGCCTCATGGCGGGATCGCTGGGCACCTTGGGAATCATCCTCGAGGTCTCGATCAAGACGCTGCCTATTCCCGCCGCGGAGGCGACGCTCAGGCTCGAGCTGCCCGAAGACAAGGCGATCGAGCAGCTCAACCGCTGGGGCGGCAAGCCCCTGCCGATCAGCGCCAGCGCATGGAACGACGGCACGCTGGGGGTGCGCCTCTCCGGGGCCGCGGCCGCGGTCGGGGACGCGGCGAAGAAGATCGGCGGGGAGCGCGTGGAGGGAGAGAACGCGCGGCGGTTCTGGAACGGGATTCGCGAGCACAGCGATCGCTTCTTCTCCGGCGACGCCCCGCTGTGGCGGCTGTCGGTCCCTTCGACCGCGCCGCCGCTCAGGCTCCAGGGCGAGCAGCTGATCGAGTGGGGCGGGGCGCTGCGCTGGCTCTTTTCACATGCGGACGCGCGCACCGTGCGCGAAGCCGTGCGGCGCGTAGGCGGCCACGCGACGCTGTTTCGCGGCGGCGACAAATCGGTCGGCGTGTTCCAGCCGCTCGCTCCCGCGCTCCTGAAGATCCACAGGCGGCTCAAGCAGGAATTCGATCCGAACGCCATCTTCAACCGCGGCCGGATGTATCCCGATTTCTAGATCCGATGCAGACCGCGCTCGCCGATTTCATCCGCGACACGCCCGAGGGGCGCGAGGCCGACGCCATCCTGAGGAAGTGTGTGCACTGCGGCTTCTGCACCGCGACCTGCCCGACTTACCTGTTGCTGGGCGACGAGAACGACGGCCCGCGCGGCCGCATCTACCTCATGAAGCAGGCGCTGGAAGGCAAGGCGATCAGCGACAAGACGCGGGTGCACCTGGACCGCTGCCTCACCTGCCGATCCTGCGAGACCACCTGCCCGTCGGGCGTGCAGTACGGGCGCCTGCTCGACATAGGGAGAAAGCTGGTCGAGGAGCGGACGACGCGGCCCACCGGGCAGAGGATCACGCGCCGGATCCTGGCAGAGGTCCTGCCGCGACGTTTCCTGTTCGCCCCGATGCTTCGCCTCGGCCGCCTGGTGCGTCCCTTGCTGCCGCCTGCGCTCGCGGAAAAGGTTCCGGCCTCGGTTGCGTCGGCGGGCAGATGGCCTGCGCCGCGCCACGCGAGAAAGATGCTCGCGCTCGGCGGTTGCGTCCAGTCCTCGCTCTCGCCGGAGATCAACGCCGCAGCGGCGCGCGTGCTCGACCGCATCGGCATTTCGCTGGTGGAGGCCCGGGGCGCCGGCTGCTGCGGCGCGCTGCGCTTCCATCTGAACTACCAGGAGCGCGGCCTGGATGACATGCGCGCCCTCATCGACCGCTGGTGGCCGCATATCGAAGCGGGGGCGGAGGCGATCGTGATGACCGCGAGCGGCTGCGGGGTCACGGTCAAGGAGTACGGGCACCTCCTCCGGCACGACCCGCGCTATGCGGAAAAGGCTGCGAAGATCAGCGCGATCACCCGCGACATCTGCGAAGTGATAGACGCAGAGTTCGGGCGCATCGAGCCCCTGCTCGGAAGGACAGGCGGGCGCGTTGCGTTTCATCCGCCTTGCTCGCTGCAGCACGGGCAGAACATCAAGGGCGTCACTGAGCGCCTGCTGGTACGTGCCGGCTTCGAGCTGACGCCGGTGCCGGACGCACACCTGTGCTGCGGCTCGGCCGGGACCTACTCGATCCTGGAGCCCGAGCTCGCCGCGCGGCTCAAGAACAACAAGCTCGCGGCGCTCGCCTCGGGCGAGCCCGGGCAGATCGTCAGCGCCAACATCGGCTGCCTCGCCCACCTGCAGAGCGGCACCGCGCTGCCGGTCAGGCACTGGATCGTCGCGCTGGAGGAGCGGGTAAAGGAGGTGTCATTCTGAGGCGCAGCCGAAGAATCTGCTTTTCGTTTTGGCCAAGAGCAGATCCTTCGCTTCGCTTCAGGATGACACGGGATTATCGGTGGCGCGACTGATAGACAATCTCCCCGAACGCCCCGCGAACCGCGACGTCAGGCAGCTCGCGCGCGTGCTGCGCTTTGTCGCTCCCTACAAGGGGCGCATGGTCGTGGCGGGCGTGGCGCTGGTGGTCGCCGCGGGCTGCGTGCTGGTGCTCGGCCAGGGCCTGAAGCGCGTCATCGATGCCGGTTTCTCGGGAGCCGACGCGGCCTCGCTCGATACCGCCCTGTTCGCGCTGCTCGCGATCGTGTGCGTGCTCGCCGCCGCCACCTATACGCGCTTCTACTCGGTGTCCTGGATCGGCGAGCGCGTCTCGGCCGACATCCGCCGCGCGGTGTTCGGGCATCTGCTCGAGCAGTCCCCGGGGTTCTTCGAGACCATGCGTACCGGCGAAGTGATCTCGCGGCTCACCAACGATACCGCCCTCCTCGAGCTGGTAATCGGGTCCTCTGCGTCGTTCGCGCTGAGGAACACGCTCATCATGGTGGGCGCGCTGGTGATGCTGGTGATCACCAGCCCCAAGCTCACCGCGCTGGTCGTGCTCGGCGTGCCGCTGGTGATCGCCCCCATCCTGCTGTTCGGACGGCGGGTGCGGAAGCTGTCGCGCGCCAGCCAGGACCGCATCGCCGACGTGAGCACGCATATCGACGAGTCGCTGCACGAGATCCGAACGGTGCAGTCCTACGGCCACGAGGACCGGGACCGCGAGCAGTTCGGCGCGCGCGTGGAGCAGGCCTTCGCCACGGCGACGCGGCGCATCGGCCAGCGGGCGCTGCTGATCGCGCTGGTGATGCTGCTCGCCTTCGGCGCGGTCGGCGTGATCCTGTGGATCGGCGGGCACGACGTGCTCTCCGGGCGCATCTCCGCCGGCGAGCTCTCGGCCTTCGTGTTCTACGCCGTGCTCGTCGCCGGGGCGGTGGGCGCGGTGTCCGAGGTGATCGGCGACCTGCAGCGCGCGGCCGGCGCGACCGAGCGCCTGATGGAGCTGCTCGCGAGCGAGCCCTCGATCCGGGCTCCTGCCAGCCCGCAGGCGCTCCCCGAGCCACCGCGCGGGGAGGTGCGCTTCGAGCGCGTCACCTTCCGCTATCCTTCCCGGCCGGACGCCGCCGCGCTCTCGGACTTCTCGCTCTCGGTGTCGCGCGGCGAGAAGGTGGCGCTGGTGGGGCCGTCGGGCGCGGGCAAGTCCACGGTGTTCCAGCTGCTGCTGCGCTACTACGACCCCGCCTCGGGCGGCATCGCGATCGACGGGGTCGAGCTGAGGAAGGCCGATCCCCGCGAGGTCCGCTCGCGCATCGCGCTCGTGCCGCAGGACCCCGTGATCTTCGCCGCCAGCGTCGCCGAGAACGTGCGCTACGGCAGGCCCGCGGCGAGCGACGCCGAAGTGCTCGCCGCCTGCGAGGCGGCCTACGCGACCGAGTTCATCGAGCGGCTGCCGGAAGGAATGGACTCGTTTCTCGGCGAGCGCGGCGTGCGCCTCTCCGGCGGCCAGCGCCAGCGCCTGTCGATCGCGCGCGCGCTGCTCGCCGACCGCGCCGTGCTCCTGCTCGACGAGGCGACCAGCTCGCTCGACGCCGAGAGCGAAAGCTACGTGCAGCGCGCGCTCGAGCACCTGATGCGGGGGCGCACCACCCTCATCGTCGCGCACCGCCTCGCCACCGTGAAGAACGCCGACCGCATCGTGGTGATGGACCAGGGGCGCGTGATCGCGGCGGGATCGCACGCCGAGCTGGTGCGCGAGCGGGGCCTGTACGCGCGGCTGGCGTCGCTGCAGTTTCTCGGCGATCTGTCGACGGTGCCATGAGGATCTGGGTCGCGCTGTCGCTGCTGCTTGCGCTCCCCGCGCACGCCGACGTCCTGCGCATCGGCTCGAAGCGCTTCACCGAGTCCTACGTCCTCGGCGAGATGCTGAAACAGGCCGCCGCGGGCAAGGCGGCGGTGGAGCTGCGGCCGGGGATGGGGAACACCGGCATCCTCTACGCCGCGCTCAAGGCCGGGGCGATCGACGTCTACCCCGAGTACACGGGGACGATCGCGCGCGAGATCCTCAAGGTCGAAGGCAACCCGACGCTCGCCGATCTCGGCGCGGCCCTCGCGCCGCAGGGCTTGGGCGTGGCGGTGAGGCTCGGCTTCAACAACAGCTACGCGCTCGCCATGCGCGAGGACCGCGCGGCAGCGCTGGGCATCCGCACGCTCTCAGACCTGGCGAAGCACCCGGGGCTCAAGCTCGGCCTGTCGCAGGAATTCATCGGCCGCGCCGACGGCTGGCCGGGGCTGAAGAAGGCATATCGGCTGCCCTACGATACGCCCTCGGGGCTCGATCACGGCCTCGCCTACGAGGCGATCGCCGCGGGGCGGATCGAGGTCATGGACATCTACTCGACCGACGCCAAGATCGAGCGCTTCAAGCTGCGCACCCTCGATGACGATCGCAATTTCTTTCCGCGCTACGACGCGGTGCTGTTCTACCGCCTCGACCTGCCCGGGCGCTTTCCCGAGGCCTGGCGCGCGCTCCAGGCGCTCGAAGGGAAGATCGACGAGCGCCGCATGATCCGCATGAACGCGGTGGCGGAGCTCGAAGGCAGGAGCTTCGCCGAGGCCGCGGCGCTACTCGACCCGGACAAACCGCAGACTGCCGCACGGCGGAATTTCGTGGAGGAGCTCTTCGGCCCGGACTTCTGGCGCCTCACCGGCGAGCACCTGCTGCTGGTGTTCGTGTCGCTCGCCGCGAGCATCGCGGTCGGACTGCCTCTCGGGGTGCTCGCGGCGAAGGTGCCGAAGTCCGACGCAGTCATCTTCGGCATCGTCGGCATCGTTCAGACGATTCCCTCGCTCGCGCTGCTTGCGTTCCTGATCGCCGTGATGGGTACCATCGGAACGGCGCCCGCGCTGATCGCACTGTTTCTCTACGCGCTGCTGCCGATCGTGCGTGGAACGTACACCGGCCTCGCCGGCATCGCTCGCGGCATGCGCCAGGCGGCGATGGCGCTGGGCCTGTCGACGCGCGACCGCATGCTGCTGGTCGAAGTGCCGCTGGCGCTGCCTTCGATACTCGCCGGGGTCAATACCTCCGCGGTCATCAACGTCGGCACCGCCACCATCGCCGCCTTCATCGGCGCGGGCGGCTACGGCGAGCGCATCGCCTCGGGACTGGCGCTGAACGACAACGCCACGCTGCTCGCCGGGGCGATCCCCGCGGCGGCGCTCGCGCTCCTCATTCAGGGAATGTTCGAGGTCGGCGAGCGCCGCTTCGGCTGGATGGCCCGGGCAAAGGGCTGATCAGGGGGCCGGGACGGCGGTGCGGTTCCCCGGAACGATCTGCGGCTGGTAGCTGAAGACCTCGCGGCTGCGCGGGTCGACGCTCACCTTGATCCAGTTCACGTCGTTGGTCCCGTTGCCCTGGTTGTCGCCGTAGGTCTCGACGCGCGTGAAGTTCTCCAGGCGGCGGCCCAGAGAATCCTGCAACGGCTTGTCGACGCGGAAGTAGTGGGAGTCGCCGTGCACGTAGGCGACCGGCTTGCGAAAGGCGATCACCTCGTCGCGCAGGGCTCGCAGGAATTCCTGAAAGCCGTCCGGCTGCCCGTCGGTTTCGGCGAGCGTCTTGGGATCCCGCAGCGGCGCGCGGGTCCCATCGGACAGGTCCCAGCCCGGATTGGCCTGCGCGATGATCATGATCGCGGCCGAACCGCGGCCCTGCGCGTCGGAGAACGCTTCTCTCATCCACGCGATGTTCGCCTGGTTGCGCGCGGTGAATTCCGCGGAGTTGGGCGCGGTGTCGCACAGGTTGTTGCACGAGCCCTGGATGTTCAGCGTGACGTAGGTGACCCCGCGATGGGTCCAGCGCCGGTTCTCGGCGCAGGCCGTCGGGCCGTTCACCCCGAGGCACAGCGCAGCCGTCTGCACCTCCTGGCGCATCTTCTTCTTCCCGAGCGAGAACGGCGTGGAGAAGAAGACCGTGCGTTCATGGTCGAGGCGTTCGAGCGAATTGAAGCCGCCGTTCGCCGGGCGGTCGCAGTCGGTCCAGTCGTTGTCTCCGGGAGTCAGCATGGCCGGGGCGTGAAGCGCGTTGAAGAAGCCGAGGGCCTGAATGTAGAGGGCATCGCTGCAAATGGTCGGCGTGACGGAGCCCGGCGTGCCGTTTCCGGCCTTGAGGTCGCCGTCATGCACGGTAAACGCGAGCTTGTGGCTGTTCATGTCGGCGATCAGGTTAGGCACGCCCACCAGCGCCTGCACATCCGAATAGGGCAGGTCGCCCCAGAGTCCGATGGCATAGCTGCCGCCGCGGTCGTCATCGCGGTCCTCGTCGTCGTGCGCCCAAGCATGGGCTGCGATGCAGCCGGCGGCGATCAGCCCGACAGTGGACAAAAGCACGCTCTTCTTCATTGCGTTCCTCCGAGTTGGATGGCAGGCGGGCGCCTGCTCCGGAGGAGGCTACGCGGAACGGGTTACGGAAATGTGAAGCTGCGAGACGCCGCGCTCGTCAGCCGAACGCCTTCAGCTCCTTGCCGGCCGCGACGACGGGCTTGGCGTCGATGAGGGCGAAGGCGATCACGCACGGAGCGGTGCCGCGGTTGATCCAGTTGTGCACCGTGCCGCGCTGGACCAGCACGTCGCCCGCCCGGAGGTGAATCTCGCTGCCCTTCTCCAGCTCCATGTCGATTTCGCCGGAGATCACCACCGCGTAGTCGATCGAGTCGGTGCGGTGCACGCGCGGCGAGACGCCCGGGGAGAACTCGACGACGCGGAAAACCGATCCGCCCGGCAGCGTGGTGCCGGTCTTCTTCAGGCCGGCGTCGCCGTCGCCGGCGTTGTCGGCGGGAAGGGTGTCGGTGGTCCAGACGACGCAGGCGGACGCGCCGGGCCGGCTCGAGACGACGTTCCTCGAGACTTCGTCTATTTTCACCACAGCGCGCCCGCTCGCGTCGTGCCCGGTGACCACTCGCCGCACCTTCACGGTCATGACCGCTCCTTGAGATTGTGTTGAGCCGATTATACGAGGCCGTGTATCATCGGGCTTCGCTTCGGCCGGTATGGCCGAGATAAGAAGCGCCAGAGAAAAATCCATGAACATCGGCATACCCGCGGAAACCCGGGCGGGCGAGACCCGCGTAGCCGCGACGCCCGAAACGGTCAAGAAGCTCGCAGCGAAGAACACGGTGAAGGTCCAGGCCGGTGCCGGCGCGGGCGCGAGCTATCCCGACGGCGAATACCAGGCCGCGGGCGCGAAGCTGGTCGGCTCGGCCGCCGAGGCTTTCGACGCCGACATCGTGCTGAAGGTGCGCGCACCGACCGACGACGAGCTGGGATTCCTCAAGTCCGGCTCGATCCTGGTCGGCCTGCTCGATCCCTACAACGAGGGCGCATTCGAGGGCATCGCGAAGCGCGGCGTCACCGGTTTCGCGATGGAGCTGCTGCCGCGGACGATTTCGCGCGGGCAGGCGATGGACGTGCTTTCCTCGCAGGCGAACATCGCCGGCTACAAGGCGGTGGTGCTCGCCGCGCAGGAGATCGGGCGTTTCTTTCCGATGCTGATGACCGCGGCCGGAACGGTGAAGGCGGCGCGCGTCCTGGTGCTCGGCGCAGGAGTCGCCGGGCTGCAGGCGATCGCGACCGCGAAGCGCCTCGGCGCGGTGATCGAGGCCTCCGACGTGCGGCCCGCGGTGAAGGAGCAGGTGGAGTCGCTCGGCGCCAAGTACGTCGACGTCCCGTTCCTCACCGACGAGGAGCGCGACATCGCCCAGGGAACGGGGGGGTACGCGCGGCCGATGCCGGCGGACTGGATGCGCAGGCAGGGCGAGGCCGTGCACCAGCGCGCGACGCAGGCGGACGTGGTCATCACGACCGCGCTGATTCCCGGGCGTCCCGCGCCGAAGCTGATCAGGGAAAGCACCGTGAAGGCCATGAAGCCGGGCGCCGTCATCGTCGACCTCGCGGTGGAGCAGGGCGGCAACGTCGAGGGCATAGAGCGCGGCAGGATCGTGGTCAGGAACGGAGTGAAGCTGATCGGCCTGGACAACCTGCCGGCGACGGTGGCGACCGACGCCTCCGCCCTGTACGCGCGCAACCTCCTCAACATGGTCGGCCTGATGGTCGACTTGAAGACCGGCGAGGCGAAGATGGACCGCGCCGACGACATCATCAAAGGTACGCTCGCCTGCGAGGGCGGCAGCGTCGTGAAGAGGGGCTGAGATGACCGGAACCGTCGATCCGACCGTCGTCAACCTGGTGGTGTTCGTGCTCGCCGTGTTCGTCGGCTACCACGTGATCTGGAACGTGACGCCGGCGCTGCATACGCCGCTGATGAGCGTCACCAACGCCATCTCGAGCGTGATCATCGTCGGTGCGATCCTCGCGGCGGGTCCCGCTGAAGTCGATTTCGGCTCGGCGATGGGCGCGGTCGCGGTGGCGCTCGCCTCGGTCAACGTCGCCGGCGGATTCCTGGTGACGAAGCGCATGCTCGAGATGTTCAGGAAGAAACCCCGCGTCGAAAGAGCGGCGGAAAAGAAATGAGCGCCAACCTCGTTGCGCTCTGGTACCTCGCCGCCTCGGTGTGCTTCATCCTGGCGCTGAAGGGGCTGTCGTCGCCCGATACCGCCCGCCGTGGCAATGCGCTCGGCATCGCGGGAATGACCATCGCCGTGGTTACTACCGTCGCGATCGTCGCCAAGGGCCGCGTCGACATCATTTTCGTCGCGATGGTGTGCGGCGGCGCGATCGGAGCCTTCGTCGCGCGGCGCGTGCAGATGACGCAGATGCCCGAGCTCGTCGCCGCGATGCACTCGCTGGTCGGCATGGCGGCGGTGCTGATCGCGGTCGCGGTGGTCAACAATCCCGGCGCCTTCGGCGAGCACGATCCGCTGCCGCGCGGCAACCGCCTGGAGCTCTTCATCGGATCGTTCGTGGGCGCCATCACCTTCTCCGGGAGCGTGATCGCCTTCGGCAAGCTCGCCGGGCTGGGCAAGAAATTCCGCCTGTTCTCGAGCGCGCCGGTGGTGTTCAAGGGGCAGCATCCGTTGAACCTGGTGCTGGCGCTGATCATGATCGGCTTCGGCTTCGCCTTCTTCCTCGCCGAGGGCAAGGGCTGGACGCCGTTCCTGGTCATGCTCGGCATCGCCTTCGTGCTCGGCGTGCTGATCATCATCCCCATCGGGGGCGCCGACATGCCGGTGGTGATCTCGATGCTGAACAGCTACTCGGGCTGGGCGGCGGCGGGCATCGGATTCTCGCTCAACAACACCATGCTGATCATCGCGGGAAGCCTGGTCGGTTCCTCGGGCGCGATCCTCTCCTACATCATGTGCAAGGCGATGAACCGCTCGTTCTTCAGCGTGATCCTGGGCGGTTTCGGCGCGGCCGAGGGCGCCGCGGCCGCCGACGCCGCCCAGAAGACGGTGAAATCGGGCTCCGCCGAAGATGCGGCGTTCCTGATGTCGAACGCGGAATCGGTCGTTATCGTGCCGGGATACGGGCTCGCCGTCGCGCGCGCCCAGCACGCAGTGAAGGAGATGGCGCAGAAGCTGATCGCGAAGGGCGTGAGCGTGCGCTACGCGATCCACCCGGTCGCCGGCCGCATGCCGGGACACATGAACGTCCTGCTCGCCGAGGCCGAGGTCCCTTACGACCAGGTGTTCGAGATGGAGGACATCAACGGCGAGCTGGGCACCGTCGACGTGGTGCTCGTGCTCGGCGCGAACGACGTGGTGAATCCCCTGGCGCACGAGAAGGGCAGCCCCATCTACGGCATGCCGATCATCGAGGCCAACAAGGCGCGCACCGTGCTCGTCAACAAGCGCTCGATGGCCGCCGGCTACGCCGGCCTCGACAACCCGCTCTTCTACATGGACAAGACCATGATGGTTTTCGGCGACGCCAAAAAAGTGGTCGAGGACATGGTCAAGGCGCTCGATTGAGTGCACGCGAGAGGATTCTTGCCCGGATCCGCAAGGCGCAGGGGCGTGGCCTGAGCCGCCCCTCTCAGGCCGAGCTGGAAGCGATCGAAACCTACCTGCGCGCCCACCCGCGCGGTACCCTGCCCAAAGTCGATGGCGATCTCCTCGCCCGCTTTCGCGCTCGCGCGGAAGCGATGCAGAGCACGACCGACGAAGTCGCGTCCGAGGGCGAAATACCGGCAGCGGTCGCAAGGTATCTGAAGACGGGCGATCTTCCGTCCTCGGGCTGCGTCTGGCCGCAGCTCGCGCACCTCGACTGGAAGGCGGCGGGACTCGCGCTCGAGCCCCGCGCGGCCAGCGCAAACGATGCGATCGGCGTCACCGGTGCCTTCGCGGCCATCGCCGAGACCGGGACGCTGGTGTTCGCCTCGGGCCCCGAGACGCCGGCTTCCGGCAGCCTGCTTCCCGAAACGCACGTCGCGGTCGTTCGCTCAGGGCGGATCGTCTCCCACATGGAGGACGCCTTTGCGCTCGCGCGGGAGGCCTTCGGCCAGCTGCCGCGCGCGATCAATTTCGTCTCGGGCCCCTCGCGCACCGCGGACATCGATCAGACCATCGTGCTCGGCGCGCACGGGCCTTCGCGCGTGCACATCATCCTGGTTCGCGGCTGAGGTATTCACCACAGGCGCGCGGCGCCGCGCACCCCGCTCGCGTCGCCATGCCTCGCCTTGAGCAGCGGCGTCACGACCGAATCCGAATAGACGTAGCGGCCCCACAACCCGGGCACGTTGCGGTACAGGCGTTCCGCGTTGGACAGGCCGCCGCCGAGCACGATCGCGTCCGGATCGAGCAGATTGATGACGCTCGCCAGCGCGCGCGCCAGGCGCTCTTCGTAGCGCGCGAGCGCGGCTTCGCAGCCGGCATCACCCGATTCGGCGCGCGCGACGATCTGCGCCGGCTCGAGCGGCTCGCCGGCGGCGAGGCCGTAGTCCCGCGCGAGTCCCGGACCGGACAGGAACGCCTCGATGTGTCCGACCTTGCCGCAGCCGCAGCGCGGACCGGGAAGCTCATCGGCGGTCGGCCAGGGCAGGGTGTTGTGTCCCCATTCGCCGGCGACGGCGTTGGCCCCGTGGAGCGCGCGGCCCCCCACGACCACGCCTCCGCCCACTCCCGTTCCTAGGATGACGCCGAACACCACCGGCATTCCGGCCGCGGCGCCGTCGGCAGCCTCGGAAAGCGCGAAACAGTTGGCGTCGTTGGCGAACCGCACCTCGCGCCCGAGCAGCCGCTCCAAGTCGGGCTTCACCGGCATGCCGTTCAGCGCGCTCGCGTAGGCGTTCTTCAGGACTCCGGTCCCGGCCGAGACCGCCCCGGGCGTGCCGATTCCCACCGTGCAGCGCGCGCCGGCCTTGCGCTCAGCGTCGAGCACCGCGTCGGCGAGCGCCCGGAGCGCGTCGGCATAGGCGCCTCGCGGCGCGTCGTCGCGGCGCCGGAACAGCTCGGCGCCCGACTCGTCCAGCGCGGCGATCTCCATTTTGGAGCCGCCGATGTCCACGCCGATGCGGATCATGCTCGAGCGCCCTAGAAAGCCTGGTCCCACGAAATGCTCAGCCGCATCGCGGAATTGATCAGACCGACCATGCTGTAGGTCTGCGGAAAATTGCCCCACAGCTCGCCGGTCGCCGGCTCGATGTGCTCGGAGAGCAGGCCGTGCTGGTTGCAGCGCGCGAGCAGGCTTTCGAACAGTGTTCGCGCTTCCTGTGTGCGCCCGAGCGCGGCGAGCGCGTCGACGTACCAGAAGGTGCACACAACGAAGGCGTTGTCGGGGACGCCGAAATCGTCCGGCTGCGTGTAGCGGAACACGAAATCGCCGCGGCGCAGGTCCTTCTCCACGGCCCGCACCGTGGCGGCGAAGCGCGGATCGTCGGCGCGCAGGAAGTCAAGCTCGCGGAGCAGCAGCAGGCTCGCGTCCAGCTGCTCGCCGCCGAAAGTGGCGGCGAAGCTCGAGCGCTTCGCGCTCCAGGCGCGCTCGCAGATCGCGGCGTGCATCGTATCGGCGCGCGTATGCCAGTGACGCGCACGCTCCTCCAGGCCGATGCGCGCCGCGATCTTCGCGAGGCGGTCGCACGCCGCCCAGCACATGACGCTGGAGAAGGTGTGAACATGGCGCGTGCCGCGCAGTTCCCACGGCCCGGCGTCGGGCTTGTCATAGAGCGTTGCGGCGCGCTCGCCGAGCTGCTCCAGCCGCCGGAACAGGGCCTGGTCGCTGCGCAGCGCGAGCCGCGCGTCGAAGAACACGTGCGCCGCGGCGAGGACCGCCGCGCCGTAGACGTCGTGCTGGTTCTGCGAGTAGGCCTGGTTGCCGACCCTGACCGGCCCCATGCCGCGGTATCCGGGGAGCGCGGGCGCCTCGCGTTCGGCGATGCCGGCCTTGCCCGTGACGGCGTAGACGGGCTGCAGATCCGCGCCGTTCGTCCCGGCCGCGGTGTTGATGATGAAATCCAGGAAGCGCTCCATCGTGCTGGTCGCGTTGAGCCGGTTCAGGGCGTTGACCACGAAGTAGGCGTCGCGCAGCCAGCAGTAGCGATAGTCCCAGTTGCGCCCGCTGCCGGGCGACTCGGGGATCGAGGTCGTGACCGCGGCGACGATCGCGCCGGTGTCCTCGTAGGCGTTGAGCTTCAGGGTGATGGCGGCGCGGATGATCTGCTCCTGCCATTCGAAGGAGATGGCCAGGCCGCGCACCCAGTCGCGCCACCAGGCCGCGGTGTCGTCGAGGAAGCGCCGGAAAGCTTCTCCGGGTGAGGTGTGCAGCGTCTCGTCCGGCCCGAGCACCAGCGACACGGGCTCGCGCAGGACCACCTGCGTCTCCTCGAGGATCGCGGTGATCGAGAAATCGGTCGTCAGCCGAAGGTCCATCTCGGGCATCACGTAGCGCACATGGTTGCTGCCCCAGGTCATCGCCGGCCGCCGGGCCCCGTACTCGCACAGGGGCCGGATGCGCACCCGGATGCGCGGGCTGCCCGCGATCGGTCGGACCTGGCGCATCAGCATCACCGGGCAGAAGAGCCTGCCGAACTGCTGGAAGCGCGGCGCGAGGTCGGTGATCTCGACCCCGCCTCCGTGACGGTCGTACAAGCGGGTGCGGAGTATCGGCGTATGCGCGATGTAGGCCTGCTCGGAGCGCTCGAAGTCCGCGAGATCGACTTCGAACATGCCCTTGCGGTCTTCGGTGCCGTCCTCGGCGCGCAGCAGCGCGCAGAACGCCGGATCGCTGTCGAAGCGCGGCAGGCACGACCACACTATGCGCGCGCGGGCGTCGAGCAGCGCCGCGACGCTGGAGTTGCCGATCAGGGCGAGGTCCAGAGCGCTCAAGCGCTTCCCCCGGAGCGCGCCGCGAAGTCCGCGAGCCACGCTCTGACCGCCGCCGAGTCCGGCAGCCGCCAGCGCGCGGCGGACTCGCCTTCGCCGACCTTCACCGAATGCCCCCCGGTGCGGTTGATCAGCTCGAAGCCGGTCTCGTCGGTGAGGTCGTCGCCGACGAACACCGGCGTGCGCCCGTGAAACGGTGCTTCGGCGAGATACTCGGAGATGGCCACGCCCTTGTCCTTTCCGGTGGGTCTCAGTTCGACGACCATCTTTCCCAGCTGCACCTCGAATTCGCCGCCCAGGTCGTGCGCCAGCCCGCGCACCGCGTCCCGGGCCTCCGCGCCGAGCCCGGGAACGGCGCGGAAATGAAGAGCGAAGTTGACGCCCTTGTCCTCGAGGACCAGCGCCGGGTGCTTGGCGGCGATCGCCGCCAGCCTGCGCCGCGCCTCCTCGAGCGCCGCGCGCGGGACCTCGCGCCTGTGCATTGTGCCGGAAAAGTCGCGGCGCTCGGCGCCGTGCTGCCCGGCGATGCAGAATCCGGAATCCGGGATCAGGCGGTCGATGTCGGCGATGGGGCGTCCGCTGATCAGCGCCAGGGCGCCCTGCGCGGCGCGGGCGAGCGCCTTCAGCAGGCGGACCAGATCGCCGTCGGCGCGAATGAGCCCCGGATGGTCGGCGATATCGAGGAGCGTTCCGTCGACGTCGAGGAAGAAAGCGCACCGTCCCCGGAGCTCGGGCGCCTGCTCGACCCGCGCTTTCGAAAGCCGCATCGGCCTCGATCGCTCAGACCGCGCGCACGGCGGCGGGCTTGCGCTCGCCGTTGCGCGAGAGCAGGCGGCCGCGCATGCGCATCTGGCCGGCGTCGAGCAGCATGCGGCCGGCCCAGCGGTACACGTTGAAGTCCTGGACCAGGCCGCGCATGCTGCGCATCCGCTCGCGCTGCTCGGCGGGCGGCATCACCAGCGCCGCCCGGAGCGCCGCCGCGCACTGGTCGATGTCGTAGGGATTGACGATCAGGGCCTCGGGGAGCTCGCGCGAAGCGCCGGTAAACTGGCTTAGGATGAGCACGCCGCGCTCGTCGTCGCGCGCCGCGACGAACTCCTTGGCCACCAGGTTCATCCCGTCGTGCAGGCTGCTCACGAAACAGACGTCCGCCGCCCGGTAGTACTCGTAGACCTCGTCGGGGTCGTGATGCTCGACGCGCAGCAGGATGGGAGCGCGGCCCCTGCCGGCGAACTTCTCGTTGATGCGGCGCGCTTCCGCGCGCACCCGCGCATCGAAATCCTGGTACTCGTCGATGCTCGAGCGCGAGGGGGCGGCGATCTGCACGAACACGAACTTTCCGATCCACAGCGGATCGATCTCCAGCAGGCGCTCGACCGCGAGAAAGCGCTCGAGGATCCCCTTGGTGTAGTCGAGCCGGTCGACGCCCACCCCGATAACGGTATCCGGCGCGAGGCCGTTCTTCGCGCGCACGTCGGCGCGGCACTGCGCGACCGGCTTGTCCATGGTCTTGGAGCTGAGCGGCCATTCGATCGAGATCGGATAGCGGCGCACCGCGGTCTGGTCGCCGCCGTAGGACACCGTGTAAGTCTCGCGGTCGATGCGCGCCTCGACGTAGCGGTCGACCGTGTCGATGAAGTTGTTGCAGTGGAACTGGGTGTGGAATCCGAGGATGCTGCTGCCCAGCAGACCGTCGACCAGCTCCTCGCGCCAGGGGCAGATGCCGAAGGCTTCCGCGTTGGGCCAGGGAATGTGCCAGAACGAGATGACGGTCGCCGCCGGGATGCGCTCGCGGATCAGGCGTGGCAGCAGCGCGAAGTGGTAGTCCTGCACCAGCACGATCGGGTCCGCCGTCCTTGCTTCCTGCACGACGGTCTCGGCGAAGCGGCGGTTGACGGTGACGTAGGCGTTCCAGTCCGCGGTGCGGAACACCGGGCGCGTGTGCGCGATGTGGCACAGCGGCCACAAGCCGCTGTTGGAAAATCCGTAGTAGTACCCGGCTTCTTCCTCCTTGGACAGCCACACCCGCCGTATGCGATAGGCGGGGCGCTCGGGGGGGACGCGGATGTGGTCGGTCGCGTCCACCGTCTCGCGGTCGGCGCTGCCGCCGCCGTGCGCGATCCAGGTTCCCGAGCAGGCGCGCATGATCGGCTCCAGCGCGGTGACCAGCCCGCTCGCGGGACGCTGCACCTCGATGCGCTTGTCGCGGTGCACGTGAATGTAGGGCTCGCGGTTGGAGACGATCAGGACTTCTTCGCCCTTCAGGTCGTTGCGCAGGATCGCACGCAGCGTCTCGGCCGACCAGTTGATCTGGGCTTCGTCCCGTGCCTTGCGCTCCGACTCGAGCTCCCTGACCAGGGCGCGAATATCCTGCGCCACGGGACGCAGCTCGGGCAGGCGCACCTTGGCCTCGGCGAAGCCGAAAGTCTCGCCGCGGATTACGGCCTTCAGCCCCGCGACCCAGCCGCGCCAGCTGACCTCGGCGATCACGACGGTCACCAGCGAAACAATGGCCGCCAGCGCCGCGAACAGGTAGAAGATGTACTTCTTGGTGTCGTCGCTGCGGCGCTGCACGAAGCTCATGTCGTGCACCAGCACCAGGCGCCCGTAGGCCTTGCCGTCGGCTTCGAGCTCGTAGTTGCCCACGTGCACGGGGCCGCGGTTCAGATTCACGACCCGTCCCTCGGCGCCAACGGTCCTGCCGGGCTCGACGCTGCAGCCGATTGATACGGGGAACGTGATGGTCTTGTAGAGCAGCTTGTGCTCGGGGCCGCAGAAGCCCACCGCGAACAGGCGCTCGTCCTGGATGAGACGGTCGAAGTAACGCAGGATCTTGAAGCGCGAGCCCTCGCGAACGAGATCGCTCAGCGGCTCCTGGATGGTTCGCGCAATGAGAGAGGTCCGGATGTCGAGGTCGCGCACGAACCATTGCAGGGTAAGCCTGTCGACGAGCGGCACCACCGCATACGCGATGGCGGCGAGGGTGATCGCAAGGGGAAGAATGAATCGGAGAGACAGCCTCATTGTCCGGCTCCTCTGTTCTTGTCCCGGTTACCTCCCGCGTCCCCGGGCAACCGCTGGCGCAACGTTATTCGACCGCGGTTCGCGGTTGGCGTTCCCGCGAGTGCTAGAATGCCCGCGTTCCGGAGGGGATTCAATGCAAATCTCGCACGCGGCGGACGGTCCCGCGGTGCTCGGCGTGCCCGTCGATTTCATCCTGTTTGCGATCACGCTGCTCGGCGTCGCGCTGTTTCACCGCCACACGCTCTACGTCGCGCTCGCCGGTCTCGCCACGATTACGCTGTACAAGCTGGGCTTCACCGGGTTCAAGGAAGGCGCCGGACTGACCGGGCTCGCCGCGCATCTGCACAACGAATGGGTGATCCTCGCGAATCTGCTGTGCCTGCTGCTCGGCTTTGCCCTGCTGTCGCGGCACTTCGAGAAG
>DATIWX010000005.1:0-31631 GCA_035519135.1 Burkholderiales bacterium | reverse complement strand
CACGATCACCCGTTCGCATTCCGCATACCATGGCGCGAGCACCTCCCATTGCCTCGCGCCCGTGCCGATCGCGAGCGGCGTGCCGGCAATGCGCCGCGCGGCGACCAGCATCTGTCCGGGCGCCTCGGGGTCCGTGATCCAGCCGGTGAAGCGGCCGGTGGCGCGAATGCCGTCGAGCAGGGCCGGAGCGTTGCCGTAGGGCTTGCCTTGCAGCGCGGCGGGCAGCGGCGGCAATCCGGTCACCGGGATCCCGCTCGCGGTGAAGAGAAAGACGAACCCGGATCCCGCCATGTCGACGCTGCCGAAGAGCCGCTCGAAGTACCCGACATCCACGATCGCAGCGACGACCCCCGTGAACGCTCCGTTGCCATCGGTCAATCGCTCCGACAGCGCAAAGGACCACTTGCCGCTGATCCGGCTCACGAAGGGCTCGGTCACGACCGTCCCGGCATTCGGCTCGTCGCGGTGGCGCCGGAAGTACTCGCGGTCGGAAAAATCGACGAAGGTTGTGGGATCGGGCTGCGTCCTCAGCACGACGCGGCCGCGGCGGTCCAGCACAATGATGTCGCGGATGCGCGGAAAGCCGGCGATGCTGTCGCGAAGTTGCCGGGCGCGCGCCTGCGGGTCCCCGAGGCCGTCCGCCGAGATCGCGGCGGCGGCCTGCTGCACGATGATCTCGATCGACTCCAGCGAGCGCGACGTCTGGTCGGCGATCAGGGTGGCGAGGTTGCCGTAACCGCGTTCGGCATCGCGCTCGACGACCGCCCGGCTGTTGCGCAGGTCCCACACCGCGGACAGCACGTTGGCGGCCACGAGCAGCGCGGCCACCCAGAACAGCAGGCGGCGCGGCGGCAGCGCTGGAAAACTGTTGGTCATGGGCCTATGATGGGACCCGCGCTTCGCTTCGATTTCATCTGAAATGGGAGCGCCCGCCGGCCGCTAGATTGGGCGCATGACGATGGCTATCGAAACGCCCGACACGCAAGTTGCCCCCACTGCCGACCCCCGGGTTCTCGTCGTGGACGACGATCCGATCGTCCGCGAGATGGTCGCGGATTACCTGACCAAGCACGACGTGCGCGTCACCGCGGTCGCCGACGGCAAGGCGATGGGCGAAACCCTCGCGAACGACGTGGTGGACCTCATCGTGCTCGACCTCAAGCTCAAGACCGAGGACGGCATGAACCTCGCGCGGCGGCTTCGCGAAGAGTCCACCATCCCGATCATCATGCTCACCGGACGCTCGGACGAGGCCGACCGCGTGATGGGCCTCGAGCTGGGCGCCGACGATTACATCACCAAGCCGTTCAGCCCGCGGGAGCTGCTCGCGCGCATTCGTACCGTGCTGCGGCGTCGCAGCGCCGAGGTGCGCCAGGGCCGGCCCGAGGGCATCCGCGCCTATCGCTTCGACGGCTGGGAGCTCAACCTCAATACCCGCAAGCTCAAGCGCGCCGACGGCGAGGTGCTCGCGTTGAGCAAGGGCGAATTCAGCGTGCTCGTCGTGTTCCTCGGCGCCGCGCATCGCGTGCTCAGCCGCGACCAGATCCTGGACATGTCCCGTCTTCACAACGACGAAGTCTACAACCGCGCGGTGGACCTGCAGATCATGCGGCTGCGCCGCAAGATCGAGCCCGACCCGGCCGCGCCCAAGTACATCAAGACCGAGCGAGGCGCCGGCTACCTCTTCGGCGTCAACGTCGAGACGATATATTGATTCAGCGGTGCGGGAGCGCGATCGCCCACGGCGGTGAAGGGAGCGGGGGCGCGGCCGGGCCGCGCACGAGCCGGCTGAAGTGCTCGCGGCGGATGCGCTCGAACGTCTTTCGAACGTCGGTCGCGTGGCTCGGCGTGTAGCGGAAGCTCGGGTCGAGTATCGATTTCACGGGCCAGTTCCTTTCGGTCCTACATCCAGTGCTGCATCGAAGCGTCGCCCACGAGGAACGCGACGATCAATATCGCCACGCCCATGAGGGCGGCCACGGCGGCTGCGGCATGAACCCACGAGGGCCTACTCTGCATGGCCCCACTCCCGGCAGGCGCGCGCTGCCGCACGCGGCGTGTAGAAGAATCCGCCGCGCTCGAAGCCGGCGAGCATCGTCCGGTTCGCCACCAGGGGTGTGGCCGCGAAGCGCAACGGGTAGATCTGCATCGTCGCGACGTCAAGGAACGCGGGGCTGAAGCCCAGCGCCTGGATCTCGGACGAAGGCAGGTCGGGCGAGGGCGCGAGCCGCCCGCCCAGGGAATGCAGGATCTCGGTCAATCGGTTCACGGCGGGCTCCTTGAGTGATGCGCTGGTGCCATTGCACGCCCGGCGCCCGTCGATTTGATTGCCGTCCGCGGCGCGCGCATTTCGTCGGAAACACCGTATCGATTGAAACAGTCGCGCGGCCGTTTGGAACGGCCGCGAGGTTCGCGGACGCTTCAATGCGGGAACTGAATCGCACGGAGCGCGGAACACCGAACCATGCCGACCGACAAGCCCATGCCGCAACTTGCACGCCGTATCCGGACGACCGCGCTCGCGGCATCGATCGCGCTCGCGCTCGCCGCATGCAGCGCGCCCGCCGTGAAGTCCACGTTCGATCCGCCGCCCAGGTTCGCGGCGGCCCAGCCCGCCGACGCCGATCCGGACGTCGCCTGGTGGGAAGGATTCGGCGACCCGGTCCTCGACGACCTCGTTCGCCGCGCCGCGCAGGGCAACCGCGACATCCGCATCGCCGCCGAGCGGCTGCGCGCCGCGCGCGCCGGGGAAACGGTGAGCCGTTCCGCGCTCTTTCCCAGCATCGGCGCGAGCGCTTCGGGCCTCAAGCACGACAGCCACTACGACGAAGCGACCCGCCAGTTCGTCCCGGACGCGAAGATCGCCTCCGGCGGGCTGGACGTCTCCTGGGAAGTCGACCTCTCGGGGCGCCTGCGTGCGGGGGCGAAAGCCGCCGCCGCCGACACCCTGACCGCCGAGGATGCCGCGCGCGGCGTGCGGCTGCTGGTGATCACGGACGTCGCCACCAACTATTTCACCCTCGCCGGGGCGCTGCGCCAGCTCGAGACCACGCGCGCCATTTCCGCCGCGCAGGACGAGACGCTGCGCCTCGTGAAGGCACGCGAGCGGGCGGGACTCGCGACGGCCTTCGACGTCGAGCGCGCGCAAAGCGACGCCTCGCGCACCCGTGCCGCGATACCGCCGCTGGAGACGCTCGTCGCCGTCTCGCGCCATCGCATCGCGGTGCTGATCGGCGACCAGGCCTTCAACGCCGGGACGATCGTGCCCTTCTCCGGAGATGCGCAGGTTCCTCCCACGCGCGCCGGCCAGCCCGCCGACCTCCTCGAGCGCCGCCCCGACATCCTCGCGGCGAAGGCGCAGCTCGAAGGCGCGAACGCGCGCCGCGAGCAAGCGGCCGCCGAGTGGTTCCCGCGCCTCTTCCTGGGCGCGATGATCGGCAACCAGGGCGTGAACCTCAATGGCGCGAGCCTGGGCGCCGCGCGCTTCACCAATGCCGCGGCGCTGCTCGCCATGCCGATCTTCAACGCCGGGCGCACGCAGGCGATCAACGACATCGCCGCGAGCGGCCAGTCCGAGGCGCTGCTCCGCTACGAGGACACCATGGTGCGCGCGCTGGAAGACGTCGAGAACGCGCTGGTGGCCCTTGAGGCCGAGCGCCGCAGGGAAGAAGACATGCGAAGCGCGGCGGGTTCCGCCGACGCGGCCCTCGGCCACGCGCGCTCGCTCTATTCGCGCGGCCAGGTCGACCTGCTGCCGCTCCTCGATGCGCAACGCGCGCAGCTTACCGTGAAGCTCGCGGCCAACGACAGCCATACACAGCTGCTGCTCGACAGCGTCCAGCTCTACAAGGCGCTGGGCGGCGGCTGGCAAGCATTCGAACCCGTGAAGGAACGCTCATGAAACGCATCGCCATCGGCGCGGCCCCGCTCGCCGCGCTCGTCGCCGCGGCCCTCGCCGGCTGCACCCAGGAAAAGCATGTCGAAGCGCCGCGGCCGGTCCGCGTCGCCGAGGTCCGCTACGAAAAGGAGCCCGAGAAGAACCGCTACGTCGGCACGGTGCAGGTGCGCCGTGAGGTCGATCACGCGTTCCGCGTCGGGGGCAAGGTCGTGCAGCGCCGCGTCGATGTCGGGCAGGCCGTGCGCGAGGGCGACGTGATCGCCGTGCTCGACGATACCGACTACCGCCTCGCCGAGGAAGCCGCGCGCCAGCAGGCGATCGCCTCCGCCGCGCAGGCGCGCCAGGCCGACTCCGACCGCAAGCGCCTCGCGGCCCTGAAGGTCGACGGCTCGGTGAGCGCCTCCGACGAGGAACGCGCCGATAGCGCCGCCCGCACCGCGCAGGCGGCTGCCGAAGCGGACCTGAAGAAGCTCGACCTCGCCCGCAACCGCCTGGCCTACACGGTGCTGCGCGCCTCGCAGTCGGGCGTGGTGACCTCCGTCAAGTTCGAGGTAGGACAGGTCATCGCAGAAGGCCAGCCCGTGGTCTCCATCGCGAACCAGGGCGAGCCCGAGATCGTGGTCGACATTCCCGAGGACCAGGTCGAGGCCTTCAAGACCGCCCACTACAAGGCCTCGCTCGCGCGCTCGCCGGAGCAGGCGTTCGACGTGACGCTGCGCGAGCTTGCGCCGCAGGCGGCCGCGCAGACGCGCACCTACCGGGCGCGCCTCAAGCCCACCACCCCGCGCGCGCTCCCGCTCGGCGCGACCGCGACGCTCTTCGTGCAGCTGGCTTCCGACTCGACGGCCGTGGCGGCGATTCCTGCCGCGGCGCTCACGCAAAGCGGCCCGCAGCCGGCCGTGTGGATCGTGAAGCGCGGCCAGGGCTCCAACCCGGCGACCGTGCAGTTGATTCCGGTGAACGTGTACGGCTACCGCAACGACGACGTGCTCGTCTCCGGACCGGAGACCGGCGACATCGTCGTCACCGCGGGCGTTCAGAAGATGGCGCCCGGGCTGCACGTGGCGTTGCCCTCGCTCGACGAGTCGCCCACCCGGCAGGCGCAGCGATGAAATCGTTCAACCTTTCCGAGTGGGCGCTGAACCATCGCGCCATCGTCGTATTCATCATCCTGGTCATCGCGATCGGCGGGGCGTTGAGCTTCACGCGGCTGGGCCAGCTCGAGGATCCGAACTTCTCGGTGCCGTCCATGACCGCCATGGTCTACTGGCCGGGCGCGACGGCCCAGCAGGTGCAGGACGAGGTGATGAACCGCATGGAGAAGAAGTTCGAGCAGCTCGATCACTTCGAGAAGGTGAAGACGTTCTCCCGCCAGGAGTTCGGCGGCATGTTGATCACGGTGAAGGGCGGCACATCCCATGCGGACCAGCGCGAGGCCTGGTACCAGGCCCGCAAGAAGCTCTCCGACATCCGCGGCGAGCTTCCCGAGGGCGTCATCGGCCCCGTGTTCAACGACGAGTTCGGCGACGTGTACGGCCTGCTCTACGCCGTGAAGGGCGATGGCATCGGCCACGCCGAGCTCTCCGACATCGCCGAGGACGTGAAGCGCCAGGTCCTCAAGGTGCCGATGGTGAAGAAGGTGGACGTCATCGGCAAGCAAGCCAAGCGCGTCTACGTCGAGTTCTCGCACGAACGCCTCGCCGCCCTCGGCATCACGCCGCTGCAGATCGCGGAAAGCCTGCGCAGCCAGAACGCCCTGATCGCCGGCCCCTCGGTCGACACGAAGGGCGACCGCGTGTTCATCCGGGTGAGCGGACAGCTCACGAGCCTCGACGACATCCGCAACGTGCCGATCACGGCCGGCGGCCGGACGATCAAGCTGGGCGACTTCACCACCGTCACGCGCGGGTTCGAGGATCCGCCGACCTACACGGTGCGGCACAACGGCCATGACGTGCTGATGATCGGCATCGTCATGACCAACGACGGCAACATCGTCGAGCTCGGCAAGGCGCTCGAAGCCGCCGTCGCGAAGATCCAGTCCGAGCTCCCCTACGGAGTGGAGCTCGAGCGGGTCGCGGACCAGCCGACCACGGTAAAGGACGCGGTCTGGGAATTCGAGCGCTCGCTGCTCGAGGCCCTCGTGATCGTGCTTGCGGTGAGCCTCGCGAGCCTCGGCTGGCGAACGGGCCTCGTGGTGCTGGCATCCGTTCCCCTGGTGCTCGGAGGCGTCGCCCTGATGATGCTGGCTGCCGGCTGGAACCTCGAGCGCATATCGCTCGGCTCGCTCATCATCGCGCTGGGCCTGCTCGTCGACGACGGGATCATCTCCCTCGAGATGATGGTCGTGAAGATGGAACAGGGCTGGGACAAGATCAAGGCCGCGGCCTTCTCGTACGAGGCGACGGCAATGCCTCGCCTCACCGGCGCGCTGGTCACCGTCGCGGGCTTCATGCCGATCGGCTTCTCGAAATCCACCGCGGGCGAATACGCGGGCGGGATCTTCTGGATCGTGGGCGCCGCGGTGCTGCTGTCGTGGATCGTCTCGGGCCTCATCACGCCGTATCTCGCGGTGAAGATGCTCCCCGAGAAGCTCGCCGCCCACGAGCACGGCGCGGACCCCTACCAGACCCCCTTCTACCGCAAGCTTCGCCGGGCCATCGACATTGCGCTCGAAAGGCGCTGGCTGGTGATCGGCGCGACCGTTGCCGCGCTGGCCGTCGCGCTCCTCGGCATGCGTTTCGTCCCGCAGCAGTTCTTCCCCAACAGCTCGCGTCCCGAGCTGATCGTCGAGCTTCGCCTGAAGGAGGGAGCCTCCTTCGGCGCCACGACCGAGCAAGTGAAGAAGATGGAGGCGATCCTCGCCAAGGACGAGGACGTGCGCTACTACACGGCCTATACAGGGGCCGGTGCTCCGCGCTTCTACCTCTCCCTCGATCCGGAAATGCCGAATCCGGGTTACGCGGTCTTCGTCGTCATGACCAAGGACCTGCAGGCCCGCGAGGAGCTTCGCTCCCGGCTCATGGCGATCGCGCCCGGCAAGTTCCCGGATGTCTGGATTCGCGTCACGCGCCTGGAGCTCGGCCCCCCCGTCGGCTTCCCGGTGCAGTTCCGCGTCGTGGGCCCCGATACGCAGAAAGTGCGTGAAATCGCCCGCGACGTGCAGAAAGTGGTGGCGGCCAACGACAAGGTGCGCGACGTGCAGCTCGATTGGTTCGACCCCGTCCGCACGCTCAAGGTGGACCTCGACCAGGACAAGGCGCGCGCGCTCGGCCTCACGCCCGCCGATGTGCAACTCGTGGTCCGCTCGGTCATGAACGGCGCGACCCTTTCGCAGCTGCGCGAGCACGAGGATCTGATCGACATCGTCGCGCGGGCCGTGCCGGGCGAACGCCTGAACCTCGATTCGCTCAAGGACGTGAACCTCTTCACGCGCAACGGCACGGTCGTGCCCCTGGCGCAGGTCGCCCACGTGAGCTACGTGCTCGAGGAGCCGGTGCTCTGGCGCCGCAACCGCGACATGGCGATCACCGTGCGCGCCGACGTGAAGGACGGCGAGCAGGGGGTGTCGGTCACGCAGGCGATCCGCCCGCAGCTCAAGGAGATCGAGGCGAAGCTGCCGTCGGGCTATCGCATCGACGTGGGCGGCGCCGTGGAAGAGAGCGACAAGGCCAACGCCGCCCTGGTGGCGGTGGCGCCCGTGATGCTCGTGACGATCCTGCTCATCCTCATGCTCCAGTTGCAGAGCTTCCCGCGGATGCTGATGGTGTTCGCCACCGCGCCGCTGGGTTTCGTGGGCGTCGTTCCGGCGCTGCTCGTGTTCCATGCGCCGCTGGGCTTCGTCGCGATCCTGGGCATCATCGCGCTGGGCGGCATGATCATGCGCAATGCGGTGATCCTCATCGACCAGGTGCAGACCGAGATGGAGCACGGCCTCGATCCCTGGAGCGCGGTCGTGGACGCCGCGGTCCACCGGGCGCGCCCCGTCGCGCTCACGGCGGCCGCCACGGTGCTTGCGATGATCCCGCTGTCACGCAGCGTGTTCTGGGGACCCATGGCGATCGCGATCATGGGCGGCCTTACCGCCGCCACGATCCTCACCATCTTCTTCGTGCCGGCGCTCTACGCGGCGTGCTTCAGGGTGCGCCGCGCCGGCGCGCCCGACGCCTCGCCTGCCTCGCCCACCGCCTTGCCGGCGCCCGCGGTTTGAGGCCGAAGAAGCCCATCGCGGGCGGCGGGGCGCCCGGCATCGGCTGGGCGGCCGCTCCGGTTGTTTGACCGGTGTCAAACCCGGGCGCCGGGCGCGTCTTAGGCTGGGAGAAGCGGCTGGAAGCCGCGCCTTTCGCGCCATGATGAAGCAGCCGAACATCGACTACCGGCAGGTGCTCGATCGCACGCCTGCCCTGATCTTCAGCGCGCGGCCGGACGGCTACATCGACTACGTCAACCAGCGCTGGCTCGATCTCGTCGGCGTGGGCCTCGAAGCGGCCCAGGGCTCGAAGTGGACGAGCTTCGTCCATCCGGACGACTTGCCGAGCCACCTGCAGCGCTGGCGCCAGGCGATGGCTACGGGCGAGCCGGCGACCTCGCTTGCGCGCTTTCGCATCGCCGGCGGCGAGTACCGCTGGATGCTGCACCACACCGAGCCGCTGCGCGATTCGTCGGGGAACATCGTCCGCTGGTTCGGCTCGAGCGTCGACATCGAGCAATTAAAGCGCGTCGAGCATGAGCTTCACGACTTGAAGGAGCGCCTGCACAAGGAGAACCTCGCGCTGCGCGAGGAGATCAGCCAGACCTCGATGTTCGAGGAGATCGTCGGCTCCTCGGCGGCCTTGCGCCGCGTGCTGACGCTCGTGGGAAAGGTGGCCGGCACCGATTCGACCGTCCTCATCACCGGGGAAACCGGAACCGGCAAGGAGCTCATCGCCCGCGCCATCCACAAGCGCTCCCCCCGGGCGTCGCGCCCGTTCGTCTGCGTAAGCTGCGCCGCCATCCCGGCGGCGCTGATCAGCTCGGAGCTCTTCGGACACGAGAAGGGCGCGTTCACGGGCGCCGTGCAGCGCCACCTCGGCCGTTTCGAGCTCGCCGAGGGAGGCACGATCCTTCTCGACGAGGTCGGCGAGCTCCCGCAGGAGACGCAGATCACGCTGCTGCGCGTGCTGCAGGAACGCACGTTCGAGCGTGTCGGCGGCTGCAAGGCGATCCCGGCCGACGTGCGCGTCATCGCCGCCACGAACCGCGACCTCTCCAGGGCGATCGCGAGCGGCTCGTTCCGCAGCGACCTGTATTACCGCCTGAGCGTTTTTCCCGTTCACCTGCCGCCGCTGCGCGAACGCGTCGAGGACATTCCGCTGCTGGTGCAGTACCTCGCGCAGCGCTATGCGGCCAAGGCGGGCAAGAAGATCGCGGGCGTGAGCCGCGCGACGATCGACCGGCTCGTCGCCTACGACTGGCCGGGCAACATCCGCGAGCTGCAGAACATCATCCAGCGCGCCGTGATCCTCGGAGAAGGCACTCTCGCCATCGACGAGGCGTGGCTCCCGGGGCGGCGCGCCCCGCCGACGGGGGCGGCGCCCGCGCTGGCGCGCCCGTGCGCCGGCGAAGAGACCGCGTTGATAGAGGAAGCATTGGCCGCGTGCCACGGACGCGTCGCGGGGCCCGGCGGCGCGGCAGCGCGGCTCGGCCTGCCGCGCTCGACGCTCGAGTCGCGGATTCGATCGCTCGACATCGACAAGCACCGCTTCAAATCGATGCGAGCGTAGCCGGGCCGCGGCGCTGGCGAACGTCGTCATTTGGCGATGCTCGCCACCAGGTCGCGCGGCGCAACGCATGCATCCTCAACGACTTAGCGCTGGCACGGTGCTTGCGAGTCATCCATCGCCATGGTCCTGAAAATCGAGCTCTTCCAAAGCGGCGCGGGAACGGTGATGGTGTTGACCGGGAGCATCGCCTCACCGGACGTCCAGCACCTGAAGGCGCACATCGAAGAGGCGCCCGGGTGCTCTGCGCTCGACCTGCGCGAGGTGCATCGGGTCGACCTCGACGCGGCGCATTTCCTTGCATCGTTGCAGGAAAGAGGCATCGAGCTTCGCGGACCACCGCCGTACGTGCGCGAATGGATCCGCCTGGAAACGCCGCGGGTCGTGGAACTGCGGCGCGGGCCACGAGCGAACGCCCCTGAAACCCCCCATGCAAAGGATTGAATCATGGAACGAATGCTGACCGTCATCTTCGACAACGAGAAGAAAGCCTACGAGGGCAAGTCGGCGCTGCGCCAGCTCGACCTCGAGGGCAGTATCACCGTCTACGCCGGCGCCGTCGTGACCAAGCACGCCGACGGCACCCTGAGCGTGAAGCAATACGACGATTTCGGCCCGCTGGGTACACTCACCGGAACCGCGATCGGCAGCCTGATCGGGCTTCTCGGCGGACCGGCGGGCGTCGTCGCCGGCGGCCTGTCCGGCCTCACCGTGGGCACGCTCTACGATCTCGACAATGCCCTGGTGGGCCAAGACTTCGTCGAGGACGTGATGAAGTCGCTCACTCCCAACAAGGTGGCCATCGTGGCCGAGGTCGAGGAGGAGTGGACGACTCCCGTCGACACGCGCATGGAGGCGCTGGGCGGCAGCGTGTTCCGGCGTGCCCTCGTCGAAGTGCGCAAGACGGCCCGCGACGAGGAAGTCGCGGTCATGAAGGACGAGCTCGCGAAGCTCAAGGAGGAAATGCGCAACGCGGACGCGTCCCGCAAGGCGAAGCTCAAGGAGAAGAGCGATCAGCTGCAGGCGAGGATCGACGCGGTGCAGGCCAAGGCGAAGGACCGGCGTGCGCAGTTCGAGGCACGCGCCAAGGCGAAGCTCGAAATCCTCAAGAAGAACGCCGCCGCCGCGGGCCGGGCGATCAAGGAGCTTGCGAAGACGCCTGTCTGACTCAACGACATTCGGGCGCGCGAAGGCGCGCCCTTTTCCTCACGATCGAGGCTCACATGACGAACATCCGAAATGCCGTCGCGCTCGCGCTGCTGGTCGGCGCTTGTCCAATGGCGATGACCGCCACCCCCGCCGTCGCCGCGCAGGCCGAGAGCCAGGCCGCACAGAGCCACGCGGCAGCCGCGGCCAAGGCCGCGCGAGATGCCGCGCAGCACGCGAACGAGGCAGCGAAGGAAGCGCTGGCGGCCGCCGCCGACGAAGCCTCGCAGAAGGCCAGGGATTCGCTCGACGCCGCGGCACGACGTGCCGAGGCCGACGCGCGCCGCGCGTCGGAGGCGGCGAGCAAGGCGTGGGAGACCGCCGCCGAGGCCAACAAGGAGGCGGCTTCCCGCGCCTCCGCGCGAGCGAAGGAAGCGGTCACGGCGGCCCAGGACGCAGCGATGAAAGTGGCCGCGGCCACGAGCGCGCACGCCGCCGCGGACAGGCAACGCGCGGCCGAAGCGGCCGGCGAGGCGAAGCTCGCACTGCAACGCTCGGCAGCCGCGACCGAGGCGTCCCTGAAGGCGAGCGAGGAATCGCTCGCGGCGTACGCAGCGGACACGAAGGCGCAGTTCGCTGGCCGGGCGCAGGAAGCGGCCGAAGCCGCGCAGCGGGCGCACGAGAAAGCAGACGCCTCGGCTGCCAAGGCCGATGCCGCGGTCGCCAAGTTCTCGAAGGAAAGCGCCGAGGCCATGAAGAGCGCCGCCTTGGCCGCCCGCGAGGCGGCCGACGAGGCTGCGGAGAAGGCCAAGCAAGCCGCGGATGCAGCGGGCGAGCGGACCCGCGATGCGGCCAATCGCGCTCGGGCTTCGGCGGAGCGCTCCGCCAAGGCGGCGCATGAAGCGCTTCAGGAGGCGGAGTCGACCGTGCAGAAATCGGCCCAGGCCGACGAGGCCGCGGCACGAGAGGCCGCCGAGCGGGCTCGCGCCGCGACCAAGCGCGCAGCCAACGCGGCGACTCAGGCGGCGAAAGCGGCGAAGCTCGCGTGGGAAGCGGAGATCAGGAAGCCCCAGGCCACGGCGGGCGGGACCTGACGCGGAAAGCATTCATTCAAACCACTCACTTCATGGAGCTACCGAGATGACATCGATCACCAAGTCCGACATCGCCATGCCGGCGATGCGGGAAATCGGCTCCTCCTGGGGCTGGTTCGTCGCCTTGGGCGTGTTGTTCATCGTGCTGGGCGCCATCGCGTTCTCGAACCTGCCGGCCGCGACCACGGCGTCCGTGTACGCCGTCGGCGTCCTCATGCTCATCGGCGCGATCTCGCAGCTGGCGGGCGCCTTCTACGCGCGCAGCTGGAGCGGGTTCGGGCTGCTGCTCCTGAGCGCGCTGCTCTACGGCGCGGCGGGCGCCATCGTCATCGCCAACCCGATGCTCGGGGCGTGGGTCCTCACGCTGATGCTGGGCGCGTCGTTGATCGCCTCGGGCGTGATGCGCATCTGGTGGAGCCTCGCACTGCGGGAGTTGCCCGGCTGGGGATGGATCACGGCATCCGGCGTGGTCACGCTGCTCGCCGGCATCGTGTTCGTGGCCGGCTGGCCCACCAACAGTGTGTATCTGCTGGGCATGGTCCTCGCCGTGGACCTCGCGTTCCAGGGCGCGATGACGATCGGATGCGGCTTCGCGCTGAAGAAGCTCGCGAAGTAGAACGAGGAGGGAGGGGCAGCCCGAGGCTGTAGACGACCGTGCCCGTGACGAGGTTCTGCGGCCGGTCCTTGACGATCCAGTCGAGGATGCCCCTCACGTCCCATCATGCGCGCGACGGGGGTGCCCGCGGATCCCCTACTCGAGCTCCCGCACGAACGCCTCGTAGCCCTCGACGTCGTTCACGATGTGCCACGCCTTCCTGTAGGGCGGGTCGCGGCTGTCGAACTCGATGATCTCCCGCAGCTCGTCTTCGCGATGGAGCTTCAGGTAGGCCATCTTCATCACCGCATCCAGGTGGAGGTGGTACTTCACCAGCGGGTCCTCGTCCTTGTATCGCTCCATGAGCGGCGTCTGCTTCGGGCGGGCCCCGATGACATAGAGGTGCAACAGCTCGTGGAACACGTCACCCACGAACATGCGCATCGCGCGCGGGTGCTGGTTCGTGGGGCCGTCGAGGTACGGCCGGACGTTGACGAGCAGCGGCCTGCTCATCGAGGAGATCCGGCACAGGGTGAGGGTCACGATCATCTCGTCGTACGGGAACGGCTTCTTCGTCTCGGCGACGGTGGCCTCGAGCAACGGGGCACCGTCCCGGTTCCAGGCGTCCTGGAAAGCCTTGATCTTGCCCTCGAGCTCCGTGTACCCCTGCGGATCGATGTGGGTGTTGGTCCACTGCTCGCAACTCTGGTCGAAGGGCAGGTACCCGAAGATGAAAGGAACGCGCGGATAGGGCTCCGCGAAGGCGCTGGTGGCCATGACGAGCAGGCAGACCGCGAGGTGGGCAAAGGGCTTCACGTGACCCGGGGCCTCCTCAAAGCAACTCTCCCCGGACGATCGGGATCACCTTGCCGCCGACGTGGATCTCCCGGCCGCCGCCGGCCGTTCGCGCGCGCAGCCGGACGAGGGAAGGCCGGCCCACTTCGTGTCCCTGCTCGATGCGCAGGCGAAGCTCGGCGGATGGGAAGTAGCCGTGCTCGAGCAGGTAGGCGCCCAGGAACGCCGCGCCGTTGCCGGTGGCCGGATCCTCGCGCACGCCGTGGGCTTCGAAGAAGAAGCGCGCGCAAAGGTCGTTGCCTCGCTCGTGCGTCTCGGCACAGAAGAGATAGACCAGGGGCGGAAATCCGTCGCTCGCGAGCGGGGCGTATGCCGCGAGATCGAGGCGGCAGCGCCGCAACGACTCGAGCGTGCGCAGGGGGACGATCATCGCCGCCGTGCCGGCCGCGAGCTCCTGCACCGGGAAGCGATGATCGATCTCGTCCGGCGCGAGGCCCAATGCGGGGGCAATGCGCTCTCGCGCACAGGTCGGGCCGAGGGTGATGGGAGGCGCGAGGAACCAAGCCACTTCGCCCGCCTCGCCCGAACGCTCGAAAGAGACTTGCACCTGGCCCACCGCGAGATCGAGGCGCACCGTTCCCGCATTACCGGCCGCGACGTGGTGACGCACCACCCAGGCCGCTCCCAGGATCGGATGCCCGGCAAAGGCGATCTCGCGCGCCGGCGTGAAGATCCGGACGTGATGCCCCTCGTCCGGATCGCTTGTGGGGCGAACGAAAGCCGTCTCCGAGAAGTTCATCTCGGACGCGACGCGTTGCATGGCCTCCTCGGAGAGGGCTTCGTCCATGACGACCACCGCCAGGGGATTGCCGGCGTAGGCGCGCTCCGCGAAGACGTCGACGATGGTCAGAAATGCCACAGCCATGCGACACGCACCGCGCGTGGCTCCATCGGGTGGAAGTGGAAATCGGCGATGCCTGCAGCCGGCTCTCCGGGCAATCGCGACGAATAATAGTATGTGATGTCGTCCGCGCGGCGGTCAAAGAGGTTGAAGATATCCAGGCGCAGCAGCGCGTTGCGCGAAAGATTCCAGCTCGCCTGCAGGTTGAACAGCGTGGTCGACGACGACCGGATGCTCCCATCGGCCGTCAGGGCGCGCGGCCCGAAATAGCGCCCGGAGATTGCGAAGGTCCACGGGCCGAGCTCGCGCACCGTGATGCCGCCCTGCGCGGTCCACTCCAGCGAATCGGGAACGTAGTTGCCCGACGGATCGTCGTCGGTGAAACGTGCGCGCGTCCACGCGACGTCCAGGTCCATCAGCAGCCAGCGGCGCGGCGCGTAGTGGTTCGACAATTCGATGCCCACGCGCTTCGAGGGGCGGCTCGGCTCCGTCGTTCCCTCGTCGCCGCTGAAGACCAGCTCGGAGCCGAGCTTCAGCTGCCAGAGGACGATCGAGGATTGCAGGCCCGGTACGGCCTCTGTCTTGGCGCCGATCTCCACGCCCTTCGCGCGAACGAGCGGCGTGGCCGAGGCGACCTGGGCGCCCGTGGCCGGATCCACCGTCGAGAGGACGCCCCGGGCATCGTTGCTGTGGAAACCCTCGCCGGCGTTGAGGAAAAGCTCGGTCTCGCGCCACGGGCCGACGACGAGCGAGGCCTTCGGAAGACCGATGCCTGCGCCACGGGATCCCGAATTCGCCGCGACGTCGCTCGCCACCCGAAACGCGAACCGCTCGGCGCGAATGCCGACGATGCTGCGCAGCCAATCGGTCCACTGCGATTCGTTCTGGGCATAGACCGCCCCGCTGGTTTCGTCGACCCGGTCTTCCCGAACGGTTTCGAGTCGCTGGCGTTGCTCCGTATGGCGGAGCGCCACGGGATCGATGCGATCGTTGCGCAAATCCCATCCGAGCATGTTGGTCATGGAGACGCCCGCCAGGGTCGTCGCGCCGGTCCAGCGGCCGTTCCATCCGCTCGTCAAGCGGCTGTCGGACTGCTCGATCTGGTCACCGTGGACCGGGTCCTGCAGGAAGAAAGTGAAATTCGAGTAGAGGTCGAGCGCGTAACGGATCGCGTACGCCGTCGACTCGAGACGGCCTGCCATCGCATTCGAGGCATAGTCGACCGAAAGGCTGTAGCGGTGCGTCTCGGCTCCGTCCGAGGAATCGAGCGAACCGAACCTATCGACGATTCCCGCGTCGACGGCGCGCCTCGGGATCGGCTCCGTCCCATACCATTGCCCGTGGTATCCCATCGCGGTCACGCCGAGCGATGCCTCGCCCACGTCAAGCGTGTAGCGTGCCACGGCGTTGTACTTGCGGTAGTTCTGCGCGACCTGCCAGGGCCCGTCGTCGTGAAAGGCCTCCAGCGCGTAGAGCCAGCGACCGGTCCCCGCTTCACCGGACTGGCTGAGGAGTGCGCGGCCGTAACGTCCGCTTCCGATGCTCACCTCGGCGAGGCCCGGGCGAGGCGGGCGCGAATAGTGGAACTCGGCGGAGCCGGCGGTGGCGAAATCGCCCGCGCCGGCAAAGTACGGGCCCTTCTCGTAGGCGACGCGGGTAACGAGCTCCGGGATCAGGAAATTGAGGTCCGTATAGCCCTGGCCATGCGCGTGGGTGCGCTCGTTCACCGGCATGCCGTCGATGGAGGTCGCGAAGTCCGTGCCGTGGTCGAGGTTGAACCCGCGCAGGAAATACTGGTTGGCCTTCCCGGCGCCGCTGTGCTGGGTGACGATCATGCCGGGCACGAGCTCGAGCACCTCCCCGGGCCTGAGCAGGGGCCGGTCGTCGATCGCCTGCCGCGTGATGACGCCCGCGCTCGCCGCGTCAGTCGTCCCCAGGCCCGTTTCGTAGTGGCCAATGACCTCGATCGTCTGCGAGTCCTGCTGGGCCCCGGCCTGGAGCGGCACGAAGCAGCCTACGCACGCGGCGGCGACCCGCGCCATTCGGGCCGACATCGGCCGGCCTCAGAATTTCTTGTAGGGCAGGAACTTGCCGTTCAGCACCACGCGAACGCGGTCTCCCTTCTCGTGGGACTCGCGCTCGATCTGCATGTCGAAGTCGATCGCGCTCATGATGCCCTCGCCGAACTCCTCGTGGATGAGGGCCTTCAACGTGGATCCGTACGTCGCCAGGATCTCGTAGAAGCGATACAAGAGCGGATCCGTGGGCACGACGGTCGGCAGGCAGCCCCGATAAGCGGGCTCCTGCAGCAGCAGCACCTCCTCTTCGCCGAGGCCGAAGATCCTGCCCGCCGCTTCGGCTTCCCGCTTGTCGAGCAGGGTCTGGCCGAGAAGCGCCGCCGTGTAGTAGATGGCCGAGGCCGGGCCGAGCTCGGAGGCGATGCCGCCCCACGTGAGCCCCTTGCGGCGCTTGGCGCTGAGTATCTTCTCGGTGACTTCCGCGCGAGTCATGTCGATGTCCTCCCCTGGGTTGCCTGCCGGTCGAGCTCCCGCATGCTCTCGCTCCAGTACTGGCCGAGCACGGAAAGCGATCGCAGCGCTTCCTGCGTGCCGGGCTCGCGCACCAGCTGCCAGATCCCCGCGATGCCGCCGCGGGCCGGCGGCGCGATCGCCACTTCCCGGCTCATCTGGCTCAACGCCTTCGAGAACCCGAGCAGCAAATGCTGGGTCTCGGGGCGGTCGAGCACCTGGAGCAGGCGCATGAGGCCCTCGTTTCGCGTCAGTCGATCGAGCAGCGCGACGCCTTCGCTGAAGCTCCTGGCCAGCCGCGCGACCATCTCGTCCGACATCGCGTCGCGCGCGGAGGCCACGAGGAGCGCCAGGTCCGCGAGCTGCTCGAGCTCCTGGGCGTAGTTCGGGGGCGCCGGAGAGGCGGCGGCGGGTGCATTCTCGGTCAGGTTGCTCATGGCATCGGCCTCAGAGGACACCCCGCACAGTCGTCCAGTACATCTGGTTGTACGCCACCTTGAACCAGTGGACCGACTTGGTCGGCCGCTTGAGCTCGGGAAGGTTCACGTAGTCGAAGGAGTTGTAGGTGGCGCGATCGAACCCGGCCTCGATGAAGCAATAGACGCGGCCGTCGTACTCGCGGCCCGGGGCGCCGGTCTTGATGAAGGACGCGACGTTCTCGGCCACCAGCTCCGCTTCGTAGTGCGCGGCCGAGCCGGTCTTGCTCACGGGGACGTTGGTCGCGTCGCCGATCACGTACACGTTGTCGTGGCCGTCCATGGTGAGCTTGTAGCGGTCCGTCGGGATCCAGCCGCCGTCCCCGAGCTTGTTCTGCTCGATCACCTCCATGCCGCGGTGCGGCGGAATGGCGATCAGGAGGTCGTACGAAACCTCGGTGCCCTCCTCGCTGTGGATCACCTTCCTTGCCGGATCGATCTCCTTCACGTTGAACAGCGTCTCGTACTCGATGCCCGCCTCGTCGAATTCCGGCTTCGCCCAGCGGGCGACGTTGGCGGTGGCGTGGACGTGGTTGACGGGATAGTGGTAGCGCAGCCTCACCTTGTCGCGGATGCCGCGCGCCTTGAAGAAGTCGTGGAGCATGAACATGGCTTCCACCGGCGCCACCGGGCACTTGTGCGGGATCGACACGGTGAGCGCGACGGTGCCGCCCTCGAATTGCATGAGGCGCTTGTGCAGGCGCAGGGCGCCCTCCTCCGTGAAGAAATGCTCCGCGCCTTCGGCGAGACCCGGGATCTCCTCGGGGACGATGCGCGAGCCGGTGGCGATCACGAGGATGTCGTACTCGTGGGTGCTGCCGCTTTGCGTCCTCACCCTGTTCTGGTCGAGATCGAAATTTGTGACCGGGTCGACGTGGAAGGCGATGCTCGGCTCGAGGAGGCTCGCCTGGTCGCGATAGAGCTCGTCGGGCGACATCTGGCCGAACGCCACGTAGAGGAGCCCCGGCTGGTACATGTGCCGCTCCGAAGCGGAAAGCATCGTGATCACCACCTTGCCGGCGCGGATCTCGCGCGCGAGACGGCGCGAAAGGTTGTTCGCGACGATGGTGCCGCCCGTACCGCCCCCTACCACCAGGATCTTCATAGCTCCGTTCCCTCCGAGCCTCACTTCGCCTTGCGGACCTTGATGTGCCAGACCCCGCCCACCTTCTCCGTGCTGACCATCTCGTGGCCGACCTTGTGGATCCATGCAGGAACGTCTTCCACGGAGCCCTGGTCGGTCGAAAGGAGCTCCAGCGTGTCCCCCACGCTCGCCCGCTTCATGTGGGCGATGAGCTCCATGAGCGGCCCGGGGCAGAAGCTGTTCCTCGCGTCGACCAGCTTGCTTTCGCTCATGACCGGCTCCCAGCCCCCCCGCGACACCCCGTGCTCAAAACGCGAGGAGGCACGTCACCACTTCTTCTTCGAGACTGCCGACTTGAGCGCCTGGTTGGAGAGCGTGAGATCCGCCACGAGGGCCCTGAGGCGGCGGTTCTCGTCCTCCAGCCGCTTGAGGCGCGCGACATCCAGGGGCGCCAGCCCGCCCTGCTCGGAGCGCCACTGGGCAAGTGCCGCGCTCGAGATGCCGTGCATGTTGCAAAGCTCCTCGATCGTCGCGGCCGCCGCAGGTTCGCTGAGCAAGGCGAGAATCTGTTCCTCGATGGTCAGCCGCCGCTCCATCGTCACCTTGCCCTCATCGAGCGGGCGCGCCTTGGGCGTGGAGCGACGCTCAGTCATTCGACTCCCCGATAGGCACCGTCGCCAGGTTGGCGTCGCCGTAGCCCTTCACGCGATAGACGAGCATCGACATGAGCCAGATGCCGACGAACAGCGACACGACGAAGAGCCCCATCGCCTCCCACCGCTCGTTGATGGCGTTCACCCAGCTCCAGAAGTCGCCTTCGATGCTGAGCTGCCCCGACAGGAATGCCAGCGCCTCGATTCCGGCGACCGCCAATGCCACCATCGCCGAGACGACGGTGATGGTCATGTTGTAGTAGAGCTTGCGGACCGGGTTGCGCAGCGCCCACCCGTAAGCACGCACCATGAGCACGCTGTCGGTGGTGTCCATGAGGGCCATGCCGGCCGCGAAGAGCGCCGGAAACGCGAGGATCACCCACACCGACAGTCCGCGCGCCGCCTCCGCGCCCGCCATCCCGAGGAGGCTCACCTCCGTCGCGGTGTCGAAGCCGAGCCCGAACAGCAGGCCCAGGAAGATCATGTGCCAGCTCTTGTCGACCAGCCTGAACAGGGGCCGGAAGATGCGCGAGAAGATGCCGCGCTTGTTGAGCAGCGCGTTGAAGTCCTCCTCGACGTAGCTGCCGCCGTTTCGCACGCGGCGGAAGGTGCGGTAGGTGGAATGCGCGATGCTCAGGTTGAGCATCGCCATCACGAGCAGGAACGTGACCGAGACCACCGTGCTCGCGACGCCGGCCGTGCCGGAGATGAGGGCGAACGCCCCGCTTCGCGGACCCCACGCGCCCAGCGCCGCGATCCCCGCGACGAAGACGAAAAGCGCGAGCGAGTGCCCGAGGGCGAAGTGGAAGCCGACCGTCGTGGGCCGCACGTTGCGCTGCATCAGCTTGCGCGTCACGCTGTCGATCGACGCGATATGGTCGGCGTCGAAAGCGTGCCGCAGGCCGAAGGTGTACGCGAGAAACGCGGCCCCGAGAAGTACCGGATTGCCGGCGAACGCGACCACGGCCCAGACCCATGCGCCGACGTTGAACGCGATCAGCACGGCGTAGAGCCAGATCACCTTGCGGCGGAAGTTCGCGCCCTCGTCTCCGAAGACCTCGCCCAGCGTTTCGATCAACTCTCTCATCGCGAGCCTCACCTGTCCCGGACCCAGCTGTACCGCCGGATCAGCCACGCGAAAGTCGAATCGATGCTGAAGCCGATCACCCCGATCACGAAGACCATCGCCCCGAGGTGGCTGTATTGCAGCGTCTCGCGCGAATCCTCGATCGCGTAGCCGAGCCCCGAGGTCACCCCGAGGAACTCCGCCGGCACCAGCACGATCCAGGCGACGCCAAGCGCGAAGCGCATGCCGGTGAGCATGTCCTGCGCCACGGCGGGCAGGATGATCTTCGTGAGCATGTGGGAGGGGCGGGCGCCGAGGTTGCGCGCGATCTTGAACCAGGTGGGCTCGATCTTGCTCACGCCGTTCGCCGTGGCGTAGACGACCGACCACACCGAGGCCATCGCGACGAGGAAGATGATGGCCTGGTCCCAGGCGGCGAACGCGAGCACCGCGATCGGCTCCCAGGAGAGCGGGCTGATCATGCGCAGGAACTGGAATGGCCCGTTGCTCGCCTTGCGAAAGCCCTTGCTGAGGCCGAACAGGATCCCCACGGGAAGGCCGAGCCCCGCGGCCCAGCAAAGCCCGATTCCGACCCGGTAGAGGCTGCTCGCCGCGGCATGGCGGATCGTGCCGTCGCGCAGCAGGTCCCAAAGGGCCCCGAACGTGGGCCCGGGCCCGAGGCCGGCGAAGCTTCGCGTCGACGGGTTCACGTAGAGGATGTTCCCGCCGAGCCACCACAGCCCGAGCAGCACCGCGACGCCCACGACCGGATACATGATGTCCGAGGCGTTGGACTTCGCTTTCGCCGCGAACACCGGCGGCGGCAAAGGAGCCCCAACCGGCTCCTGTTGCGCCGCGAGGTGCACTGCCGGATTGCTCATAGCTCGATCTGCTCCTTGCGCTCGAAGGGATCGCCCGTCTGCGGAATGCTGGGATCCTTCTTCCACGAGTCCATGTACTTCTGCGTGGCCTTCTTCACGTGGTCGTAGTTGACGAGGTCCTTCGACACGAAGTCGGGGGTGAGCTTGCCGAGGAATTCGGTATCCCCGGTCACCACCGTCTTCTTCAGGTGCTCGGTCACCAGCTCCGTCGCGGCCGGATAGGGCCACGCGTTCATGTCGATGCGGTTCTGGTTCCACTGCGGATGCTGGATCGCTCCCTTGTAGAAGACCGGGTCGTAGAAGATCATCGCGCGCTCGACAACGGGCGCCGGGAACGGCAGGTAGCTCTTGCCGTCGCGCGACAGGAGGTTCGCCGTCTCCTTCCGGTTCTCGCGGATGAAGGATTGCGCCTGGACGATGGCCATGAGGACCGCCTGCGCCCACTTCTCGCGCGCCGGATCCATCGCGTCGGCCTCGTGCATGCACACCACGCAGCAGGGGTGCCCCTTCCAGATGTCGCCCGTGAACCGCAGGATCTCCCCGTCGGCACGCAGCTCGCCCAGGGCGTTGAACGGCTCGGCCACGCAGTAGGCGTCGATCTTCCTCGCCGCGAGCGCGGGCGGCATGTCGGGCGGCGCGAGGACGAGCAGGTTGCATTCGTCCGCCGCGAGCTTGGCCTCCTGCGGGCGGATCACCGGCTTGATCCCGGCGTTGCGCAGCTCCATCTGGGAGATGATGTTGTGGATCGAGTACCAGAAGGGCATCGCGAACTGCTTGCCGCCCAGGTCCTTGAAGCTCTTGATGCCGCTGTCCTTGCGGACCACCATCGCCGAGCCGTTGGTGTGGTCCCAGGAGACGATCTTCACCGGATACTTGTTGCCGTAGCGCATCCAGATCGGGATCGGGATCAGCAGGTGGGTGAGGTTGAAGCGGTGCGACTCGAACGTCTCGACCAGCTGCTGCCAGGAGCGGATCAGCGTGGGCTTTTCCGCCTCGAGGCCCTGCTCCTTGAAGAAGCCCTTCTCGTAGGCGATCAGCAGCGCCGCCGCGTCCGTGATCGGCAGGTATCCGACGCGGACGACCGGGTCGAACTTCTCGTCCACGGCGTGGGCCCGGGGCATCAGGCCGCCGGCGGCGAGCCCCGCCGCGGCCTGCAGGAGCCTGCGCCGGTTGACGCTCGTGCCGAGAACGGGAAGGAACGTCGGGTCGTAGTCCAGCCGCAGCTTCGGGTCGTAGACTCCGTCCTCGCGCTCCTCGAGCCCGCTCGGCACTGCGAAGGGTGAATCCTGTTGGCTGTCGGTGCTCTTCTTTGCCATGTCCTGGTCTCCTCGTGTGGGTCGACCCGCAGCGCGCCGGATTCCGCGCCCGTTCACACCTGCGCGATGGCAGGTGCCTTTCGCTTCGCCGCTTCCGCGGCCTCGAACATCTCCATCAACCGCCGCCGCACGGCGAGCACCGACGGGTCGTCGCGCTCGCGTGCGCCGTCGAGGTCGATCGATACGGAGTGCACCACCGTGCCGGGCGAGCCGGCCATGATCAGCACGCGGTCGCCCATGAGCACCGCCTCGTCGATGTCATGCGTGACGAGGATGAGCGTGATCCCGAGGCTCTTCACGATGGACCGCACGTCACGCTGCAGGGAGGTCTGCGTGAAGGCATCGAGCGCCGAGAACGGCTCGTCCAGCAACAGGAGCTCCGGTTCCATGATCAGGGAGCGCGCGAGCGCCACGCGCTGCTGCTGCCCGCCCGAAAGATCCTGCACGTTGCTTTCGGAGAATTCCTCGAGGTCGACGGTGCGCAGCACCTTGGCGACGCGCTCGCGGATCTCCTCCTTCGGCCGGCCGGCGAACTCCAGCCCGATCCCGACGTTTTGCGCGACCTTCATCCAGGGATAAAGGTGCGGCGCCTGGAAGAGCTGGATCCAGCGTGGCGACGGCTTGGTGACCGAAAGGCCGTTGATGTGCACGGAGCCACTCGCCGGATGCATCAGCCCGCAGATGACCTGCAGGAGGGTCGACTTCCCGCACCCGGAGCGGCCGATGATGACCACCGCCTCCCCGGGCTCGGCCCCCATCGTCACGTTCTCGAAGGCGAAACCCTTGCGGTTTCCGTAACGATGGTAGAGCGCCTCGGTTTTGACTTCGACACCGCGTATCGTCATTGGCTCGTTCCCTGGGCTCGACTGCCGGACGCGCACCCGTTCGACGGCGGTGCTCGCGGGCCTAGGCACTGGTAAGGCGCTCATGAACCTGCTTCATCCGCAGCGCGAGTTCCTTCTCGTCGATGAGGCCGCGCCGAATCAGCGAGTGCGCGAGCGCGAGGAGCTGCCGCTCGGGAAACGGAACCCCCTCGTACGTGCCCGAGGAGAGCTCGTCTTCCTCCGCCCGGCGCTCGAGGACCGGCAACACGGGATCGTCGACCTGGCCTTCGGCCGCGCACGACTCGGCGGCGAGGATGTCGCAGGTCGCATCCAGCGTGACCTTCCACGGTGGATCCGGGTTCTTCACGCCGTACTGCACGATCAGGTCTTCCCACGCCCTGCCGCGGCGGCGGATGCCCTCGAGCAGGTCGATGGGCGCGAGATCGTCCTTCCCCAATGTCGCCATGTGTCGCACCTGTCTCAGGAATGATGCTCGATCGGATGCACCGCGCGGTGCACCGGCATCTTGACGTTCGAGGTGACGCCCGGCTTGGGAACCGCGACGCCGATCATGCAGTCGCGCGTCACGATCTCGGCGAGCTGCTCCTCGGTCCACCCCTCGGTGCCCGCGGGCCTCACCGGCAGCACCATGTAACGGGTCTTCTGGTTGGAGTCCGCCACGCGGATCTCCACCTCCGGGGGCAGCTGCAGGCCGAACTCCGAGAGCACCTGCCGCGGCCAGCGCACGAGGCGGCGGCGGTAAGCGGGCGTCCGGTACCACTCGGGCGACTGCCCCAGGATCGGACGCGGATAGCACGAGCACAGCGTGCACACGACCACGTGCTTGAGCGTCGGCGTGTCCTCGAGGATGCGCAGGTTGCAATAGTCGCTCGGCGTGCCGAAGTTGGTCGGAGGGCTGTTGATCCAGTCGACCCCGACCTTCAGGCTCGCCTTCACGCCGTCTTTCACCGCGAGCTTCTTGAGCTCCGGATCGAGCCACGCCTTGGCGACCAGCCGCGCGGCAGGCAGCGGGCCGAGGCTGTGCACGTACTCCGTCCACCGCCGGTGGTCCTCGGCCGTAAAGAGCCCCTTCTCGATCGCGAGTTCGCGCACCGCCATCTCGAGGACCTCGAAGTCGCTTACCTCATCCACCATGGGCGCAGGCGGGTGCTGGTGCTCCCCCTCGTGCCCATGCGCGCCCTTCTTCGATTGATCCGATGTCTTCGCCATTTCCCGCTCCTCTATGCTGTCGTTGCTTCAGCGCTTTCCGGTCACGCGCATCAGGCCTTCTCGAGCCAGCGCTCGGAGAACTCGGTCTCCACCGTGTCGTTGGGGAACGCGCTCGGGTAGTCCGGCCACAGGTCCTTCTGCCGGAATTTGACGCTGTAGAACCATTCGGGCTTGTCGGTGTTGTCCCAGGCCTCGTCTTCCGCGGCCGGGCTCTCGTACACCGCCAACGTGACGGTCCCGACCGCGCCGCGGGTGTAGGTCTGGCAGCGCGTATAGAAGAAGTCGGCCATGTCCCGGATGCGGACGGTGTCGCCCGCCTTGAACTTGGGCTTCCCGCCCTCCCCCTTGAAGCACTGGGGATCGCCGATCCCGGTCGCCTTCTTGGCGTGATGCGTCCTATCGTGATGGGCTTTGCTCATAGCGCTTCCTCACCTCCTCGAACTTGTTGTTCAGCTCCGTGAGCGTCACGTACTGCTTGTCGACCATGATGCGGGCGGCCGTGAGCAGCCAGCGCCCGTAATACGGCAGGCCGAGATACTGCGTCTGGCCGACGTCCGAGTTCTGGCGGCGCCGGCGCTCCTCCGCGCTCCACACCCCGCGCCAGGCGAGGCATTCGCAGGTCGCGAACGTGTTCGCCTCCCATTGCTCTTCCTGCTTTTCCTCCCAGCGGATTGAAATGTCCGCTTCGCCGCCGATGTCGTGCGGCGAGCGCAGCAGTGCGCGGAAGTGCTCGTGGTCGATCTCGTCCGGATAGGGCGCCTGCGCGGGCTGGTGGTACGCCGGCTGCAACTGTCCGACAAGATCGAGGTGCCGCATGACTTCCGATCGAGTGGGCGATTTCATGCTCCTGGCCTCCTCCTGGTCCTCGTGAAGATGCGTCCCGCGTGATCGATCTGGCTTCGTTGGAACATCTTCCAGAGCGCGCGGTTGGGATATCATGCTTACGGGCATTTGGATAAGTCCAAGACGTAATTCGGATAAGCGCGATAGGGTTCGCTTATGGCTCGCGACGCTGTCTTCCCCGACCACGACACGGTCTTTCCGCGCTCGCTGCGCTATTTGCTTGCCGTGGCCGATGCCCTCAGCTTCACTCGCGCCGCGGAGCTGCTGTGCATTTCCCAGCCGGCTTTGTCCCAGCAAATCAAGCAGCTGGAGGACTCCCTCGACGTGCAGCTCATCGACCGCAGCGGACGGGCCGTGCGGCTCACGGATTCGGGCCAGGTCTATGTGCGCTACGCGCGCCGCGCGCTGCTGGAGCTGAGCTCGGGAAAGCGCGCCATGCGCCAGCTGCAGGACCTCAGCCGCGGCTCGCTCGAGCTCGGAATCACGCCGATCACCGGCTACCTGGTGACTTCGCTCCTGGAGAGCTTCAGCAGCCGCTACCCTCAACTGGAACTGAGAGTCCGTGAGATGTTCCAGAGCGAAATCGAGGTCGAGGTGGCCGAGGATCGGCTCGATCTCGGCATCACCTTCACCGACACGCTGTTGTCCAGCGAGGTGCGCTCCACGGACATCGAGACGCATGTCCTCTTCATCGAGATGCTGCAGCTCGCCGTAGGAGCGGAACACCCGTTGGCGGCACAGTCCTCGCCGGTCGACGGGCACGCGCTCCAGACGACCCCGCTTGTGCTGCTCGACCGGAAGTTCGCGCTCCGGCGCCACATCGACCTGTATTGCCTGGAACACGGCATCGAGCCCTGCGTCGCGATGGAGGCGACGTCGATGAGCGTGATCGTCGAGCTGGTTCGCCTGGGCCGGCTCGCGACGGTGCTTCCCAGGGCGATCGCCTGCGCGCAGTCCGGCCTGTCTCCGGTGATGCTGGTACCGGAGCTGCCGCACCATGCGATCACCCTGATCTGCCGCCACGGCGCCTACAAGAGCCTTGCCAGTCGCGCGTTCACGGAGCTCGCTTCGGAGTGGAGCACCTGCCGGTGCGAGGCGGTTCCGGCCGACCGCCTGGGCCCCTGCCCCTTGGCGGAAACCTGCGCGAAGAGCGTTGAAGGAGCGAGGGAGAGGTCGCGAGCGGCGCTGGAGGAAGGTTCGGCGCCGGAGCGATCCCCGAGCATCGCGCTGGTCGCGGCTGCCCCGCCCGCGCAAAGCTGAGGGCCGATCAATCCCCCTGGCAGGCGACGTCCACCGGCGCGGGCTGACCCGACCTCCGCATAGCGGCCGCTGCAGCTACCAGGTCACGCCGGCAACCGTCCGCGGTGTCTATACTGGCGCGCAATGACCGAACGCAAGGCGGTGTTCCTCAGCTACGCCTCCGAGGACGCGCAGGTGGCTGGCGCGATCTGCGAGGCTTTGCGCGCCGCGGGCATCGAGGTGTGGTTCGATCAAAATGCGCTGCGCGGCGGGGACGCGTGGGACGCGACCATCCGGCGGCAGATCCGCGAATGCGCGCTCTTCGTGCCGCTGATCTCGGCGAACACGGAGGCGCGCGGCGAGGGCTACTTCCGCCTGGAGTGGAAGCTCGCCGTCGAGCGCAGCCAGCTGCAGGCCGACGGCGAGCCGTTCCTGTTTCCCGTCGCCGTCGATGCGACACCCGAGACGGCGCCGCGGATTCCCGAACGTTTTCGCGAGCGGCAATGGATGCGCGTGGCCGGCGCGAGCGGATTCGCAAGGCTCGTGGCGGGCGTCGAGCGGCTCCTGCGCGCGGCCGGTCCGGGCCGGGCCGATGAAACGGCGGCCGTCGCGACACACGCGGCGTCCGCCCTCAGCGTCTGCGTGCTTCCGTTCTCCAACATGAGCGGCGATCCGGAGCAGGAGTATTTCTCCGACGGAATCACCGAGGACATCATCACGGACCTGAGCAAGGTCTCGGCCCTGTCGGTCACGGCGCGCAACACCGCCTTCACCTTCAAGGGCCGCGCCGTCGATGTGAAGCGGATCGCCGGGCAGTTGGGCGTAAGCCATGTGCTGGAAGGCAGCGTGCGCAAGGCGGGGGGGCGCGTGCGCATCACCGCCCAGCTCATCGATGGAGCCACCGGCCTTCACGCGTGGGCGGAGCGCTACGACCGCGACCTGAACGACATCTTCGCGCTCCAGGACGAGATCGCGACCGCCATCGTCGCGGCCCTGCGCCTCAAGCTCCTGCCCGAGGAGAAGAAGGCGATCGAGCGGCGGGGAACCACGAACGCGCAAGCCTACAAGTACTACCTGATGGCGCACCAGATGCGGATGAGCGGCAATTCCGGGTCGCAGCGCTGGAGCGAGACGATCATCCGGATCTGCAAGCGCGCGCTGGACATCGACCCGGCCTACGCCCAGGCCTGGGTGCTGCTGTCGCTCGCGCAACGCAACATGCGGCTCATGCGCGCGCAGGCGGGCGATGGTGGCCGCGCTGCAGCCGAACGCGCCTTGGCGCTCGACCCGTCGCTCGCCGATGCGCACGCGACGATGGCCGGCGTGCTGGCGGCCGAGGGAAACGTGGAGGAAGCCCAGCGGGAAATCGACCGGGCGCGCGCCCTGGACCCGGAATCGTTCGAAGTGAACCTCACCGCGGCCCGCGTGTATACGCAGGTGAGGCGGTTCGAAGAGGCGGTCGCCCTGTGGGAGAAGGCGAGCGAGTTCGGCGACCGCAACTTCCACCCGCTCATGATGATGCAAAGCTGCCTGAAGGCGTTGGGCGCGAGGGAACGGTTACCCGACGTGGCGCGGCGCCTGCTGCAGCGCGCTGAACGGGTCGCGCTCGACGAGCCGGACAACGGCACCGCGATGGTCGCGGTCATCACCGCGCTCGCGAGCCTCGGCGAGGCCGAGCGCGCGAGGGAATGGATCGACCGCGCCCTGCTCCTCGATCCGGACAACATGAACATGCGCTACAACATCCTCTGCACGCTCATCACGGACCTGAACGACGTCGAGGGCGCGCTCGACCTGCTCGAGCCGCTGCTGAAAGTCCTGCTCGACGACAGCCTGCGGTGGATGAAGGCCGATTCCGACCTGGACGCCATTCGCGGGCATCCGCGCTACGTGGCGATGATGGAAGCGGCCGAACGGCGGCTCGCCAAGGCCCCGTAAGTGGTCGACCGCCGAAGCTTCCTGCTCGCGTCGTTCGCCGCCCTGTGGGCAGGACGCTCACGCGCCGCGGCGCCCCTCGATGAAACGCTCACCGACCTCGACCGGCTGGGCCACTTCGAGCGTGTCCTTGGCAAGCCCGGTATCGTCGTCGGCGTGCCCCACGGAACAGCGGACTCGGGAACCCTCGAGGCGGGCCGCATCCTGTGCAAGCGGCTGGGCGCCGGCGGAGTCTTCGTCACCGGCTTCTGGGATCCCAAGACACGCCAGCGGATCAACGTCAACCGGGCATCCGAAGAGCTCATCGGAGCAAATTCGGAAGTCCTGCGGAAGTGGGAAAGCCCACGCGCGGTGGCCGCCAACGCCCGCTATACCGAGCTCGTGAAGGAAACGGCCCAGGGACCGATCAACGCCTTCTACGAGCTGCACTCGAATCACCGCAAGGACGTTGCCGACTCGATCGAGGTGTCGACGCTCGGCGTGTCGCTGGGCGAGGCGATGAGGCTCAAGGATGCGTTCCTGGCCGCGCGCGACCGGCTCGCGACCGACATCCCGCGAATCGGCATCCACGTGTCGCCGCTCGACCGGGTCAAGTTCCCGAACTACGCGAACGCAACCTCCATCTCCAAGCTTGCGGCAAAGGGTTGCGCGATCGAGCACCCGGGCCGCATCTTCGATCACCACCCATGGCGGGTTGCGTACGCCAACTGTGTCGCGGATGCGATCGGCGCGGCGAAATGGGCTTGAGAATGAAGAAAGTGCGGACCTCTGGCGTCGTGTCGCTCCTCTAGAGCGGCACTTCGAATCGCGCCACGCATTCCTCATCCCAGGCGAGGCCGACGCCCGGCTCATCGGGAATCTGCAGCTGCCCCTGCGACACCGTGTACGGCTTCTGCAGAAGCGGATCGATCCAGTCCTGCCACTCCAGCCAGTGCGCCGTCTCGGTGACGCGCATCACATGGGCAGCGACCTCGGGGTAAAGGTGGGTTGAAACCGGAACGCCCGCCGTGCCGGCGATCGCGGCGGCCCTCAACCACCCCGTGACACCGCCAATGCGCATGAAGTCGGGCATCACGAAATCGCAGGCCTTCTTCTGCAGAGCGAGCTGCAGATCGCGCGGACCGTAGAAGTTTTCGCCGATCTGTATCGGCGTGTTCAGTTCCGCCGCGAGCTGGGCATGTCCGTCGAGATCGTCGTACACGAGAGGTTCCTCGATCCACGCAAGCCCCAGGTCGTCGAGCATGTGGCAACGCTGCAGGGCCTCCCCGCGATGCAAGCCCTGGTTGAAATCCACCATCAGCTGCATGTCGTCGCCGACCGCCCTGCGGACTGCGTCGACAGTGGCGAGGTCTTCCTCAGGCCGCTCACGACCCAGTCGCAACTTGAGGCCCCCAAAGCCACCTTCGTCGCGCAGCTCGGGCGCCTCGGCCGCGACAACCTGCGGCGGCTGCAGCCACAGCCCATTGCTGTTGTACGCGCGCACCGAGCCCACGGTTCCCCCGAGCAGCACGCACAGCGGCAGTCCCGCCGCTTTGGCGAGCGCATCCCACGCCGCCATGTCTATGCCGGACACGGCGATCATCGAAAGCCCCTGGTAACCGACGAAATGAAGGGACTTCCGAGCCAAGCCGAACAGCTCGACAGGCGAGACCGGGCGCCCCTTGATGATGTCGCCCAGGTCGTAGAGGGCCGCGACAAGATAACGCATGGCCTTCGGTACGTAGGGCTCGAGGTAGCTGCGCCCCACGATGCCTTCGTCGGTCTCGAGGTCGATCAGGATCACCGGCCACTGCGTGATCGTCGCGATTCGGGCCACGATGGGTCTCTCGAGCTCGAGCACGACGGCCCGCACCCGCAGGTTCCTGATCACCAGCGAGGGGCGCGCCGCGACACGCGGGCCTGTAGGCATGGGCTTTCCTTGGCTGCCAATCGAACGAGCGATATAGACCGACGCCGACTGCACGTCAATCGCAAGCGCCCCGGTCAGGGCTCCAGGTATTTGACGAAGAAGTCCACTACCGCTTGGCGCGCATCCGCCGCGGCCTCGGGGTTCGGGGTTATCTTGACCGTCCCGCCCTTGCCGTAGTGCGCGACCTGGTCGTAGAACTCGCGGCTTTCCCTCTGCGTGTCGAAGCCGTGCGTTGCGCCATCGAAATAGCGCACCGTCGCGAGCTCGCGCGCCGCAGCCGGCCATGTCGCGGCAAAGGCGTCGCACGGGCGCACACCTTCCTCGTAGTCATCGCGCGTGCCGGCAAGGATGAGCATGGGCGTTGCACTCATGCGCCTGCGCGCGCCGTAAAGGTCGCTCCGAGGCTCCGCCCATTGGCGATCCAGGTTGGAGCAAACAGGGTAAAGCGCCACGAACGCCGCGGGCTTCGGGACGTCCTTCCCGAAGCGCTCCTGCAAAAGCTCGCTCGACATGGTCACGGACATGGAGCCGCCCCAGGAGAAGCCCATCACTCCCACTCGAGTGACGCCGGGCTGCCCGGCCAGCCACTTGAGCGCCGCTGCAGCATGCGGCATTGTCGCCTTCGTCGTCCTCGGACGACCGCCCGGCGGGAACATCGTGATTTCGAGGGTGGCGATGCCCGCCGCCTGCAGCGCCTTGGCGTAGAAGGCTCCACGGCCGTCTACACCGCCGCTGCCGTGCAGAATCAACACCGCCGGCACGTGGACCGTTGCTCCAGGGGGGCGGCCAAAGCGGCCACGGACCTCCGTTACTTTGCCCCAGCCGGAAATCTCGGCGCCGGGAATGACCACGGGCTCGCCAGGAGCCTCCGTCTGCGCGGCAACGCCGCCCGAGACGACGAGCGCCGCTGCGGCGAGCAGAAGTCCACGCCTCCAAGAAATGTCATGCCGGCGGACCGCGATTCGATCCGATGACGAATGCAGCTTCATGGTCCCCCTCCGGCTTGCAGGGCCTGGTTCGCCTCGCGTGAGCCCCCACGCCAGCACCAATGCTTGCGATCGCGCGCAAAGACGTATTGACTCGGATCAACCGAGGCACACACAGCCAATGTCAGCAAACCGACCCGAAGCGGAAGTTTACGTTGTCGATACCCGGCCGGAGCCGATGGCAGGAGGTGCCGCTGGTGAGGGTCGGTGCGATCGGCGGGTTGGAGAGCGTTGTCGATATCACTTGTCCGCCGAGTAGCTGAACAGGCTGGCGTACAATCCGCCTATGCGCATTCGCCGCTCCCGCATCCTCGCTGCGATCCTGTCCCTGCTGGTGGCTTTCCACTGGCTTCCGGGAGCGCTGGCCGCTTCGGCGCCCGCCCTCGGCGTCATCTGCGGAGAACTTCACTCCGCCCAGCAACACGGGTCATTCCAGCCCGGCAGCGACGATCACGGCTGCAAGCACGAGTGCA
>DATIWX010000004.1:0-256044 GCA_035519135.1 Burkholderiales bacterium | reverse complement strand
TTCGCCACGTAGGCGTACCGGCCCGAGGGATCGACGGTGACGGATCTGGGGGCCGCCCCAGCGGCGACTTGGCCGATGTACTTGAGGCGCCCGGTCGCGGCATCGACGACGTAGCTCAATACGGCGTTTCCCGAATAAGCGGCGACAAACGCAAAACGCGGGACGTTGGTCGTGGGCACCGGGCCGCCGTCTCCTCCGCCTCCTCCGCCGGAGCAGGCAGCCATCATCACGGGGAGCGCAAGCGCAAGAAACCAACGAACTTCCTTGATTGACACGCGAATCATGACCATGACAGCCATCTTTTGGAGATTACCTTGCCTGCAAGCGACTGATTTATTCGATCAGCATGCGGATATGGGTACGCACCTACGCCTCACCTCAATAGACTAGCCAATTTGCAGAATTGCCCTTTGACCTGGGTCAAGAGTGATGAGGCGCAGGTCGCGCACTTGCGAAATAACATTCGTTAAAGGCGCGAGAGATGCGGCCTGCAGGAGGCTGGCTGCGCAAAATCCACACCGGTCCGGCACAAAGCGGTACAGTCTTCGTGCAACAGCGGCCTGAATTCGTGCGAACCAAAGCTCATCCAAGGAAAACTGTGCTAGGGCCTGGGCAGTCCCGTCGGGCCGACGCGGTCCTGACCGAGATCGTCCGGAACGGCGTGATCGCGGTGACCGAGGAAATGAAGACCAACCTGATGCGCACCGCGTACAACATGATCGTGTACGAGGCGCTCGACTTTACCGTGGGTCTGTACACGGCCGAGGGCGAGACCGTATCGATCGGCCTGGGGCTGCCGAGCTTCATCCGCGGGATGGCCGAGACGGTGAAGGCGAAGCTCAGGCATTTCGGGAAAGAAGGCCTCGAGCCGGGCGACATCCTGGTCACCAACGACGCCTACACCACCGGCAGCCACCTCTACCACTTCACCTTCAGCCTGCCGATCTTCCATCGCGGCGTGCTCTCCGGCTTCGCCTGCTGCATGGCGCACTGGACCGACGTCGGCGGCGTGCTCGGCGGCGTCACCACCGACATCTATTCGGAAGGCATCCAGATCCCCATCGTGAAGTACCAGAAGGCGGGCGTGGTCAACCAGGACCTGGTGGACATCATCCGCATGAACGTGAGGATCCCGGAGCGCGCCATGGGCGACCTGCGCGCGCAGATCACCGCGGTGAAGACGGGAGAAAAAAGATTTCTCGAGCTGCTCGACCGCTACGGGCGCGACGAGGTGCTCGCCGCGATACGCAACATCATGGACCACTCCGAGGCCGCGGCGCGCGAGCGCACGCGTACGATCCCCGACGGCGTCTATGAAGCGGAATCCTTCATGGACGACGATGGCGTGGAGCTCGGCAAGCGCGTGCCGATCAAGGTGCGCGTGGTGAAGAAGGGCGAGGAGATGACCATCGACCTCTCGCAGGTCGCCCCGCAGGTGCGGGGCTTCTTCAACTCGGGCGCGACCACCGGCTACTCCTGCGCGCAGGTCGCCTACAAGTGCCTCACCTCGCCCACCGACTACCCGATCAACGAGGGGAGCTTCAGGCCGCTGAAGGTGATTCTCGCGCCGGGCACAGTGGTGAGCGCGGTCAAGCCCGCGGCGATGCGCTGGTGGATGACCTTCCCCATGACGGTGGTCGACACGGTCTTCAAGGCGATGGAGCGTGCGATCCCGGACCGCACCATCGCCGCGCATCACGCGGATCTGCTGGTGTGCCTCATCAACGGCGTTTCGCCCAGGGACGGCAGGCTCTTCCTCGCGGGCATCGGCCCCTCGGGCGGCGGCTTCGGCGCGAAGCTCACCGAGGACGGCATGAGCGCGACCGTGTGCCTGAACGACGGCGACACCCACAACCATCCTGTCGAACAGATGGAAGCGAAGTATCCGATGCTCTTCGAGCGCCATGCGCTGCGCGAGGATTCGGGCGGAGCGGGACGCTACCGCGGCGGCCTTGGGACCGAGCAGGTGGTGCAGGCGCGCGCGCCGATCAACATCAACATCCAGGTGGACCGCGTGCATTGCCCCCCCTGGGGACTCGCCGGAGGGCGTGCCGGCGCGGGCAACCAGGTGGCACTGCGCATCAAGGGGCAGGAGATCACCGACCTGCCCAACGCGAAAGTGCTGATGAAGCGCCTGGAGCGCGGCGACGCCATCACCATCCGCGCGGGGGGCGGCGGCGGATTCGGTCCGCCCGAGGAGCGCGACCCGGAAGCCGTCGCGCACGACGTGCGCCAGGGCTACGTGTCGCTCGCGGTCGCCCGCGACGTGTACGGCGTCGTGCTGCATCCCCGGACGCTCGCCGTCGATGAAACCGCGACGGCGGAGCGGCGCGGGAAAATGAAAGGGAGGCAACTATGAGCAATGCAACGCAGGTCACCCCCGCACAGATCGCCGCGCGGATCGAGCGTCTGCCGTTCTCCCCCTGGCACGTGAAGTTGCGCGTGATCATGGGTGTGGCCACGTTCTTCGACGCGTTCGACGCGCTCGCGATCGCCTACGTGCTGCCGGTGCTGATTCCTCTGTGGAAGCTCGCGCCGGGGCAGATCGGCCTTCTCATCTCGATCGGCTTCGCCGGACAGCTCGTCGGAGCGATCCTCTTCGGCTGGCTCGCCGAAAAGCACGGCCGCGTGCGCATCGCGGCCTGGACCATCGGCATCTTCTCGGTGTTCAGTCTGGTATGCGCGTTTTCCTGGAACTTCCCGTCGATGCTCGTGTTCCGCTTCTTCCAGGGACTGGGCCTGGGCGGCCAGGTGCCGATCGCCGCAGCCTACATCAACGAGATCGCCAAGGCGGAGAAACGCGGCCGCTTCTTCCTGCTCTACGAGGTGATCTTCCCGGTTGGCCTGCTGGCGGTCGCCCTGGTCTCGACCTGGGTGGTACCGAATCTCGGCTGGCAATGGATGTTCATCATCGGAGCGCTTCCGGTCCTGCTGGCGGTCGCGATGCGGCGCCTCCTGCCCGAGTCGCCGCGCTGGCTCGCCTCGACGGGCCGGCTCGAGGAAGCCGGCCGGACCATGCTCGCGATCGAGGATGAGATTTCACAACAGGGTGCGAAGCCGCTGCCGCCGCTGCCCGCAAACCTGCGCGAAGTCCCGGCCGTCAAGGCAAGCTGGCGGGACTTGTTCTCCGGCATCTACCTGCCGCGCACGCTCGCCGTCTGGGTGATGTGGTTCTGCACCTACCTGATCGTCTACGGGATATCCGGATGGCTGCCGACGATCTACCGCACGATCTTCAAGCTGCCGCTGCAGCAGGCGCTGCAATACTCGCTCGCGGCCACGGCCGCAGGGCTCGTCGGGGCGATCGCCTGCGCCTATCTCATCGACCGCACCGGGAGACGCGCCTGGTTTGCCATGGCGTTCTTCGCCGGCGCGGTTCCGCTGTTCATCCTCTGGATGCGCGGAACCGGCAATTCGGCCATCGATGTGATGATTTACGCGTCCCTCAGCTACGCCATGATCAACACGCTGGCGCTCGGCCTGTATCTCTATACGCCGGAGATCTACCCGACGCGCGTGCGCGCGGTCGGCTCCGGCGCCGCGACCGCCTGGCTGCGCGTCGCCTCGATGATCGGCCCGTTCATGATCGGCGCGATCCTGCCGCAGGCCGGCCTCGGGACCGTGTTCCTGGTGTTCGGCATCGCGGCGGCGGTCGGCGGAGTGGTCGCTGCGCTATTCACCCTGGAGACACGCGGGCGGGTGCTGGAAGATCTCTCCCCCTGACGGTTCTTGAAACGAAAAGCCCGCACGAGGCGGGCTTTCCTTGGAGCGTCGCGGCTTCAGTGCCGCTTCTGCGCGTCGTGCTTCTGCTTGTAGATGCGCTTGCTCCGCTGGTTCTCGGCTTTCTGGACGCGCTGCTGCTCGTTGGCGTTCACCCGGCCGTTGGCCCCCGCCCGCGCCTCGGAGCGGTCGACCCGGGCCTGGCCGTTTTCCAGCTTGCCGACCTCTCGGTTGGTGAGCTGGCCGGACTTCACGCCCTGCTCGATGCGCTGCTGCTGGTTGACGTTGCGCTGCACGTCGGCCTGCATGCGCTGCGACGACGCCGAGTTGGGATTGCCCTTCGCGGCGTTGCTCTCGAGCTTGTTGATGTCGCGGCTCTCCTGGTTCTGCGCGCGCTGGATGCGCGCCTTCTCCGCGGGGCTGAGGTTGCCGTTCTTCTCCGCGTTGGATTGCATCCGGTCGATCCGCGACTGCCCGGACTCGAGCTTCGAAGCCTCGCGGGTGTTGAGCGACCCGCTCTTCAGGCCCTGCTCGATGCGCTGCTGCTGGTTGACGTCGCGCTGCACTTCCGAACCGGTGGTCTGCGCGTTGGCTCCGATCGAGAACAGACCAGCGACCGCTGCCGCCATTACCGCTCCTGTTACCTTCATGTTCGCCTCCTTGATGTGGTTTCCCGCCTCCAGTAACGCGCGCCGCGGCCCGAGGTTGATCAGGAATCTGTAAGGACTGTAAGCGAACGTTTCTGGCTTTTGACCACCTCCGCCCTTCGTGGCAGCATAGTTTCCCGACTCGGGGAGGTTGGCATGGAACCCATGGCTATGCTGGTGCTTGCCGCGGCGGTGTTTCTCGGCACTCACTTCGTTTCAAGCACGCCGCTGCGCTCGGGGCTCGTTGCGATGCTGGGCGAGAAGGTCTACCTCGGGGCCTACAGCCTGGTGTCCCTGCTCACCGTCGCCTGGATGGTCTGGGCCTACATCAGGGCGCCCTACGAGCGCCTGTGGGTGGGTGACGAATTCAAGGTGTGGGCGGTAGTGCTGATGCCGGTTTCGCTGATTCTCATCGCCGCGGGCGGCATGACCAGGAATCCCAGCGCCGTGCGCCAGGAGAGCGCGCTTCGAACCCTCGGCGAGCCGCGCGGAATCCTGCGGGTGACGCGCCACCCGATACAGTGGGGCATCGCGCTGTGGGCGGTACTGCATGTGATCGCTCGGGGAGACACCGCCTCGCTGATCTTTTTCGGCGGCTTCGCCTTGCTGTCGATCCTGGGCACGGTGCTGATCGACGCCCGCAAGAACAGGGCGATCGGCGTGGACTGGGAGCGCTTCGCGTCGGTCACATCCAATATCCCGTTCGGCGCGATCTTCCAGGGACGCAACCAGTTCCGCTTCGAGGAGATCGGATGGAAGAAGGTGCTGGTCGGGCTCGCCCTGTACGTCGTGCTCATCCTCCTTCACCCGTATCTGTTCGGCGCAAGACCTTATTGACCGGGATCAAGGGCCTCGCGGCCGCGCCGCGGCTTACAATCGCGGTTTCTTCCGGGAATCATCCATGAACCAGGCAGAACTCGTCGCTCTCCCGAGACAGCCCGCCTTCCCGGCGGGCGAGCTCACCGAGCGCATCGTGGCCGAGAAGCAGGGCTCGATCGGCTGGCTCACCTTCAACAATCCCGCCCGCCGGAACGCCATTTCGATCGACATGTGGGAGGCGATCCCGAAGGTGCTCGACCGCTTCGAGCAGGACGCGCAAGTGCGCGTCATCGTGCTCAAGGGCGAGGGCGACAAGGCTTTCGTGTCGGGAGCGGACGTTTCGCAGTACGAGAAGGATCGCTCGACCGCCGAGGGCATCCAGCGCTACGAGGAGATCGCCGGCCGCGTCGCCGAGCGCCTGCAGGGCTGCGACAAGGTGATCATCGCCATGATCCGCGGCTATTGCCTCGGCGCGGGCGTCAACATCGCCCTGTGCTCCGACCTCCGGATTGCCGCCGAGGACGCACGGCTGGGCATACCGGCGGCGAAGCTGGGCCTCGGTTACCGCGCCTCGTCGCTGAAGAATCTGGTCGATACCGTGGGCCCGGCGTTCGCGCGCGAGGTGCTGATCACCGGGCGCCAGTTCAAGGCCGAGGAGGCGAAGACCATGGGGTTCGTGCACCGCGTGGCGCCGGTCGCCGAGTTGGAAGCGCTGGTGCTCGAGTACTGCGCCATGATCTCGGAGAACGCGCCGCTCACCATCCGCGCGAGCAAGCGCATCGTGCGCGAGCTGCTGAAGATGAACACCGCGTTCGATGCGCAGGCTTGTGCCGCGCTCGTCAAGCAATGCTTCGAAAGCCAGGATTACATCGAGGGCCGCAGAGCCTTCATGGAAAAGCGCAAGCCCGTGTTTCAGGGAAAATGAGGGCCGCCGGAGGCGGCAAATGAGGGCCGCAGAAGGCGGCAAATGAGCGCCCGGCAAGCGGCGCCTCACATGAAAAGAGAAAGAGGAGAAGGAGCATGAGACCAATCGTTGCGCTTGCCGCAGCGCTCGCCATGATGGCGAACGCCACGGCGCAGACCTATCCGGCTAGGCCGGTCACGCTGATCGTGGGCTTCGCCCCCGGCGGCGGGACCGATACCGTGGCCCGCGTGATGCAGAAGAAACTCGGCGAGTATCTGGGCCAGACCGTGGTCGTCGAGAACCGCGCCGGAGCCGGCGGCACGATCGCCGCGGGAATCGTCGCCAAGGCCGAACCGGACGGCTACACTTTCCTGCTCGCGACCATCGCCGCGCTCGCCGTCGCGCCGCACCTCAACTCGAAATTGCCCTACAACCCGCTCACCGATTTCGCGCCGCTGTCGATGGCGACCGAGTCCGGGAACGTGCTCGTCGTGCATCCGTCGGTGCCGGCGAAGACGCTCGCCGAATTCGTGAAGCTCGCGAACAGCCGCACCGGCGGCATCGCCTACGGGACCTCGGGCGTGGGCAGCGCCGGGCACCTCGCCGGCGAGCTGTTCCGCCTGACCGCGAAAACCAATCTCACGCACGTGCCCTACAAGGGCGGCGGCCCGGCGATGAGCGACCTGCTCGGCGGTCAGATCCCCGCGGTGTTCGCGTCGGCGACCACCGCGACCCCGCAGGTCCAAAGCGGCAAGCTGCGCGCGCTCGGATCGACCAGCACCAAGCGCTCGGCATCGCTGCCCGACGTGCCCACCATCGCCGAGCAGGGCTACCCGGGCTACCAGGCCACGAACTGGTACGCCTTCGTGGCGCCGGCGAAGACGCCCAAGGATATCGTCACGCGCCTCAACACTGAGATCGTGAAGACGCTGAAGGATCCCGGAGTCCACGCTGCCATTCTCAAGCAGGGCGAGGACCCCACGCCTTCGACGCCCGAGGAACTCGCGCGTCACATCCGGAGCGAGTACGACACCTGGGGCAGGGTGATCAGGGACGCCGGGATACCGAAGGAGCAGTAAACCGGGGACAGACCACGGTTTTGGCGTCACGTAGCTCGGGACGTAATCCGTCGCTGGTAGAAAACCGTGGTCTGTCCCCGGTTTTACATGCTCACCGCGATCTTCCCGACCTGTGCGTTGGATTCCATGTAGGCCTTGGCGGCGGGCAGCTCGGCGAAGGGGAACACGCGGTCGACAAGCGGCTTGATCTTTCCCGATGCGATGAAGGGCAGCAGGTCGGCGGCAAATCCCCGGACCGTCACCGCGCGCTGCTCGGCGGTGCGCAGGCGGTTGGATACGCCGAACAGCGTGAGGCGCTTGGTGTGCAGCGCCTCGATATCGAGCTCGCTTTTCAGCACCCCGTCCACGTAGCCGACGGTGGCGTGCCGGCCTTCGTAGGCGAGCGCGCGCATCGTCTCGGCAAACACCGAGCCGCCGACGTTGTTGACCACCAGATTCGCGCCCTTGCCGCCGGTCGCCTTCATCACGGCGTCGGCGAAGTCCCCGGCCCGCGTGCGAATGCCGACGTCCAGGCCCATTGCCTTCAGCCTGTCGAGCTTTTCCTGAGACCCCGAGGTCCCGATCACCCTGGCGCCGAGCGCCTTGGCCGTCTGCAGCGCGGCGACGCCGACTCCGGCCGAGATACCGGTAACGAGCAGCCATTCGCCCGCCTTGAGCTTCCCCTGGGCGATGAGCATGTCGTGAACCACCATGAACACGAGCGGAACGGAGGCGGCTTCCTCCCATGAGAGGTTCTTCGGCACCGGCACGGCTTCGCGCGCGTCCATCAGCGAGTATTCGGCGAACGATCCGGAGCAACGCCCCATGATGCGCTCGCCCACCTTGACGTTCGAGACGCCCGCTCCGAGCTTCGCCACCTCCCCCGCGCCCTCGGCGCCCGCGGGTTTCGCCGCGCCGCCGGCCTTGACCGCGTGGCCGACGATCAGCTCTCCCCGGTTCAAGCCGGCGGCGTGCATGCGCAGCAGGATCTGCCCCGGGCCGGGCTCGGGCGCGGGCACGTCGCGGAATTCGAGCGCGGTTCTTCCGGAATCGAGCTTGAGCCAATACGATTTCATTTCGTCGCCTCGCTTGCTTTTCGCGCCGACTTCCGGCGCAGGTACAGGTTGTTCGCCACGAGCGAGCTTATCACGAGCGCCGCGCCGAAGAGCTCGAGCGAGGTCGGACGCGCTCCCTGAGCGAACCGCACCCCAAAGGTGACGACGGGAACGAGATTCATCAGCAGCATGGTGTTGAGCGACCCGATGCGCTGGTTGCCCGCGTTCCAGCACAGCATCGAGATGACGATGCCGCCGAGCGTGAGATAGACGAGGTGCCAGCCGACCCCGGCGAGCTCCGCCATTCCCGGTACCACCGAAACTCCCGCCGCGACGAGCACGGCGGTCACGGCGACGCAGCCGAGCGACCCGGGGACGATCGTGAGCGCGGTGAGGCGCAGCGCCGACCATCCCTTGAAGATTTCCGCGGCCATCGTGTAGCCTACCCAGCAGCCTGCGCCCAGGAACACGAGGATGTCGCCGGCCAGCCCGCCTTTGGCGAACGCATGGACGGGATCGCCCCGCGTCACGACCGTGACCACGCCGGCAAAGGCGAGCGCGAGGCAGGCGAGCGTGAAGCGCCCGGGGCGCCTTCCTCTCAGCGCCCAGTCGGCGAGCGCCGTCATGGAAGGCTGCAGCGCGACGATGATGGCGGCGTGCTCGGGGCTGGAGAGCGCGAGGCCGAGGAAGACGAGCATGGGCGATGCGCACATGCCGACCAGGCCGACCAGAGCCGTCGCCCAGAACCGCCCGTAGTACGACAGTGCGGCACGCCCCTCGAGCCAAACGAGCAGGGCGACGAGCGCGAGCATGCCGAGCGCGTAGCGGAGCGCGGTGACGTGGAAGGCGTCGACGGAGCCAAATGCGCTCTTGGCCACCGGAAACTGCACGCCCCACAGCAGTACCGTGACGAAGACGAGAAATACGCCCTGCGCGAAGCGGGAATTTGTCCGGGGCAAGGTCAGGGCCCGCTCAATCGATCTTCGCCCCGACTTCCTTCACAAGCTTGCCGTAGGTCGCGTACTCGCCCCGGATTTGCCCGACGAACTCCTCCGGCGTGGTGATCCAGGGCTCCACGCCCCCGGCATTGGAGAGCCTGTCCTTCACATCGGGCAGCCCAAGCGCTTTGTTCGTTACCTCGCGCAGGCGCGCGAGCACGGCTTCCGGCGTGCCGCCAGGGGCGAACAGACCGTACCACTGCACCATCACGAAATCCGGAAAGAACTCGGCGACCGCGGGCACGTCGGGCAGCACGCGCGAGCGCTGCGGCCCGGTGAAGGCGAGCGCGCGCAGCCGGCCGGCCTTGATCTGCCCCGCGGTCGACGTGCCAGACATCATCGCCGCCACCTCCCCGGCGACCGTCGCGGTCGTCGCCGGTGCTCCGCCCTTGTAGGGCACATGGACCATCCTGAAGCCCGCGCGCGCCTTGAGGCGCTCCATCGTCAGGTGGTGCTGGCTGCCGTTTCCGCCCGAAGCGTACTGAAGCGGAGGATCCGCCTTGCGCGCGTACTCGATGAACTCCGGCAGCGAGCGCGCGGGGATGGAAGGGTTGACCGCGAGGAAGAAGCCGTTCGACACCAGGCTCGCGACCGGCGCGAGATCCTTCAAGGGATCGAAGGGCATCTGCCTGTACAGATGCGCGTTGATCACGAACAGGCTGTCGTTGCCGACCAGCAGCGTGTAGCCGTCGGCGGGTGACTTCGCCACCGCCTCGCCCGCGATGTTGCCGTTGCTCCCGACACGGTTCTCCACCACCACCGGCTGGCCGAGCGCGTCCGACAGCTTGGGCGCGAGGATGCGTCCGACGAGGTCCGGCCCGCCGCCCGGTGGAAAGGGCACCATCAGGCGGATCGGGTGCGACGGGTACTGCGCAGCGGCGGCGTGCGCGAGAAACGCAAGGACGAGCGCGAAGATTCTAGCGATCATCGCGCCTGTCCCCGGCCGCGCCGATGCCGTCGAGGTACATCTCCCACACCTGGAGGTTCTTCTCGCAGGCCGCGACCACGGCGTCCTCCATGTGCAACCGCTTCGCAAAGCGCTCGACCGCGCGCCAACCCGCGTCCGAGTGCGCGATGTCCGCTTTTTCGTGCAGCTCGAAGAACTCGAGGTGCTTGTCGGAGAGCTTGAACAGCTTTCCCCAGCGCTCGCGCTCCAGGCCGAACCAGCCGTGCTTCTTCATGATGCCCGTGCCGTAGCCCGGGACATTGGCGCGCTCGGCGCAGGTGTTGGCGACTATGCCTTCGAGCCAGTGGCGGTTCGCCATCAGGCCTTCCCACGCTGCCCAGGCGAGCTGGGTGCTGGCAATGGGCTTCGCGTTCTGGATTTCCTTCCGCGAAAGGCCGATGCGCGTGCCGAGGTCCTCGAGTATCTGCCAGTGCGCCCTTCCCCGCCCGTGTTCGTGGTCCGCGATCACTTCCTCGCTGCAGGCGCGGATGATACCGATGCGCGTGTCCCAGTCCGGGCAGTTGGTGGCGACCTTGAGCTTGAGCACGGAGTTGCGCTGGCGCGTGTTCAGGCGATGCTGCATCGCGAACATGCGCGCGCGTCCCTCGGTCATCTCCTCCCGGAAATAGCGCGTGCGCCGGCAGAAGTTGTCGACTGATTCGTCGAGCCGCGCCAAAACGCTCTTCGCCATCTAGAAATTCGCGATCTTGCGCGCCTCGCCCGTGACCTGCAGGATGTGCATGCCGGTGTTGGCGCGATCGACGATGTAGATGTAGCCGCGATCGTCGACCTCGAGATTGTTGGTCTGGATCGCGATCTTGCAGCGCTCCTTGCCGTCCGGCATCTTCACGCAGCGCTTGTCGGTCTTTCCCGTCTTGGCCGGAATGTAGTAGCCGACTTCCCTGGGGTTGTAGGGGTCGCGGATGTCGATCGCGCGCACCCCGGCGTTGAACCAGGCGACGAACACCAGGCGCTTGGCGTACATCGGCGGCTGGTTCTCGTTGGGGGAGTGGGAGCCGAAGCGGCCGCCGCGGGAGCAGAAGTTCCCGCTCTTCTCCGGCACGTTGAAATTGGACACGTTGAAGGGTTTCGACTCGGCGGTCACGTCGACGAACCAAACGCGCTGGCGCGTCTCGCGGCACTCGTTGAGGATCTGCTCGTTCACGATCATCACGAAGTCCCCCGTCGCTCCCTTCGCGTCCTTGGCGAACTCGGGCAGCGGCATGCCTAGGAGCGGTAGCGCGGTGTGCGCGCCGTTGCCCGGCTGCAGGTCGATCCTGCCGACCTGGGGGTAGAGCAGGTTCTCGCTGGTCGGCTCTCTCGGGCCGTTCAGGAGCTTGTCGCGGTCGACGATCTGCAGCACGCCGTCCTTGTTGGTGCCGTAGCCGAAATAGACGCGGTTGCCCTTCGGGCCGGTGGAGATCGGTCCGTGCAGGTCCGCCGGCGCCGTCCCGGTCGCGCCGGGCTGCTGGCCGGGAAGGCCGAAGTCGCGGATGAACACCGGATTCTCCGGATCGGAGAGGTCGTACACCTGCGTCATGCGCCGTACGCGCCAGCCCTCAACGCCCGAGACGAGGTAGGCGATGCCGGTGTCGCACTCCCACCAGTTCTTGTGGGTGTCCTTGAGCTTGCTCGACACCGTGGTGAGCAGCGCGGGCTTGGCCGGATCGGTGACATTCCATATCTGGTGCGCCTGGTTGCCAAAGGTGCGAAGCAGGTAGACCTTGCTCTTGTCGCCCTTCGGCAGCTGGGCGCCGTCGCATACGCGCACCATCTGCGCGCCCCCCGCCTCGGCTTTGCCGGGCTGGCCGGGAATGTGCGCGAGGTACTCCGGGTGCCGCGGGTCAGTGACGTCGAGGATCGACGTTCCGTTGTCTTCCTTGCTGCCGGTCAGCGGATTGAGGACGTTGTCGCCGTGGTGGCCGACGTAGGCGATCCAGCGACTGCCCTGCTTGTGGATGGTCGGCTGGTAGGCGCTGCGCCCCTGAAGGTCGCTGTAGCCGATGAGCTCCATGTTGCGTTTTTCGGCCTTGTTGTCCTGCGCCTGGACCGTGACCGCGGCGACGAGCACCGCGACAGCCAGGACCGGTTTCTGAAACGGCGTCCCCATGTCTTCCTCCTCGTGGTCACTTCCGGCGGGTCGTTCCGCGCTTTCGCCTCGCTGCTCTGCGGTGCACGCCCTTCCTGGGCACATAGCCGATCGCCTCGACCTCGAGCCCGCAATCGAGCGGCGTGCGGCCCGCCTGGATGCGCGTCCTGGCGGGCAGCGTCTCGCGGCTGCTGAAGTAGCCACGGTAGATGCGGTCGAAAGTTTCCGAGTCGCGCTGATCGCGCAACCACACGATCACCTTGAGCAGGCAATCCATGTTCGAGCCTGCAGCTTCCACCAGCTTCTTCATGTTGTCCATCACCAGGCGCACCTGCTGCTCGAAGGGCGGATTCGGAAACGGCGGAAGCGGCAGGCCCTTCTCGCGCGCTTCGCGCAGCGCATTCGAGAACGCCTCGTCGAAGGGCGGCAGGCCCGAAATGAAGATCAGGTCGCCGTAGCGCACGCACAGATTGAACGGCGCGTTGCTGGACGGCAGGCCGGCATCGTAGTTCCGCTTTTCCGGACCCGGATTCATCTTCCCTCCTTGAGTGCGGATGGTAAGACGTGCCGATAGGCCACGCAACGGCGGTGCGCAGCCCGACGCTCCGGCGATGTTCCGCATCGAGGAACCGCTGCGCGAGCGCGGGCAGCGCGTCACATCAGGACTGCTAGAATCGGAGTCGTTCAAGACGATGGACGCCCAGCGAAGTCCCAGGACTCGTCTCTCGCGCCGCAGCTGGCTCAAGCTCGCCGCAGCGCTGACGCTTGGAGGAGCCATGCCCGCCGCACGCGCCGCCGACCGGATCCAGCGCCCCATCCCGAAGACCGGCGAGGCGATCCCGGCGGTGGGCCTCGGCACCTGGCAGGGATTCGACGTCGCGGGCGACCGGTCCGAAACGATGCAGGCCCGCGAAGCCCTGCAGACCCTGGTCGAGCTCGGCGGCCGCGTGATCGACAGCTCGCCGATGTACGGCTCCGCCGAATCTGTCTCCGGCCAGCTCGCCGAGGAGCTCGGCGTGAAATCGAAACTGTTCTTCGCCACCAAGGTCTGGACCAGCGGCAAGCAGGCCGGCATCCGCCAGATGGAGGACTCGATGAGGAAACTCCGCGTCGAGCGCCTCGACCTGATGCAGGTGCACAACCTGGTCGACGCCGGCACGCACCTGGCGACGCTGCGCGAATGGAAGAAGGCCGGACGCGTACGCTACGTCGGCGTGACCCACTACCACGCGGGAGCGCACGGCGAACTGGAAAGCTATATCAATCCCGGAGACATCGACTTCGTCCAGGTCAACTACTCGCTCGCCGAGCCCGAGGCCGATCGGCGCCTGCTCGCCGCCGCCGCGGCCAGCCGCACCGCGGTCATCGTGAACCGGCCGTTTGCGGAGGGCGCCATGTTCGGCCGCGTCAAGGGCAAGCCGCTGCCCGAGTGGGCGAAGGAGATCGGCTGCAACAGCTGGGCGCAGTTCTTCCTGAAGTGGATCCTCGGCCATCCCGGGGTGACCTGCGTCATTCCCGGGACGCGCAACGCCAGGCACGTCGCCGACAATCTCGGCGCCGCCTCCGGGCCGCTCCCGGACGAGTCCATGCGCAAGAGGATGGCCGTCCACTTCGCATCGCTCTAGGTGCGCACCCTCTACCTCCTCATCTTCATCACGCTGCTCAACCACTCGGTGTTCGCCGGGACCCGGGTGGCGGCTTCGCTGTATGCGATCCACTTGAAGGCCACGCCCTTCACGGTCGGCGCGCTGATGGCGCTCTATGCCTTGCTGCCGATGTTCTTCGCCGTGAGCATGGGACGCTGGACCGACCGCGTCGGCGCCCGGCCTCCCATGCTTATCGGTTCCGTCGCGATAGGCTCGGGGGCGAGCCTTCCCTTCCTGTGGCCGGGAATGTCCGCGCTCTACATCGCCAGCGTCCTGATCGGCTCCGGATTCATGATGTACCAGGTGGCCGCGCAGCAGATCGTCGGCTACATCGGCAAGCCCGAGGACCGCCCCGTGAACTTCAGCCTGAGCGCACTGGGATTCTCCATCTCGGGTTTCATCGGGCCCATGCTCGCCGGATTCGGGATCGACGAGATCGGCTACACCGCCACCTTCGCGGTGCTCGCGGGATTTCCGCTCGTGCCGATCGCGGTGCTGGGGCTGGACAAGCTGCACCTGCCCCAGCCCCACGCTCACGCCGCACCGCGCGATCCGCGCCATCGGGTCGCGGATCTCCTGCGCCACCGCGGACTGCGCCCGGTCTTCATCACCAGCGGTCTGCTCGCCGCCGCGTGGGACATGTTCACGTTCGCGATCCCCGTCTACGGCTCGAGCATCGAGCTCTCGGCCTCCAGCATCGGCTTGGTGCTCGGCTCGTTTTCGGCCGCCACCTTCGTCATCCGCGGCCTGCTTCCCGCGATCTCCCGGCGGCTGAGCGCCTGGCCGCTGCTCGCGGTTTCCCTGGCGATCGCGGCCGGGTCGTTTCTCCTTTTCCCGCTTCTGAAGAGCGCGGGTTTCCTGATGGCGGTCGCGTTCTTCCTCGGCCTGGGGCTGGGCATGTCACAACCGATGGTCATGTCGCTGCTGCACAACACAGTGCCCCAGGGCCGGGTTGGCGAAGCCATCGGCGTGCGCATGACGCTCGTCAACATCAGCCAGATCACGATTCCGCTCGCGTTCGGGGCGCTCGGCACCGCGCTCGGGATGCTCCCTGTTTTCTGGGCGACGGCGGTGCTGCTGTCCGGCGGCAGCTGGTACGCGAAGCGCCGCGGGTAAAATGCCTCATGGAACTCGCCGCTCTGCGCCAGGAATACATGCGCGCCGGATTGCACGAGAAGGATCTCGATGCCGATCCGCTCGTTCAGTTCGGCAGCTGGTTCGATGACGCCCTGCACTCGGGCGTCGCGCTGCCGAATGCGATGACGCTCGCGACGGCGACGAAACAGGGGCACCCATCGGTGCGCACCGTCCTGCTGAAGGGAGTCGACGCGCGCGGCTTCGTCTTCTACACCCACTATCGCAGCCGCAAGGGGCGAGAACTCGAGGAGAATCCCCGCGCAATGCTGCTTTTCTGCTGGAAGGAGCTGGAGCGCCAGATCGGCATCGAGGGAGGCGTTACCCGCGTCTCCGCCGCCGAGTCCGACGAGTATTTTGCCAGCAGACCCCTTGGGAGCCGGCTATCGGCAATCATCTCGCCGCAAAGCGATGTGGTCGCGAGCCGTGAAGCCCTGGAGGTCAAGCTGGAAGGGGCTTCGAAGCGTTGGCGTGACGCACCGCCGCGCCCTGAGGACTGGGGGGGCTATCGCCTCGCGCCTGAGCGGTTCGAATTCTGGCAGGGGCGCAAGGACCGCCTGCACGACCGTCTCTGCTATCGCAGGGCCGCGGGCGGCTGGAAAATCGAACGGCTGGCGCCCTGAGGGCAACCAGCCGTCCCTGGGAGGCGGAGGCTTGGAGGCGCCGCCGGCCCAACACTAACGGATCGCGACGATTTCCTTCCCTTGGAATTCCGCAGCGGTGTAGCTCGGGGACAGGTCGCCCAGGCCGCTGTCGAGGGACTCGCCCGCGACGTGGTAAGTGCGCTGGAATTCCGCAGCGGTGTAGTTCGGGGACAGGTCGCCCAGGCCGCTGTCCAGCTTCTCGCCGACAACGCCGCTGAACGCAACGGGAGAGAACAGCATCCCGACGATCGAAACCAGCGTCAGTACTTTGCGTGTGCTCATTGCAGCCTCCTCTTTCTGTCAGTTGTTCCTCGGGGAGCGTCGGGGGTGCGACAAACTCGCCTTTCCGCCCTGCCCCTCACCCATACACCCCGTCTAGAGCAAGACCGATGCCAGGGAAAAGTGTGACTTTTTTAACGCCCTCGACGGCTAGAATGAGCCGTTTGACCGGCTCGAACCGGCCTTGGACCTCGCCCATTCCGCATTGAGGCGTATCGCCCGCGCCAGACCCGATGAGATCGGCCCCTCGCTGTGGTCTTTCGCCGGTTTTTTCTGCCTCCTTTGCGGGTACTACGTCCTGCGGCCGCTGCGCGATGAGATGGGCGTGCAGGGCGGTGTCGAAAATCTGCCGTGGCTGTTTTCCGCCACCTTTGCCGCCATGCTCGCCGTCGCGCCTGTTTTCGGCTTCGCTGCGTCGCGCCTGCCGCGCCGGCGCCTCGTTCCTTGGGCCTATCTGTTCTTCGTCGCCAACCTGCTGGTTTTTTACGCCCTGTTTTCGGTCGGCTATGCGCCGCCCGCGGTTGCACGCGCCTTCTTCGTATGGGTGAGCGTATTCAACCTCTTCGTGGTATCGCTTTTCTGGAGCCTGATGACCGACCTGTTCCATCCCGAGCAGGCGGCGCGCCTGTTTGGCTTCATCTCGGCGGGTGGCAGCTGCGGTGCCCTGGCCGGCCCGACGCTCACGGCTTTGCTCGCCGCGCCGCTAGGGACGGCCAACCTCCTGCTCGTATGCTGCTTCTTCCTGGCGGCGGCCCTCGCGTGCGTCCGGGCCTTGGTGCGGCACGCCGAGGGGCGCGACGACCCCTATCCCGGGGCAGACTCTGGCGATGAGGCCGGCTCGATCGGCGGCACGACCTGGTCCGGACTCGCGGGGATCCTGCGCTCGCCCTATCTCCTCGGCATCGTTCTCTACGTGCTCCTTTACACCGTTCTCTTCGGTTTCGCCTATCTCGAACTCGCTCGTCTGGTCGCCGCGACGTACCAAGACTCGGCACAGCGGACCGCGCTGTTCGCGCGGGTGGATCTCGCGGTCAACGTACTTACCCTGCTCGGGCAGCTCTTTATCGTAGCCAAGGTGGTCGAGAAGCTGGGTGTCGGGGTCGCACTGGCGCTGTTGCCGGCCCTCGGGCTGGCCGGGTTCGCGGCCATCGCTCTGATGCCTTTACTCGCGATCCTGATCGTTTTCCAGGTCCTTCGCCGGGCGGCCGACTATGCGATCGCGCGGCCGGCGCGCGAGATGCTCTTCACCGCGCTTGCGCGCGAGGTGAAGTACAAGTCGAAGAACTTCATCGACACGGTCGTGTTCCGCGGCGGAGACACCGCCAGCGGCTGGGTGTACGCGGCTCTGAAAGGTCTGGGCTTGAGCCTCGCGGGACTCGCTGCGGCGGCGATTCCCGGGGCCGTGCTCTGGCTTGTCGTCGGCCTGTGGCTCGGCCGGCAGCACGCGCGCATGCGGAACTAGCGCCGCTTCACGCGCCGACCGCCTCGGCGAGCTCTACGGGCCGTTCGTCGGGCCCGTCCCCTGCGGGGGCGTGGCGAACCAGCTCCATGCTCCCGTCGAGGTGCTCGACGATGGCGGTGCAGCTGTCCACCCAGTCGCCGCAGTTGAGATAGAGAATGCCGTCGAGCTGCTTGATGGCCGGCGTATGGATATGTCCGCAGATTACGCCGTCGACCTCCAGTGCCTTGCCATGACGCGCGACGGCGAGCTCGAAACCGGAAATGAAGCTCGCGGCGCCCTGCACGCTGCGCTTGGCGTAATCGGCCAGCGACCAGTGGCCCCTGAGGCGGAGCTTGCGGCGCACCCACGAGAGCGCGCGGTTCAGGTCTACGAGCAGGTTGTAGGACGCATCGCCCAGCACCGACAGCCAGCGCGCGCAGGCCGTGACCTGATCGTACTGATCGCCGTGCAGGAGCGCGTAGCGCTTGCCGTCGGCGGCGACGTGGAGGTAGTCCTTCTTCACCCGCACGTTTCCGAAGGACGAATCAAAATAGTCGCCGAGCGCCTCGTCGTGGTTGCCGGGTATATAGAAGATCTCGACCCCGTGCCGGGCCAGGCGCAGCAGCTTCTGCACCACGGTGTTGTGGCTTTCGGGCCAGTACACCACACGCTTCAACGCCCAGAAATCGACGATGTCACCGAGCAGGAATATCGTCCGGCACTCGTACTCCTTGAGGAAGGCGAGGAGCCGATCTGCCCGGCATGCGCGCGAGCCGAGATGGATATCAGAAAGGAACAGCGCGCGAATCCGGTTCATTGTTAACCCTGCACCCCTTTGCTTCCTCCCGTTACCCTGCCCGGCCGCAAGGCTAGGCGCGCGACGTTTCGGAAATATGAAGGCGGCTGATCTCGAAAAAAAAGCGCCCGTCGGTGAACGGGCGCTTGAGGAGGAGTGATGCTGAGCCTCGAGGAGAGGCGGAGGCAGAATACACGGGGATTGCTACGATCAGGTTACAGCCGCCATGGCGCAGGCCCGCGTCAAAGCACCGCGTCGTTCGCGGTGCGGGCCCGCGCCGGAATGACCCTGCGGGCCGGGAACTTGGCGGTGAAGCGGCTTCCCGCCCCGGGGGCGCTCTCTATTTCGAGGCTTGCCTGGTGCCGCGCGAGGGCGTGCTTGACGATCGCCAGGCCCAGGCCAGTGCCTCCGGTCTCGCGCGATCGGCCGCGATCGACACGGTAGAAGCGCTCGGTAAGGCGCGGAATGTGCTCGGATTCGATGCCGACTCCCGTATCCTCGACCGTAAATTCCGCACCCTTCTGCGAGCTTCGCCAGATGAGCCGCACCTCGCCTCCCTGTGGGGTATAGCGCACGGCGTTGCTGGCGAGATTGCCGAAGGCGCTGGCGATCTCGGATTCCGCTCCGACGAGATCGAATCCAGGATCGGCTTCGAGCGTGATTCGCTGGCGGCCTGCCGAGAGGGCAACGGCCTCGCTCTGTATGCGCGAGAGTAGCAACCCCACGTCGACGCGCTCGTCGCGGGGCGGCTCCGGCGCCGACTCCAGCGTCGACAGGGTCAGCAGGTCGTCGATGATGCGCTGCATACGCCGGCTCTGCTCGGCCATGAGGTTCAGGTAGTCGCGTGAGCGCTCGGGATCGAGCTTGAGCTCCCGCACGGTCTCCAGAAAACCGACCAGCACGGTGAGCGGCGTGCGCAGCTCGTGCGAAACATTCGCGACGAAATCCCGCCGCATGGTCTCGAGCCGGATGCCCTGCGTGATATCGCGCGAAAGCAGGAGGCGCTGCGACTCCACATAGGGAACGAATTGCACCGAGAGGACGAGACCGTCGCGCCCGGTCCTGAGCTGCATGGGCTTGGAGAAATCCCCCGCGGCGACGTACTCGACGAACTCGGGCTCACGCACCATGTAGGTGATGGGCTGCCCGACGTCGGCCTCCGCGTCGATGCCGAAATGCGCTTCGCAGGAATCGTTGCACCACACGATGCGGTATTCGGAATCCAGGATCGCGACCCCGTAAGGAAGGGCGCGGCCCGCTTGCCGGGACCGAGCGAGCGAGTGCGCAAGCTTGCGGCGCTCGGCGATTTCAGCGCGTTGCCTGCGGTACAGCAGAGTGAACACCTCTCCCCAGACGCCCGTACCCTCGGGGACGGCCTCGGTGAGCGAGAGCGACGCCCAGCGGCGCAGCAGCTGAACGTGCCAGGCGTGGTGCAGAACAAGGCCGAGAAGCGCAAGCGAGAACAGCGACCAGCCCCATTCGGGACCGAGGAGCAGGCCCGTTCCGAACGCGACGATCGCCGCCAGAGCGGCCGCGATTACAGTTCGGACCACGATATTGCTCATCCCAAATCGCCTCGCGTGACCGGAGCGATTATCGCACGAACGCCGGGGCGCCTTGCGCGCCGCGCGGGACCTAGCAAGCGCGGGTTTTCGAAGGCGAGATCACAGCGCGAGCGCCCCCCGGGCGATGAGCGCACCCAGGGCAGCGCCGGCAAGCACGTCGCTCGGATAGTGCAGCCCGAGCACCACCCTGGAGGCCGCTACGAGAAGGGTGAAAGGAACGAGCAGCCACGCTAGCACGGGATAGAAGGCGATCGCGACCATGGAGAACGCCACTGCATGCAGCGTATGTCCCGAGGGAAAGCTGAACGGGTCGAGCGGGTCCGCACCGGCGCGTACCGCGCTCTCGACGGCATAGGGGCGAGGGCGCGAGGTTGTCGATTTCAACCACTTGTAGATCAAGGTGCACACGAAACCGGTCCCCGCCATGCGGCCGACTGGCCCGAACGCGTCGGCTCCGCCGGTCGCAAGCAGCGCGAGCATGAGTGCGTACCAGAACACCCCGTCCCCGAGGCGGCTGACGATGCGGAATACCCGACGCACGAGCGCGATCCTCACGGCGCCGTTGAAGCGGACGCACAGTGCCGAATCCCATAGGCGAAGGCGCTCGAGCCCTGCTTCAAGTCTCGACATGGACGGAATCCCCCCCGACGGCAACACCCGCCCGGCCGGTACCGACGATGTTGCGCAACACGCGCTCCAGATCGTCGAAGGCCCGGCTCCACGACGCCGTTTCCGCGGCGCGTCTGGCTTCTGAGCGCAGACGCGAAACGAGCTCCGGACTGGCCGCGAGCAACCCTGCCATCCGGACGAACGCGGCGCCGTCGTCCAGTGGTGCGAGCAGCGCGCTCGCATCATGGCGGAGGTACTGGCGCGCCGCAGCGTAGTCGCAGGCGACCACCGCCAGGCCGCTCGCCATCGCCTCAAGAGTCACGTTCCCGAAAGTCTCGGTGGTGCTGGGGAACAGGAATACGTCCGCCGATGCGTAGTGCTCTGCCAGGTCTCCGCCGGTACGCATTCCCGCGAACACGAAGTCGGGGTGCCGCGCGCGCAACTCGGCGGCCTGCGGCCCGTCTCCGACGAGAACCACGCGCAGGCTCGCATCCACCGCGCGCATCGCCAGCGCCGCCTGGACGAACAGCGCGAGGTTCTTCTCGGGTGCGATGCGCCCCACGTACAGCACGACCGTCTCGCTTCCGCGACAACCCCAGGTCGCGCGCAGGCGCTCGCTGCGGCGGGCGGGGCTGAAGAGCCAAGTATCGACTCCCCGACCCACGACCTTGACGCGCTCGAACGCCAGAGCCTCGAGGTTGGACTGCATCTCGGCGGTCGGCACCAGCGTGCAGTCGGTACGGTTGTGCAGCGCTCGCAGATAGCGGGAAACGATGCCGGAGAAGACTCCCAGGCCGTAGTGCCGGCTGTAGCTGTGGAAATTCGTGTGGAAGTCCGAGCAGGTCGGTATGCCCAAGGCCCTCGCCGTGCTCACCGCCGTCCAGCCAAGGGGTCCTTCGGTGACCACGTGCACGAGGTCCGGACGCCGCTTCGACCACTCTCCTCGGAGCAGACCCGGCGGAGCGAATCCCATCTGCAGATGGCGGTAAAAGGGAATCGGCAGGCCGGGGACGAGCCGCTGATGCGGCCCCACGCCCCGGGGCGGGTCGGGCTCCTCGCGCTGGCGCGGCCGCACGAGCTGGACCTCGTGCCCGCGCTCGCACAGGGCCTCGACCATGAGACCAACCGTGCGAGCGACGCCGTTGATCTCCGGCGGATAGGTTTCGGTGACGACGGCGACGCGAAGTGCGTTCCGAGCACCCGGGTTGGGGATCAGCGTATCCATGCGCGCGCACAGTGCGCGCCCGACATGAACACGGAATGAAGGTTTTCTTAAGCTTTTCTTACGGTGCCCGGAGCAGGATCAATGCCCAGACGACGCCCACGTTGATCAGGCTAAGGAACACGGCCGCGCTGCCGATATCCTTTGCGCGTTTGGCGAGAAGGTGATTCTCGAGCGAAATCCTGTCGACGGTGGCCTCGACCGCCGAATTGAGCAGCTCGACGATGAGGACCAGCAGCACGCTCGCGATCATCAGCGCCTTTGCGGTCGCGGCGACCTGGAGGAAAAAGGCCGTGGGGATCAGCACCGCCGCGAGCAGGCACTCCTGCCGGAATGCGTCTTCGTGCCGGAACGCCGAAGCCATGCCTTGCAGCGAATAGCCGAGGGCGTTCCACAGGCGCTGCAGCCCGGTCTTGCCCTTGAAGGGACTTTCCTGCACGAAGCGTCCTCCCGGAGAAATGCCCGTGATTGTAGCAACAGAACTTCCGGCGTCAGGGAAATTTCGCCCGCGCCGAGAGCGTGGCGCGGAGGCGCCGGCTACTTGTCCGCGGCGAGCACCCCGAGGAGATAGTCCTGGGCCGATCGCGGGATCCGGCCGCGCGACTTCTTTCTCCGGTAGTTGCCTTCAGAATCCATCTCCCACACCTGGCTGTTGTCGGAAAGGTAGGGCTTGAGGCCCTCCTGGATCACGCGCTCCTTGACCCGCCGGTCGAGGACGGGAAAGCACAGCTCGATGCGCCCGAAGAAGTTTCGCCCCATCCAGTCCGCGCTGGACAGGTAGAGGTTTTCCTCCCCGCGGTTCAGGAAATAGAAGATGCGCGAGTGCTCGAGAAACCGCCCGATGACCGAGCGCACGTGGATGTTCTCGGACAGGCCCGGGATGCCGGGCCGAAGAGCGCACACGCCGCGCACGATCAGGTCGATCTTCACTCCGGCTTGCGATGCCCGGTAGAGCGTTTCGATCACCTTGGGCTCGATCAGGGAGTTCATCTTCGCGATGATGTGCGCGCGCTCGCCGGCCCGCGCATGGTTGGCTTCGCGCTTGATGGCGGAAATAATCCGGTCGTGAAGCGAGAAGGGCGAGAGCCAAAGGTGGTGGAGGCGCCGCGCGCGCCCCAGGCCGGTGAGCTGCTTGAAGACCTCGTTGACGTCCTGGCAGATCTTCTCGTCCGCGGTCAGCAGTCCGAAGTCCGTGTAGAGCTTCGCGGTGCGCGGGTGGTAGTTTCCCGTAGAAAGATGGACGTAGCGCCGCAGCCTGCCTTCTTCGCGGCGCACCACCAGCGACATCTTGGCGTGCGTCTTGTATCCGACCACTCCGTAGACGACGTGGGCGCCGACCTCCTCGAGTTTCGCCGCCCAGTTGAGATTCGCCTCCTCGTCGAAGCGCGCGAGCAGCTCCACGACCACGGTGACTTCCTTGCCTCGCTGGGCGGCATCGATCAGGTACTTCATCAGCACCGAGTCGGTCCCGGTGCGGTAGACGGTCTGCTTGATGGCGACGACGCTGGGATCCTCGACCGCCTGCTCGAGGAAGTCGATCACCGGACCGAAGGATTGAAAAGGATGGTGCAGAAGGACGTCTCCCTTGCGGATGGCCCGAAACAGGTCGGAAGCCTTCTCCAGCTGGCGGGGAAGTCCGGGCACGAAGGCCGGAAACTTCAGCTTCGGCGCGTCCACCATGTCGGGAATCTGCATCAGGCGCACCAGGTTGACCGGGCCGTCCACGCGGTACAGGTCGTCGTTGGCGAGCTGGAACTGCTCGAGCAGAAACTGCTCGAGTTCCGTCGGCATGTTCTCGGCGACCTCGAGCCGCACGGAGTCCCCGAAATGGCGCTGCGAAAGCTCGCCGGCGAGGGCGGTGCGCAGGTTCTTGATCTCCTCCTCGTCCAGGAACAAGTCGCTGTTGCGCGTGACCCGGAAGGGGTACGATCCGCGCACCGTCATGCCCTGGAACAGGGCCTGAACGAAGGCCTGGAGGATGGAAGTCAGCAGCACGAAGGCGTGCCCCTTTCCGGCGATGCCCTTCGGCAGCTGGATCACCCTGGGCAGCGCGCGAGGCGCCTGGACGATCGCAGTGCCGGAGTTGCGTCCGAAAGCATCGCGGCCCTCGAGCTGAACCGCGAGATTCAGGCTCTTGTTGAGCACGCGGGGGAACGGATGCGAGGGATCGAGACCGATGGGCGTCAGCAGCGGGATCATTTCCCTCATGAAATAGCTGTGCAGCCATGCGCGCTGCTCCTTCGCCCAGTCGTGCTCGGCAAGAAAGCGCACGCCCTCTTCGGCGAGCTGCGGCAAGATCTCCTTGTTGAGCAGCCGGTATTGACCCGCCACGATGGCGTGCGCGCGCGCGCTGATCAGCGGAAATACGTCGGCGGGGAGCGTTTCTCCGGGAATCTCGATCTCGTTGCCGAGCCTGATGCGCTCCTTCAGTTCCGCGACCCGGATCTCGAAGAACTCGTCCAGATTGCTCGACAGGATGCACAGGAAGCGCAGCCTTTCCAGCACGGGAACCCGCCGGTCCTCGGCCTGCGCGAGCACGCGCTCGTTGAACGCCAGCACGCCGAGCTCGCGGGCGAGGAACTGCGGCTTGATCCTGCTGACCGGGATAAGAGTTCTCTGAAGCACGAAAAAGTCGACTCTAGAAACGGCTTGTTGCAGAATTGTTACAGGCAGGCGGGACGCCGCCTTCATTCACAATCGGGCAACGGCATTATGATAGCTTCGTTTCGCCCTTGGAAAGGATCGGCGCTGCAATTGTGAAACAAGAAACACTGGCCGCGGTCGACCTGGGATCGAACAGCTTCCACCTGCAGATCGGCAGGGTCGTCGACGATCAGGTCTACCTGCTCGACAGCCTGCGCGATCCCGTGCGCCTGGGTGCGGGCCTCACGCGCGACCGGCGCTTCGATCAGGCGACCAAGGGCCGGGCCCTCGAAGCCCTCGCCCGCTTCGCCGAGCGGTTGCGCGGGTTCCCGCGCTCCGCGGTGCGCGCGGTTGGGACAAGCGCGCTGCGGGTGGCGAAGAACGCGGAGTCCTTTCTGGCAGAAGCCGAGGCAACGCTAGGCTTCCCCATAGAGGTGATATTCGGTCGCGAGGAGGCGCGTCTGATCTACCTCGGCGTCGCTCACAGCCTCGCCGCTTCGTCGGAGCGGCGCCTGGTTATCGACATCGGCGGGGGCTCCACCGAGCTCATCATAGGGACGGGCCTGGAGCCCGAGCTGATGGAGAGCATCTCCATGGGCTGCGTGAGCTACACGCTGAGGTTCTTCCCCGAGGGCCGTCTGGAAAAGTCCTGCTTCAAGCGGGCGGAGCTGGCCGCGGCGAACGAGCTGCAGCACATCGTGGATGCGTACCGCCGCGTGGGGTGGAAGCACGCCGTGGCTTCCTCGGGCACGGCCAAGTCGCTCGCCTCCATCCTGAGAGAGTGCGAGCTGTGCGAGCAGGGGGTCTCGGCTTCCGGGCTCGAGAAGCTCCGCGCCCTGCTGATCAAGGCAGGCACGATCGACAAGCTCGAGTTGCCGGGCCTGCGCGCCGACCGTGCGGCCATCATTCCCGGCGGCATCGCCATCATCTCCGCCGCCCTTGCCGAATTCGGAATCGAGCAGGTCGAGGTTTCCGACGGGGCCCTGCGCCAAGGCGTGCTCTACGATCTGCTCGGGCGCGTGCGCCACCGCGACATGCGCGAGGCGACCGTGCGCCAGTTCATGAGGCGCTACCAAGTGGACGCGGCACAAGCGGAGCGCGTGGCGCGCCTCGCGCAGGGCATCTATGAAAATCTGAGCGGCGAGCCCTCGGAGGCGGACACGACGATGCTGCGCTGGGCGGCAAGCCTCCATGAAATCGGCATCTCGATCGCGCATACCGGGTATCACAAGCACTCGGCCTACGTCCTCGGTCAGGCCGACATGCCGGGTTTCTCCCAGAGAGAGCAATCGCGTCTGTCGCGGCTCGTCCTCGCACACCGGGGAAAGCTCGCCAAGATCGAAGACCTCCCCGAGAGCAGCGCCGAGTGGGCTCTGATTCTCGCGCTTCGGCTCGCGGTGCTTTTTCACCTCAGCCGCCGCGACATCAAATTGCCCGCCCTGGCATGCAAACCATCGAAGAACGGCTTTCAGCTGTCCCTTCCGCGAGTCTGGCTGGAAGAGCACGCCATGACGGAAGCCGCCCTGGAGGAGGAAACCGAGCAATGGCGCTCGGTCGGCGTCAAGCTCGAGCTGCGCTCGCTGGCGAAGGAAGAGCGCGCCGCGCTGGCGAGCTAGCCTAGGGCAGGCTGCGCCTGAAGCGATACCCGGTGCCGCGCACGGTTTCCACGAGGAAATCGTGCTTGCTCGGCTCGAGCGCCTGCCTCAAGCGGCGGATGTGGACGTCGACGGTGCGTTCCTCGACAAAGACGTGATCGCCCCAGACTTCGTCGAGAAGCTGAGCGCGGCTGTAGACGCGCTCGGGATGGGTCATGAAAAAATGCAGCATCCTGAATTCGGTCGGTCCCAATGTGACCTGTGCCCCCGACGCGCTCACGCGATGCGCGACCGGATCGAGCCTGAGATCCGCGATCTCGACCGCGTCGTCGGTGAGCTGCGGCGCGCGGCGGCGCATCACGGCCTTGATCCGGGCGAGGAGCTCTCGCGGCGAGAAAGGCTTGGTCACATAGTCATCGGCACCGCTCTCCAGCCCGGCAACCGTATCCTGCTCCTGCGCCCGCGCCGTGAGCATGATGATGGGGATATCCTTGGTGCGTTGGTCGGTGCGCAACTGGCGCGCGAAATTCACCCCGGGTGGGCCGGGCAGCATCCAGTCGAGCAGCACGAGATCCGGCAGGACCTCCCGGACGAGGGCCTCGGCTTCCGGAACGTTTGCCGCACGCAGGACCTGATGTCCCGCGTGTTCGAGGTTGACCGCGATCAGCTCCTGTATCGCGGGCTCGTCCTCGACGACCAGAATCGCGCCACGCACGGCCGTTCCGTTCATGTTCCCGATCTGCGCCGAGCGCATCAGCCGAGCGCCTCGCGCTCGACCACCTCGACTGCGGTGTGGCGCACGTCGGTGCCCTTGACGATATAGATGACGTCCTCAGCGATGTTCTTGGCGTGATCGCCTATGCGCTCGACCGCCTTTGCGATCCAGACGATCTCCAGGGCGGTCGAGATCGTACGCGGATCTTCCATCATGAAAGTGATCAGCTGGCGCAGGATCGAGCGGAACTCCGTGTCTATGGCTACGTCCTGCCGGATGATGCTCGCAGCCTGGGCCGTGTCGAGGCGCGCGAACGCATCGAGTGCCTGGCGCAGCATCGACAGCGCGATGTCGGCGGCATGGCGGATGTTGGCGAACCGGTGCAGGTCCGCGCGCCCGCGCTCATGGATCTGCTTGGACATGCGTGCGATCTTCTCGGCTTCGTCGCCGATGCGCTCGAGATCCGTCACCGTCTTGCTGATCGCCATGATCAAGCGCAGGTCGCTGGCCGCGGGCTGGCGTTTGACGATGATGTGGCTGCAATCGTCGTCGATCTGCACTTCGCATTCGTTGACACGGGCTTCACTTGCAATGATCTGATCGATCAAGGCCGAGTTGCCGCTGCCAAACGCCTCGATGGCACCACGAATCTGGGACTCCACCAGGCCGCCCATCTGCAGCACTCCGGACCGCAGAGTCTCCAGGTCGGCATCGAACTGCTTGGAAAGATGCTCGCTGCTCATATCGTGGCCTCCGATCAGCCGAAGCGACCGGTGATGTAATCCTCGGTCTCCTTCTTCTTCGGCTTGATGAACACCTCATCGGTGACGCCGAACTCCACCATTTCCCCGAGATACATGTAGGCAGTGTAATCCGAAACGCGCGCGGCCTGCTGCATGTTGTGCGTCACGATCACGATGGTGTAGTCGGTCTTCAGCTCGTGCACGAGCTCCTCGATTCTGCCCGTGGAGATCGGATCGAGCGCCGATGCCGGTTCGTCGAGGAGGAGAACCTCTGGCTTGACCGCGATGCCGCGCGCGATGCACAGACGTTGCTGCTGGCCGCCGGAGAGGCTCGTGCCGCTCTGCTTCAGCTTGTCCTTCACTTCTTCCCAGAGAGCCGCCTTGCGCAGCGCCCACTCGATACGCTCATCCATCTCGCGTGACGAAAGGCTCTCGTACAGGCGCACGCCGAAAGCGATGTTGTCGTAGATCGACATCGGAAAGGGCGTCGGCTTCTGGAATACCATGCCCACCTTTGCGCGCAAGCGGTTCAGATCCTGTCCCGGTGAAAGGATGTTACTGCCGTCGAGGAGTATCTCGCCTCGCGCCTCCTGATTCGGATAGAGCGCGTACATCCGGTTGAAGGTGCGCAGCAGCGTCGACTTGCCGCAACCCGACGGTCCGATGAACGCGGTCACTTTCCTCTCGGGAATTCCAAGATTGATGTTTTTCAGTGCGTGATAACCGCCGTAGTAGAAGTTGAGATTCTTCACCTCGATCTTCTGAACAATGGTCTCGGGCGATGATTGTTGTAGAACGGCGGCGTTCATGATCAATACACCGGGGTTTTCTCGCGAGCCATGGTACGGGCGATGATATTCAAACTCAGCACCCCGAAAGTGATGATCAGCGAGCCGGCCCAGGCCAATTTCTGCCAGTCGTCGTAGGGACTCATCGCGAACTGGAATATCACCACCGGAAGGTTGGACATCGGAGCATTCATGTTCGTAGACCAGAATTGGTTATTGAGCGCCGTGAAAAGGAGCGGCGCCGTCTCGCCGCTGATGCGGGCGATCGCGAGCAGAATCCCCGTGATGATCCCCGCCTTGGCCGCACGCACGGTCACCAGGGTGATCACCTTCCATTGCGGCGAGCCGAGCGCCGCGGCGGCCTCGCGCAGGCTGTCTGGAACCAGGCGAAGCATGTTCTCGGTGGTGCGGATCACAACCGGGATGACGAGTAGCGCCAACGCGAAGGTCCCTGCCCAAGCGGAAAAGTGCCCGACTTGCACCACGTAGACTTCGTAGACGAAGAGGCCGATCACGATCGAGGGCGCCGAAAGCAGGATATCGTTGATGAAGCGCGTCACCGGCGCGAGCCAGCTGCGGCTACCGAATTCCGCCAGGTATATCCCGGCCATGATTCCGATCGGCGTGCCGATCAGCGTCCCCAAGGCGGCCATGAGCAAGCTGCCCGCGATGGGGTTGAGCAAACCGCCGGAGTTCCCCGGCGGCGGAGTCATTTTCAGGATCAGGTCCGGCCCGAGCGCGCCGAACCCGGCCGCCAACAGAGTGTAAAGGATCCAGCCCAACCAGAAGAGGCCGAAGACCATCGCCAAAAGAGAGACGAAGAGATTGAACCGATTGATCAGCAGCCGCCGGGTGTAGAGGCTCATTGGCTTCGGCAGGACCCGTCAGGTCTTCTGCCCTTCGAACTTCGCGAGCCGCATCAACAGCAGCTTGGACAGCGCGAGTATGACGAAGGTGATCAAGAACAGGATCAATCCCAGCTCGATCAGGGACGAGAGGTAAAGGTCGCCGACCGCCTCGGTGAATTCGTTGGCTAGAGCCGAGGCGATGCTGCTTCCGGGGGCGAGCAGCGAGGGGCTCAGCTTGTGCGCGTTACCGATCACGAACGTCACCGCCATGGTCTCGCCGAGCGCACGCCCCAGGCCGAGCATCACCCCACCGACAACACCGACCTTGGTGTAGGGGAGCACCACGTGCCATACCACTTCCCACGTCGTCGACCCGAGAGCGTAGGAAGATTCTTTCAGCACCGCCGGGACGATCTCGAACACGTCGCGCATGACCGAGGCGATGAATGGAATCACCATGATAGCGAGGATGATTCCGGCGGTCAGGATGCCTATACCCGTCGGGGCGCCGCGAAACAGCGCGCCAAGCACGGGCAGCGTCCCCAGCGTGTTCGACAACAGAGGTTCCACGTGATCGCCGAACACCGGCGCGAAAACGAACAGGCCCCACATGCCGTAGATGATGCTCGGAATAGCGGCAAGGAGCTCGATTGCGGTGCCGAGCGGGCGGCGCAGCCATGGCGGCGACAGCTCGGTGAGAAAGAGCGCGATGCCAAAGCTCACGGGAATCCCGATGAGGAGAGCGATGAACGAGGTGACCAGCGTGCCGACAATGGGCACCAGCGCGCCAAACTTCTCGGTCACCGGATTCCAGTCCGCGCTGGTAAGAAACCCGAGACCGAAAGCCTTCATGGCCGGGATGCTCCCCAGGACCAGAGAGGCGATGATCCCCGCCAGCAGCGTTAGCACCAGGAGGGCAAAGAACCGCGTAGCAAGGCGAAACGCCTGGTCGAGCCGGTAGTGCCTACGCAAACTTGCGTCCGGAATCGATCTAGACACTGTGGAGATGTCGGAGGGGCCTGGAAGCCCTTCTATCGTATCTGCGACAGCGCTCATTCTAGTCGTTCCGGACGCTCGCGGTGTCTTCCGCCGTTACCAGACGGACCTGCCGGTTTGATCCTTGATGTTGGCCTTCCACGCGGCCTGGATCTGGTTCACCACGGAGTCGGGAAGCGGAATGTAGACAAGCTCCAAGGCCATCGCATCGCCGTTTGCGTACGCCCAATCGAAGAATTTGAGCACTTCCTTTGCCCGCTCAGCGCTCGGCTGAGACTTGTGCATCAGGATGAAGGTCGCACCCGCGATCGGCCAGCTGTTCGCGCCCGGCTCATCCGTCAGGATCTCGTAGAAACCGGGAGCATTCTTCCAATCGGCTCCGGCTGCGGCGGCCTGAAACGTCTTGTCGTTGGGCATGAGGAAGTTTCCGGCGCGATTCTGGAGCTGCGTATAGACCATGTTGTTCTGCTTGGCGTAGGCATACTCGACGTAGCCGATCGCGCCTTTGATGCGTTGCACGAACGAGGCCACGCCTTCATTGCCCTTGCCGCCCGCGTCCGAGGCGGCAGGCCACGATACCGAGACGTCAGCGCCGACCTTTTCCTTCCATTCCGGGCTCACCTTCGAGAGATAGTTCGTGAAAATGAAGGTCGTCCCCGAGCCGTCCGAGCGATGGACGACAGTGATGCTCTGATCGGGCAGCTTCAAGCCCGGATTCATCTTGGCGATCTGTGGGTCGTTCCACTTGGTGATCTTGCCCAGATAGATGTCGGCAACCAGCTTGCCGGTCAGCTTCATCTCGCCTGCCTTGATACCTTCAAGATTCACTACCAGAACCTCACCGCCGACCACGGTCGGGAACTGCATCAGGCCGTCCTTCTCGAGGTCCTCGGGCTTGAGAGGCATGTCCGAGGCGCCGAAGTCAACGGTCTTGGAGCGGATCTGCTTGATCCCGCCGCCCGAACCGATCGACTGGTAATTCAACCCGATGCCTGTCTTTTGTTTATAGGCATCAGCCCACTTTGCATAGATTGGATAGGGAAAAGTCGCTCCCGCTCCAGTAATGTCGGCAGCCATGCCCGAATAGCTCGCCGTGCCCAGCGCGAGAGCCGACAGCGCAAGCAGGCTGGTTCTCAAATAGCGGATGAGTTGCATGAAACCTCCCGATAAGGAATTCGGTGGGAAACGATGTAAAGCCCATGCATGGTATGCGGCTAGTATTTCAAAAATGTTACAAGCCGCCGGGAAATATGACAGAGAAATCTTCGCGCAAATTCATAATCTTACGAATTTTTCGCATACTCGCGACCGGTGTTCTCCGTGATCTCTCCGCGTCGGCCAGCGGTGTGCGCCAGGGACACCGTACTCGACTATGCGGGCCGCGGTGTACCTAGGTGTGCGCGCCGAACATGCCGCCCGGAGACGCGTGTCTTGAACGCACGCCGGCCGAGTCTCGCAACGATCGCCGCGAAGGCGCGTTCAATCGAAATCCGCTTCGTCAGCGCGCCTTCAGCCAACCTCGCCCACCAATCCCGCGGCGCGATTTGCGATCGGCTTGCGTTCACCGCTACTCCAAAGAGCTGCCGACATCACGCCTCGATATGCTCGCGAGATGTGTCTGCACTTTCGCAACCAGCGCAGCTGCGAAGTTGCGGTTCGCACGGATCCGGCGCCAACACTTTTCGAATCGATGAGAGTTTGCTCGAGCGACGCGGTAGTTTCGCTGCGAAATACTTCTTGCTGCTTTGCTTATTATGTGCAATGCTCCTGAAAATTTTTGCCGCTGTAGATGGAAATCTTGCGGAACATGCAAGGTTAGCGCGGTAAAAAGAAAATTTTTCAGTCGCTCGCTACGTAGAGCGACGCAAGGATTCGCTGCCGGGCTTGCCCCGACGGTCGAATCGCCCGCCGCAACTGGAACGGGCGCTGTGCTTGCTTCTTTAACTTTTGATGGAGGCTAGTGATGGCGAAGAAGAGAAAAGCCAAGAAAGCAGCGAAGAAAAAGAAGAAGTAGATAGGCGACGTCGCTGAGACCCGCCCGACCGCAAATACCGCGGTCGAGAGAAGCAGGGCTGGGAACAGCCGGGCAAGCTGCGGCGAACCGGCAGCGCTGTGACGGAGATGGCGCTTAAAGCGTCTTCCGTAACGGTCGCGCCCGGGGCAGGACCTGCCCCGAACCCCGCGGCAGCTTGGTTTTTCCCCTGAACAACGCGCCCTGAGCGGGTTACGAATGGGCTGCGGCCGGTCCGGAGCCACGCGCTCCGGACCGGACCGCAGACATTCGGGTGCAGTTCATTTTTTCAGCTTTTCCAGAAAGTGCTTTCGGAATTTCGCGACCTTCGGCCTCACGACGTACGCACAATATGGCTGCGCGGGGTTGCGCCGGAAGTATTCCTGATGGTAGTCCTCGGCCGCGTGGAACGATGAAGCGGCCACAACCTCGGTAACGATGGGATCGTCGTAGATCCTGGCCGAATTCAGGTTCGCTATGGCCTGTTCCGCCGCGGCCTTCTGTTCGGCGGAATGGTAGAAGATCGCTGACCGGTACTGCGTTCCGACGTCATTGCCCTGGCGGTTGAGGGTCGTCGGATCGTGAATCACGAAGAACACCTCCAGAATCTCCTTAAACGACACGACGCCGGGGTCGAAGGTGATGCGGACCACCTCGGCGTGGCCAGTGTTCCCGGAGCAGACTTCCTCGTAGGTCGGCTTTCCCGTGCTCCCACCCATATACCCGGATTCGACCGAGGCCACACCCTTCAGGTCGTCGAATACAGCCTCCAGACACCAGAAACACCCCCCGGCGAGCGTTGCGATTTCCTTTGCTGTGTCGGCCATGTCCTTGTCTTTTCCTTCCAGTGGCGTGCTATTTTGTCGAGTCGAGACCGCTTTCATTACAGTATGCAGCATGCGCGAGACGCCTGCGATCCAGCCTAGCGCCGATTCGACGAATCAACCCCCGCCCCTGGCCGGTTTCAACGCCTGGTCGGGTGACCGAACTCTCCGGGAAGCCGTCGAGCGCGAAGGGGGCGGATGGATTTTCCCGCGCGCGAATGAAATCGGGGAGCTCGTCGGGAGCGAGCGCATGCAAGTGCTCGCCGCGCAGGCGAACCGATTTTCCCCAGAACTGAGGACCCACGATCGCTTCGGCAACCGCATCGACTCGGTCGAGTATCACCCGGCGTATCACGAGTTGATGGCTCTCGCGTTCCGCGCCGGGCTGCACTCCCTGGCCTGGACCGAGAAAAGAGCCGGCGCATGGGTCGCTCGCGCCGCGCTCAACTATCTCTGGAACCAGGGCGAGAACGGGGTGGCCTGCCCGGTCACGATGACCTTCGCCTCGGTCAAGGTCCTGCGCAACGACCCCGATCTCGCGGCCGAGTGGGAGTCCAAGCTTCTGGCATGCGACTACGACCCGCGACCACTCCCCCTGGCACAAAAGCGCGCGGTCACGATCGGCATGGCAATGACCGAGCGACAGGGGGGATCCGATCTTCGTACGAATCTATCACGCGCCACGCCCGCCGGCGGTGGCGGCGACTACGAGCTGAGCGGGCAGAAGTGGTTCTGCTCAGCGCCGATGAGCGACGCCTTCTTCACGCTCGCCACTACCGGCGCTGGACTCACCTGCTTCTTCGTCCCGCGCTCGCTGCAGGATGGCACCCGCAATCCCTTTCTCATCCAGCGTCTCAAGGACAAGTGCGGCAACCGCTCGAACGCCTCCTCGGAGATCGAGTATCGCGGAACGCGCGCCCGAATCATCGGAGAGGAGGGTCGAGGCATCGCGACCCTCATCGCAATGGCACATCTCACGCGCTTCGACATCGTCGTCGCCTCGGCCGGGATGATGCGGGCGGCGCTCAACCAGGCGCTGCACCATGCCATGCATCGCCACGCCTTCGGACGCCGCCTTGCCGAGCAACCCCTGATGCAGAACGTCCTCGCCGATCTGGCTCTCGAAACCGAGGCCGCCACCCTGCTGGCCTTCCGCCTGGCTCGCGCTTTCGACCGCGCGGAAGAGGATCCGCGCGAGCGGGCCCTGATGCGCCTCATGACCCCGATAGCCAAGTACTGGCTCTGCAAGCGCCTGCCCGCCTTTGTCGCAGAGGCGATGGAATGCCTGGGCGGCAATGGCTACGTGGAGGAGGCGCCCCTTGCGCGGCTCTACAGGGAAGCGCCGCTGAACGGGATCTGGGAGGGGTCAGGTAACGTCATCTGCCTGGATGCGCTGCGCTCGCTCGAGCGCGCGCCGGAGAGTCTCGAGGCCCTCCTCGAGGAGATCCGCCGCGGAGGTGCGCGCTCGCGCAACGCAGCCGCCGCTATCCCGCAATTGTTCAAGGGCGGCGGCGAATCGGAGTTCGAGGCGCGGCGTATCGTCGAGACCGTCGCGGTGGCCCTTCAGGCGAGCCTCATGGAGCGCCATGCCCTGCCGGAGGCCGCGGACGCGTTCTGTGCCTCGCGCCTCGAGCGCGACGGGGGCCGGGCTTTCGGAACCTTGCCGCCCGCCACATCCTGCGAGCCCATTCTCAAGCGCGCGCGCCCGAGCTGAACGCGCGGTGTCGAGCGGATCGGAAAGAACTTCGGCGCGTCAAGCGACGCGCCGAATGGATTTGCCCGATATGCGGCTAGAAACGGTGGGCGAGCTGCAGTCCGAAAATGTCGATCGAGGCCTTGTAGGAACCGAGGATCAGGCCGCTGGCGGTCGTACTCCCGGCGTTCTGGTTGATCGATGCATCCTTGACCAACAAGTGCGCGTATCCGACGTCGAGGGTCGTGTCATTCGATATGCCGTACTTGGCGCCGAACGAGATCCAGGTGCGATCCTGATCCGGAAGCCGCGGGGTACGGTCAGTGTCGTTGACCGGCGTCTGGTCGACGGCAGCGCCCGCCTTGAACGACCACGCGTCGCTATGGCGGTATATCACGCCCACGCCGTAGCGATAGGTGTCCTTGAAGTTCTCCGGCGCGCTGCTCAAGACTGTCCCGTTTGATCGTATGATCGTCAGGTCCTTGATCTTGGACCAGCCGGTCCAGGTCGCGTCGGCGAGCACGGTCCAGCTCGAGCCCAGCTTCTGCTGGAGTGCGATCGAGGCTGAGTCCGGCATCTTGATGTCCAGGCTGACGCCGGTGCTCAGGCTCCCCAGCTGCGCGGGCGCGTTGTCGAAACTGGCCGATCCCGTGACGTGATACTTGATCGCCGAGCGGTACGTAATGCCGATCCGCGTATCCGGAGTGGCCTGGATCATCGCTCCCAGGTTGAAGCCCCAGGCGCCGTCGCTGCCGCTGATCGTTACCCGCCCTTCGGCATTTGCGGCAGGGACCGTATTTGCGAAGGTAGCACTGCCGGGCAACCCGGCCACGCCGCCGGCTGCCGCAAACGCCGCCGCCACATAGTTCGCGTTCTGGGAGAGCTCCGCGTCGATCTCCTGATAGCTCACGCCCCCCCCGAGCGAGAGCATGTCGTTCACCTTCCAGGCCACCGACGGATTGATGTTCAGCGTAGTCAACTCTGATTTGACCGCCTGGAAGCGCCCGAGCCAATCTCCCTCGTAATGGGTCTTGAGTCCGAACGGAACGCTGATGCCGAGGCCGAATTTCCAGTCGGGCGCGATATCCCCCGCGACATAGAAGTTCGGTACGAAGGCCGGGCCGCCCGCGTCGCCGCCTGTTCCCCCCAAAGGTCGTGGTTCATTGTTTACCCCGGCCAAGTTGAGTCCCACCCCCGAAGCTAGAGAGCCTGAATCGGTGAATTTCTCCGAGATGTTGATGTAGGCAAACCCGAGGGAGAGATTCGTCGGTCCCTTTAGCAGAGTCATTCCTGCCGGGTTGTAGTAGACCGTGCTTGCGTCTTCCGCCACGGCGGCGGCGCCAGCGTAGGCATTACCCAGCCCGCTTGCGCTCTGCTCGATCAGGGCAAAGGCCGAGGCATACGCTTGCGAGGCCCCGCCACCGAAAATACCCGCCACCGCGAGCGATAGAACGGACTTGTTGATGCGTGTCATGACTCCCCCTTTTTCAGTGCAGCTGAATCTTGCCGATTATTTTTCTTCTGCCGGCACCATAACACAACATCATCGCCAGGCAAATGGGGGGCTTCGGAACCGGGGTTGCCTCGCGTCAGGCGAGGGTGACCCGAGCGAACTTGCGCTTGCCGACCTGCAGCACGACGGTGTCACCCCGGCGGACGACCAGTCCCTTGTCAATGACCTTCTCACCGTTGATGCGCACGCCGCCCTGCTCGATCATCCGCAGCGCCTCCGAGGCGCTGGCGACCAGCTGCGATTCCTTGAGGACCTTCGCGATCGCTATTTCCGCGACTCGCCCGGCGGGCTTTCTCGCCTCGTCCGGGACCTTGACGGTCACTTCGGGAATGTTGTCGGGCAGGTCGCCGCGCCTGAATCGCACCTCGAAATCGGCGATCGCCTGCTCGGCGGCCCGAGCACCGTGAAAGCGTGCCACGATTTCGCTCGCGAAGCGCACCTTGATGTCGCGCGGGTTCCCGCCTTCGGCGACTTCCCCCTTCCACTTGTCCACGGCCTCCATGGGCTGGAAGGACAGCAGCTCTATGTAGCGCCACATCAGCTCGTCGGAGATCGACATCAGCTTCCCGAATATCGTTTCGGGCGGCTCATTGATCCCAACGTAGTTGCCCAGGGACTTCGACATCTTCTCGCCCCCGCGGAGCCCTTCGAGGAGCGGCATAGTCAGGATGCACTGCTGTCGCTGGCGGTAGTGCTTCTGGAGCTCGCGCCCCACCAGGAGATTGAACTTCTGGTCGGTCCCCCCGAGCTCGACGTCGGATTTCATCGCGACGGAGTCATAGCCCTGCATCAGCGGATAGAGGAACTCGTGGACTGCGATCGGCTGGCGGGCGGCATAGCGCTTGGCGAAGTCGTCGCGCTCGAGCATCCGCGCGACCGTCCAGGTCGCCGCGAGACGGATCATTCCCGCCGCCCCCAGCTCTTCGGACCATCTGGAGTTGAAGAGAATCTCCGTGCGATTGGCATCGAGAATCTTGAACACCTGATCCTGGTAGGTCTTCGCGTTGTGCAGTACCTGCTCCCGGGAGAGCGCCGGGCGCGTTTCGTTCTTTCCGCTCGGATCACCGATCATGCCGGTGAAATCGCCGATGAGGAACTGGATCTGGTGGCCCAGATCCTGGAACTGACGCAACTTGTTTATCACCACCGTGTGCCCGAGATGCAGATCGGGCGCGGTCGGATCCATGCCCAGCTTCACCCGCAAACGGCGGCCGCTTGTGAGCCTTTCGCGCAACTCGGACTCGACGATCAATTCATCGCAGCCGCGCTTAATAAGTCTCAGCTGGTTGTCGATATCACTCATGAGTTTCCTGGGGAATGGCCTGCCTGGCGGTTATTTGTTAGACTTTTTTGGTTTTAACCCGCGGCGACACATGGATAGCAACAGCAAGGGGGGAATTGTAACGCGCTCCGGAGGAAGACGCCTTCGCTGGCTCGCGGCGGCAGTCGCGGTGCCGCTTTTCGGCGGGGTGGCCGCTTTCGGCACTGTTCATCAGGAGTCCGACGCCGTTCCCCTGCAACTTATTGTCGAACCGCTGTCGCTCTCCCCGGCGCCGATCGGAGAGTCCGGGCTGAGCATCTACTTCCGCGAAGCGGTATCCAGGCGCAACGAAGCGCCCGCCGCGCTGCTCGGCCGGCTCGGGGCCGATGAAGCGGACGCCGAGACAATCCGACACTCGCCGCGCGCGATGCGGCCGTTCCGCCTCTTGCCTCCAGGCACGACCGTGCAGGCGAAAGTCGATCAAGCCGGGAAGCTGCGCTCCCTGTGGTACCTCACCGATAGAGATACCGTGCTTTCGCTCGATCGCCTGGGGGACGGATTCCAGACGCTCGAGCAACAGGTGGAACTGACACGCGGAATCGAGATGAAATCAGGCGAGATCAGGACTTCCCTCTTCGCCGCCACCGATTCCGCGGGAATTCCCGATAGCATCGCGATCCAGCTTGCGGACATTTTTGGGGGCGACGTCGATTTTCACCGGGACCTTCGTCGCGGAGATCGCTTTGCGGTGGTCTTCGAAACAGTTCGTCTTGACGGACGCACAGTGCGGTCTGCCAGGGTGCTCGCGGCGGAGTTCTCCAATCGGAAGCAGACGTTTCGCGCGGTCTGGTTCCAGGACGCTTCGGGGAGGGGCGGATACTACACGCCCGATGGGGAGAATCTGCGCAAGGTGTTCCTGCGCTCGCCCCTGGAATTCTCGCGCGTCACTTCCGGGTTTGGTTTCCGTCGCCATCCGATTCTCCAGCAGTGGCGGGCGCATCAAGGGGTCGACTATGGGGCGCCGGCCGGCACAAGGGTCAAGGCCACCGGTGACGGTGTCGTCGCATTCGCTGGGCGCCGAGCCGGATACGGCAACCTGATCGTGCTCAGGCACCACGGAGGGTACAGCACCTACTACGCTCACCTGCGAGACTTCACCCGAGGGTTGAAGCCGGGCAAGCGCGTCGGGCAGGGAGAGACCATCGGCTACGTAGGGCAAACCGGCTGGGCCACGGGTCCTCACCTTCACTACGAGTTCCGCGCGCACGATCAGAATCGTAATCCCCTCACCATGACGTTCCAGTCCGCACAGCCGCTCTTGGAGATCGAACTGCCGGGCTTCAAACGCGCGGCGGACCCACTCCTTGCGCGACTTGATCTCCTCAAGAACAGCGAGCTCGCCCTGCTAGAGTGAGCGGTTCCCTGCAGCGCAGGCCCTCCGAGCTCTACATCGGCTTGATGTCGGGTACGAGTCTCGACGGCGTAGATGCCGCCCTTGTCGATCTGCGATCCCGGCCTGTGCTGCTCGGCACCGAGTTCTTGCCCTATCCAAAAGCGCTGAAGGCCGTCCTGTTCGACCTACAGGCTCCGTCCCGTGATGAGCTGCATCGGGCATCGCTCGCAGGAATTCGACTCTCCGGACTCTACGCCACGGCGGCGAGCCGCCTGCTGAGGAAATGCCGCATCCCGCCGGGGCTGGTCCGCGCGATCGGCTGCCACGGTCAAACAGTGCGCCACCGGCCGCAATCGGGCTACACGGTGCAGCTTGGCAGTCCCGCAGTGCTTGCGGATCGCCTTGGAATACCGGTTGTCGCTGACTTTCGCAGCGCCGATATCGCGGCCGGCGGTCAGGGAGCGCCTCTGGTCCCTGCGTTTCACGCCGCCGTTTTCCGGAGTGAACGCGTGCATCGCGTGGTCGTCAACCTGGGGGGCATCGCCAACCTTACCAGCCTGCCTCCCCGCGGAAAGGTAAAGGGTTTCGATACCGGCCCTGGCAATGTTCTCCTCGATGCATGGATAGCATGGAGGCTCGGTAAGGACTTCGATCGGGGTGGCAGATTCGCGTCGCGCGGGCGTCCGCTGCAGCCTCTGCTCGGGGATTTGCTCGCCGATCCCTACTTCCACCGCTCCCCGCCAAAGAGCACGGGACGCGACCATTTCAACCTGGCTTGGTTGCGTCGGTTCGGCGTCGCGCGACACAAGGCCGAAGACGTGCAGGCCACTCTAGCCGAGCTGTCCGCGCGCAGCATCGCCAGCGCCATTGCCAGATTCTGCTCCGGCGCGAGCGAGGTTTACCTGTGCGGCGGCGGCGCACGCAACTCCGACCTGGTCAGACGGATCGCCCGAGCGTTGCCGGACGTCCCGGTAGCCTCCACGCTTCAGCTCGGCATTCACCCTGACTGGGTGGAAGCGATGGCCTTTGCCTGGCTCGCACAGCGCCGGGTGAAGGGCGAAACGGCGAACCTTCCCGAGGTGACCGGCGCAAGGAATGCGCGCGTGCTGGGCTCGATATGCGCCGCATGATCGAGACTAGCGTGCACCGCTGCGACACTCAAAAAGCAAGACGGGGGCTGACGCCCCCGTCTCTCAAGACCTTCGACCGACCTAAGCGGAGAAAGACGACCCGCAGCCGCAAGTACTCGTCGCGTTGGGGTTCTTGATGACGAATTGCGCGCCCTCGAGGCCTTCGGAATAGTCGATCTCGGCGCCGACCAGGTATTGGTAGCTCATAGGGTCGATGAGCAGCATCACGCCATTCTTCTCCATCACGGTATCGTCGTCACTCTTCACTTCGTCGAAGGTGAAACCGTACTGAAATCCGGAGCAACCGCCGCCCGTGACGAATACACGCAGCTTCAACTCGGCATTGCCTTCCTCGTCGATCAGCTGCTTTACCTTGTTTGCCGCGCTGTCGGTAAAGACCAACGGCGCTGGTGCTTCCGCAACTGCATTCATGCCATTGCTCCTGTTCCAAATCCGGTCCGAGTCCTCCATGTGAGGATTCCGGTACCGGCCTTCAAGTCGAAGTTCATCTCTTGACGCTACCCAGTGGGCTTGCTCGTCGCCAGCTTGAGCTCCACGGTCTTTGACTCAGATTCGCCGGAGCGGTGCACCAAGTGCCCCTCGACTATGGCCCCGAGATGCATCTCCAGGCTGTTGTAGTGCACATCGCCTTTGACTCGCGAGCGCGACTGGAGTTCGAGGAATTCGGCCACGTAGACCGGCCCCGAGATCTCGCCGTTCACCACGAGATGCGAGACGCTGATCTCGCCTTCGATTCGGGCCTTTTCGCTGAGCACCAGGGTCGAGGGTTCGTCGGATACCGCGGTCACGTTACCGATTACTTCACCGTCAACGCGCAGGCCGCCGGTAAAGTTGATGTTACCTTCGATCTTCGTTCCAACGCCAATCAGGCTATCGATGCGATTTTGCGGCTTGCTTGGCTGCTTGCGAAACATAGCGTCACCTACGCACTAAGAAAGGTTGACGTTCTGGCTGGCACGGGCCTCGCCGGACCCGTTCTCCAAGATGCGCGCCTGTATGGTACGCACTTTGGCTCCCGCCGGAACCCGAAATGTTCCCTCAACTCGGCGAAAGTACTTGAAGTTGAGCTTGAATGCAGTGCTCGTATCGCTTGTCTCCGGAATTATCATTGTAGCATCCCTACCTTCCTGTTGCATTTCCACCACAAGCTGCAGGGATCCATGGAACTCGCGATCAAGCTTTCCTCCCTGGAGCACAAGCAAGCGGTAGCGAAACTCTCCAGGGAGCACATCGCGCTCCACCTTGAAGCGATGAATGCTGACCTTGTCGCCGCGCCGCTCAGCCGGAACTAGGTTCTCGAAGAAAGCAAGATCTTCCTTGAGACGGTTGTTTTCGTCTTCCAGCGTCTTTACCTGTGCGGCGAGCTGGATCTGCGCCGTCTGCTCGATCTTCAGGCGGGATTCGCTGGCGTTCGCGATCGAGCGCAACCTCGCTGCCTCGCTTTCGAGTCGGGACATCGATTCGCGAAGGCGGCCAAACTCATTTTGCAGCTCGCTGCGGTCGAAACCAGCGAACCGGCGCCCCGCGTCGTACATCCACGCGGCGAGAGCAAGGGCGAGCGAAAGAAACACGAGCATCCCCAACCAGCGCCAATACCAGGCAACGTGCGTCTGCACGGTCATCCTCGGCGCCGAGATTCCGAATCGCTGGCGGAATTGCTTGAGCAGTTTGAGCATTCGATCCTGCGCCGGGTCAGGGCACAACCGCTGGATGAGAGAGACCCATGGTCTCCTCCAACCCGAACATGATATTCATATTCTGGACCGCCTGCCCCGATGCCCCTTTGACCAGATTGTCGATTACGGAAAGCACGACCAGCGTGTCTCGACCATGCGGTCGATGGACCGCGATGCGGCAACTGTTCGCAGCACGCACCGAGCGGGTGTCGGGTTCGCTTCCACCTGGAAGCACATCCACAAAGGGCTCGTTTCGATAGCGCTCCTCGTAGATTCGCTGAAAATCCGCGGCCTTTGTTACCTCGGCATACAACGTCGCGTGGATGCCCCGAATCATCGGCACCAAGTGCGGGACGAACGTCAAACCGACCTTCCTCCCCGCAGCTACGTCAAGTCCCTGCAAGATCTCCGGCCAGTGGCGATGGCCCGCAACCCCGTACGCCTTGAAATTGTCCGACGCCTCGGAAAAAAGCAGATGCTCTTCAGTTCTCTTACCGGCGCCACTGACGCCCGACTTCGCGTCCGCGATCAACCTGGAGACATCGACTACGCCTGCTTCCAGCAAGGGCAGCAAGCCGAGTTGAACGGCGGTTGGATAGCAGCCCGGGTTGGCGACCAGACGTGCCGCCTTAATCTTCTCGCGATTCACCTCCGGAAGGCCGTACACGGCTTCCGGGAGAAGCTCGGGCGCCGCGTGCTTGACCTTGTACCATTTCTCCCACTCAGCCAGGTTCTGGATTCGAAAATCGGCTGACAGATCCACGACTCTCACGCCGGCCTGCAAGAGCGTTTTCGCTTCACCCATAGCGACGGCATTGGGCGTCGCGAAAAATACCAAGTCGGCCTTGGCAAGATCGGCTCTTGCAGGATCCGAATACGGGAGGTCGACAAGGCCGCGCAAGCTTGGGAAGAGGTCTGCGACCGGGATGCCGGCCTCCTTGCGGGACGTGATCGCGACGAGCTCGGATTCCGGATGCCGCGCGAGGATGCGCAACAGCTCGACTCCCGTGTAGCCCGTTCCCCCTACGATCCCGATCTTGATCATTCGACCTCAGCTTGGATTCGGCAGCGCGGGGAACATTCCCGCCCCACACAACTGCAAACAAAAAAGCCGCCCTAGGGCGGCTTTCCTGTGCGATCCTTCGAACATCAGCGTTTGGAATATTGCTTGCGCCGCCGCGCTTTGTGCAGCCCGACCTTCTTTCGCTCGACCTCGCGCGCGTCCCGGGTTACAAGCCCTGCCTTGCTCAGCAGGGGCTTGAGTGTCGGATCGTACTCGATCAGCGCACGCGTCAGTCCGTGGCGCACGGCACCCGCCTGCCCAAATTCGCCCCCGCCTGTCACGTTGACCATGACGTCGAACTGCGTCAACTTTTCCGTCAACACGAGCGGCTGACGCACGACCATCTGTCCCGTCTCCCGCGCAAAGTACTCGTTCGCAGGCTGATCGTTGACAATGAAATCGCCCTTCCCCGGTTTGATGAACACCCGAGCTACAGCGCTCTTCCGCCGCCCGGTCCCGTAGTAGTACTGCCCGATCATGCGTTGATCTCCAAAGCCTTCGGCTGTTGAGCCGAGTGTGGGTGCCGGCCGTCTGGATAGACTTTCAGCTTCTTCAGCATCGCGTATCCAAGCGGCCCTTTGGGCAACATACCTTTAACTGCAACTTCTAGGGCGCGCGTGGGAAACCGCGCCTGCATCTTACCGAACGTGGTCGCGTACACACCGCCAGGGTAGGTGCTATGGCGGTAATAAACCTTGGCCTCGCTCTTGTTGCCAGTAACGCGAAGCTTCCCCGCATTGACCACGACGATGTAATCGCCGAGGTCTACGTGGGGGGTAAACTCGGGCTTGTGCTTGCCCCTCAAGCGGCGCGCAATTTCTGCGGCAAGCCTTCCGAGCACCTTGCCGCTCGCGTCAACCAAGTACCAGTCGCGCTTGACTTCGTGCGGCTTTGCCGAGAATGTGGTCATAGACAGGATCTTGCGGGCTGGAATCCAGCGGAAGCGCGTGATTTTATTGAACAAGTAGCAACGTGTCAAACTCAGTTGCAGAGCACCAGCCAACCAAAAAAAAGCGCAGCTTGGAAAGCTGCGCCGAAGATCCACCAAAGGAGGAGGGTGGAGGAGATTGGGCGCTTGACGCCCATCACCAGCACATTATAAGGCCGCGTTTGTGCAGTGCAAGAATTATTTGCCGCAATGCGACAATATGGCGCCAATCGCATAGAATACGTATTCATATTCAATGCGTTACGGGCGCTTCTCCCAGCTTCGCTCTTGGCAAAGGAAAGACGAGATGGAATGCAAAGTAAAGTGGATCGGTCCCGAGGGCATGAGCTTTGTAGCAGAAACCGAAAGCGGCCACGCCTTTGTAATGGATGGCGCGCCCGACGGGGGAGGACGCAACCTCGGGCCGCGACCGATGGAGACAGTCCTTGCCGGCACGGGAGGCTGCACCGCGTACGACGTGGTGGTGATCCTGAGGAAAAGTGGCCAGCAGGTCTCAGCCTGCGAGGTACGGCTGACCGCCGAGCGCGCGGGTACGGATCCCAAGGTGTTCACAAAGATTCACATGCATTTCGTCGTGCGGGGAAAAGACTTGAAGCCGTCTCTGGTGGAAAGCGCGATCAAGCTCTCCCACAACAAGTATTGCTCCGCCTCGATCATGCTCGGCAAGACGGCCGACATCTCGCACGACTACGAGATCGTAGCCGAGTAGGAAGCTCTAGATCCGATACGACAAGGTCGTCATGACTCGCGCGGCCAGGCGCATCGCGACGCGCGCCGCGTTGGGTAGCTCGCGTGCGCCGAGTCTCTCGGCGGTACGCCGGTGCTCCGCTTCCTCGCGCCGCATGCCCTCGATGACCGCGCGCGTCTTCGTGTCGCGATCCCCAAGCCGGTCCAGGTGTCCGTCCAGGTGTTGCTCGACCTGGCGCTCGGTTTCCGCGAGGAATCCCAGGTTCCAGTCTTCACCGAGCCGTCCGGCCACGTATCCCAGCGCAAATGAACCTGCGTACCAGAGCGGGTTCAGCACGCTCAGGCGGCCGTCGAGCTCCCGCACACGCTCGGCGCTCCAGGCCAGATGGTCGCTCTCCTCGCGCGCCGCCTTGTCGAGCGCCCTCCTCACCACCTCGTTCGAAGACGCAAGCGCCTGACCCTGGTAGAGCGCCTGCGCGCAGACCTCGCCGCAGTGGTTGACTCGCATCAGCGCCGCTGCCTGGCGACGTGCCGCCTCCTCCAGATTGTCCTCGGGAGTCCCATCGGCCGGGCTGGGCCTGCGTGCGACGGGTTCTCCGAACAGGACGCGCACTACCGTGTCGAGGTTCGAGATACACCGATCCAGATCAAAGCGCCCGCCGGGCGAGAATTCCATACTGCGACCGAGATTGTCCGTTTCTTCCGTTTGCAGATGGTATCCCAAGCCGGTTCGCTCGCAAGCATCCGGCCAAAAAAAAGGCGCCCGAAGGCGCCTTTCCTGACCGTTGCAGATGGATCAGAACACGTGCTGAATGCCAAGCCCGTACGTGGTCACGTCCGTGCCCGCGGCAAGAGCGCCGCCCGTCCCGTTGTTGGCGTTCGCCGCCGGGCCGGCGATGTAGTAGTAGCTCGAGCCGACTACGCTTCCGTTACCGAGCGTCGTTGTGCCGTTGTCGATCTTGTTGAAAGCGATGTACATCTTGGTGCGCTTCGACAGGATGTAGTCGTAGCCGATCGAATACTCCTTCGCCTTCACGCCGCAGACCGCGGTGCCGATGCTGGTCGCCGTTGTGTTAGTCGTACTGCAGCTCTTGGCGTCCGAACCGGAGTAGCTGGCCCAGAACGCGCCCGGGCCTGCGTTGAATCTGCCGTTGACGACGTACGCCGGGACTTTCATCCCATTGTCCGTGGCGCCGCTGGCTGCGCTGTTCCCGTAGGTGATCTGCTCGTAGCCCGCGCCGATCTCGCCCGGCCCGAAATTCCACTTCGCGCCGATCTGCACCGCGCTATCCTTCGGGTTGGCGTTCTGGCCCGCAGCAGTACCCGGGCGCAGCCCCTCGTGGTAGTCATACCCGAGCCCGACCGACAGCGGTCCGCGCGCCCAGGTTGCATTGGCGGAGTATTCCTTGGGCTTCGGCAGGCCGGAGGCGAACGCGACGTTGCCCGGAGACTGATAGTTCGCCAGGGCGGTCATCACTTTGACCTGGAAACCGCTCATCACGGGCGACCAGTACTGAACGGAATTGCTGACGCGCCGCGACCATGCCGTATTGCTGGCCGTCGCTTCGGTTACGCACACGCCGTTCGCCCCCGTGGTGACGCTGCCGGTACCGTTGCTAACAGCGTTCGTGCACAGGGCGTTGTTCAGAGCGCCGGTGGAATCGGCCATGTTCATGATGACCCCGCCGGCAGAGAAACCGCCGGAATTGATGGAGTTCCACACGAAGTCGACCGCCTTGTAGGGCGTGTCCCACACGCCGAACATGATGTCGCCGGCGCCGCTGGAGATGCCGATGCCCGAATTGCGCCCGCCCCAGTTGTTGCCGGTGACCGTCGACGTTTCCAGACGCTCGGACGGCCACACGCCGATCTCGAGCTGGAACCAGGCTGCCGTGCCACCGCCCAGGTCTTCCCGGCCTTTGACGCCCATGGCGTTGCCAGGCGAATAGAGGTCCGACTTCTTCACATCAGAAATTGCCGTATTCGCCGCGCCTTTGAACTGGTCGTACATGACGGTCTCATCGACCCGCCCATACAACGTGATGCCGGCATTGGAGGCTACGCCGGGTTGTGCCGTGAGCGTCGTCGGGACTTGCGCGACAACGAGTCCCGGCGCCGTTAGCGCGCCGGCAACCGCCAGTGCCATTAGCTTCTTGTTCATCGAGAATATCTCCTCTTCTATTTGACTCGAAGGCAGCCAAGCTGCACCGCCCGCTTTAACCCTGAACATGGGCTGTTGCAATTCTGCCAATCCAGTCTTTCAAGCTCAATAACAAGTGTGATTTTTTGCGCATGAACCGGCAATGGTTGTTGTATTCATGCAACTTCTGCTGGAATATACTTTCACATCAGTTGGTTAAAGAAAGAAATGCGCGAGTTCGCCACCCGGATCTGCTGCGCGCATGAAGGCTTCACCGACCAAAAAAGCCTGCACGCCTCCCTTTCGCAGCCGGTGCGCGTGTTCAGGCGCGAGTATCCCGCTTTCGGTCACTACGATGCGCGGTGCCGGAACCTGAGGGGCGAGGCTCAGGGTGATTTCGAGCTTCGTCTCAAAGGTGCGCAAGTCGCGGTTGTTGATACCGATGAGCGGGGTCGCGAGCCGCAGTGCCAGGTCGAGCTCGGCGCGGTTATGCACCTCGACCAGAACCGCCATCCCTAGCGAAACGGCGGCGGACTCGAGCTCCAGCATGCGCGGCAAGTCGAGGGCAGCGACGATCAAGAGCACGCAATCGGCGCCCTGCGCTCGCGATTCGTGGATCTGGTAGGGATCGACGATGAAGTCTTTCCGCAGGACCGGAAGCTCGCAGGCGCTGCGTGCCGCGGCGAGATCCTCGGTGCAACCCTGGAAGAAACGTTGGTCGGTCAGCACCGACAGGCAGGCGGCTCCGTGCTCCGCATAGGAGCGCGCGATCGCAGCGGGATCGAATTGCTCCCGCAGCAGGCCCTTGCTGGGGCTTGCCTTCTTGATCTCGGCGATCACCGCGGGCAGGCCGGCCGCGATCTTCCGGCGCAGCGCTCCCGTAAAGTCCCGGGGCTTGTCGGCCTCTTCCGCACGACGCCGCATCAAGGTCGCGCCGATTCTTCCCTTCGCCTTCGCGATCTCCTCGGCCTTGACGGCGAGAATCCTCTCCAGGATGTCAGCCACGCGCGAGTTGTTGCGTGAACCTGACGAACGCCTCGAGCTTGGCACGCGCAGCACCGCTCTTGATCAGCTCGAAGGCCCTCTCCACGCCGTCCTCGAAGCTCGGCGCCTGACCAGCGATATAGATGGCAGCACCGGCGTTCAGCGCCACGATATCGCGGGCCGGGCCCGGGGCATTCTCCAGCGCCGCCACGACCACCTTGCGGGACTCCTCCACCGTCGCCACACGCAACGCCCGCGGGTCGTGCACGGGCAGGCCGAATCGCTCGGGATGGACCAGGTACTCGACTATCTTCCCTTCCCTCAGCTCCCCGATCATCGTCTGGCCGCTCACCGAGATTTCGTCCAGTCCTTCAAGACCGTAAACGGTCATCGCGCGCTGGGCCCCGAGACGCTGCAGTACCCGGATCTGGATGCCGACAAGGTCGGGGTGAAACACGCCCATGACCTGCATCTGTGCGCCGGCTGGATTGGTCAGCGGGCCGAGGATGTTGAAGATGGTGCGAACGCCAAGCTCGCGCCTTACCGGTGCGGCGTGCTTCATCGCAGCGTGATGCGCCGGCGCGAACATGAACCCGACGCCGACTTCGTCGATGCAGCGCCCGACCTGCTCGGGCTTGAGGTTGATATTGGCACCCAGCGCTTCGAGCACGTCGGCGCTGCCCGATTGCGAAGATACCGCGCGGTTGCCGTGCTTGGCGACGCGCGCGCCCGCCGCGGCGCAGACGAACATGGACGCCGTTGAGATGTTGAACGTATGCGCGCCGTCTCCTCCCGTTCCGACGATGTCGACGAGCTTGTCGGTATCTTTCACCGTGACTCGGGTCGCGAGCTCGCGCATGACCTGAGCCGCGGCAGTGATCTCCCCGATCGTTTCCTTCTTGACCCGCAGGCCCACGATGATGGCAGCGATCATCACGGGCGAGACCTGACCGCTCATGATCTGGCGCATCAGATCGAGCATTTCGTCGTGGAATATCTCGCGGTGCTCGATGGTCCGCGCCAATGCTTCCTGGGCCGTGATGCTCATGCCACCTCCAGTTGCAGGAAATTCTTCAAGAGCGCGTGTCCGTGCTCCGTGAGAAAGGACTCGGGATGGAATTGCACCCCCTCCACGGCGAATTCGCGGTGGCGAACGCCCATGATCTCACCGTCCTCGGACTCGGCGGTGACCTCCAGGCAGCCGGGCAGGCTCGCGCGCAGTATGGCCAGGGAGTGATAGCGGGTGGCAGTGAAAGGGTCCGGGAGCCCGCGAAACAAGCCCTTGCCCGAATGCCTGATCGTCGACGTCTTTCCGTGGACGACCTTCGCCGCGTGGCCCACTTTGCCGCCGAAGGCCTGGCCGATCGCCTGATGCCCCAGGCACACGCCCAGAATCGGGATCTTGCCGGAAAACTCGCGTATCGCGGCGATCGATACGCCCGCCTCCGCGGGCGTGCAGGGTCCCGGCGAGATGACGATGCCCGTCGGCCGCAACGCATCGATGTCCTCGGTTCCGATCTCGTCGTTGCGAACCACCTTGACCAGGGTTCCCAGTTCCCGCAGATACTGCACTAGATTCCAGGTGAAGGAGTCGTAGTTGTCGATCATCAAGATCACGATCCCCCCCTCCCGTCCATGCCGCTCATCGCAATCTCCGCGGCGCGAAGCACGGCGCTGGCCTTGGCGCGCGTCTCCTCCCATTCGCTTTCTGGCACCGAGTCGGCCACGATTCCCGCGCCGGCTTGAACGTGCATCTGCCCTGCCTTGACCAAGGCCGTGCGGATGGCGATGGCGAGGTCCATATCCCCGTTGAAGCCCAGGTACCCGACCGCGCCCGCGTACAGACCGCGCTTGTCGCGCTCCAGCTCGTCGATGATTTCCATCGCGCGCACCTTGGGGGCGCCGCTGACCGTGCCGGCCGGAAACGCCGCACGCAGCACGTCCAGGCTATCCAGCCCCTCGATCAATCTGCCCTCGACGTTCGACACGATGTGCATCACATGCGAATAGCGTTCGACGATCATCTTTTCGGTGAGCCGGACGGTTCCGGTGGCGGCGACGCGCCCGACGTCGTTGCGGCCCAGATCGACGAGCATCACGTGCTCGGCGCGCTCCTTGGGATCCTCGAGCAGCTCTCGCTCGAGGTCCAAGTCCTCGTCGCGCGTCGCGCCCCGGGGCCGCGTGCCGGCGATCGGCCTGACCGTCACCGTGCCGTGCTCGTGGCGCACCAGTATCTCGGGAGACGCCCCGACCACCTGGAAGTCGCCGAAATCAAGATAGAACATGTAAGGCGAAGGGTTGATCGAACGCAACGCGCGGTACAGCGAAAGGGGGCTTCCCGAGTAGGGTCGCGAAAACCGCTGTGACAATACGACCTGCATGATGTCGCCGTCGCGGACGTAGCGGATTGCGCGCCCGACCGCCTCTCGAAAAGCCTCCGGGCCGAAATTGGAGGTCACCTCGGCGCCTGCGTCGCGACGCTCCGGCGGCAGGGACAGCGGCAGCCTCAGTGCGCCGAGCAACTCCCGCAGGCGCGCCTGGGCATCGTGCCACGCACGCGGCTTGGCCGGATCGGCATAGACGACGAGATAGAGCTTGCCGGACAGGTTGTCGATGACGGCGAGCTCCTCGGATACCAGCAGGAGCATGTCGGGGCAACCCAGCGGATCGGGCTTGAGCCATCCTCCGGAGAGCCGGGGCTCGATCCAGCGTACGACGTCGTAGCCGAAATACCCGACCAGGCCACCGCAGAACCGGGGAAGGCCGGGCAGCTCTGCGACGCGATAGCGCCCCAGGAACTCGCGCACGAATCCGAGCGGATCCGCAGACTGGGACTTTTCGACAACCGCATCGCCGTGTGTCACGGTCACGAGTCTCCCAACCGCGCGCAGGCGCACCTGCGCAGCGAGTCCGATGAACGAATAGCGTCCGAAACGCTCGCCCCCTTCGACGGACTCGAGCAGGTAGCTGTTGGAGCGATTGGCAAGCTTGAGGTAGAGGGAAAGCGGCGTGTCGAGATCGGCGAAGGTCTCTGCGACTAGGGGAACGCGGTTGAAACCCTGGGCGGCAAGCCGCTGAAACTCTGCTTCAGTCATCTGACTGCTCCACGAAAACGTTGCGGGTACTGCGGGTGCGCGCCGTACTAGAGACGGCGCGCTAGCGACTACCGGCTAGCTGCGCCACCGGCGCCAGCGCCATTGCACCCGAGTTCCTGCGTTTTCGAAGAGCACGATCAAGACCTGCTTTGCGGCTTTCTTGGAAGCGGCTACTGTATAACACGCTTGCGCAGCTTGTCCAGCTTGCACGCTAGAGAACCTTGCCGGGGTTCATGATCCCGTTTGGATCCAGCGCACTCTTGATCCTGCGCATCAGCTCCAGTTCGAGCGATGACTTGTACCGCCGGATCTCCTCCCGCTTGAGCTGCCCCAGGCCATGCTCGGCGCTGATCGAGCCCCGGAACCGCGCAACGCTGTCGTGCACGATGCGATTGATCGCCGCGGTTTCTTTCACGAAAACGTCGGGCGCTATTCCTTCGGGGGCCGATACGTTGTAGTGCAGGTTGCCGTCACCCACGTGGCCGAAGGTCACCATTCGAACCCCGGGATGGGCGCTTGCGAGCTCGGCGTCCGTCCTCCGTATGAATTCGGGAATCGCGGATATCGGGATCGACACGTCATGCTTGATGTTCGGACCCTCGTGCGCCTGCGCCTCGGAGATGAATTCGCGCAGCTTCCAGAAGGCCCTGGCCTGGGCATCGCTCTGTGCGATCGCCGCATCGAGAATGTCGTTTTCCTCGAGCGCCGCGCCCAGGATGCTTTCGGCCAGACTCGCTACCGCATTCCCCCGGCGGGTATCGGAAAGCTCCATGAGCACGTACTGGGGAAAGCGCCGGGCGAAAGGCGCGGCGACGCCCTTGAAGTGCTTGAGCACGAGCGAAAGGCAGGAATCGGAGAACAGCTCGAACCCCGTGAGCCGTTCGCCTCCCTCTTCGAGCGTTCGCTTCAGCAGCTGCAGCGCGCTTTCGGGATCCTGCAGCGCCACCACGGCGGTCGCGCGCGACCGGGGCAAGGGGAAGAGCTTCAGCACCGCCGCCGTAATTACGCCGAGCGTTCCCTCCGCGCCAACGAAGACCTGTTTGAGATCGTAGCCGGTGTTGTCCTTGCGCAGGCCGCGCAAGCCGTCCCAGATCTCGCCCGAGGGCAGGACGACTTCGAGTCCCAGCACGAGATCGCGGGCGTTACCGTAGCGCAGTACCGCCGTGCCGCCCGCGTTCGTCGAGAGGTTGCCGCCGATTTCGCAGCTCCCCTCGGAAGCGAGACTCAGGGGAAAGAGGCGCCCGGCCTCCTCCGCGGCCTTGTGAAGGCCGGCCAGGACGCACCCCGCCTCCGCCGTGATGGTGTTGTTGTGGGTATCGACCGCCCGGACGCGGTTCATGCGCGACAGATTGAGAACGATCTGCGAGCCGCTTGCATCCGGCGTCGCCGCGCCGCACAGACCGGTGTTCCCGCCCTGCGGAACGATCGCCGTGCGCGTCTCCGCGCAGGCGCGGACCACGGCGGCGACCTCCGCTGTCGAAGCCGGTTTCACGACGGCCACCGCCTTGCCCTGGTAGCGCTTGCGCCAGTCGGTCGCGTACGGTTCGATTTCTTCCGCCGAACCGATCAGCCCCACCGGGCCGACGATGCCTCGAATACGCTCCAGCAGATCATTCATTCGCAGACCTACGTCCTTTCCTTGCACCACTGCCGCCACATGGAACGATAGGCGTCCTCCAGATTACGGGTAAAGCGCGCCGAATCCATGAGCGGCGACACCGACATGCGCCCACGCATCCCCGCGCGCAGTTCCGCGAGCCGTTCCGGATCATTCGCCAGCGAGCACGCCTTGTCCAGATACTGCTCGGGCGTGTGGGCCAGCAGCTCGTCCAGGCCGATCGTTCCCAGCACGCTCGCTCCGCCGCGCGAAGGACCCGAGTCTCCAGCCAGCGAGATCACCGGCACTCCCATCCACAGAGCATGACAGGTCGTAGTTCCGCCGGTGTAGGGGAAGGTATCGAGCATCGCGTCCACGGCCCCGTGCGCCGCCAGATAGTCGTGAAAAGACTGGAAGCCGCGCAGGTCGACGCGCTGCGCGGCAGCGCCTCGCGAAGCAAAGCGCGAAAGGTACTCGTCGCGCATGGATTCCAGGCCCAAACCCATGACGAGCAGCCGCGCGCCGGGAAGGCGCTCGAGCAGCGCGCACCACAGAGCGATTACGCGGGGCCCAATCTTGGCGAGGCTGGAGAAAGCACCGAAGGTCACCGGCTTTCCCTCGCGAATTGCCGGCGGAATCATCACGTCCGGACAATCGGACGGTGCTTGATAGCACCACTGGCTGTCGGGAAGACGGATGATGCGCTCGGTGTGAAATTCGTCGAGCAGGCCCTCAGGACTGGCGCGACCGTCGGTGATCCGATAGTCGATCGCGCTCAGACCGGTAGTATTGAGATAGCCAAGCCAGGTCGCCTGCACGGGCGCGGGCTTTCGCGCGAACACAGGCAGGCGGTTGAATTTGGTATGCCCGCTGAGGTCCACGAGAATGTCGATCCGGTCGGCGCGGACCCGATCCGCGACTGCGTCGTCACCCAGGGAGGCGATCTCGCGCCATTGGCCGGCGCTGCGGCGCAGCCGCTCCGTCGTTTGGTCCGCGCGGGAGAGGTTGTAGTAGCAAAAAATCTCAAAGCCCGCGCGATCGTGGCTGGCAAGCACCGGCTCGAAGAATTGCGCGACCGAGTGATGCCGGAAATCGCCGGACACGTACCCGATGCGCAGGCGGCGCTCGGGCTCGCGTGAGTTCGCATGCCGCCCCAGATGCGAGGAATACCCTGCAACATGCCTTCGCGACCACTCGCGGTGCTCGTCGAACACCTGCCGCAGTCCGACCTCGGAGGAGTGCAGGAGCGAAAACAGCAGCTGAGAGTGCGTATTCGTGTCCTCCGGCCGGAGCTGCAGCGCCCTCCTGCAGGCCGCGATGGCGCCCTCGACCTCCCCCAGGTCGTGCAGCGAAGACGCAAGGCCGCTTTCGGCTTCCGCCAGACGCGGATCGATCGCCAAGGCGGCGCGGAATCTATCCGCGGCCTCCCGGAATCGTCCGGACCGCAGGCACAAAGAACCCCAGTTGTAATGGGCGTCCGCGTATTCCGGCGCGGCCGCCACGGCGTCCCGGAAACAGCCGATTGCTTCTTCGTCCCGGGAGAGATCACCCAGAGCGTTGCCGAGATTGGTCAGCGTTGCAGGATCCCCGGGGTTCAGGTCGGCCGCTGCACGGCAAGCCTCCACGGCTTCCCCAGCGCGCCCCTGCGCGCGCAGCACCAGGCCCAGATTCCTCAGCGATTCCGCCGATCGCGGCTCGAGCTCGAGCGCCCTGCGCAGGCTCAGGATGGCTTCCTCGCCTCTTCCGAGCCGGTGAAGGAGCAGACCGAGATTGTTGTGCGCCTCCCAGTGCCTCGGCTGCAGCGACAGCGCTCGGCGAAATGCTTTTTCGGCTGCCTCGAAGGACCCCGTCTCCGCTCGCGCCAGGCCGAGCTCGTTATAGGCATCGGCGTTGCCGGGATCGAGAGAAACCGAACGCTCCAGCGCCTCGCAGGCTTCGCGCGGGCGCCTGAGCTGGAGCAGCGCCTTGCCGAAGTTGAAACGATAGGCCGCGTTCCGCGAATCCACCGCAATCGCCTTGCCGATCCATTCGAGCGCGGAGTTCTGGTCTCCGCGCTGCGCGCAGAGGATCCCGAACATGTTCATCGCGTCCGCATTGCGCGGCGAGCGCTCGAGAATTTCCCGGTAGAGGGCCTCGGCTTCGGGCAGGTAGCCCGCCTGGTGCAGGTTTCGCGCCCGCTCGAGCGAAGGTTGCCGGTCGGCGGACCCCGCTCTCCGTGGCCGGGTCGCGTCCGCGCCGTGGCAATGCTTGTACTTCCGGCCGCTCCCGCAGGGACAGGGCGCATTGCGGCTCGACGACATCGCTCAAAGCGCGGCCAGCGCCTCGCGCATCCGCTGGATCGTCGCCCGGTAGTCCTTCGAGCCGAAAATCGCCGAACCCGCGACGAAGGTATCCGCTCCGGCTCGCGCGATGTCGGCGATGTTCCCGGTGTTCACGCCACCGTCCACCTCGAGCAGGATCTCGCGCTCCGACTCGTCGATTCTCCTGCGTGCAGCGCGCAGCTTGTCCAGCGCATGCGAAATGAACTGCTGCCCGCCGAATCCCGGGTTCACCGACATGACGAGGACCAGGTCGAGCTTGTGGAGCACGTGATCGAGGCAGGAAAGCGGCGTCGCGGGGTTGAGGACGAGCCCCGCCTTGCAGCCCAGCTCGTGTATCAGGCCAATGGTGCGATCGACGTGCTCGCTCGCTTCAGGGTGAAAGCTGATGATATCGGCTCCAGCGCGCGCAAAATCCGGAATGATCCGGTCGACGGGCCTCACCATCAGGTGCACGTCGATCAGGCTCTTGGTAATCGGCCGGATCGCCTCGCACACCAGCGGCCCCACGGTGAGGTTCGGGACGTAGTGGTTGTCCATGACGTCGAAGTGAATCATGTCCGCTCCTGCCGCGACCACCGCCGCGACCTCGTCGCCGAGCCTCGCGAAGTTCGCGGACAGGATGCTCGGTGCGATGCGAAAAGTGCGCGCGGTCATTGCCGGAAATTCTACTTGGATTCGCCGGGCATCGCATGAAACTTCCCGCACTCACCCTTGTCAGGTCGAGCGAAATCGTGTGGAATGACCGCATGGTCGCGGAAAAGAAATATGACGTCGCCGTTTCCTCGCGGACGGAATATGTACCCGAGCAGTCCGACGAAGGGCACAGCCGTTTCGTTTTTGCCTACACCATCACGATCCGCAACAATGGCAGCATCCCCGCTCAGCTCGTTTCACGCCACTGGATCATCACTGACGGGCGGGATCAGGTGCAGGAGGTGCGCGGGCTCGGCGTGGTGGGCGCTCAGCCGCTCATCAAGCCCGGGGAAAGATACGAGTACACCAGCGGAACCGCGATCGCGACCCCGGTCGGAACCATGAAGGGGAGCTACCAGATGGTGGCCGAGGATGGCACTCACTTCGACGCGCAGATTCCGGAGTTCACGCTTTCAGTGCCGCGCGTGCTGCATTAGCCGGGTGGCGAAGGATCTCCGCGCGCTTGTTGCTTCTCCCCGGTATTCCGCGGCTTTCCCGGAAGCGTCCACCACACCAGGGCAAGGAGCAGGGCGAGCGCCGACCCGGCTTCGAGCAAGATGATCCACAGCCCGGAACTCATCCCCCAATGTCCTCTCAAAGCTCTCCAGCGATGATAGAGCATATGCCCTGGTCGATCCTGGCGACAGCGGTCCTGCTCGCGGGCTGCGCGGGCACCCTCGGCCCCGTGGGCCAGGGTGCGGGGGATTGCAGCCTGCTCGCGGGCTGCCCCGTCTGCCCGGTCTGCCCCGCACCGCCGGCGGTAGCGCAGCGTGTCAATCCGCTCGAGGCCGTCGATTTCGCGGCGATCGCTGGCTGGAAGAACGGCGAGCAGGCAGCGGCCTGGCCCGCGCTGCTCGCGTCCTGCCAAGCGTTGCGTTTTCGCGAGGCGTGGCGCGGGGTATGCGCAAGAGCGATGGAGCTTCGCTCGCCCACCGAAGAGGAAGCCCGACGCTTCCTGGAAGAACAATTCACCCCCTGGCGCCTCGCCAATCCGGATGGCACGGTCGACGGGCTGGTCACCGGCTACTACGAGCCGGTCCTGCGGGGGAGCCGCACCAAGCTCGAGCCCTTCGTATTTCCGCTCTACGGACCGCCGGACGACCTGCTCACCATCGACCTGTCCGCGACCAACCCGGAGCTGCGCGGGATGCGCCTGCGAGGGCGCGTCGACGGCAAGCGCGTCGTGCCCTATTACTCTCGTGCGGAAATCGCCCGCGGCACGGCGTCCGTCGCCGGCAAGGAACTGCTATGGGTCGATGATCCGATCGAGGCGTTTTTCCTGCAGGTACAGGGCTCCGGGCGGGTCCAGCTTGCGAGCGGCGAAACGCTGCGCGTCGGCTACGCCGATCAGAATGGCCACCCCTTCCAGTCGATCGGGCGGTTTCTTGTCGACCGGGGCGAGCTCAAGATCGGCGAAGCCTCGATGCAGTCGATCAAAGCCTGGGCGGCGGCCAACCCGCAGCGCGTGGAGGACCTGCTCGACCAAAACCCGAGCTTCGTGTTCTTCCGCGAGCTCCCCCTCGCCGATCCCGCGAGCGGCCCCGTAGGCGCCTTCGGAGTACCGTTGCTCGCGGGGCGCTCGATCGCCGTCGACACGCGCTACGTTCCGCTCGGGGCTCCGGTGTTTCTCGCCACGACTTTCCCGGCGAGCACGACGCCCCTCACCCGCCTGGTGCTCGCGCAGGACGCGGGCGGAGCGATACGCAACCCGGTGCGCGCGGACTTCTTCTGGGGATCGGGCGCCGAAGCCGGCGCTCTCGCCGGCCGCACGCGACAGCAGGGACGGATGTGGGCTCTGCTGCCGAAAGGGATGAAACCGTCCTCGGCCGGCGCGGCAACGCCCTGAGGCGCTTTCGCGCCTACTTCTTGGTTTCTCCGAGGAGCTTGACCAACTCTTCCGGCCGGGCGCCCATGATGCGCTGCCCGCTCATCGCGAAGCTGGTCGGCGTTGCCCTGACTCCGACTTTCTGCCCCAGAGCGAGCCATTTTTCGACCGGCGCGCTGCAGCCCGCCGTCGCCGCAGGCTCGCGCCCGTTCAGCATGAAATCGTAGTACGCCTTGGCGCGGTCGGGCGCGCACCAGATGGTACGCGACTTCTCGGGCGACTCTGCGCGCAGGATGGGATACAGGAAGGTGTAGATGGTGATGTCGTCTTCACGCAGCAGCGCCCGATCGAGGTTCCTGCAGTAGGGGCAGAAAGGGTCCGAGAAAATCGCCACGACCCGCTTGCCGTTTCCACGCACCTGCTTGATCGCGAGCTCGAGCGGCAGATCCTCGAACCTGATCGCGGAGAGCTTTTGCTGCCGTTCCTCGGTGAGGTTCCTCTGGCTGCGCGCATCGATGAGGTCGCCCTTGAGGAAGAAGCTCACCTTCTCGTCGGTGTAGAAAATCGTCTCCCCGACCACGATTTCATAGACGCCGCTGTAGGGCGTGCGCGTGACGCTCTCCACCTTGACCCCCTCGAATCGCGCTTCAACTCCGCGCTTCACCGAGGCCTCGTCGGCCCATGCGTGACCGGCGAGCATCGCCGCAAGCAGAACAACCAAGAGCCGCAGAGTCATGGTGTTTCCCGTTGGTGGAGCCCCCCGCCCACGGCGGTCGCACGGCGGGTGAGAAGAGTCTTTATGACCGGATTGGAGTTGGTGAGGTTCAATCCCAGGTTGCGTATGCGCCTGATCATTGCATGGTTTGTGCCAAATAACCGGAAAAGCCCGTGCGTTATCCAGTGCAGAGCGAGTATATCTTCGGCGCGCGAGCGCTCGAAACGCCGCAGGAGAATGCTGTCTCCCGGATCGGGCGCACCGGCGAGCAGACCCGCGAGGCAATGCGCATCGCCCAGGCCGAGGTTGATCCCCTGCCCCGCGAGCGGATGCACCACGTGAGCCGAGTCTCCGACCAGCGCGACCCGCTCCTGCGCGATCCGGCGGGGAGCCATACGACTGAGCGGGAACGCCGCAGGCGGGGTGAGCGCCTGCAGATCACCCAGGACACCTGCGCTCGCCTGGCCGACGCGTGCGCACAGCGCATCCGGTGCCAGGGCGAGCAGCTCGCGCGCGTGCGCCCGCGACGTCGACCACACGATGGAGACGCGCCGCTCGGGCAGCGGCAGGAAAGCGAGCACGCCGTCCCTCAGGAACCACTGATAGGCAATGCCGCGATGCTCCCGGGCGCAGACGAAATTCGCGACGACGCCGAGCTGGTCGTAGCTCTCGCTGCGCGCGTCGATCCCCGCCGCGCGCCGGACCCAGGAGTCGCCGCCGTCGGCGCCGACCACCAGTCTCGCCCTTGCGGTCCGGCCGCCTTCGAGTCCGATGTCGACGCGACCCGCCGACCGGTGCAAGGCCGCGGGCGACGCCGGACAAAGCAGCGCGAGGTTGCTCTGGCGCTCGAGGCCGTCCCACAGCGCGCGCTGCAGGCGTCCGGACTCGACCGTGGCGCCGAGCCGGAGCAGGCCCGACTCGTAGGCCGAAAAATCGAGCCGCGAGCTGCCGTCGTCCCCGGCCACATGCATGTCATAGATCGGCGTGATGCGCTCACTCGATACGCGCTGCCACGCTCCAATGCGTTCGAGAAATGCAATGCTCGCCGGAGTGAGCGTATAGACGCGCGCATCCCACTCGGGGCGCGGGACGGGCGGCGCCTTGCGCTCGACCAGGGCGACTCTCTGCCTCGTATCCGCGAGGGCCGCGGCGAGGCTCGCGCCGGCCAGCCCGCCGCCGACGATGACGATGTCGAAATCCATCCGCAGATTGTACTCGCGAGACGATTCTTCCTTGACAAGTATCTAATGCAAAAAGGATAATTCCCGGCTTCGTGGCGAATTAGCTCAGCTGGTTAGAGCGACGGAATCATAATCCGCAGGTCCGGGGTTCGAGTCCCTGATTCGCCACCATTTCCCTTTCAGGCAATGGGACCATGGTCCATCGCCGAGCCGCGTACCTTGTCTTGTTGCAGGCCCTGATGGCGGGAACCGCCCTCGCGCAGGCGCGGCCCACTCCTATTCCAGAGGAGTCCCGGCGAGGCGTGATGCGCCACATCGACCAGATGGCGGTGACTGTCGACGACAAGGTGGTGCAACTTGCCGCCGGCGCGCAGATCCGCAACCAGCAGAACCTGATCATCGTGCCGACAGCGATCCCGCCGAACGGCGCCTGGGCCGACTACGTCTTGAATCGGAACGGCGAGATTTTTCGCGCCTGGCTGCTCACGCCCGAGGAACTTGCGCGGCCGAAGCCCGGCTCCGGAGGTGGCTAGTGGCGAAGAAGGTGTTCATTCGGACCTTCGGCTGCCAGATGAACGAGTACGACTCGGACAAGATGGCCGACGTGCTGCGTGCAGCCCAAGGTTTCGAGACCACCGATCGCCCCGAGGACGCGGACCTGATTCTGTTCAACACCTGCTCGGTACGCGAGAAAGCGCAGGAGCGGGTGTTTCACGATCTCGGGCGGATGAAACCGCTCAAGAAGTCTCGGCCCGGTCTGCTCATCGGAGTCGGAGGCTGCGTGGCGAGCCAGGAGGGTGGGGCGATCGTCGCGCGCGCCCCCTACGTCGATCTCGTCTTCGGCCCGCAGACCCTGCATCGGCTGCCGGAGTTGATCGACGCGCGGCGGCGCTCGGGCGCGCCTCAGGTGGACATCAGTTTTCCGGAAATCGAGAAGTTCGACAGGCTTCCCCCGGCGCGCGTCGACGGGCCGAGTGCGTTCGTCTCGATCATGGAAGGCTGCAGCAAGTACTGTAGCTTCTGCGTGGTGCCCTATACGCGCGGCGAGGAGGTATCGCGGCCTTTCGAGGACGTGCTCACCGAGATCGCCGACCTCGCCGCGCAGGGTGTGAAAGAGGTGACCCTGCTCGGCCAAAACGTCAACGCCTACCATGGGCGGATCGCGGACGGCGGGGTCGCGGATTTCGCGCTGCTGCTCGAGTATGTCTCCGAGCTCCCGGGCATCGGGCGGATTCGCTACACGACCTCGCATCCGAAGGAATTCACCCGGCGGCTCATCGACGCCCACGCGCGCATCGACAAGCTTGCATCGCACGTGCATTTGCCGGTGCAGTCCGGTTCAGATCGCATCCTCGCGGCGATGAAGCGCGGTTACACGGCCCTCGAGTACAAGGCCATCGTGCGCGGGCTCCGCGCGGCAAGCCCCGAGATCAGCATCTCCTCGGATTTCATCGTGGGCTTCCCCGGAGAAGGCGAGCGCGATTTCGAGGCGACACTGCGCCTCATGGACGAAGTGGGATTCGACGACTCGTACTCGTTCGTCTACAGCCGGCGTCCCGGAACGCCCGCCGCCGAGTTTGCCGACGAGACGCCGCAGGAGCTCAAGCTCGCGAGGCTCGCGCGGCTGCAGCAGAAAATAGACGCTCACGCCGGCCGGATCAGCGAGCGCATGATCGGCACGAACCAGCGGGTACTCGTGGAAGGCAGGTCCCTCAAGGACAGGTCCGAGCTGTCGGGCCGTACCTCGAACCGGCGCACGGTCAACTTCCACGGCGGGCCACATCTCGTCGGACAGTTCGTCGACGTCACCATCACTGCGGCGCTGACCCACACTCTGCGCGGCGAGGTCCGCGCGGTAGCCTAGTCCTTGAAGACCCGCCCCCTGGAAGTCGTCCTCGGCCCGGTCGACAATCAGCGCCTTGCAAACCTTTGCGGGGCGCTGGACGAGAACCTCAGGCAAATCGAGGCGGCGCTGGATGTCACCATCGCGCGACGCGGCGAGCGCTTCGTGCTGCGCGGGACCCAGGCCGCCCGCGCGGCCGAGGTTCTGCAGAAGTTCTACGGCGAGGCAAAACGCGCCCTTACGGTGGACGACATCCAGCTCGGCCTGATCGAGGCGCGCACGCGGGGAGGGACCGCAAAGGGCGACACGCCGCTGCTCACGCGGAGGGCGGACCTGCACGGCCGCACGCCCAGGCAGCGGCAGTACATACAGAACATCCTCGAGCACGACATCACTTTCGCGATCGGCCCGGCCGGCACGGGCAAGACCTATCTCGCCGTTGCCTGTGCGGTCGACGCGCTCGAGCGCGACGCCGTCAAGCGCATCGTTCTGGTCCGCCCCGCGGTCGAAGCGGGAGAGCGCCTCGGATTTCTTCCCGGGGACCTCGCCCAGAAGGTCGATCCGTATCTGCGGCCGCTGTACGACGCGCTCTACGACCTGCTCGGTTTCGACAAGGCCGGCAAGCTGTTCGAGCGCGGTGCCATCGAGCTGGCGCCGCTCGCCTACATGCGCGGGCGAACGCTGAACCACTCCTTCGTCATCCTCGACGAGGCCCAGAACACGACCCCCGAACAGATGAAGATGTTCCTCACGCGCATCGGATTCGGCTCGAAAGCCGTGGTCACCGGCGACATCACACAGATCGATCTGGCACGCGGACAAAAGAGCGGCATGGTGGCGGTACAGAGAATCCTGGCCGACGTGCGGGGCATCGCGTTCAGCTCGTTCAAAAGCGATGATGTCGTCCGCCACCCGCTTGTGCAGCGCATCGTGGATGCCTACGAGCGCCACGGGGACGAGTAGCCTCGTGCTTCAGCGTCGCCGGCGCAGGCCGCTGCTCCAGATCCACCTTCAGGTTGGCGCGCGCGCGGTCCGCGCTCCGACGCAAGCCCAGGTGCGACGCTGGGCGCGCGCGGCGCTGACGGGTGCCGGGGAGATCACCGTCCGGATTGTCGGAACCGCGGAGGGCCGGCGCCTGAACCGCCGCTACCGCGGTGAAAACCATGCGACCAACGTGCTCGGCTTCCCGTACGCGTCGTCCCGGACCAAAGTCCAGGGCGATATCGTCCTGTGCGCGCCGGTGATTGCGCGCGAAGCCCGGCGTCAGCACAAGACCCTGGAAGCGCACTATGCGCACCTGACGGTTCACGCCGTGCTGCACCTGCAAGGCTACCGGCACGCGCGGCGGAGCGAAGCCGAGCGGATGGAAGCGCTCGAAAGGAAGCTCTTAACAAAACTCGGTTATCCTGATCCCTACGAAGCCCCCGGATAAACTGTCCGGGAACGGAACCTACCTCCGCAAGCATGGACGAAACGAACAAACCCTCGCTGCTGGAACGCCTGTCCGCCCTGGTCATGCGCGCTCCGGAGGACCGCGAGCAACTGGTGAAGCTGCTGCACTCGGCCTTCGAGCACAATCTGCTCGACAGCGACGCCCTGTCGATGATCGAAGGCGCGCTCCAGGTCTCGGAAATGCAGGTGCGCGACATCATGGTGCCGCGGTCGCAGATGGACATGATCGACGTCAACGAGACCCCCGACAAGTTCATTCCCCAGGTGATCGCCACGGCGCATTCGCGCTTTCCTGTCATCGACAAGAACCGCGACGACGTTATCGGCGTGCTCCTCGCCAAGGACCTGCTGCGTTACTACGCGGGGGAGGAAGAGTTCAGCGTGCGTCACATGCTGAGACCGGCGGTATTCGTGCCCGAGTCCAAGCGCCTGAATGTGTTGCTGCGCGAATTCCGAGCCAACCGAAACCACATGGCCATCGTGGTCGACGAATACGGCGGCGTCGCGGGCCTGGTGACGATAGAGGACGTGCTCGAGCAGATCGTAGGGGACATCGAGGACGAGTACGACTTCGACGACTCCGAGGACAACATCGTGTGCGAGCAGGGCGGCCTGTATCGAGTCAAGGCGCAGACCGAGATCGCCGACTTCAACAAGGCCTTCGGAACGAACTACTCCGATACCGACTTCGACACCGTAGGCGGGCTCGTCCTGCACCACTTCGGCCGCCTTCCCCAGCGCGGCGAGGCGATCACCATCGACGGCCTGCGCGTGCAGGTGCTCCGCGCCGACAGCCGCAGGCTGCACGCCCTTCAGGTGCATCGGCTGCCCGCCAAAGCTTGAAGGATTCCCTGAAGTCGCAGCCCGCCCTTCTCGCCGCTGCGGCCGCGGCAGGCGGGCTCACGGTCGCGGGCTTCGCCCCGATGTCGGTCTTTCCGCTGCCGGTCGCCGCCCTGTGCGCGATGCTGTTCTTGTGGCAGAACGCGACGCCGAAGGCAGCGTTCTTCCGGGGGTTCGCGTTCGGAGCGGGTCTGTTCGGGGTCGGGGCGTCCTGGGTCTACGTCAGCTTGCACGATTTCGGGATGATGCCGGCGCCGCTCGCGGCGATCGGCACCGTGGCGTATTGCGCGATCCTGTCGCTCTATCCGGCCGGCGCGGCCTGGTGCCTGTGCAGGCTGCGGACCCGCGGTGCGATTCGGGCCCTACTCGCGTTTCCCGCACTCTGGACGCTTTTCGAATGGTGGCGCGGCTGGATGTTCACAGGCGTCCCCTGGCTCGCGCTGGGCTACAGTCAGGTCGACTCGCCGCTCGCGGGTATCGCGCCCCTGGCCGGGGTGTACGGCGTATCCTTTGCGACCGCGCTGTGCGCCGGACTGCTCTACGTCGCCATCATCGGTGCCGGGCGCGCGCGCCTGGCCAGTGCCCTTGCGATCGTGTTCGCATTGGGGCTCGGACAGGCGCTCAGGCAGGTCGAGTGGACCTCGGCGCAGGGCTCCCCCGTCCGGGTCGCTCTGCTCCAGGGAAATATCTCGCAGGACCTCAAGTTCCAGGCCGGCCGGTATGCCGTGACGCTCGCCCTCTACAAGAAGCTGGTCGAATCGAGCGACGCCAGACTCATCGTGCTGCCCGAGACGGCGATCCCGCGTTTCCTCGACGCGGTCGACCCCGGATATCTGAACGAGATTTCGAGGAACGCGGCCGCGCGCGGCGCCGACGTCCTCATCGGGGTGCCGATCCGCGAGCCCGACGGACGCTACTTCAACAGCGTGATCAGCGCGGGCGCGTCTCGCCCCCAGCGCTACGACAAGGCGCACCTCGTCCCCTTCGGCGAGTTCGTGCCCTGGGGCTTCCACTGGATCGTGAATACCGTGGCGATCCCGATGTCGGATTTCTCCCTGGGGACGGAGAATCCCAAACCGCTCTCCCTTGCCGGACAGCGCGTCGCGCCGAACATCTGCTGGGAAGACGCCTTCGGCGAGGAGATCATCCGCCAGCTCCCCGAGGCGACGCTGCTCGTCAACGTCTCGAACGTCGCCTGGTTCGGCGACTCGCTCGCGCCCGCCCAGCACCTGCAGATCTCGCGCATGCGGGCGATCGAGACCGGGCGGACCATGCTGCGCGCGACGAACACCGGCATGACCGCGATCATCGGTCCGCGCGGCGAGGTGGTCGCGAGGCTGCCGCAGTTCACCGAGGGCGTGCTCGCGGGCGAGGCGCAGGGCTACACCGGTGCGTCGCCCTACGTCCGTTGGGGCAACGTTCCGGTAGTGGTGATCAGCATCGCCCTCGTCGCGGCGCTCGCGTTTCAACGGCGCCGCGCCTTGGGTGCGCATGGCGAAAGCCGGTAAAATCCTCGCGCCCATGCTCACCTTTCAGCAACTGATCCTGAAGCTGCAGAGTTACTGGGACGGCAAGGGCTGCGCCCTGCTGCAGCCTTACGACATGGAGATGGGCGCCGGCACCTTCCATACCGCGACTTTCCTGCGCGCGATCGGCCCCGAGCCGTGGCGCGCCGCTTACGTGCAGCCATCGCGGCGTCCCAAGGACGGCCGCTACGGCGACAACCCAAACCGCCTGCAGCACTACTATCAGTATCAGGTCGTGCTGAAGCCCTCGCCCGACGATATCCAGGACCTCTATCTCGATTCCCTGCGCGCGCTCGGCTTCGATCTGAAGCGGCACGACGTGCGCTTCGTCGAGGACGACTGGGAGTCGCCCACGCTCGGCGCCTGGGGGCTGGGTTGGGAAGTGTGGCTCGACGGCATGGAGATCACCCAGTTCACCTACTTCCAGCAGGTGGGCGGCCTCGATTGCAGGCCGGTGCTGGGCGAGATCACCTACGGCCTGGAGCGCCTGGCGATGTATCTCCAGGGAAAGGAGAACGTATTCGACCTGGTGTGGACGCCGGGTATCAGCTACGGCGATGTCTATCGCCAGAACGAAGTCGAGCAGTCGAAATACAACTTCGAGGCGAGCGACGCGGCCTGGCTGCTCGAGCAATTCAGCGGCTACGAATCGCAGGCGAAGCGCCTGATAGCAGCGGGACTGCCGCTCCCCGGCTACGAGATGGTGCTGAAGTGCTCGCACACCTTCAACCTGCTCGACGCGCGCGGCGCGATCTCGGTCACCGAACGCGCCGCCTACATCGGCCGCGTGCGCGCGCTGGCGCGGCTGGTGGCGCAGGCCTACTACGATTCGCGCGAGAAGCTCGGGTTTCCGATGGTCAGTAGCGCACCGCCTTCGAAGAAGAAGCGCCGCAGCTAGAAGATGCCGAAGAACAAACACGCCGCACCGGCGCCAGGCACCCTGCTCGTGGAGCTGCTTACCGAAGAGCTTCCCCCGAAGTCCCTGCTTCGAATGGCAGAGGTGTTTCGCGACGCCCTCGCGTCTGGCCTCAGTGGCAGTTCCTTGCTGGCACGTCCGCACTCCGCTCGCTGTTTCGCGTCACCAAGGCGGCTGGCCGTGCTCATACCCAATGCAGCGAGCCATGCCGCGGATGTGCACACCGACACCTCCGGTCCACCCGTTGCCGCCGGCCCGAAGGCAGCTGAAGGTTTCGCGAAAAAGCATGGCGTCGCAGTCGAGGCGCTCAAGCGCGTGTCCACTGACAAGGGGGAGGTGTACGTCGCGAGCTACATTACGAAAGGCGCGCACCTTCACGAGGTGCTCGCTCACAAGGTCGAAGATGCGCTCAAGGCTCTCCCCATTCCCAAGGTGATGCGCTGGGGCTCGGGTAGCGCGCAGTTCGTGCGTCCTGTTCACGGCCTGGTGATGATGCACGGGAAGCGTGTCGTCCCCGGTAGCGTGCTCGGCCTCTCCGCCGGCGACACGACCAGCGGGCACCGCTTCATGGGCCCGGCTTCGATTCGTCTGGGCAACGCCGACGCGTACGAGGAAAAGCTACGCAAGGCAGGCCAGGTCATCGCCGACTACGCAGCGCGCAGGGCGGAGATCGACCGGCAACTGCAGGCCGAAGCGAAGCGCCAGCGCGCCACCCTCGGCGAATACCAGGAACTGCTCGACGAGGTCACGGCGCTGGTCGAGTTCCCCTCTGTATACGTATGCGGATTCGAGGCGTCGTTTCTCGAAGTGCCTCATGAATGTCTGATCCTGACGATGCGGCAGAACCAGAAGTACTTCCCGTTGTTTGCCAGTGACGGGAAGCTGCTGCCGAAATTCCTGGTCGTGTCCAACATGCAGGTCAAGGATCCTCGAGCGATCGTAGGAGGCAACGAACGGGTCGTGCGCCCCCGGCTGGAAGACGCACGTTTCTTTTTCGATCAGGACCGGAAGATTCGGCTCGAAACGCGCGTTCCGCAGCTGTCCAAGGTTGTGTACCACAACAAGCTAGGCAGCCAGTTTGACCGTGTACAGCGGATCAAGCTGGTGGCGGGCGACATCGCGCGCAAACTCGGCGCGTCTTTCATGCAAGCCGAGCGCGCTGCCGACCTTAGCAAAGCGGACTTGCTGACGGGAATGGTCGGCGAGTTTCCTGAACTCCAGGGAACGATGGGACGTTACTACGCGCTACACGATGGGGAGCAGCAGGAAGTAGCCGACGCGATCGAGCAACATTACCGTCCCCGCTTCGCCGGAGATGCTCTTCCTCAAGGCCCGGTAGCATCCTCGGTTGCGCTCGCAGACAAGCTCGACACTCTCGCGGGCCTGTTTGGCGTCGGCCAGCAACCGACCGGCGAGAAGGACCCTTTCGGTTTGCGCCGCGCCGCGTTGGGATTGATCAGGATTGTGGTCGAGAACCAGCTCCCGCTTTCATTGCACGATCTGGTCAGTGCCGCGTTTGCTGCCTACAGCGGGACGATCAGCGACGCGCATTCGGATCTCGAGACCTTCGTGTTCGATCGTTTTTCGGGCTACTTGAAGGAACTGGGCTTCTCGACGCTCGAGATCGACGCGGTCCTGAGCCTGAGGCCGGTACAGCTCAGTCAAGTACCCCGGCAGCTGGAGGCCGTGAGAGCATTCCAGGCGCTGCCGGAGGCCGGCAGCCTCGCGGCGGCAAACAAGCGGGTTGCAAACATTCTCAAGCAGGCGGCTGCCAAGGGCGAGTCGTTCCGTAAAGCGGACAAAGACGGGCTGAAGGAGCCTGCGGAGATCGCTCTCCACATCGCCCTCAGCACCGCTTCCAGTAGGGCGCATCCCTTGCTGGAGCGCAAAGACTACGCGGGCTACCTCAAGACCTTCGCGGTGCTCAAGGCGCCGGTGGATGCTTTCTTCGACTCGGTCATGGTGATGGTCGAGGAGGAAGCGCTGCGCAAGAACCGACTCGCGTTGCTCGCGGACTTGCGCGAGGCGATGAATCGAATTGCCGACATCTCCAAGCTCGCCGTCGAGAAATGAAGCTGATCATTCTCGACCGCGACGGCACCATCAACTACGACAGCGACGAGTACATAAAGCAGCCAGACGAATGGCGCCCCATTCCGGGCAGCATCGAGGCGATCGCGCGCCTGACTCAGGCGGGATGGCGCGTCGTGGTCGCGACGAATCAGTCGGGGATCGGCCGGGGTCTTCTCGACATGGCGACCCTGAACGCGATTCACGCCAAGATGCATCGCGCGGTGAACCAGGCGGGCGGGCGCATCGAGGCCGTGTTCTACTGTCCCGACACGGACGAGGCGCATTCGCCCTGCCGCAAGCCCAACCCCGGGATGTTCCACGCCGTCGCCGAGCGCCTCAACGTGACGCTCGACCAGGCACCGTGCGTAGGCGACAGCCTGCGCGACCTGCAGGCCGCGGCGGCCGTCGGAGGACAGCCCATCCTGGTGCTCACCGGGAAAGGCCGGAAAACCCGCGCCGCCGGTAACCTGCCCGAAGGGACGGAGGTTTATCCGGACCTTGCGGCGGTGGCCCAGGCGTTGTGTCAATGATTTTCTTGCGCTCGCTTGCCTTCGCAGTGGCGCAGGTCCTGATCACCCCGCCCTATTCGATCGTCGCGCTCGCCACTTTTCCCCTGCCGCGTCTTCTGCGCTACCGCGTGATCTCGGGCTGGTCGCATGTGATGATCTGGCTCGCGAAGATCCTGCTCGGCATCGACTACCGTATCGTCGGCAGAGAGAACCTGCCGAAGAGCCCCTCCGTGATCCTGTCCAAGCACCAGTCGGCCTGGGAAACCCTCGCCTTCCAGGTGATCTTCCCGCCCCAGGTCCTGGTGTTGAAGCGCGAGCTGCTATGGATTCCTTTCTTCGGTTGGGGACTTGCGCTGACGAGCCCGATCGCGATCGACCGCAGCAGCGGCGCGCGCGCCCTCAAGCGCATGGCCGAGCTGGGCCGCGAACGTCTCGCCCAGGGTTTCTGGATCGCCATCTTTCCGGAAGGGACCCGCGTCCCGCCCGGCAAGAGAGGGCGATATCATCCCGGGGGAGCCTGGCTCGCCGTACACTGCGACGCGTCCGTCGTGCCGGTCGCGCACAATGCGGGACTGCTGTGGGGCCGCAATGCATTCCTCAAACGCCCCGGCACGGTGACGGTCGAGATCGGCGCACCCATCGATTCGCGCGCGCACACGCCGGAGTCGCTGAACCAACTGGTCGAGAAATGGATTGAAGACCGCATGGCGAGCCTATGTCCTCAGCACTGAAGCAACTTCGGCTTCCCTTCGACGTTTCACCCCAGCAGGAGAAGTCCGGACGGGATCGCCAGGTACGGCTCGCGGGCGAGATCGTGAGCTACAAGCTCGTGCGCGCCAGGCGCCGAACCATCGCGCTGTTCGTCGACGGCAACGGGATCGAAGCGCGCGCGCCGCGCCATGCCGCTATAGCCGAAATCGAGACCTTCATGCGGGAAAAGGAGCGCTGGATCCGCAGGCGGCTGGCCGCGCCGCGCCGGCCGCCGATCGTCTGGGAGGCGGGGACGACTCTGCCTTGGCTGGGGCAAAGCCTGACGCTGGCGCTGCAGCCCGGGGAAATCGGCGTTCGGCTCTCGTGCGGGCTGCTCGAAGTCGGCCTTGCCGACGGAGCGAGCCTGCGCGAACGGGTGCTCACGTGGATTCGCGTGCAGGCGCTTGCCTTGTTTCGCGAACGCGTCGCGGCGCTGTCGCGCGCCCTCGACCTCACCGTATCCGCAGTCGGCCTGTCAAACGCAAGAACACAATGGGGCAGTTGCAGCACCAGCGGGCGGATCCGGCTCAACTGGCGGCTGATGCTGCTGCCGGTGCACCTTGTCGACTACGTGGTCGCCCACGAGCTCGCCCATCGGCGCGAGCTCAATCATTCGGCGCGTTTCTGGAATGTGGTCGCCACGCTCTATCCACGTTACCGCGAGGCGCGGCGAGAGCTCAGCGCCCTTTCGAAAACCCTGCCCGAATTCTAGGAGAACCTTGTGAGAATCCTGCACACGATGCTGCGGGTCGGCGATCTTGACCGGTCCCTGCGCTTCTACACTGAAGTTCTCGGCATGAGGCTGCTCCGGAAGAACGACTACCCGGAGGGGAAGTTCACGCTCGCCTTCGTGGGTTACGGCGACGAGTCGGATAGCGCCGTGCTCGAGTTGACCTACAACTGGGGCGTGAACAAGTACGAGCTCGGCACCGCCTATGGACACGTCGCCATCGCCGTCGACGACGCCTACAAGGCTTGCGAGGAGGTGAAGCGCCGCGGGGGGAAGGTTACGCGCGAAGCCGGGCCCATGAAGCACGGCACCACGGTGATCGCGTTCGTCGAGGATCCCGACGCCTACAAGATCGAGCTGATCCAGCGGAAGTAGGACCCGGTCGCGGCTGGCGCGACCGGCCTTTCAGCGGAACATCCCCGGGGCACCGGCCACGCGGTATTTGCGGATCTCGCTTGGCTGCCCGATGAGCGCCTTGGCGAGATCGTCCAGCATTCCCTCGGTGACTTCCTGGGCCGGAATCGAGAGGTATTCCACGCCGAGCCCGAACATATGGGTCGTCTGGAAATGCAGCTTGCCCTGCTCGTGATCGGCCTTGATGATGACATCGGTGAGGACCGAGGCGGGAACGATGAATTTGGCGCCGACGACAAAACCCTTCGCGTTTTTCTTCTCTTCCTCGATGAACTTGACCTTGCTGAGCCACAGCGCCTCGCGGATCCGCTGCATCGCCGGAGGCATGTCCTTTTCCGTGACGAACGTATCGGGGCCGGCCCACTTGATGAAGAAGTGAGCCGTGTCGAAATACTCCTTGTCGTTGATGCGCTTCTTCCGGTAGTCGATGAAGGACTCGGCAAACGTGAGGTTCTTGAAATCGGTAACGCCGGGGATCGAATAGACCAAGGGGCTGGTCGGCTTGACGACGCCAAGCTGCTTGAGCAACTCGTGCACGTACTGGAACGTCTGCTTCATTTTCTCTTCGACGAGCTTGAGCTTGTCTCCCTGCAGATTCTGCTGAAGAATCTGCTGCGTCTTTACCAAGTCCGCTTGTTTTTTCAGGTCGTCAAGAAGGCCCATCATCATCCCCTGCCAAAGCTCGGCTTTTCATAAAGCTATATATACCATTTTGCCAGCGGCCGTCAGTGCGGTCCAGTTCCGGCGCGCGCGAGATGATTGGCGATTGTGACAAACGCCGCAACCGGAAGCTCCTGAGCGCGCCTACCCGGGTCGATGCCGAGCTCGACGAGCTCTGCGGCGGAAATCAGGCCCGAGAGCGTATTCTTGAGAGTCTTCCGCCGCATCGAGAACGCCCGCGCGACAAGCTGCGACAAACCGCCTTCGCTCGACGCATCGAGCTGATCCATCGGGCGCGGAAGGAGCCTCACGACGGCGGAATGGACTTTGGGCTCCGGCCGGAAGCAAGCCGGCGGGACATCGAAAAGCCTCTCGAGGCGGAAGCGGTATTGCAGCATCACCGAGAGCCTGCCGTACTCGGACTCCGAAGGCTTCGCGACCATGCGATCGACTACCTCCTGCTGAAGCATGAAGTGAAAGTCCCTACACCGGCCCGCCGCAGCGGCGGCATGGAACAGGAAGGGGGTCGAGATGTTATACGGCAGATTCCCCACGATCCTCAAGGGCGCGGGCAGGGCGGCGAGATCGAACTCGAGCGCGTCGGCCTGGTACACCGTCAATTGCTCTGCGGAATATTGCTCGCGCAGGCGCGCACTCAGGTCCCGGTCGATCTCGACGACGTGCAGGTGATCGAGCCTTGCAAGCAAGGGCACCGTCAGCGCCCCGAGGCCGGGACCGATCTCCACGACATGGTCGCCTCGCCGAGGATCGATGGCACCGATGATGCGCTCGACGATCGCCGGATCGACGAGGAAGTGCTGGCCGAACCTTTTCCGCGGGGCATGCCGGCGCGTCGCCACTTGAGTGCTAGAAAAGCGCCCGTCGTGCCCCGCTCCGGGCCATATTGATCGCGGTTTCCACGGCCTCGATGAGGCTGTCGGCCTGCGCCTTGCCGGTTCCGGCGATGTCGAGCGCCGTGCCGTGGTCGACCGAGGTGCGGATGATCGGCAGGCCGAGCGTGATATTGACCCCTCTGCCGAAGCTTGCGTACTTGAGCACCGGCAGGCCCTGATCGTGGTACATCGCGAGCGCGCAATCGGCGCCCGCAAGGCGCTGGGGAACAAAGAGGGTGTCCGCGGGGAGCGGTCCGACCAGGTGCATGCCTTCCGACCGCAGCTTGTCGAGAACCGGTCCGATCACGTCGATTTCTTCACGCCCGAAATAGCCGCCTTCCCCCGCGTGCGGGTTAAGGGCGGCGACCAGAATCCTCGGCACGGCGATGCCGAAACGGGCGCTGAGCGCTGCGCTGAGCACGCGGATCGTCCGCTCCAGGCTTTCGCGAGTCAGCTCGCGCGACACGTCTTTGAGAGCGAGGTGCGTGGTCGCGAGCGCCACGCGCATGCCGCCGCCGGCCAGCATCATCACCACGTGCGGGGTGCCGGTGCGCTCCGCGAGGTACTCGGTGTGTCCGATGAAGGGAACGCCTCCGTCGTTGATGACGCCTTTGTGGACCGGTGCGGTGACGAGCGCCGCGAATTCGCCGGCCCTGCATCCGGCAACCGCCCGCTCGAGAAGGGAAATCACATAGGGGGCGCTGCGCCGGTCGAGCACGCCGGCGCGGCAAGTGTACGAGAGGGGCAGGTGCAGGCACGCGACCGAGCCCGGCAGGGGCTGCGAGCCGATCTCGCGCAGCTTCACGCGAAGCCCGAGCTGCCGGGCGCGCGCCTCCAGCATGCCCCGATCTCCGAGCACGACAACGCGAGCCGCCAGGGGACTTTCCCCGAGGGCCAGACAGATCTCCGGGCCGATCCCCGCCGGCTCGCCGGAGGTCACTGCGACGGGCGCAGGGGAAGCCGCTTCCGAGGGGAAGCCAGGCCGTTGGGCGGCCGGTATCTCGATGTGCGTGCTCACCGCTGCTCTTCGAGCCGCAACTCGACGTAGGCGCGATCGCGGAGCTGGCGCAGCCACTCCTGGTAGGCCTCGTCGCCTTTCCTGTCGAGCAGAGCCTTGCGCGCCTCGACTCGCTTGCGTTCGGAGGATACGTCCGCGGTGCGCCGCTCGAGCACCTGGATGAGATGCCAGCCGAAGGGACTCTTCACGGGCTGGCTGACTTCCATGAGCTTCAGCTCCGCGAACGCGCGCTCGAACTCGGGAACGGTATCTCCCGGATAGACCCACCCCAGGTCTCCACCGCGCGAAGCCGAGCCGTCGTCCGAATTCAGGCGGGCGAGCTCGGAAAAATCGACGCCATTTACAATGCGCTCGCGCAGGCTGAGCAGTTTCCTCTTGGCCTCGTTCTCCGAGACGAGATCGTTGGTGCGCACCAGGATATGCCGGACATGCGCCTGCTCGACCAGCATGGGCGCGCCGGCTCCGCGCATCTCCAGGAGCTTGATGACGTGAAATCCGGCGGGGCTGCGAAACACCCCGCTTACCCCTCCGACACTGAGTCCCGTCAGGGCTTCCACGAACAGTTCCGGAAGCCGCTCCCGGCTGCGCCAGCCGATGACACCCCCCTGGAGCGCGTCCGGAGCGTCCGAGTACGTCGCGGCGAGCTGTGCGAAGTCGGTGCCGTCCTTGAGCCGCCTGAGCACCTCATCGGCTCGGGCGCGTCTGGCTTCCACCTGCGCAGGCGTCGCCTGCTCCGGCACGCGCACCAGAATATGCGCGAGGTTGAATTCGGTACCGATTTCCTTCTTTTCGCCTTGCTCGAGGATAAGGTTGTCGATCTCGCTTTCGCTGACCGCCAGCTTGCTCATGACCTCGCGGTCCCGCAGGCGGGTCAACAGAATCTCGTTGCGCAGCTCCTCCCGGAACCTGTCGAATGGGATGGCGTCGCTTTCGAGCCTCTGCCTGAACTCGGTGAGCGACAGCTTGTTGTTCTCCGCCACCCGGTTGACGGTGCGGTCGAGCTCCAGGTCGTCGACACGCATGCCGGTCTCGCGCGCGTATTGCAACTGGACCTTCTCGACGACGAGGCGCTCGAGCACCTGGTGCTCGAGCTCGGAGCGGCTCACGTTCGAAGTTCCGCGGCGCCGGAGCTCCTTCTGCACGCGCTCGATGCGATCCGTAAGCTCGAACTGCGTAATCACCTCCTTGTTCACGATCGCGACTATGCGGTCGAGCAGGTCGATGCGGGTGGAGGCAGGCTGATCGGTACGCGCACCCTGCGCAAGTGCCGCGCTGCACACGATCAGCAGCAGAAGAGGTAGGGCAAGTCTCATCGGATCGTCGCGTCCGGGATCAATTGTAGAGGTCAACGGGGGCGTCCGGCTTGCTGTCCACCGCCGGAACATTGATCCGCTGGTAGCCGGGGACGTTACGCTTCAGCGCCTCGAGCGGATTGGACCCGAGCCGCGAGAAGCCGTTCAGCTCGAGTTGAATGAACACGCTCGAGGAGGATGTGCCCGCCGTCAGGGCAAACCGCTGCATCACCAGGCGGGTCGTCCAGCAGCCGGCCGCGTACTCCAATCCGCCGATGCCTTCGATGACCCGGCTGTCGGGGAGCGAATAGTTGAGCCGCCCGACCCCGTACCAGCGGCCGAAGAGCGGCCATTGCGCCGAAATGTCTACCTGCTTGGTGGGCCCGGCCTGCGTGATATCGCCGCTCAAGTAACGATAGCTCAGGTTGACCGTTCTCAGCCCTTCAGGGCGATACCGGGCTGCGAGTGTCAGGCGCTCAGTGCGGTAGTCGCGCTGGTCGTATTCCGTGCCCGCGTCCATCGTCCAGGAAGGCGACACGCGTCCGGACAGCGCAGCCAGCAGGTTCGAGGCCTTGTAGGTTCGCGGCGTATCGGTCGGGTTGAGCGTGACCTGCTGGTCCTTGAAGTAGTAGCGCTGGCCGAATGTGCCGCGCATCATCTCCTGGCCGCTGGAGGGCAGCAGCAGGCGGGAAGTCACCGCGGCGGTGAGCTGGTTGGCATCGTTGATTCGATCGCCTCCCGAGAACATGTTCTCGGAGAAAATCTGCGCATAGTTGAAGTCGGCAACGGCGGTGTCGAACAGCGGGATCAGATTCTGATTGCGATAGGGCACATATACGTAAAAGAGCCGCGGCTCGAGCGTCTGCGTGATTGACTGGCCGAAGGCTTGCGTGTCCTTCTCGAAGACAAGGCCGCTGTCGAGACTGTAGATGGGCACGGTGCGGGTGATCGAGCCGGGCAGCTCGGTGGCGCCTGCCGGGGCGGGCCGGAGGGAGGATCCGCCCGTCGTATTCTGATCCAGCGAATAGTAGCTCGCACTGAAGCTCACCTTCGGCGTAAAGAAATACTCGGGAGATATCACCGGCAGGCTCAGGCTCGGGAAGACCGTAGTGCGCTTGCCGGTAACCAGCGTGGGGTGGCTGAAATCGACGAACTCCTCCGCCGACCTGAAGTCGAATCCGCCGATGTCCTGGCGCAGGGTCGTCAGGGTGAGCTGCGGAGTGCGACCGTAGGGAGCGACGATCGGATTCTCGGGGTCCTGCAATACCTGGAACGTCTGGATGCGGACCGTCGTCGAGTAGTTGCCCGAACCCCACCAGGTTCCGTTGTAGGTGACGAACCCCTCACGCGGCAGCGTGGTCTGGGAGGTGAGGTTGATGCGAGTCGAGAGGTCGCGGAAGTAGTTGTCGTCCGATACCTTGTTCAGGTTGAGCCCGCCCAGAAGCGTGCCCTGGCGGTTGTATGCTCCGACAAAGCTGATGGCCGACCGACCCTGATCGAGGGTCCGGTCGTTCGGAAGCTGCTCGGCGTTGAGCTCGGCGGTGTAGTTCTTCTCCAGGTAGCGGACCTGCTCGGCGATCTGCGTTCCGCGCTTCTGCAGGTAGCGCGGGGTAAGGGTCAGATCGTAGTTGGGCGCCAGGTTCAGGTAGTACGGGATGCCCACCTCGAACCCGCTCTTGCCGGTAATGCCCGTCGATGGCGGTAGGAAACCCGATTTTCGCTGATTGTTGAGCGAGAAACTCATCTTCGGAGCGGCGAGGACGGGTACCCCTTCGAAGTAGATGCGCGCGCCGCGAGCCGTACCTTCATCGCGCGTGAAATCCAGGTCGAGCTCGTCGGCGCGGATGTACCAGCCCTCGTCACCCGGCCTGCAGGTGGTGAAAAAGCCGTTCTTGACCCGGTATTGGTCTTCGCCGAGGAGTTCTATGGTTTCCGCCTTTCCACGGCCCGAAACAGGTGCCTGGTTGGCCCTGGCCCGCGGCGCGAGTGTGAATTCAGGATTCTCCAACACGCCGGTTCCATCGCGCAGCGAATATCTCGCGCCAGGACCGCTCAGAGTATCGCCGCCGCGCTCAAGCCGGACGCCGCCTTTCGCCTCCACTTCCCCATCTGTCTCGGAGTACCGGAGCGACTCCGCGCGGATCGACAGATCACCCCGGCGCAGGCTGGCATTTCCCTGCGCCGTAGTATCCCCGCCCGAGACGCCTTCGATGCGGTCTGCATCGAGCGTGATCGGCGCGGAAGGATCAGGCTTGGCCCGATCCTGGCGCGGCAGTTGCAATCCCTGACCCTGCCCCCACGCCGCAGCGGACCACAACAGCGCGAATGCCAGCGCCGGAAAGCGGGCAGGGAAAAAAGACATGTCGCGGGATGAGTAACGAATGGGCTGCCGGGGCGAGTGCTAAAATCGCACAAATCAGAGATGAAGGCAATTCTTTGTTTCCGGAGGAGTTTTGGACCGCGCTGAGCAATTGCGGGGATGGCTGAACGCGACGCTCGGCGTCGAGACCCGCATCGCCCCGGCCTCCGACGACGCGAGCTTCCGGCGCTATTTCCGGGTCCGGCGGGCGGGCGCGCAGCCTTCGCTCATCGCGATGGACGCGCCGCCGGACAAGGAAAGCTGCGCCCAGTTCGTTCGCGTAGCCGGCTTGTTTGCGGAGGCCGGAGTGCACGTTCCCGCGATTCACGCGCAGGACCTTGCCCAGGGCTTTCTGCTGCTGTCCGATCTCGGTGACACAACCTATCTGAGCGCGCTCGACGAGCGCAGTGCCGGCGTGCTCTACGGACACGCGCTGGACGCACTCATCCGGATTCAGCTGGCCAGCCGTCCCGGGGCGCTACCCGAGTACGACCGCGGTCTGCTCGAGAAGGAGATGCGCCTGTTCCCGGATTGGTACGTCTCGCGTCAGCTGCGGCGCGAGCTCTCGCCCGCGCAAGCCGAGGACCTCGAGAAGGCGTTTGCAGAGATTCTCGCCAACAACCTAGCGCAGCCGCGGGTGTTCGTGCACCGCGACTACCACTCGCGCAATCTGATGGCGTGCGATCCCTGCCCCGGCATTCTCGACTTTCAGGACGCCGTGTACGGCCCCGTCACCTACGATCTCGTTTCGCTTCTGCGCGACGCCTACATCGGCTGGGAGGAGGAGCGCGTGATCGACTGGACGGTGCGCTACTGGGAGAAGGCGCGAAGAGCGCGACTTCCCGTCGCCGCCGAGTTCGCCGATTTCTACCGCGATTTCGAGTGGATGGGAGCCCAGCGGCAGCTGAAGGTGCTGGGCATCTTCGCGCGGCTTTCTCTCAGGGACGCCAAGAGCGGCTACCTGAAGGATCAGCCCCGCGTGATGGGCTATCTGCGGCGCACCTGCGAGCGCTACCGCGGGCTGTCGCCGCTCACGCGCCTGCTCGACCAGCTCGATGCGACGGAGAAGCGCGTCGGCTACACGTTCTGAACCTGAGCCATGAAGGCGATGATTCTTGCGGCGGGGCGGGGCGAGCGCATGCGGCCGTTGTCGGACAGCGTGCCCAAGTGCCTTCTCGAAGTGCGAGGGAAATCCCTGATCGCCTGGCTGCTCGAGGCGCTCGCGCGCGCGGGTGTAGGCGACATCGTGGTCAACCATGCGCATCTGGGCCACAGGATCGAGGCGGCGCTCGGCGACGGCCGGCACTTCGGCGTGGCGATCCGATATTCCCCGGAGGCCGAGGCGCTCGAGACCGCCGGAGGAATCGTCAACGCGCTTCCGCTGCTCGGCAGGGCGCCGTTTCTCGCCGTCAACGGAGACATCTTCTGCGATTTCGATTTCTCCCGCCTGGTCACGCGCGCGGCGGATGAGCAACTCGCGCATCTGGTGCTGGTCCCCAACCCGCCGCACCATCCGCTCGGGGACTTCGCCCTCAGCGGATCGCGGGTAAGCGCCGCGGGTGACCCCAAGTATACGTTCAGCGGGATCGGGCTGTACCAGCCGGCGCTGTTTGCGAGCGTGAAACCCGGCTCCAAGGGACAACTCGCGCCGCTGCTGCGCGCTGCGATGGCGCGCGGTCTGGTTTCGGGCGAAATGCATCGCGGCGAGTGGCATGACGTCGGCACGCCGCAGCGGCTCGCCGAGCTGAACCAGCCTGCTTGATCGCCCCGTCGAAGCGGACGACAATTCGCGAATGGACACCATAAACACGCTGTCGCGCTGCGCCGAGCGCCGCCACACCCTGCAATCGCGCATGGGCGAGGGCATAGCGATCATCCCGACGGCGCCCGCTCGCGTGCGCAACCGCGACAGCGAGTACCTCTATCGCTTCGACAGCTACTTCTACTATCTGAGCGGTTTTCCCGAGCCGGAGGCGGTTCTCGTCCTCGTCGCGGGGAACGAGCCGAAGTCGATCCTCTTCTGCCGCAAGCGCGACCCGGCGCGCGAGCTGTGGGACGGCCTGCGCAGCGGCCCCGAGGGGGCCAAGGCCACTTTCGGCGTCGATGAGGCCTTCCCGGTCGAGGCGCTCGACGAGCTGATGCCGAAGCTTCTCGCCAACCAGCCCGTGCTGCACTACGCGCCGGGCGCCGATCCTGCCTGGGACGCGCGCATCATGGGGTGGCTGAACGAGGTACGCTCGCAGGCACGCGCCGGGATCACGGCTCCGACCGAGATCCGCGACCTGCGGACAGCGCTGGACGAGATGCGCCTCATCAAGGACGACAGCGAGCTGGCCGTGATGCGCCGCGCAGCCGCGATCTCGGCGGCCGCCCACGAGCGCGCGATGCGCGAGACGCGCCCCGGACGGAGCGAACACGAGATCGAGGCCGAGCTGCTCTACGAGTTTCGGCGCAGCGGATCCCAATACCCCGCCTACTCGCCGATCGTGGCCGGGGGCGCCAACGCCTGCATCCTGCACTACCGCGAAAACAGCGCGCGCCTCGGCGACGGAGATCTCCTGCTGGTCGACGCCGGCTGCGAGCTCGACGGATACGCTTCGGACCTGACTCGCACGTTTCCCGTGAACGGCAAGTTCAGCGGGCCGCAGAAGGATGTCTACGAACTGGTGCTCGCGGCTCAAGGCGCGGCGATCGCCGCGGTGAAGCCCGGGAATCGCTGGGACGAGCCGCACAACGCGGCGGTGGACACACTCGCGCGCGGGTTCATCGATCTCGGCCTCTGCAGCGGAACATTGGAGCAGGTCATCGCAACCGAGGACTACAAGCGTTTCTACATGCACCGGACCGGGCACTGGCTGGGTCTGGACGTGCACGATGCCGGGGAATACAAGTCGGGCGGCGAATGGCGTCGCCTCGAGCCCGGGATGACGCTGACCGTCGAGCCAGGCTGCTATGTGCGCCCGGCCGACAAGGTCCCCGAAGCGTTCTGGAACATCGGCGTGCGCATCGAGGACGATGTGGCGGTTACGGCCGGAGGGTGCGAGGTATTGACGGCAGCGGCGCCGAAGTCGGTTCGCGATGTCGAGGCGCTCGTTGGCCGCGGTTGAGCCGCCGCAGGTCGATGTCGCCATCGCCGGCGGCGGACCGGTCGGTTGCGCGCTGGCGCTCGCGCTATCCGGGAGCGACCTGTCGGTCGCGCGGATCGCCGACGAAGCCGATGTCCCCGACCGTCCCATCGCGCTTTCCTACGGCAGCCGGCTGATCCTGGAGCGCCTGGCCGTATGGAGCGGGGTTGCAAGCACCGCCATCCATACGATCCACGTTTCCCAGCAGGGATTCGGCAGGACGGTGATACGCTGCGCCGACTACCGTCTCCCCGCGCTCGGGTACGTAACATCGTACTCCGGGCTGGTCGGACCCCTGGCCGCCAGCACACCCGCAATTTCCGGAGCTGTGAAAAGCTGGGAGCATTCCGGCGACGGGATCGCGCTGCGCCTGTCCGCCGGCGGGAGCGAGGCGCGCCTGCGGGCGCGGCTGCTCGTCCTCGCCGACGGTGGATCGAATCGAGACCCCGGTCGCGTCACCGACTATCGGCAGCGGGCTATCGTCGCAGAGGTTGCGGCCGAGCGCGCAGCGGCGGGCACCGCCTGGGAACGCTTCACCGCCGAGGGGCCCCTCGCCTTGCTCCCTTTCGGGGAGCGCTACGCTCTCGTCTGGAGCACGAGTCCGGCGACGGCGGCGGAACTGCAGGGACTTCGCGATGCGGAGTTCCTCGCACGCCTGCGCCAGGCCTTCGGCGGAAGACTCGGAGATTTCCGATCGACAGGCCCCCGTTCGGCGTTCCCGCTCTCTCTGCGCCGCAGCGCAGCTCAAGCGTCACCGCGGGTCCTGGCAATCGGAAACGCCGCACAGACGCTCCACCCGGTCGCCGGTCAGGGACTCAATCTCGGATTGCGCGACGCATGGGAATTGGCTCGGATGTTGCTTGACGCGCCGAGGGAAGAAGTCGGCGCACCGGCCTTCGTCGCGCGCTACTCCCGCGGCCGGGGTCTGGACCGCCGTGCCGGGATCGGCTTCACCGATTTCCTGGTCCGGATGTTCTCGAATTCGGTGCCGCCGCTCGCGCTCGCGCGCGGCGCGGGCCTGGCCCTGCTCGATGTCGTGCCGCCCGCGCGGCATTTTCTCGCCCGCCGCATGATTTTCGGCGCGCGCGCGCTGCCGTAGAGCGGCGCGCCTGCGAATTCGCAGTCGCGAGACCGTTCCGAGCCGAATCTTGTCGCGCGCAGCGTTCGACGCGCTTCCCTTGGCGTTCGCGTTTAGGTATAGAATTGCGCTCCCGCCGAAAAACTCCGTGATTGTCGATGCGAATCGGTTCGCGCACGTTGCGAAATAATCTATTTGTCGCGCCGATGGCCGGGGTCACCGATCGCCCCTTCCGCCAACTGTGCAAGGATTTCGGCGCGGGCCTCGCCGTGTCCGAAATGGTGGCTTCGAACTCGCTCCTGTGGGGCAGCGAGAAGACGCGCCGCCGCGCCAATCACGACGGCGAGGTCGAGCCGATCTCGGTGCAGATCGCCGGCGCCGATCCGGCCATGATGGCCGACGCCGCGCGCTTCAACGTCGAGCAGGGCGCGCAGATCATCGACATCAACATGGGCTGTCCCGCCAAGAAAGTCTGCAACACCATGGCGGGATCGGCGCTCCTGAGAGACGAGCCGCTCGTCGGCAAGATCCTCGAGTCCGTGGTGAAAGCTGTGGATGTGCCCGTCACTCTGAAGTTCCGCACCGGCTGGGACACTACGAGCAGGAATGCCATGACGGTCGCGAGGATCGCGGAGGAGAGCGGCGTGCAGCTGCTGTCCCTGCACGGACGCACGCGCGCGTGCGGCTTCTCGGGCCGGGCCGAGTACGACACCATTCGCGAGGTGAAGAAGTTCACGCGCCTGCCCGTGGTCGCGAACGGAGACATCACGACTCCCGAGGAAGCCAGGCATGTTCTCGAGTACACCGGCGCCGACGGCATCATGATCGGCCGTGCGGCGCAGGGCCGGCCCTGGATCTTCCGCGAGATCGCGCACTATCTCGCGACGGGCGAGAAGCTTCCCCATCCCCTGGTATCCGAGATCCACGCCGTGTTGATCGCGCACCTGCACGAACTCCACTCCTTCTACGGAAAGGAGCGAGGGGTCAAGGTCGCCCGCAAGCATATCTCCTGGTATACCAAGGGGCTCGCCGGGTCGGCGAGCTTCCGGCACCGCATGAATCAGCTCGAGAGCTGCGAGGAGCAACTGGCCGCGGTGAACGATTTCTTTCAACAGCTCGGGCGTGAAAATTCCCGCCTGCGCTACGAGGTGGAGCTGGCGGCATGAAGCAAACGAGCGAGATCGCGGACTGCGTGCGCCGCTCCCTGGAGCGCTACTTCAAGGATCTCGACGGAGCCAAGCCGCGCGCCATCTACGACATGGTTCTGAAGAACGTCGAGCGCCCGATGCTCGAGCTCGTGCTAGACCGGGCCGCGGGCAACCAGTCGGTCGCCGCCGAGATGCTCGGCATCAACCGTAATACGCTGCGAAAGAAGATTCAGTCGCTCAAGATAAGAATGTGATTCCCATCCGGACGGCGCTGATCAGCGTTTCCGACAAGGCCGGCCTCGCCGAGTTGGCTCGGGGACTGGCCCGATTCAAGATCAAGATTCTGTCGACGGGCGGCACGGCGAAGTTTCTCGCCGAGCAGGGCGCGTCGGTGACCGAGGTCGCCGACTACACCGGATTCCCTGAAATGCTCGACGGGCGCGTAAAGACCCTGCATCCGCGGCTTCATGCAGGCATTCTCGCCAGGCGGGATTCACCGGACCACCTCGCCGCGATCCGCGCCGCCGGCATCGAGCCGATCGATCTGGTCGTCGTCAACCTGTATCCGTTCGTGCAGACTATCGCCAGGCCCGATTGCACGCTCGCCGAAGCGATCGAGAACATCGATATAGGCGGGCCCAGCATGCTGCGTGCCGCGGCGAAGAACTACGCGGGCGTGGCCGTGGTGACCGACCCATCGGACTATGCGGCGCTGCTCTCGGAGATGGGAGAGCGCGGCGGTGCGCTGAGCGAGGGCACGCGCTTTGCCTTCGCCAGAAAGGCCTTCGCCCACAGCGCCGGGTACGAAGCCGCGATAAGCAGCTATCTCGCCGCGCGCTCCCCGGACGGGAAGACCGCTCGCTTCCCCGAGAAGCTCACGCTTCAGCTCGACAAGGTGCAGGACCTGCGCTACGGGGAGAATCCGCACCAGAGCGCGGCGTTTTACCGCGACGCCGAACCGGTGAAAGGCGGCCTCGCGAGCCATGTGCAGATTCAGGGCAAGGAGCTCTCCTTCAACAACATCGCCGACGCCGACGCCGCCTGGGAATGCGTGAAGGGTTTCGATGCGCCGGCGTGCGTGATCGTGAAGCACGCGAATCCCTGCGGCGCGGCGGTCGGCAGCTCCGCTCGCGAGGCCTACGATCACGCCTTCGCCACCGATCCGACCTCCGCATTCGGAGGCGTGGTCGCTTTCAATCGCGGACTCGATGCGGCGACCGCGGAAGCGGTGTGCAGGCCTTTCGTGGAGGTCCTGGTCGCGCCGGAGTTCGATGCGGGGGCGCGAAAGGCCCTCGGCGCCAAACCGAACGTGCGCGTCCTGACGGTCACGCTCGCCCGCGCCGCGCAGGCCTACGACTTCAAGCGCATCGGAGGGGGACTCCTGGTTCAGACACCCGACGATCGCGCGCTCGAGCCCTCGGAACTGCGCGCGGTCACCCGCGCCAAGCCCGCACCGGAGCAGCTCCGCGACCTGCTCTTCGCCTGGCGCGTGGCAAAGTACGTCAAGTCCAATGCCATCATTTTCTGCAAGGATGGTCGCACGCTCGGCATCGGCGCGGGACAGATGAGCCGCGTAGACGCGGCCCGGGTCGCCGACCTCAAGGCGAAGGAGGCCGGGCATACGCTCGCGGGATCGGTGGTCGCCTCGGACGCCTTCTTTCCGTTTCGCGACGGCGTCGAGGTGGTCGCGCGGGCCGGGGCAAAGGCTGTGATCCAGCCGGGGGGCAGCGTGCGGGACGACGAGGTGATCGCGGCGGCGGACGAGCTCGGTCTTGTCATGGTGTTCACCGGCGTGCGGCATTTCCGGCACTGATGAAGCTGCTCGTCGTCGGCTCGGGAGGCCGAGAGCACGCGATCGCCTGGCGCCTCGCGCAGAGCCCGCGGGTGCAGAAGGTCTTCGTCGCTCCGGGAAACGGGGGCACGGCGCGGGAGAACGGCCTCGAGAACGTGGCGATCTCCGAGATCGGCAAGCTCGCCGAGTTCGCGCTCGCCGAAGGCATCTATCTCACCGTTGTCGGGCCCGAGGCGCCTCTCGCAGAGGGCATCGTCGACCTGTTCCGTTCCAAGGGCCTGAGGATTTTCGGCCCGACGCGGGCTTGCGCGCAGCTGGAGAGCTCCAAGCAGTTCGCCAAGGAGTTCATGACACGCCACCGGATCCCTACCGCGGCATTCGCGAGCTTCGGCGAGGCGCGGCCTGCGCACGACTACGTGGATGCCCGCGGCGCGCCCATCGTCGTCAAAGCCGACGGTCTCGCGGCCGGCAAGGGCGTGATCGTCGCCGCGAACAAGGACCACGCCCATCGCGCGATCGACCAGATCCTCGTCGAGCGGGCGATGGGGGCGGCCGGCCACCGTGTGGTGATCGAGGAGTTTCTCGAAGGCGAGGAGGCGAGCTTCATCGTCCTCGCCGACGGCAAGCACGTCCTCCCGCTTGCGACCAGCCAGGATCACAAGCGATTGAGGGACGGGGACCAGGGACCGAATACCGGCGGCATGGGCGCGTACTCGCCCGCCCCGGTCGTGACGCCCGAGCTGCACGCCCGCGTCGTGCGCGAAGTGATCCAGCCCGTGCTCGATGGAATGGCAGCGGAAGGCCATCCTTACAGCGGATTTCTCTACGCCGGCCTGATGATCAACGCCGGCAATGCGCGCGTGCTCGAATTCAACTGCCGGCTCGGCGACCCCGAGACTCAGCCGATCCTGCTGCGCCTGAAGAGCGACCTGTTCGAGCTGATCGAAGGCGCAGTCGAGGGAAGGCTGGACCGGCTCGAGGCGGCTTGGGACCGCCGCCCGGCCCTCGGTGTGGTGATCGCCGCGGCGGGCTATCCCGACTCGCCGAAGAAGGGAGATGCCGTGACCGGCCTCCCGGCCCCGGAGGAGGACCTGCGCGTGTTCCACTCGGGAACGGTGCTGAAGGACGGGACCTCCGTGACCAGCGGCGGGAGGGTGCTGTGCGTGACCGCCCTCGGCGACACGATCAGGATGGCGCAGCGCCGCGCGTACGAAGCGGTCGAGCGCATTCGCTTCGACGGCATGCAATACCGCCGCGACATCGGATTCCGCGCCGTTGCTGCCAGGAAACCAGCCTAGGGTCCGGCCGAAATGCGATGAACCCGACCGCGGTCAGCGACTACCTCGTCGGTCTCCAGGACCGCATCGTGGCGGAGCTGGAGCGCGTCGACGGTCGTCCCTTCCGGCGGGATCGCTGGCGGCGGGACGAAGGCGGAGGCGGCGAAAGCCGGATCGTCGAGGAGGGAAGCGTATTCGAGCGCGGCGGGGTGAATTTCTCCCGCGTCGAGGGGGGGCGGCTGCCCGCCGCCGCGAGCGCGGCGCGCCCGGAGCTCGCCGGCCGCGGCTTCGAGGCGATGGGCGTGTCGCTGGTGCTGCACCCGCGTAGCCCCTTCGTGCCGACCGTGCACATGAACGTGCGCTTTCTTGTCGCAACCAAGGCGGGAAGCGATGCGGTGTGGTGGTTCGGCGGCGGCATGGACCTCACTCCCTACTACGGATTCGAAGAGGACGCGCGCCATTTCCACTCGGAGTGCCGGCGCGCCCTGGATCCCTTCGGGCGGGACCTCTATCCCCGCTTCAAGCGCTGGTGCGACGAGTATTTCTTCATCAAGCACCGCGGGGAGCCGCGCGGCATCGGCGGAATCTTCTTCGACGACTTGAACGACGGAAGCTTCGACCGGTGCTTCGGACTGATGCGCAGCGTCGGCGACCACTTCCTGCCCGCATACCTGCCGGTGCTGGAGCGCCGCAGGAACCTTCCCTATGGCGAGCGCGAGAGGGATTTCCAGGCGTACCGCCGCGGTCGCTACGTCGAATTCAATCTCGTCTATGATCGCGGCACCCTGTTCGGGCTGCAATCTGGCGGGCGCGCGGAGTCCATACTCATGTCGCTGCCGCCGATCGTCAAGTGGCGCTACGACTGGCAACCCGAGCCTTCGAGCGCGGAGGAGAAGCTCTACCGGGATTTCCTCCGCCCGAGGGACTGGACCGACGAACAACAAGGCTAAGGAGAGGCGAGAATGGAAACGCGCAAGCTGGGAAAGAACGGTCCCGAAGTTTCCGCCCTGGGACTGGGGTGCATGGGAATGACAGGAATCTACGGCGAGCCCAACGAGGCCGAATCGATTGCGACGATTCATCGCTCGATCGATCTCGGAGTCAACCTGATCGTGACCTCGGACGCCTACGGAGCCGGAAGCAACGAGGAACTGGTAGGCCGCGCGATCAAGGGCAAGCGCAACCGCGTGCTGCTCGCGACGAAGTTCGGCAACCTGGGTTTGAGCGGCTTCAAGCCGCCCGAAGGGCTCTCGGCCGGTCACCCCGGCTATGTGCCGCAAGCGTGCGAGGCCTCGCTGAAGCGCCTGGGCGTCGAGGTGATCGACATCTACGGCCTGCATCGCGTGGACTCCAAGGTGCCGATCGAGGACACCGTGGGAGCGATGAAAAGACTGGTCGAGCAGGGCAAGGTTCGCCACCTCGCGCTCTCCGAGGCGGGAGCCCAGACGCTGCGCCGCGCGCACAAGGTGCACCCGCTGGTCGCGCTCGAGACCGAGTACTCGCTCTGGTCTCGCGATGTCGAGAAGGAGATTCTTCCGGCGTGTCGCGAGCTGGGCATCGCCTTCATGGCGTATTCGCCGCTCGGCCGCGGATTTCTCACCGCAACGATCAAGACGCTCGACGCCTTGCGGGAAAAGGACAGGCGCCGCGACCATCCGCGCTTCAATCCCGACAACCTCAAGCGCAACGTCGACCTGCTCCAGCCGCTCGAATCGATCGCCGCGGCCCACAAGATCAAGCCGGCGCAGGTCGCGCTTGCCTGGTTGCTCGCCCAGGGAAAGGACATCGTGCCCATCCCCGGGACGAAGCGGCGCGAGTACCTGGAGCAGAATGCCGCCGCCGCCGCGGTGGCGCTGAGCGCGGCGGAGATCGCGCAACTCGCGAAGGCCTTTCCTCAGGGGGTCGCTTCGGGAACCCGTTACCCGGAGAAACAACTCGCCGGGCTCGGCATCTAGGCGGGCGACCCGCGCTCACGCCGGCGTCCTCTACGCCAGGTCGGCGCTCGCGCGGAAATGCCGGGCTGCCTCCGCGGTCCGGCCGAGCTGCTCGTAGAGCTTCGCCAGGGCGATGTGCGCAGCCTGGGTCGGCTGCGTGGCGAGACTGGCCTCGAGATAGCTCTGCGCCTTGCCCCAGAGCTCTCGCTGCACGCACAGCCTGCCGAGCGTCAGCAGCAGCTCGGCCTCGCCGGGACGGTCTTTCAGCCACCTCTCCGCCCGCTCGAGGCGCTCGAGCGCATCCTTGTCCGCGCATTCCCCGTAGAGAAGCGCGAGCGTTCCGTCCCAGCCGCGCTCGAGGGCTTCCTCGATGATGCGGTGGGCCCTGCGGCAGTCTCCGAGCTGCATGAATGCGCGTGCCGCCGCCGCCGCTATCCGGGGGCGGACCCGCTCGGCGCGCGGGGTGCTGTCCCATTGCCTTGCGAGACCTTCGCGGTCGACCGCCTTGCGCGTCAGCAGCGCAATGTGCGCAGTGGTGCGCACGCTGTCGAGAGCCTCGGCCGGCATGGCGCCGTGCTTCTCCAGGGCGTTGGCGGTGCGCAGAACCTCTTCCCAGTTCGACATCCCCTGCTCGGCGCGCAACATCAGAAAGAGCGCCGCCACGTGGCGAGGACCGTGCGCGTGCAGCTCGCGCAGGATCGACCGCGCCTCGTCGAAGCGCCGCTCGTCCAGCAGAAGCTCCGCCTTGGTCATCGCCTGGGCGACGCGCCACTCCCCGTCGTCCTGCTTCGAGCGCTCGAGCCAATGATCCCGCCTCCCGAAGTCGCGCAGCCTCTGCGCGGCGCGAGCCGCAAGAAGACCCGCGAGCCCGGGCGCAGCGCCCAGGTCGATGGCCCTGGAGGCGAGCTTCTCCGCCCGCACGAAGCGGCCCTCGAACAGCGCTTGTATCGCGCCCAGGGTGGCGCTGTGTGCTGCCTCCGCCCGGCGGCGGCCGCGAAAGGCGCGGACGTGGGACGGAAGCCGCAGAATGTGCCAGACCGCCCGGACCACGAGGTAGCCGAGCACGAACCCCGCGATCACCACGAACGCGAGGAAATTGAGCGACACTTCGGCCCGCCACGGGGGCAGCACGAAGAGCGCGTAACCGCCGTTTCCGCGCAGGGCGAGCGAGAGCGCGACCGCCAGCGCCGCGAGGACAAACAGCCACAGCAGCCCTCTCATCGTTGTGTGCGCTCGCGCGGCACCTTGTAGGCACGCACCGCCGCGACACTCTCGTTGATGGTCGGGAACAGCGGGCTTGCGCCTTTGGATCGCAGCTGCTTCAGGCTCGCCGCCATCGACGCAGCCGCCCCCGAACGCGTGTCGACGTAGCGCGCGAGCCAGGCCACGGCCGCGTCCAGGTCGCTGCGATACGCCACCTCGTCGCGCGCAAGCAAGGCTATCCGGGCATTCAACAGGCGAAGCTTCAGGTTTTCGCGCAGAAAATAGGCTTGCGAGGGACTGAGCAGCGCGGCATCGGTGCCGTCCACCTTCTGGACCCTGACGAGTTGCTTCAACTCGGTGAGCAGCTCCTCGACCAGCCTCTCCCACAGGCCCTCGGGCGGCGCCTTTTGCGGAGGGGGCGGTTGCGGACGCATGTCCTGCGCGAGCGGCAGCGAATCCACGCCGGCGATCATCTGATCCAGCTTGACTGCCATTCCCGGGACGTCGAGGTCGGGAGCGCTCTTCAGCCGCTCGATGTCGTGGGCGAAAGCCTTGCGCAGCGGCAGGAACTGGGCGCGCCCCGAGCGCGCGAGACGCGCGTCCGCCGTCTGAAGCGCGGCGAGAGCGGCCGGCACGTTGCCGACGAGCTGCAGTTGCTGCGAGGCGATGACGAGAACCTGCTCGATGTCGGCAAGCACCCAATCGTCGCGGCCGCGCGAGAGCTCCTGATAGAGCGCTTCCAGGCTGGTCTGATGGTTCTGATACTCGCTGAGCCTCAGGTCGAGCTGGGCGACCTTCGCCAGGGCCTCGCGCATCGCTTCCTGGGCCTGCTTCGCGCTCAGTCGCGCGTCGCGACTGTCCGCCTCGATGTCGCGAACGCGCTGAGCGAGCTCGGCGCGCAGGGCATTCACCCGTACCCGGGCGTCGTACCATTGCCACGCGAGAAGCAGCGCGACCAGCGCAAGCCCGATCACCCACAGGGTGCGCGCTCCGCGCTTTGGCGCTTGCAGGGTTGCGGCGGCAGGCGGGGTCCGGTCTTCCATTTCTCTAGCGGTCCGTCGAAGCGCAAGACGTCATACTACTCCAGCAAAAAACGCCGCCATCTCCGCGACGGTGCGCTCATCGCCCCGCCCGGTGACGATGATCTCGCGAACATCGTGCCCTCTCGCGGCTGCCTCTATCCTGCGATGAGGAACGAACACGGGGGTGGCGCGCAGGTACCTGCCTCCGGTGGGGCCGAGCATCGCAAAGAAATTCGCGAGCCCCTCCGCGCTGGTGATCGAAACCGCCTCGATTCCTCCGGTCTGCCACCGCGGCAGCAGGCCGCGCGCGTCGGCCCCTGGGCGGGCGCGCCGATAGCACTCCGCGTACTCGACTCGCGCGCCGCGCGCCTCCAGTTCATGTCCCAGCCATTCGCGGCCGCCTTGTCCGCGGAAGATCACGACCGCGCACCCGTGCAGCTCCCGGAGCTCGGCGAGCGCCGCCAGCGCCTCGCTGTCGGCTTCGCCTTCGGGTGAGATCACGTCGCGAAAGCCCCGTTCCGCGAGCGCCTTTGCCGTTCCCGCGCCCACGGCCGCAACGCGCAAACCCTCGGGCCAGGACCGGCTTCCGCTCACCAGCGCGTGTCCCCGCAGGGCCGCCGTCGGGCTGACGAAGATCGCCAGCTGATATCCCTCCAGGCGGGCGATGATGCGCGAGACCGCATCCTCTCTTTCCGGAGGCAGGATCTCGATCGTGGGAAAGAGTATCGGGTCGCCTCCGGCCGAGCGGATGCGCTCGGCGAGCGCGAGGGCATGTTCTCGCGGGCGCGTGATCACGATGCCTCGCCCCGAAAGCGGTCCGGCGCTCATGAAAGCGCCGCCAGAATGGCGTCTGCGCCCAGGGCCCGAAGCCTCGCCGCAAGCCCATCGCCCAATTCTTCCGGCGCGATGATCGGGCCAGTCGATTCCGCGCGCACGATCCGGCTGCCGTCGGGTTTCGCCACGAGTGCGCGCAGGCGCAGCTCCGTCCCGCTTGCCACCGCGTAGGCCGCGAGCGGCAGCCGGCAGTCTCCCGAGAGCGCGCGGCTCAGGGCTCGCTCGGCGCGCACGCAAGCCGCGGTGGCGGGATCTTCGAGCGACGCGAGCCGCTGTCGCAACTCCGTATGGTCTTCGCGGCATTCGATCGCAAGCGCGCCTTGCCCCGGCGCGGGGAGGCTCTGCTCGGGTTCGAGCATGCTCCTGATCCGGGCAGCAAGGCCGAGCCGCTTGAGGCCCGCGGCGGCGAGCACCATCGCCTGGCATTCGCCGCGGTCCAGCTTCGCGAGGCGCGTATCGAGATTGCCCCGGAGAGGCTTCACCTGCAGCGCGGGGTGGCGCTCGCGCAGCTGCGCTTCGCGCCGCAGGCTGGACGTGCCGACGACGCTGCCCGGGGCAAGCGCCTCCAGGGTCGCGCTCGTGTTCGACACCAGGCAGTCGCGCGGGTCCTCTCTCGGGGTGATCGCGGCCAGGCAAAACCCCTGCGGCAGGCGCATCGGAACATCCTTCGCCGAGTGCACGGCGATGTCGGCCCTGCCGTCCTCGAGCGCGGCTTCGAGCTCCTTCACAAAAAGGCCTTTGCCCCCCACCTCTGCGAGCGGCCGATCGAGGATCTGGTCGCCGCGCGTAGTGAGGCCGAGGATGCCGACTTCGCAATGCGGGTACAGGCGCCTGAGCTCGCGCGCGATGTGCTCCGACTGCCACATGGCAAGGCGGCTCTTTCGCGACGCGATGACGATGCGTTCGGACTTTATGCTCACTTCCCTCCCTGTTCTGCCAGAGACTTGAGCTGCGGCCACTGCCTGCGGCTCACCGGCAGCTTTTCCTCCAGCCCTTCCAGGATCACCGACCACCCGGCTTCACCCTCGGTTTCCGCGCCGCGCTCGAATCCGCGAATCCATCGCCGCGCCACCAGACAATTGCGATGAATGCGCACGAATACGCTGCCGAACTCCTGCTCGATCTGCGTCAGCGATTCCTCCACCATGTGCTCGCGGTCACGAGTGCGCAGCGTGACGTACTTGAGCTCCGCCCTGAGGTAGAGGACGTCCGAGACCGGAACGAGGGTCACCCGCCCACGCTCGGCGACGCTGAAATGGCGCCGCGGGGCGGAGTCGATGGTCTCGAGCACCCCGCGTGCCAGACGCGCCCCGCTCGCGGCTTTCTTCAGCGCGGCGAGCAGCCGCGCAATCCGCACCGGCTTGGTCAGATAGTCCAGAGCGTTGACCTCGAACGCCTCCACCGCGTGCTGGTCGTGGGCCGTGACGAAGATCACCGCGGGCGGGCGCTCGAGGACCTGCAGGTGCCTCGCAAACTCGATCCCGCTCATCTCGGGCATGTGGATGTCGACCAGAACGACATCGGCCTTCGTTGCGGAGACCAGCTGCAGGCCCTCCACGCCGTTCGCCGCCTCTCCCACGACCGAGTGCGGCACCTCCGTCCGGCAATCCTCCAGGAGCTCCCTCAGTCGGCTGCGCGCCGGCTGCTCGTCGTCGACGATCACCACCCGGATCAGATTCATAGGCTGGTGCGATAGGGCATGGCGATGCCGATCTCGTAACGGCCGTCGGCGATGCGCGTGTTCAGGCTCGCCTCGACATCGAAGTGCAGCTGCAGCCGCTCGCGGATATTGGAGAGCGCCATGCGATTGCCCTGGCGATGCTGATAATCCGGGTGATAGGGATTGGTCAGCTGCAGCCAGAGACGATCGCCGCGCCGCTCGATGCGGATCTCGATCAGTCCGGAAGCGATTCCCGGCTCGATGCCGTGGTAGACCGCGTTCTCCACCAGCGGCTGCAGAACCATGGGCGGCACCAGGGCGTCCTCGGCCGAGGGGTCGAGGCGCCAATCGACCTGCAGCCTGTCTCCCAGGCGCAGCTGCTCCAGGTTCAGATATTGTCGGCACAGGGAAAGCTCGTCACGGAGTGCGATCAGCTGGCGGTTGTCGGCCATGACGGTGCGAAACAGCTCCGCCAGATCCTCCAGCGCGCTCTCCGCTCGCTTTGGGTCCTTGCGAATCAGCGAGAGCACGGCGTTCAGGCTGTTGAAAAGGAAATGCGGTCGGATTCGGGCCTGAAGGGCCTGCAGGCGCGCCTCGGAGATAGCGGGCGAAAAGGCCCGGTTGCGCAGATGGAAGTACCACAGCACCACGCCGGCGGCGAAGGCCGCGCTGCCGAGGCTCCACGCAAGATCACGCAACTCGCCGGTGCTGCCGACCAGAGACTGAAACGGGAACAGCGCGGCGGTCGCCGCCAGCACGACCGCCATTACCGCCAGCAGACCCTGGGCGTAGGCGAGCCGCTCGAACAGAGGCGACAGCGCGTAGAGCGCGGCCAGCACCACCAGCAGCACCGGTTCGAGCGACCCGGCGATCTCGGTGACTTTCGCGGCGAATTCTGCGATCTCGCGTGCGCGCGCCAGAGCAAAGAGCAGGGCGAGCGCGTTGACCGCGAGGAGAATGCGCGAAATCACGCCCAGGTTGCGGAAATCCGGCAGGGCGTCGGGCAGATGATTTTGCCGTATACTTTGCACTTTTCTTGCGGACGTAGAGTTCCGGCGCGCAGCGCCGATTGCGCGCCCGCGACTTCGGGCATTCTACAGTCAACCATGGGAACGAAGCCCAAGCGGGGCAAGAAGCTATGGTCGGGGCGGTTCGCCGAGCCGGTGTCCGATCTCGTCAAACGCTACACCGCCTCGGTGGATTTCGACCGGCGTCTCGCGCCCCACGACATCCGCGCGTCGATTGCGCATGCGCGCATGCTGCGCGCCTGTGGAATCATCACCCGGGGTGATCTCAAGGCGATCGAGCGCGGCCTGTCCAGAATCTCCGGAGAAATCGAGGCCGGGCGGTTTCGCTGGTCGCTCGATGCCGAGGACGTGCATCTCAACATCGAGAGGCGGCTCATCGGCCTCGTCGGCAATCCGGGCAAGCGCCTGCACACGGCGCGCTCGCGCAACGACCAGGTTGCGACCGACCTGCGACTGTGGCTGCGCGATGCGATCGACGAGATCGCGGACCTCATGCGCCGCGTCCAGAAATCGCTCGTCGATCAGGCGGAAAGGCATGCCGCCACCGTGATGCCCGGGTTCACGCATCTGCAGATCGCCCAGCCGGTAACCTTCGGGCACCATCTGCTCGCATATTTCGAGATGCTGGAGCGCGACCGCGAGCGCCTGGCGGACTGCCGCAGGCGTGTGAATCGCCTGCCCCTCGGCGCCGCCGCGCTCGCGGGAACCTCGTTCCCTATCGACCGCACACGGGTGGCCCGCGAACTGGAGTTCGAGGGGATCTGCGAAAACTCCCTCGATGCGGTGTCCGACCGCGATTTCGCGATCGAATTCTGCGCCTGCGCGGCACTCGCAATGGTCCATCTTTCGCGCCTGTCCGAGGAATTGATCCTCTGGACCAGCCCGCGCTTCGGCTTCGTGAGGCTGCCGGACCGCTTCTGCACCGGCTCGTCGATCATGCCGCAAAAGAAGAATCCGGACGCCGCAGAACTCGCGCGCGGCAAGACCGGGAGAGTCACGGGCGATCTCGTCGCGCTGCTCACGCTGATGAAAGGCCAGGCACTCGCCTACAACAAGGACAATCAGGAGGACAAGGAACCGCTCTTCGACGCGGTGGATACCCTGCGCGATACGCTCGCCGTTTTCGACGAGATGATCGCGGGCTTGGACGCCGACACGTCGGCCATGCGCGCCGCGGCGCAACAGGGATTCGCCACCGCTACGGATCTGGCCGATTACCTGGTGAAAAAAGGTCTCGCGTTTCGCGACGCCCACGAGGCGGCGGCGCGGGCAGTGCGCTTCGCCGAGGAATCGGGACGGGCGCTCGAGCAACTGCCTCTGGTCGAGTTGCGCCGCTTCTCCGCGAAAGTCGGCGGCGACGTGTACCGCGTGCTCACGCTCGAGGGCTCGGTCGCAAGCCGCTCGCATATCGGCGGCACCGCGCCTTCGCGAGTGCGCGCCGCGATCAAGCGCGCTCGCGTGAAGCTCAAGCGACGCCCCTGATTTCTCCTGCGTTACTTGCCGCGCTGCAGGCTTCCATTTCAGCGGTCGCCGGCCCGTTTCGTATCGAGCAGGCGGCTCCCGCGGGGGGAGGTTGCATCCATCGCTGCCTGACGCTCGAGGGGAGCGGTCGCAGGTATTTCGCCAAGGTCAACGATCGCGCACAGCTCGAGAACTTCGCCGCCGAGGCCGACGGCCTCGCGGCGCTCGCCGCCGCCGGTGCCAGAGTTCCTTCTGCGCTGTGCCGCGGCGAGTCGGGCGACGAAGCCTTTCTTGTGCTCGAGCACCTGGAGATGCACGGCAACGGCGACTACGCAGCGCTCGGGCGCACGCTGGCCCGGGTGCACTCCGCGCGCGGGGAATTCTTCGGGTGGCGGCGCGACAACTACATCGGGACGACGCCGCAACTCAATCGACGTTCGTCTTCATGGGGCGATTTCTGGCGCGATGCGCGGCTTCGGCCTCAGCTCGACTTGGGAAGAAAGAACGGACTGGCAGCGAGCCTGCTCGAAAAAGGGGCGCGTCTCGTCGAGGCCGTTCCACGACTGCTCTCGGGTCACGCTCCTGCGGCATCGCTATTGCACGGCGATCTCTGGAGCGGGAACGCCGGCTTCCTCGCCGGCGGGGCGCCGGTGCTCTTCGACCCGGCCGTCTATTGGGGAGACCGCGAAACCGATCTGGCGATGACCGAGCTGTTCGGGGGATTTCCGCCCGCCTTCTATTCCGCTTACGCGGAAACCGCTCCCCTGGACGCGGGCTACGCGGCGAGGAAACCGCTATACAAGCTCTACCACGTGCTCAACCACGCGAACCTCTTCGGGGGCGCTTACGCCACCCAGGCAGAGCGCATGATCGACGCGCTTCTCTTTCAGCCCTGAAGCAGCTTTTGCAGTTCCCCGGACTGGTACATCTCGCGCATGATGTCGGAGCCGCCGACGAACTCTCCCTTGACGTAAAGCTGGGGAATGGTCGGCCAGTTGGCGTATTCCTTGATGCCCTGGCGGATTTCCGGCTCTTCGAGCACGTTCACGGTGAAAAGGTCCGACACGCCGCAGGCCTTCAGGATCTGAACCGCATTGGCCGAGAAGCCGCACTGCGGAAACTGCGGGGTGCCCTTCATGTAGAGCACGATCGAATTGCCGGTGACCTGCTGCTTGATCAGTTCTTGTACATCCATCTTCGCCCCTAATACTTGATAAGATTAGTCGGGAATTCTACCTCCGGCGCCGGGCGTGGTCAACCGCTCCACACCGCGGCGGACACCCTGGGCAGTCCTGCGATATCGCGAAAATCGGCGACCCTGGCGTAACCGAGCCCGTGCAGCAACGCGACGCAGCTCTCCGCCTGATCGTATCCGTGCTCCAGGAGAAGCGAGCCGCCGGGCCGGAGGTGCCGCCGCGCCTCTGCGGCGATCCGGCTTATGCAGGCGAGCCCATCGTCCCCTCCGACCAGCGCAAGGCGCGGCTCGCAGCGCAGGTCGCCTCGTTGCAGGTGCGGATCTCCGGCGGCGACATAGGGAGGGTTGCTCACGATGAGATCGAACGGGATCGCGCCGATCGCTTCGAACCAGTCGCTGCACACGAAGGCGACCTCGACCGCATGTTCGCGCGCGTTACCCCGCGCGACATCGAGCGCCTTTTTCGACACGTCGGTGGCAGTGATCCTCAGTTCGGATCTCAGTGAAGCAAGGGCGACGCTGATCGCTCCGCTGCCCGTTCCGAGCTCGAGGACTCTCGCCGGCGACCCGGCGGGCAGCCGCTCCAGCGCGAGCTCGACGAGCTGCTCGGTTTCGGCGCGTGGAATGAGGACATCGGGCGTCACGCGCAGCTTCAGACCGTAGAACTCCCGCCAACCGGTGATGTATGCCACCGGCTCGCCTGAGCGCCGGCGCGCGAACCAGGCTTGCGCTGTGCGCGCGTTCGAGGAATCGACCGCGTCTTCCGCGTGAGCGATGAGGTAGATGCGCTCGCACCCCAGAGCGCTTCCCAGCAGGAAGTCGGCTTCGTGACGCGGCAGGCGCGATTCACGCAGCAGATCCCCGATCGTCGAGCCGGCCTCGATCGCGATCATGTCGCTCAACGCTCCTCGGCGAACGCCGCGAGCTGCTCGGCTTGCAGCTCGGCGAGCAAGGCCTGTGTCAGCTGGGACAGGTCGCCGTCCATGATGTCGTTGATCTTGTAGAGTGTGAGGCCGATGCGGTGATCGGTAACCCTCCCCTGCGGAAAATTATAGGTGCGGATGCGCTCGGAGCGGTCACCCGATCCGATGAGGGACTTGCGCGTGGCGGCTTCCTTCGCCTGCTTTTCGCGCGTCTGCTTGTCCTTGATGCGTGCTGCCAGGACCGCGAGCGCCTTCTCCTTGTTCTTGTGTTGCGAGCGCGCGTCCTGGCATTCCACGACGATACCCGTGGGGAGGTGCGTGATCCGGACCGCCGAGTCGGTCTTGTTGACGTGCTGCCCCCCCGCCCCGGAAGCGCGGAAGGTGTCGATGCGCATGTCGGCCGGATTCAGCACGACGTCGCCGATCGCGTCGGCCTCGGGCAGGACAGCAACCGTACAGGCCGAGGTGTGAATGCGCCCTTGGGTCTCGGTTTCCGGCACGCGCTGGACGCGGTGGCCTCCGGACTCGAACTTGAGCTTGGAGTAGGCGCCGTGCCCGATGATGCGTGCGATGACTTCCTTGTATCCGCCGACGTCGCCCGGAGATTCGGATATCGTTTCGACCTGCCAGCCCTGGCGCTCCGCATAGCGGGAATACATCCGGTACAGGTCGCCCGCGAAAAGCGCGGATTCGTCTCCGCCCGTGCCGGCGCGAATTTCGAGAAAGATGTTGCGCTCGTCGTTCGGGTCCTTGGGCAGGAGCATCTTCTGCAGCTCCGACTCGAGGACGGCGAGCCGCTCGCGACCGGCCTTGATCTCGCTCTCGGCGTATCCCCTTACTTCGGGGTCGGCGAGGAGCTCTTGCGCCTCCGCGACGTGCTGCTCGGTGTCGCGGTACTTGCTGAACAGCGCGACGACCGGTTCGAGCTCGGCGTGCTCGCGCGACAGCCTTCGAAATTGCTCCAGATCGCGCGTTGCGTTTTCCGAGGAGAGGAGCGCGTTGATGTCGCTCAGCCGCTGGCGCTTCTGATCGAGCTTGGACGCAATGCTGGTCTTCATCGACTCATGAGCAGGACGCGCGCGTCAGTCGCGCGCGCGAAGGCGGTACAAGCGTGCGACAAGCGCCTTGAGCGACTGCTCTCCCTCGCCGCCTTGGTTGAGCGCTTCGGTAGGAGCATGCATCAGCTTGTTGGTGAGCCCATGGGAGAGCGCTTCGAGCACCGTCTTCGGATCGTCCCCTCTCGCGAGCATCTTCACTGCACGCTCGACCTCGCGCGCACGCGCTTCCTCGGCCGAGTCGCGCAGTTGGCGGATCAGGGGCACCATCTCGCGCGTTTTCATCCAGTGCAAGAACGACCCGACCTGCGACTCGATGATCGCTTCGGCCTGCGCCACGGCCGACTGTCGAGCGTCGACGCCCTCGCGCACCGTGGCTGCAAGGTCGTCGATGGTGTACAGAAACACGTCGTCCATTCCCGCGACCTCGGGCTCGATGTCCCGGGGCACGGCGAGATCCACCATGAATACGGGACGGTGCCGGCGGGCCCGGACAGTACGCTCCATCGTGCCCTTGCCGATGATCGGCAGGGAGCTGGCGGTGCAGGACAACACGATGTCGTAGTCGGGCAGGCGCTCGGGCAGGTCGCGCAGCTCGATCGCTTCCGCACCGAACCGGCGCGCGAGCGCCTCGGCCCGGTCCAGCGTCCTATTCGCGACCGCCATGGCGCGCGGCCGCTGCGCAGCGAAGTGCGTGGCGGCAAGCTCGATCATTTCTCCTGCGCCGATCAGCAGCACTTTCTGGTCGGTCAGGCTGGGAAATATCCGTCCCGCGAGCTTGACTGCAGCAGCCGCCATCGAGACCACGTTGGCTCCGATGCCGGTATTGCTGCGCACCTCTTTCGCCACCGCAAACGAGCGCTGGAAGAGCTTGTTGAGGAGCATGCCGAGCGTGCCGGCCGACTCCGCAACGCGAACCGCCTCCTTCATCTGTCCGAGGATCTGCGGCTCGCCGATAACCATGGAATCGAGGCCGGAGGCGACGCGGAAGGCATGCCGTACCGCTTCAGCCTGAGGGAGGGTGTAGAGGTAGGGCTGGAGTTCCTGGGGCTGCACGCGATGGTAGCCGGCGAGCCACTCGAACGCGGCTTTCGGTTCCCCGAGCGCACAATAGATCTCGGTGCGATTGCAGGTCGACAGAATTGCCGCCTCCCTTACCGGCTCGTGCCGCGTCAGCTCAGCCAAGGCGGAACGAAGGCGCTCCGCATGGAAGGCCACGCGCTCGCGAATCGCGAGCGGCGCGGTCTGGTGGTTCAGTCCCAGCGTGAAGAGCTGCATGGCGAAAGGGCTTGCGTAAGCTGCTATTATAGACCAGCAATTCTGCAGGGCCCGTCAGCGCCGGGACAAGGCGTATCCCCCGCAAATCCTCGATCCCAGGGAGGAATATCCGGGTCCTCGGCCGAAACGAGTCTAGATTGGCGAGCTGAGATGACCGAGCTTCCTCCACAACTGCGGCTGGTGCGGGATTTCTTTTTCAAGCAGGCATCGGCGTTGCCGCCTGAGCGCAGCTATTTGCACCGTCCGGGCCTGATCGAGAATCAGACGATCTTCCGGCTCGAGGATCTTCGCAAACACCTGAACAATCCCTTCCTGCGTCTCGAGTTCCTGCAGATCGTCGACCGCGGCAAGCTCGTCGACACGCAGGTCGCGCGCTGCGTCAAGATCGTTCAGCGCCGCCCGATCGAGTTCGTCAACCGCCGCGTGCTGCAGGAGCAACTGGAAAAGGGCGCTGCGTGCCTGCTCGAGGGGGTCGATATCCTGGAGCCGCAGGTCGGCCTTCTTGCGTCGGTTCTCGACCGCGCGCACTCCTGTACGTTCAGCAACGCGGTCGTGTTCTTCTCACAGCGCGGCAACGAGGCGTACCGCGGCCATCTCGATACGGATGATGTTCTCGCCATTCATCTTGCCGGCGCCAAGAAGTGGCGCATTCACGCGCGCCAGGCACCGAGGCGCTCTCATTTGGTCGAACTGGAGGAATCGGCGATGGGCCCGCTCGAGACCGAGATCGTCATGCGGCCGGGAGACGTACTGTACCTTCGCAGCGGCACGCCGCACCGGGTCGAGACAGTCGGCGACTATTCGATGCATCTTTCCTTCGATTTGTGCGATCGCGCTGCCGGGGTCGAAAGCGTGGTCGATCTGCTGGTAAAGCACTACGATCGCGATGCCTTGCGGCCTTACGGTACCGTGCAGGAGGTCCTCGAGAAGGTCACCAGCCTGGGACGTACCGAAGCCTTCAAGCAGGAATTCGAAGCCCTCCTGCAGCAGCGCAAGTCGGGGTACGAGGAATTTCGGTCGGTCGCGTCGAGCCGAATCACCTACTTCGATAGCCTGATCAGATCTGAGCAGGCCGCAAGCCGCCCGCCGGACGCCGCCGCTGTATGAGGTGGTGGCCAAGGCCGGAATCGCCACCCCTTTCGATTTTGCCTCGCGCGCGCTCGGCGAAATCGTGGTGGCCAAGGCCGGAATCGAACCAGCGACACACGGATTTTCAGTCCGCTGCTCTACCAACTGAGCTACTTGGCCGTCCGCGGCATCCCACATTCCGGGACGCCGGTGGAAAGGAGCGCGAATTATACGGGCGAAGCGCTGCTTCCGCCAAGGACACGGGCACTTCGTTCGCACTCATCACGCGTACCGATCGACGGTCAGCCTAGGCTGCTATCATGAATACCTGCCTGGCGAAGTCTTGGAGGCGGGTTGATCATCGCACTGCTCTCGGATGTTCACGGCAATATCGAGGCACTCAACGCCTGTCTGAAGCATGCTGCCGAAAACGGCGCCGAGCGGTACGCGTTCCTCGGCGATCTGGTCGGCTATGGAGCCAACCCTGACGAAGTGGTCGCCGCAGTAGCGCGTTGCGCCGACCTGGGCGCGATCGCCGTGAAGGGCAACCATGACGAGGCGATCGAGAAGCGCGCCGCCTACATGAACGATGCCACGAAGGAGTCCATCGAGTGGACGCGCGGCGTGCTCACGGCAAAATGCAGGGCATTCCTCTCTGCTTTGCCGATGCTCGTGCGCGACGGAGCGATGTGCTTCGTGCACGCCTCGGCCGCGTCCCCCGCGCGCTGGGACTACGTCGACACCCCGGAGGCAGCGCGGCGCAGCGTTGAAGCGGCTCAGACCACCTATACGTTTTCCGGGCACGTCCATGACCAGATGCTCTATTTCGAGGGAGCGCAGGGGAAATGGTCCGCGTTCAAGCCGACCCCGGGCAGCCCGGTTCCGATACGCGGCCACCGCCGCTGGCTCGCGCTCGTGGGGTCGGTAGGCCAACCCCGCGACGGCCAGCCTGCGGCGGCCTACACGCTGTTCGATCCAGCGCGCGAACAAATTGCCTTCCAACGGCTTGCGTACGATCACATCGCGGCGGCGGAAAAGATCCGACAGGCCGGCCTACCGGAAGCGCACGCGTACCGCGTCGAAAAAGGCGTTTGATCCGCTCCCCGATGCTCGATCCGATCGCGCCCGGTGCCGTAGTCGACGGCTATCGCGTCGGCGAGCGCATCCACACCGGCGCGCAGTCCCAGATATTCCGGGTGTCCGAGCCGGTCCGAGAGTTCCCGATCATCATGAAGGTGCCCCGCATCGGGCCCCAAGAGCCGGATGAGAACCTCATCAGTTTCGAGACTGAAGCGCTCATCCTCCCGGCCCTCAGCGGGCCCCACGTGCCGCGCTTCGTGGCGGCCGGGGACCTCTCAAGAGTGCCTTACCTGGTTGCCGAATGGGTCGGCGGGGAGAGTCTCGAGAGCATGCTGAGGCGCGGTACATTTTCGCCGGCCGAGGTCACCCGCATCGGGGCCGCCATCGCCGACGCTGTTCACGACCTGCACCTGCAGGATGCGATCCACCTCGATCTCAAGCCCGACAACATCATCGTCAAACCGGATGGCGCGGTCGTGCTGATCGATTTCGGCCTGGCACATCACGAGCGCTATCCCGATCTGCTCGCGGAGGAAAAGCGCTTCGCCGCCGGGTCCGCGCCGTACGTGTCCCCCGAGCAGGTGCTCGGCACGCGATCGGATCCCCGCAGTGACATATTCGCGCTTGGCGTGGTGCTTTACGAAATGGCGACCGGCCGCCTGCCCTTCGGCACACCGAGGACCATGGCGGGCCTGCGCGACCGGTTGTGGCTCGACCCGGTTCCGCCGCGCGTGCGCGCCCCCGAAGTATCGCGCTGGCTGCAGGAGATCATCCTGCGTTGCCTGGAGCCAGGCGCAGACGATCGCTATCAGTCGGCCGCACATCTCGCCTTCGACCTCCGCAGCCCCGAGCACGTCTCCCTGACCGGGCGCGGGCACAAGGCGCGCCAGGCCGGATTGCTCGGACAGATGCGGCGCTGGTGGCGCGCGCGCGGCATGCAGCTGCAAGCAAACGCCAAGCCCAGGTCGAGGGCCGCGGAGGCGGCGCCGGTGATCATGGTCGCCGTCGACACCACACACCCGGATGACGCACGCCAGCCCGCTCTGCAGCGCGCAACCGCGCGGGTGCTGTCTCTTTCAGCTGATTTCCGGCTGATTTGCGTATCGGTGATCGGCGGCGGGCCGGGAGCGGGAGGCACCGGGGACGGCGCTTCCGGTGCGCACCTCGATCACCTCGTGCTGCTCCGGCACTGGGTCGAGCCGTTGCGGCTGTCGCCGCGGCGGCTGTCGCTGCACGTGATCGAATCCCCGCGCCCGGAAGGGGCCCTGCTCGAGTTCGCACGCCGCAACAACGTCGACCTGATTCTGATCGGCGCGCCCAGCCCGACGCAACACGCGCTGGCGTGGTGGCGCTCGGTGGCTTCGGGCGTCACCGCGAAGGCGCATTGCAGCGTCTACGCCGTGCGGATTCCGGAGCCCGAGCGGGGTTCCGAACGTGACGACGACTTCACCTGAGCCGGGCTTGCGTAAAAAACAAGGGCCCGCTTCCGCGGGCCCTTGTCGCTCTTGGGAACGGAGTCCCCTTGCTCGCCTGCTTAGGGCAGCATGCTGTGGTCGTAGGTGCGTATGTCCCTCTCCCTGGTTTCGGACAGGAAGAACGAACCGATGATCAAGGTCATGACCGCCACCACGATCGGGTACCACAGCCCGTAGTAGATATCCCCGGTGGCCGCGACCATCGCCGTCGCGGTCAACGGCAACATGCCGCCAAACCAGCCGTTGCCGATGTGATACGGCAGGGACATCGAGGTATAGCGGATCTTGGTCGGGAACAACTCCACCAGGAACGCCGCGATCGGGCCGTACACCATGGTCACGTAGATCACCATGATGACGAGGATCAGCTCGGTCATGAACCAGTTGATCCTGGCCTTGTCCGCCCCACCCTTGTACCCGGCATCCTTGAGCACATTGTCGAGCTGCTTCTGGTCCCACCCCTCGACTTTGACGCTGCCGATCGTCGTGACCACCGACTTGCCTGCTTCAGCCGGCACGGACTTGAACGACAGGCCCTGCTTGGTGAGGTAGTCCTTGGCGCGGTCGCAATCGGAGAACTTGCTCCACGGTCCTACGAACAGGTGGAAATTGCACTCGTTCGCCGCTACGGTAATCGGCGTCTTCGCGGCGAATTCCTCCAGCGCCGGGTTGACGTAATGCGTCAGCGCGCCGAACAAGGGGAAGTAGGTTACCGCCGCGATCAGGCAGCCCGCCATGATGATCTTCAGCCGTCCGATCCGGTCAGAGAGCCAGCCGAATACGATGAAGAAGGGCGTGCCGATCAGCAGCGACAGTCCGATGAGCGCATACGCCGAAACGTAGTCCAGCTTGAGCGTGATGATGAGGAAGAACAGGGCGTAGAACTGCCCCGTGTACCACACCACACCCTGGCCGGCCGTCGCTCCGAGCAGCGCAAGCAGCACGTACTTGTTGTTGGGATACTTGAAGAAGCTGTCGGTGAGCGGCGATTTCGAGCCTTTGCCCTCGGCCTTCATCTTCTGGAATACCGGTGACTCGTGCAGCTTGAGCCGGATATAGACCGAGAATACCAGGAGGATCAGCGACACCCAGAACGGGATGCGCCAGCCCCAGCTGGAGAACTCCTTGGCATCCATGTTGCCGCGGCACAGATAGATGACCACCAGCGCGAGGAACAATCCCAGCGTGGCGGTGGTCTGGATCCAGGACGTGTCGTATCCGCGCCGATCGTGCGGTGCGTGCTCGGCCACGTACGTGGCTGCCCCGCCGTACTCTCCTCCCAGGGCCAGCCCCTGCACCAGCCGCAAGGTGACCATCAGTATCGGCGCGAGCCAGCCGACCTGCTCAAACGTCGGCAGCAAGCCGACCAGGAAGGTCGCGCTACCCATGAAGATGATCGTCATCAGGAAGGTGTATTTCCTGCCGACCAGGTCGCCGATGCGGCCGAACACGAGTGCGCCAAACGGGCGCACCAGGAATCCCGCGGCATAGGCGGCGAATGCGGATAGGAGCGCGGCCGTCTGGTTTCCCGGCGGGAAGAACAAGGCTGCAAAAAACGGCGCCAGCACCGCGTAGAGGTAGAAGTCGTACCACTCGAACACCGTGCCGAGCGAGGAAGCGAAGATGACCTTCCTCTCTTCGGTACCGATGCTCTTGATTGATTCCTCCTCCATAAAGCCTTTTGCCTTGGCCTCCGCCATCGTGGGTCTCCTTGGCTCAAAGTGAGAAAAACCGGACCGCGCTGGGCAGCTGTGTCGGCGACATTGTTGTGGCTTCAGCCGCCGCGCGCGGCCCCTCCTCCAGCGCGTCGGCCATCAATATCGCAGCCCGAGCTTACGCGAAACTTACCCGGTGCTCCGCCATTGCGCAAGCGCGCGTGTTGCACCGCACTATCGTTTGTTCCCGGCATCGTGCTCTGGGGGACGCGCAGTACTCGAACCTTGCCCGAGCAAACCGCCGATCTTCGCCATCAATTCGCGGGTGGAAAACGGTTTCGTGATATAGAGGTCTGCTCCGATCGCGAGCCCCTTGTTCACTTCGGCGTCGCGTCCCCTGGCAGAGAGCATGATGACCTTGATATGCCGCCAGTCGGCATGATGGCGGATACGACTGCAGATTTCGTAGCCGCTCTTGCGCGGCATCATCACGTCGAGCAGCACCAGGTCGGGGATTCGCTGCTCGATCAATGCGAGGGCCTCGTCGCCGTTGCGTGCGATGAGCACGTCATAGCCAGCTTGCTGCAGCAGATATTCGAGCGCGGCGACGATGCTCGGTTCGTCGTCGGCTATCAGGACTCGCTTGCTCATATGTTAGGCAGGCTCAGGCGGCACGCTCGGCCGCTGCCGCGGCGGTCGGCAGGACGAACGAGAAGCAGGCTCCGCGGCCGATATCGCTTTCCACCCACATTCTGCCGCCGAAGTGCTCGACGATCTGCCGGCTGATGTGCAGTCCGAGCCCGCTTCCGCGCGGCTTGTCGGTGAGCACGCCTCCGACTTGGTGAAACTTGCTGAAGATCTCACCCTGATCCTTCGGGCTGATTCCGCGACCGTTGTCCCGCACCTCGACTCGAACGCAGCCGTCCCGCTCGGACAGCGCGATCTCGACCCGGCCATTGACCGGATCGCAGAATTTCGCGGCATTCGAAAGCAGATTGAGCATCACCTGGATCATGCGGTCGAGGTCCGCTGTAACCGGGGACACGTTTTCGGGCAGCCGCGCCTCGATGGCGATGTTCCTCTCCTTGAACAGCTGGCCCATTGCGGCAAGTGTGTCGGAGACCACCTCCTTCATGTCCACGGCCGACTCGACCCATTCGGCCTTGCCCGACTCGATCTTTGCCAGATCGAGGACCTGGTTGATCAGCCGCGTAAGCCGTTCCGTCTCCTTGGTGATGATGCCGAGGAAGTTCCTGCGCTGCTCCAGCTCCACGTCCGGGTCATCGAGCAGTATCTCGGTAAACGCGCGGATCGAGGTGAGCGGCGTGCGCAATTCGTGCGTCACGGTCGACACGAACTCGTCCTTCAGGCGATCGAGCTCCTTCAGGCGTTCGTTCGCCTCGCGCAACTCGGCCGTGGCCGCTTCCAGCTCGTGGGATTTCTGTTCCAGGCGGTGGCTGTACACGACCACCTGCGATGCTTCGTCGAGGATCTCGCGCACCTCGTCTATGGTGAGCGCCTCTTCCTTGACTACCGAGCCCACCATGACACGCGCCGAGGCGGCCCCAATGGCCCCCGCGAGCTGAACCTCGACGTAGTGCACCAGATCCGCATCCGCGGAAAGGCGCTGGTCGGGCCAGGGCAGTCCCTTCGCCCCCGCGTACTCGGCGAATGCGCTGTCTGCAGCGGCGGCACCGAGAAACCGCGCCAGCAGGTTGTACAGCTCGGGCACGGTGGCGGTGCCGCGCCAGAAGCGCGCGCCGCCCGTCTCTCCCGACAGACGGAAGACGTCGACGAACAGGCTCGCCTGCCGATGCTCGTCGGCGCTCGGCGAGGCGGCCAACGACACTGCGACATAGGTACCGACGTTCGCGATCATGCTCCATATCATCGCGTGAGTGATTTGATCCAATCCGGTCAATCCGAACAGCTGCAGCGGCCTTAGCAGCTCTATGCCGAACGGCCCGTGCTCGAGCAGGCCGATCGGCAGCCATTCCGAGCGTGCCAGGGCCGGAATGAACAAGGTGTAAAGCCATACGGCGAACCCTGCGAGCAGCCCGGACAGAGCGCCGGCGCGCGTGCCGCCTTTCCAGAAAATACCGCCCAGGATCGCCGGACCGAACTGCGCCACGGCAGCAAAGGAAATCAGCCCGATCGATACCAGGGCGTAGGCCTCCCCGGCCAGCTTGAAGTACAGATAGCCGAGCAGCAGGATCAGCACGATCGCGCCACGCCGTATGCCGAGCAGGAGCCCGGTGAGGTCTGGACGCTCGTTGAGCCGCAGGCGGCGCAACCTGAGGAGGACCGGCATCACCAGGTCGTTGCACACCATCGTGGACAATGCGATCGTCTCGACGATCACCATGCCGGTAGCCGCCGACAGTCCGCCGATAAAGACCAGCAAGGCGAGCACCTCCTGCTTCTCGGCCATCGGCAAGGTCAGCACAAACGTATCGGCATCCACGCTGCCGTCCGGAAATCGCAGGAGGCCTCCGAAGGCAATCGGCAGCACGAACACGTTGATCGCCAGCATGTACAACGGGAAGAGCCAGATCGCCTTGTTGAGGTGCTTTTCGTCGACGTTTTCGATCACCGCGACCTGGAACTGGCGAGGCAGGAACATGATCGCCATCATCGACAGTATGGTGAGCCACACCCAGTTGGAGTAGCCGCCCGCCACGCCTTCGAGCGGAGTCAGCATGACACGCAGGGCCGGTTCTGCCGCCGCGCGCGCGAACACGTCGCCGAAGCCGTTGTAGACGCTAAAAGTTACGAACACTCCCACGGCGAGAAACGCGAGCAGCTTGACTACCGATTCGAATGCGATCGCCGCGACCATTCCCTGGTGGTGCTCGGCCGCGTCGAGATGGCGCGTGCCGAAGGCGATGGTGAAGGCGGCGAGGATCAGGGCCACCCAAAGCGCCGTGTCCTCGCGGATCGGCGCTGCGCTCACCTCAGCAGGCATGATGATTTCGGGATATTGAACCAGTATCGTGAAGCTGCTTGATACCGCCTTAAGCTGCAGCGAGATGTAGGGGAGAATGCCGACCACCGCGATGACAGTGACCAGCCCGCCGAGCAGTGCACTCTTGCCGTAGCGGGACGCGACAAAATCCGCGAGCGAAGTGATGCGATTCCGTTTCGAGATCCGCAGAATCTTGCGCAGCACCACCCACCACAAGGCAATCATCAGCGTCGGGCCAATGTAGATCGGTAGGAATCCCACCCCGTCGCTCGCTGCACGGCCGACGCTGCCGTAAAAGGTCCATGCCGTTGCATATACGGCTAGCGACAGGCTGTAGATGTACGGACTGGCGATAACCGGTCGGCCGGCGTCGGCGCGCTGGTCGGCGTAGTACGCGATCGCGAACAGCAGCCCGAGATAGGCAAACGAGATGAGAATGATCGTCGTGCTGTGGAGCATGAGAGCGCCCGGAGCCGGCCGGTTCTAGCCGCCGGATTCAGCAAGGTATGCCATCGAGGCGATCAGCGCCCCCCAGGCAATGAACACGTAGGCGTACAGCACCGGCACACCGAACAGCGTGCTCGGGACGTTGAACAGAGCGAGAATCGGGTAGTTGAACAGCAGCATGCCGAACATGCACAGCGCGACGAAGTGCTGTCCCTTGGTCTCGAAGTTGCTCATCCGGCCTCCTGCCCTTGGTAGAGTGTAACGAGATCATTCGTGCGCGCGCACGCGCACTACCGATACGCTGCAAGGCGCTTCCGCGACCACCTGGGCGCATACCCCGGCGAGCAGGCGCACGGCGGTTCCGCTGCGCGGCGCCCCGATCAGCAGCTGGTCGATGTCGTTCATCTTGGCATAGTCGACCAGCGCCGCGGCCGGTTTGTCCGACTCCAGCACGTGGCAGGTCAGGCGCTCCTCCGGCAGATCGAGCGGCCTCGCCCAATGCCGCAGCTCGACCAGGCGCCTGATCTGGCGGCCGGTAGCGGTCCCCTCCTCGCCTTCGCCGCTCAGCGCGGCGGCCGAAGGCACAACTGTCACGCACGCTATGCGGCAAGCCGGATCCGCAGCCAGCACGGCACGCGCTGCCCGTCGCAGCGCTTCGAGCAGCGTCTCGTCGCGCTCGTTGGGGGTGAGGGCCACAGCGGCGACCCGCGCCAGCTGGGGCTGCTGGGACGGCGGCGGGCAGGGGGCGGGCTCGAAGCGCAGGGCCCGCAGCCTTCGATTCACAAGCGTCAGCCACCCGGCGCGCCGCAGCCGTTGGGCGCGCTCCGTGAGCGCGACCCTCCGCGGGTTTGCCAGATCCAGAGCGATCTGATCGGCCGAAGGATAGCGTTGTCGCGCGTCGACCTCCAGGCAGCGCATGATGATCTCCTGCAGCCATTCCGGCGTCGCGGGAGCGAGCGCGCGCGGCGGCAAAGGATCGCGGTACAGGCGCTTGCGCAACTCCGATACGGAGCGTGGATGGCCAAACGGAGGGCGCCCGGTGGCGAGTTCGTAAAGCATGCCGCCCAGCGCGTAGATGTCGCTGCGCGGATCGCAGCGCACGCCCACGATCTGCTCGGGAGACATGTAGACCCAGTTGCCCACCGGAAAGCGCAGCTCCTCCGCGAGCAAGTCGGGGAGGTGACCGTGATGGGCGAGCCCGAAATCGATGAGGATCGCCTCTCCGCTCGGACGATACATGACGTTGGTCGGCTTGAGATCCAGGTGAACGACATCGCGGCGGTGCAGGTCGTGGAGTGCGATGGCCAGCGCCGAACCCAAACGTACGATTTCCCCGGGCGGCAGCGGGGCCCGCGGCAAGTATTCGCTCAGCCTCTCGCCACCGATGTACTGGATCACCAGATACGGCGTGGTTTCGACGTCTCCGTACGCGACCAGTGTTGGATGATGGGGACCCTGGCCCAGGGCCCCGAGCACCATGCGGCAAACCTCGAAACCGATCACGTTGACTGCGCGCTCGCCGGCGCCGAGCCGGGGAATCTTCATGATGAGCGGAAGCGGGCCGTGCGGACCCGCGAGGCGGAAGATCAGCGCCATGCTGCCTGCGTGCATCAATTCACCCAGCCGAAAGCCGTCGATCTGGTCGCCCGGGCCCATGGAGGTCATCCGGATTGGCAGCGGACGGCGATCCTTACGCTCCGCGCTCCAGCCGCAAGGCGATCCGCTCCGGAAGGCCGGCGGCGCGGACCTTCATCGCGGCACCGCGATGGTCGTAGGGAACACGGTAGAAGGTGAGCCTTTCCCGCTCCGTATCGAACAGCGCATAGCACGCCGCGTTGTTTCGGTCGCGCGGCTGACCGGCCGATCCGACGATGGCCAGCCACTGCCGCTGCCGCGTCGCCGGAATGGGAGTATCCGGGGTGGGCTGGAACAGCGCGGGACGCCCGTCCGCCCCCCGAAAATAGAGCTGCTGCTCGTGCACGTGTCCGCAGAAGACGTACCTCGCACCGCCTGCGCGGATACTCGCGTCGGCCTGCACAGGGCTGGTGATGTAGACCCACTGCTCTGGAGCGGCCGCGCTGGCGTGAACAAAGAGCATGTCGCCCTCCCTCACCGCAAGCGGCAGGGCCTGCAGAAAAGCGCGCTGGCGCGTCCCCAACTGCCCCCGAGTCCAGGCGATGGCGGCTTGCGCGTGCGGATTAAGATCGGCGCCGCGGCCGAGCGCCGCGGCGTCGTGGTTGCCGAGCACCACCACGGCACCGTTCTGCGCGTGACCTTCGATCAAGTCCAGGACGGCCACCGGGTCCGCCCCGTAGCCGACCAGGTCACCGAGAAATGCGAACCGGTCGGCCCCCAGATCCCGCGCGTGGGCAAGGCAGGTGGAGATAGCCTCCAGGTTGCTGTGGATATCAGCGAACATGGCCATTTTCATCGTCTGGCACGCTCGCCTTGAAGATTTGCGCACGCGTGGCGGCGTGGTGCTTCAGTTCGAACCGACGTTCCGGACGCGATATCCGAGACCGCGCACCGTGACGATCTCGACGCCGGCGGCTCTGAGCTTCTTGCGCAAGCGGTGAACGTAGACCTCGATCGCGTTGGTGCTGACTTCCTCGCCCCACTCGCACAGATGGTCCAGGAGCTGCGCCTTGCTGACCCAGCGCCCAGTGCGCTGCACCAACATCTCCAGCAGCGTGCTCTCACGCGCCGACAGATCAACGACCTCTCCATTGATCCTGGCGACCTTGCCAACCGGGTCATAGCTGAGTCCCCCGTGCCGAAGCAGCATGGGTGCACCGCTGGTACGGCGCGTGAGCGCTCGAACGCGCGCTTTCAATTCCTCCAGAGCGAACGGCTTGGCCAGATAGTCATCCGCGCCGAGATCGAGGCCGCGCACGCGGTCCTCTACGCCGCTCTGGGCGGTCAGAATGAGCACCGGCAACTCCCGGCTCCGGCTCCGCAATCGCTTCAGCACCTCCAGACCGCTCATCCTCGGCAGGTTCAAGTCAAGGATCAGCAGGTCGAATTCGAAGGCGGCGGTCGCGCTGTCGGCTTCGGCGCCGGTCTTGACGCAATCCACCGCGTATCCGGAATCGCGCAGACTGCGCGTCAACCCGTCCGCGAGCGGCGCGTCATCTTCTGCGATCAGGATCCGCATCGATTTCCCCTCCGACCGTGGCCCGTATTCTTCTTTCCCGCGGGGTCTGCGGCTCTCTGATTCAGTTTAGCAAAATCCCGATCCCGAGCGTGCGCAAAAAAAAGACCCCGCCGGAGCGGGGCCTGTACGGATGCGGAGGGGGTAACGGGGGAACCTCGGGTTCCCCTGTTCCCATCCTGCCGACATGTGACGCGCGCGAGGCGCGCGTCACATATCCATGCCTTCCATGCCACCCATCCCACCCATGCCATGAGCGTGACCGCCGCCGGGACTCTTCTTGTCCTCGACCAGCTCCGCCACTGTGGCGTCGGTGGTGAGCAGCAAGCCGGCAACCGAGGCTGCGTTTTGAAGCGCGGTACGCGAGACCTTGGTCGGATCCAGAACACCCATTTCCACCATGTCGCCGAACTGCTCGGTCTGGGCGTTGAAACCGAAGTTGCCCTTTCCCTCTGCAACCTTGTTCATGACGACGGAGGGCTCGGCGCCGGAGTTCGCCACGATCTGGCGCAGCGGCTCCTCGAGAGCGCGCCTGATGATCTTGATCCCGGCGTCCTGGTCCGGATTCTCGCCCTTGACCTTGTCGAGCGCCGCCCGAGCGCGGATGTAGGCGACGCCACCGCCGGCAACGATGCCTTCCTCGACCGCTGCGCGGGTCGCGTGCAGCGCGTCTTCGACGCGCGCTTTCTTTTCCTTCATCTCGACCTCGGTCGCAGCGCCGACCTTGATCACCGCGACGCCGCCGGCGAGCTTGGCGACCCGCTCCTGCAGCTTTTCCTTGTCGTAGTCGCTGGTGGCTTCGTCGATCTGGGTGCGGATGTTCTTCACCCGCGCCTCGATCGTCTTGGGATCGCCCGCACCGTCGATGATCGTCGTTTCTTCCTTGGCCACCTCGATCCGCTTGGCACGCCCGAGATCCTTGAGCGTCGCCTTCTCCAGGGTCAGGCCAACCTCCTCGGCGATGACCTGCCCGCCGGTGAGGATGGCAATATCCTCGAGCATGGCCTTGCGCCGGTCGCCGAATCCCGGCGCCTTGACCGCGGAGGTCTTGAGAATCCCACGGAGGTTGTTCACCACCAGCGTGGCGAGAGCTTCACCTTCGACCTCCTCGGCGATGATGAGCAGCGGCTTGCCCGACTTGGCTACCTGCTCGAGAATCGGCAGCAGGTCGCGGATGCTGGAAATCTTCTTGTCGTGCAGAAGAATGTAGGGCTCGTCCAGGACGGAGATCTGCTTTTCCGCGTTGTTGATGAAGTAGGGGGAGAGGTAGCCGCGGTCGAACTGCATGCCCTCGACGACCTCGAGCTCGTTCTGCAGGCCCTTGCCGTCCTCGACGGTGATCACGCCCTCCTTGCCCACCTTGTCCATCGCGTCGGAGATGATCTTGCCGATCGCTTCGTCGGCGTTCGCGGAAATCGCGCCAACCTGGGCGATTTCCTTGCTCGTCGTGCAGGGCTTGGACAGCTTCTTGAGCTCCTCGACCACCACGGATACGCCCTTGTCGATTCCACGCTTGAGGTCCATCGGGTTCATGCCAGAGGCGACGAATTTCATCCCTTCCCTGACAATCGCTTGCGCAAGCACCGTGGCGGTGGTCGTACCGTCACCGGCGACGTCCGATGTCTTGGACGCGACTTCCTTCACCATCTGCGCGCCCATGTTCTCGAACTTGTCCTTCAGCTCGATTTCCTTGGCGACCGATACGCCGTCCTTGGTCACGGTCGGCGCGCCGAACGAGCGCTCCAGCACGACGTTGCGGCCCTTGGGGCCGAGGGTCACCTTGACCGCGTCGGCGAGAATATTCACCCCGGCAAGCAGCTTGTGCCTTGCGGGTTCATGAAAACGTACGTCTTTAGCGGGCATGTCTCACTCCTGAGTTTGTGATCGTTTGGCTGAACCTACTTGGTGACGACACCCATGATGTCGTCCTCGCGCATGACCAGGTACTCGGTGCCTTCCACCTTCACCGCCTGGCCCGAGTATTTCCCGAACAGGATGCGGTCCCCGACTTTGACGTCGAGTGGCCGCACCTTGCCGTCTTCGAGGATCTTGCCCTTGCCGATGGCGACAACTTCGCCCTGGTCGGGCTTTTCCCCGGCCGTATCGGGAATCACGATTCCGCCGGCAGACTTGTTTTCCGCATCGAGGCGCTTTACCACGACGCGATCGTGCAGGGGTCGAATCTTGTTCATCATTTGGATAAGCTCCTTGGTAGAGTTAGCGACCACTAACACGCCGTGGCCGCAACAAATAAGGGAGAACTAGCTGTTAGCACTCGTCTCTAGCGAGTGCTAATGATACGGACCGGGTGTCCAGATTTCAAGCCCTCCGCCGATCCACGAGATCGTGCGGGAGGATCGCGCTCTCGTCGCAACAGCTCTCGGCAGGGAGTGCATTCGCGGCATCAATGTAGAGAAGTTGGATTACATTGGTTAGCCAACCGCTTGGCTTGACACAAGTTTCCCCATTGGATTACAGTGCAACGCTACTGCTGATTTCAGACCTTACCCGGGGACCAAGAGGGGAAAAAGGGGCCTACCAGATGAAATACCCAGTTCTGCGCCATGTGGTCGCGTCGGTTCTCTTGGCCGCGCCCTTGGCGAACGCGGTAGGCGCCGACTACTGGTACGCGGGCGTGGGTCTCGGCTACGGGAAGATCGAGTTCTACCCGGCCGATTTCTCGTCCGGCGGAACGGCGAGCGAAACAATACGCGACGCCGACCTCGGTTTTACCGGGGCGCTCGGCGTGCAGTTCAACAAGAACTGGGCGTTCGAAGTCAATTTCATACAACTCGGAAAATTCTCGTACAAGTACACGCAGGGAGCGAACACGCAGGAAGATATCTACGAGGTCTCGGGCTGGGGCGGTTCCCTCTTGCCGACGGTCCCGCTGACCCGGAATCTCTCCCTGTTTGGCCGACTCGGCGTCCTGTCCTCCCAAACCCGAACCACGATCAGGAACCCCGCGCCCGCCTATAACGGAACCATTTCCGCGGTGCAGGTCAACGTGACCAGCTTCCTGTCCGGGTTCGGAGCGCAGTACTTCGTGAATCGCGATCTTGGGATTCGCGTCGAGTATCAGAATCTAGGGAAGGTCGGCACCAGCGGCTCGTGCTCAACCTGCACCGGTCGCGCCAACGCTCAATTCCTCTCGGCCAGCGCCCTTTTCACCTTCTGAGTATCGCTGGCATTCGATAGCAGGTCCTCCGCCGGTCACGCGCTAGAGACCCAAGTCCTTCCACAACACGTCGATGCGCGTCTTCACCTCGGCGCGCATGGTTATGGGCCGACCCCAGGAACGCGAGGTTTCCGCGCCCCACTTGTTCGTTGCGTCTATCCCCATCTTCGAGCCCAGTCCCGCGACCGGACTGGCGAAATCCAGATAGTCGATCGGGGTGTTCTCGACGACGAGAACATCCCTGGCCGCATCGACACGCGTAGTCAGGGCCCATACGACTTCCTTCCACTCGCGGATATTGACGTCCGCGTCGGTGACGACGATGAATTTGGTGTACATGAACTGGCGCAAGACGCTCCAGATGCCGAACATCACACGCTTGGCGTGGCCGGGATATTGCTTCTTCATGCTCACCACGGCGAGGCGATACGAGCAACCCTCCGGCGGCAGATAGAAATCCTCGATCTCGGGGAATTGCTTCCTCAGTAGCGGCACGAAGACCTCGTTCAGCGCCGTACCGAGCACCGCGGGTTCGTCCGGGGGCTTGCCCGTGTACGTCGAGTGGTAGATTGGGTCGCGGCGCAGCGTGATGCGCTCCACCGTGAATACGGGAAACGCCTCTTGCTCGTTGTAGTAGCCGGTGTGATCGCCGAAAGGACCCTCGAGCGCGGATTCCCCGGGATGGATCACTCCCTCCAGGACCATTTCGCTCGTCGCAGGCACCTGCAGGTTCGATCCCAGACATTTCGCGACTTCGGTTCTCGATCCGCGTATCAGGCCCGCGAACTGGTACTCGGACAGCGTGTCGGGGATAGGCGCGACCGCGGCGAGGATCGTGGCGGGATCGGCGCCCAGCGCAACCGCAACCGGAAAGGGCCGGCCCGGCTGTGCCTCCGAGTGTTCGCGAAAGTCCGTCGCACCGCCCCGATGTGGCAGCCAGCGCATGATGAGCTTGTTCGAGCCGATGACCTGCAGGCGGTAGATGCCCAGGTTCTGCCGCACCTTGTGCGGCCCGCGCGTGATCGTCAGTCCCCAGGTGATGAGCGGCGCCGCGTCCTCGGGCCAGCACGTCTGGATTGGAAGCCGCGAGAGGTCGATGTCCTTGCCCTCCCAGCAGACCGCATGGCACGGGGCCTCTGAAACCTCCTTCGGAGCCATGTGCATCACTTGCCGGCCGATGGGAACCCAGCGCTCGAGCACGTCGCGAAATCCGCGCGGCGGCTCCGGCTCCTTGAGAAAGGCGAGCAGAACGCCGATGTCGCGCAACGCCTCGAGCGGGTTCGTGTCGGGGTCGGCGCCCATGGCCAGCGCGACGCGACGAGTCGTGCCGAACAGGTTGCCGAGAACCGGGATCGCGTGACCCTTTGGCCGTTCAAACAGCAGCGCGGGACCGCCCGACTTGAGCACGCGGTCGCAGACTTCGGTCATCTCCAGATTCGGATCGACTTCGGCGCGCACGCGCTTGAGCTCGCCCGAACGCTCGAGCTGGGAAAGGAAATCCCTCAGATCCCGGTAGCTCATGTAACCTCAGCCTGCGAGCCTTAGAACCATGGAATGCCGCGCCTCATGGCGAAGTCAGCGGCCATCCCGGCGAAGACAACCGCACCGACCCAGTTATTCTGATTGAAGGCTTGGAAGCAAGCGTCCCGGTCGCGGCCGCGGATGAGACGATAGTGGTAGGCCATGAGCATTGCCGCGCCAGCGAGGCCCCCATAGTAGAGCACGCCCAGGCCGTGGTGTATCCCAATGCCCGCCAGCAGGGCAAGCGTAGCGCCGTAGCAGGCCATCACCGCCGCCACTTCGTGCCGCCCGAGCGTGAGGGCGGCGGTCCTGATTCCGATTCGCGCATCGTCCTCCCGATCCACCATCGCGTACTCGGTGTCGTAAGCAATTGCCCAGAAGATGTTGGCGACGAGGAGCCACCAGCCCTCGGACGGGATCGTGCCGAGCACCGCCGCGTACCCCATCGGAATGCCGAAACCGAAAGCGATTCCGAGGTAGGCCTGCGGAATCGCAAGGAATCGCTTGGTCAGGGGATAAGTTGCCGCGAGACCGAGTGCGGCGAACGAAAGCAGCACCGTGAGGCGATTCAGGGACACGACCAGGGCAAAAGCAGCCAGCGTCAGCGCCGCGGCGAGCGCCCAGGCCTCCCCCCGGCTCACCGCGCCTGTGGCGAGAGGTCGATCCCGGGTACGCTTTACCTTGGCATCGAAGCGCCAATCGGCGAGGTCGTTCATGACGCAGCCCGCGGACCGCATGAGCAGTGTCCCCAGGACGAAGATCCACACGACACGGCCCTCCGGTTTGCCCTCGCTCGCCAGCCACAGGGCCCAGAGCGTCGGCCACAGGAGCAGGAGCGTGCCGATCGGCTTGTCGAGCCGCATCAGGCGCTCGTACAAGGTCAGCCGGGCGGCGAGGGCGCTGAAATTCATCGAGCGCGCATTGTAGCTCCGCCGACCTCAGGCCCCGAGAAAGCGCGTGCGCGTGCCGAGCCAGCGCTCGAGATGTTTCTCCGCCAAGTCGCGATGCTCGAGGAGAAGGGTCTCCGCGGCCACCCGCGCCGCGTCGAGCAAATCCGCGTCCTCGTTGAGGTCGGCGAAGCGCAGCAGCGGCGCACCGCTTTGGCGGGCGCCGAGATATTCGCCCGGGCCGCGCAGCAGCAAGTCCTCGCGCGCAATCGCAAAGCCGTCGGTATTTTCGAAGATGACCTTCAGTCGGCTGCGGGCGGCCTCTCCGAGAGGCTTCTGGTAGAGCAGAACGCAGACCGATTCGGCCGAGCCCCGTCCGACCCGGCCACGGAGCTGATGCAACTGCGCAAGTCCGAAGCGCTCGGCGTGCTCGATGACCATCAGCGACGCGTTCGGCACATCCACCCCGACCTCGATGACGGTGGTACCCACCAGCAAGTGGATCCGTCCCGACTGGAACTCGGCCATAGTCCGCGCCTTCTCGGCCGGTTTCAGGCGCCCGTGGATGAGCCCCACCCGAAGATCGGGAAGCTCCTCGCCGAGCGCCGCGTAGGTGTCGAGCGCCGTCTGCAGCTGCAGCTGCTCCGATTCTTCGATCAGTGGGCAAACCCAATAGGCCTGGCCTCCTGCGAGGCAGGCCTCGCGTACGCGCTTCACCACCTCCGCGCGGCGGGAGTCGGCAACGAGCTTGGTCACCACGGGGGTCCTCCCGGGCGGCAGCTCGTCGATGATCGATATGTCGAGATCCGCGTAGTAGCTCATCGAGAGCGTCCTCGGGATCGGCGTCGCGCTCATCATGAGCTGGTGCAGGTCCCGGCCCTTGGTGCGCAGGGCGAGCCGCTGAGACACGCCGAACCGGTGCTGCTCGTCCACCACGGCAAGCCCCAGGCAACGGAACACCACGCGGTCCTGGAAGAGAGCGTGTGTGCCCACAGCGACCCGCGCTTTCCCGGAGGCTATCGCCGCTCGCGCCGACTCGCGCTCCTTCTTGCCCTGACTCCCGGACAGCCAGGCGATCTCCACCCCGAGCGGCTGCAGCCATTCGCTGAACTTCCGCAGATGCTGCTCGGCGAGGATCTCGGTGGGGGCCATCACCGCGGCCTGCATGCCGTTCTCGACTGCGCGCAGGGCCGCGAGCACGGCTACCACGGTTTTGCCGCTGCCGACGTCGCCCTGGAGTAGCCGATGCATGGGATGGGGCTGCTCCAGATCACGCTCGATCTCCCCCCAAACGCGCTGTTGCGCGCCGGTCAGCCGGAAAGGGAGCCGCGCGATCAGCGCGGAGGTATGCAGTCCATTGCGCGCCAGTGCGGGAGCCGCTCGGGACTTGCGCTCGCGATAGTGCTTGCGCATCGAGAGTTGCTGGGCGAGCAGTTCGTCGAATTTCATCCGCCTCCATGCCGGCAGGGCCCGCCCGCTGAACGAAGCCGGGTCGGCTCCGGGACGCGGGTGATGCAGAATCTCGACAGCCTCGCGGAATCCGCACAGTCGCAGGCCGCTCGACATCTCCTCCGGCAGGGTGTCGTCGAGCTCGACGCGCGCCAGCGCCCCCTCGATCAGGCGCCGCAGCGCGGTCTGCCCGAGACCTGCGGTCGTCGGATAGATCGGCGTCAGCGCCGAAGGAAGAGGAACCTCGCTGCGCAGCACCCGAAAGCGCGGGTGGGTCATCTCCCCGCCGAAAAAACCGCTGCGGACCTCGCCGAAGGCGCGCACGGTCGTGCCCGGCTCGAGTGCCTTCGCTTGGCTCCCGTAGAAATTGAAGAACCGCAGGATCAGCTCGCCGGTGGGATCCGCTATGCGCGAGATCAGCTGGCGTTTGGGACGGTATACGATCTCGGTCGAACGCACCGTGCCCTCAACTTGTACCGGCACGCCCGGAATGGCGCTTGCGATCGGCGTGAGACGCGTCTCATCTTCGTAACGCAACGGCAAATGCAGCACCAAGTCGAAGTCCCCGCCGATGCCGAGTTTGGCGAGTTTCGCGGCGAGCGTGCGCTTGGCGCGCGCCCCGGAATCGCGCGCGGGCGGCGGCGGCCCGGCTGTTCGCGTCGAGGGAAGCGCAGCCCTCCGGCCTCGGGAGAGCTTCCCCACCTTACCGCCTCTGTCCGGCGTTCATCCCCGGAACACGACGATCGCGTCCGCCTCGATCAGCGCTCCGCGAGGGAGCGACGCGACACCGACGGCTGCACGCGCAGGATAGGGCGGGCTGAAGTACTTCGTCATGGCCTCGTTGACGCGCGTGAAGTTCACCAGGTCCGTGAGGTAGACGTTGAGCTTGACGACATCGCCCAGCGACGCCCCGGCCGCCTCGGTAACCGCCTTGAGGTTTCCGAAAACGCGGTGGATCTGGTTTTCGATGCCTTCCACCAGCTGCCCGGTAGCGGGGTCGAGCCCGATCTGCCCCGACAGATAGAGCGTGTCGCCTGCGCGCACCGCCTGAGAATAGGTGCCGATCGCGGCCGGCGCGTTTTGCGTAGAGACAATCGATCGTGTCATGCGGGTTGGGCAGAGTGGACGGAGTGAGCGGTTATAATATCCGCGCTCGCCCGGGCGACGCCAGTATCCGGGTATCCGCGATGACTTCTCAGCAGATCGTGAACCTCCTGAAGCTCGTGGGCACGCCCAGGGACAGCGCGTTGCTGCGCTTCTCCCTCGGTTCCGAATACCTGAAGTGCGCCGATTTCGAGACGGCCGCTACGCACCTCGCGGCTGCGGTCGCAAAAGATCCTGGATATTCGGCGGCGTGGAAGGTCCTGGGAAGCGCGCTCGCCCGGGCCGGGCGGAACGAGGAAGCCCTTGCGACTTTCCGCAGGGGAATCGAAGTGGCCGAGAGAAGAGGCGACAAGCAGGCCGCGCGGGAAATGGCCGTCTTCGCACGCCGTCTCGAGAGAAATGCGTCGCCGCCCGAAGGAAGCGACGCGGGGGCATGAGTCGCTTCGCCAATCTGCGCCGAAGACTCTTCGGCAGGCCGCTCGATCCCCTGGACACGAAGACAAGGCGGCATATCGCGCTTGTTGCCTTTTTCGCCTGGGTAGGCCTCGGGGCCGACGGAATATCCTCCTCATGCTACGGACCCGAAGAAGCATTTCGGGCCCTCGGCGAGAATACCCATCTCGGTCTGGTTCTCGCGCTCGCCACGGCGGCGACCGTGTTCATCATCGCGCTCGCCTACAACCAGGTGATCGAGCTGTTTCCGACTGGTGGGGGCGGCTATCGCTTCGCGATGGCGCTCCAGCGACGCTTCCAGCTGCGCGGCATGCAAATGGTCATCCTGCCGATGAAGCTGAGCGCCTAGCGGTGCCGGAAACAGAAGGGCCCGGCTAGACCGGGCCTTCTGAGAGCTTTTCCGCAAGAGGTGCTGGTGGAGTTGAGGAGGATCGAACTCCCGACCTTCGCATTGCGAACGCGACGCTCTCCCAGCTGAGCTACAACCCCACGTGGCCTCGATTTTAGCCGCAAAATCCGCGCTCCGCTATGATGAGCCGGGCGTACGGGAATCTCCATGCAGATCAATCCACCCTTCGGCTACAACGAGATTGTTCCCCTGCAAAAGCGCCAGACCGTGCGCCTGCCGGATCCCGGAGAGATTCCGGAGTTTTGCCGCAGGACCAACGCCGTGCCGATCTCGTTTTCCGAATTCGCGGTTGCGTGTCGCGACTATCCGCTTGCGTTCATCTCGACCGACGCAGGCCGGACTTTCAGCCCGGTCGCGGTGCTAGGCGTGACCGGCGGCGAGAACCTGTTCCTGCGCGACGGGCGATGGGACAGCGCCGTGTACTTTCCGGCGTATCTTCGCCGGTATCCCTTCTGCATGGCCCGGGTGACGCTCAACTCGGTGGAGCAGGCCGACCGCCTGGTCTGCGTCGAAAGCGCGTTCCTCTCCGACGCCGGGGAGCGGCTTTTCGACGATGCGGGCGCACCCCTGCCGCGCTGGCTGACGATCGACAAGCTGCTGCGGGAGTACGAAGCCGACATCGAGCACGCCCGCGAGATGTGCGCGATCCTCTCGGACTACGCGCTGCTCGAACCCTTCACCCTGCAAGCCTCGCTCCAGACCGGGTCGATGAGCTTCGGCGGAATGTATCGCGTCGATGAAAAGCGGCTCGAGTTCCTCAACGCGGCACAGCACAAGACCCTCATCCGCAAGGGCATCATGGGCCGCATCTACGCTCACCTGATGTCGCTCGACAACTTCGCCAGGCTCGTCGCCCGCAAGGAAGCAGCGGGGACGACTACTCAGAGCGGGCGCGGTTGAGCCGGTCCCGGATCGCGGTCCATTCCGCTGACACTGGTGGCTCTTCCACCAGGATCTCGTCGGGCGCCGAGGAATCCAGCGCCCGCAGATTGGCGTAGAGATCGTGTCCATACCGCCCGGGATCCACGGGCGCTTCGATCCAGATCGCCGACGCGTCCCCCGCGGGGCGAGGGCGGAACGCCATGACGGCGCGGCCCGCCGATTTTCCGCGCAGCCGAAGATCCCATTCGCGCGAGGCGACCAGGCGCAGCGGCCGCCGCGGGGCATAGTGAGACTGGAGCGTGCCGGGTGCTCGCGGCGCGCCCGCATCGGGGAACGCAGGCGGAAAACCGAGCGCGCGGGTGATGTCTTCGTCGCTGATCCGGCCCGGTCGGAGCACGACGGGCTTGCCGCGCGAAACATCCACGATCGTCGACTCGATGCCGATCTCGCAAGCGCCGCCGTCCAGGATCAGATCGACGTCGGAACCCAGGTCGCGGCGCACGTGCTCCGCGCAGGTCGGGCTGATTCGCCCGAATCGGTTGGCCGACGGGGCGGCAATGCCGCCGCCGAACTCGTGCAGGAGCTCGAGCGCGACGGGGTGTCCGGGAACGCGCAGCCCGACCGATTCCTGGCCGCCGGTCAGGTAGCCGCCCACCCCGCTCGCCCGCCGCAGCACCAGGGTCAAAGGGCCCGGCCAGAACCGCGCCGCCAGCCTGGCCGCGGGCTCCGGAATTTCGCGCGCCCAGCGAGCCATTTGCCCGACATCGCCTATGTGGACGATGACGGGATGGTCAGGGGGACGTCCCTTCACCGCGTAGATCCTGGCGACGGCCGCCGGGTTGGACGCGTCGGCCCCGAGGCCGTATACCGTCTCGGTGGGAAACGCGACCAGGCCTCCGCGGCGCAGTATCTCCGCGGCCTCTCTGATCGCGGCGGCGCCGACTCTCGAAGGCAAGGTATAGCCGGTCAGCCCGGCAGCTTCGCGGTCATCACTGCTTCGGCCTGCACCTTGCGGAATTGTACGAGGCGTTCCGCAAGGTTCGCGTCATTTAGCGCGAGCATCGCAACTGCGAAAAGACCCGCGTTGGCGGCGCCGGCCTCCCCAATCGCAAAGGTCGCGACGGGAATGCCTTTGGGCATCTGTACGATCGACAGCAACGAATCGTGCCCGTGCAGATACTTGGACGGCATGGGTACGCCGAGCACCGGCAAGGTCGTTTTCGCGGCGATGACCCCCGCGAGGTGCGCCGCGCCCCCGGCCCCGGCGATGAAGCAACGCGCGCCGTTCGCGCCCAGGCGCTCCACCCAGGCCTCGAGCGCATCCGGCGTGCGGTGGGCCGACAACACCTTGCTCTCGAAAGGCACGGAGAAGTCCGTGAGCTGCTTGGCTGCTTCGCGCATCACTTCCCAGTCGCTGGCGCTTCCCATGACGATTCCCACGAGCGGCGAACGGGTGGTCATGGCTACGCTCCCAGCTTTCTTCCGGTCAGACGATGCAGGGCTTCGCGGTACTTCTCGGAGGTCTTGGCGATCACGTCGGGCGGAAGCCGCGGCGCGGGCGGCGCCTTGTTCCAGTCGAGGGTTTCGAGATAGTCGCGAACGTACTGCTTGTCGAATGACGGCGGGCTCGATCCCGGGCGATACTGGTCCGCGGGCCAGAACCGGGACGAGTCCGCTGTAAGCGCCTCGTCGATCAGGACGAGATTGCCTGCGGCGTCGGTGCCGAATTCGAACTTGGTGTCGGCGATGATGATGCCCCGCTCCTGTGCGAAATCCGCCGCCTCGCGGTACAGGCGGATGCTCACTTCTCGCACCCTAGCGGCGAGCTCCTTGCCGATCATTTTCTCGACCTCGGCGTAGGAGATGTTCTCGTCGTGTGCGCCGACCTCGGCTTTCGTGGCAGGGGTAAAGATGACTTGGGGCAGCTTGTCGGCCTGCTTGAGGCCCTTGGGCAGGGGAATGCCGCAGACGGCGCCCGTCTTCTGGTAGTCCTTCCAGCCCGATCCGATGAGGTAGCCCCGGACCACCGCCTCGATCGGCAAAGGCTTGAGCTTCCGCGCCACGACCGAACGTCCCTTCACCTGGGCAGCCTCATCTCCGCGCTTGACCACGGTGTCCGGAGCGGCGCCGTCGAGGTGGTTGGGCACGATGTGACCGAGCTTGCGGAACCAGAAGTTGGAAAGCTCGTTCAGCACCCGGCCTTTGTCGGGAATCGGGTCGGGCAGGACGACGTCGAACGCCGAAAGCCGGTCGGTCGTGACGATGAGCAAATGGTCGTCACCTACCGCATATATATCGCGAACCTTGCCCCTGCCGAGCAGGGGCAGGCTCTGGATGTGCGACTCGTACAGCGCAGCCGCCATGCTAGGCCGCCTGTTTCTCGAGATCAGGCCGGTACTTGCCCTGAGCTGCGAGCCCGTTCATGCGGGCGCGATGGTAGAAGGCACGCTGTGCGGCGGCGACGTTGCCCGGGGCGCCACGCCAGGTCCTGAGTGCGGCGTTTTGCAGGGCGCGGCTGTACGAAAACGTGAGCGGCCAGGGCAGCCCGGGCATCTTCGCCATCTCGTTGAGGTGTGCGGTCGCAGCCTCGTCGCTCTGGCCGCCGGAAAGAAACACCACGCCCGGCAAAGCCGCAGGCACAGTGCGCCGCAGGCAGCGCACGGTTTCCTCTGCAACCCGCTCCACCCCGGCCTGTTTCGGGCAGTCCTTTCCCGAGACCACCATGGATGCCTTCAAGACGGTGTGCTCGAGCGAAACGTTGTAGGCGCGCATCGCTGCGAACAGGGAGGTAAGCGTCGCCTCGGTCGCCTCATAGCAGCGCTCGATGGTGTGGTCGCCGTCGAGCAGGACCTCCGGCTCTACAATGGGAACGATAGAGGCTTCCTGGCACAGCGCCGAATAGCGGGCCAGGGCATGCGCGTTGGCGTACAGGCAGGCATGGGTCGGGATACCGGGACCGATGGTGATGACCGCGCGCCACTTGGCAAAGCGCGCACCCAGCTTGAAATACTCCTCCAGCCTGGCTCTGAGGCCGTCCAGCCCCTCGGTCACCTTTTCACCGGGCGAGAGGGCGAGATCGTGAATGCCCTTGTCGACCTTGATACCGGGAATGATGCCCTTGGCGGCCAGGTATTCCGGGAAGGGCTCATTGCCCGTGACGGTGCCCTGCCGCAGCGTCTCGTCGAAAAGGATCACCCCACTGACGAACTCTTCGATGCCCTTGGTGGTGAACAGCAGATCGCGGTAGGCGCGGCGGTTGGCTTCGGTGCTGTCGACGCCGACCGACTTGAAGCGCTTCTCGCACGTGCCGCTTGATTCATCCGCGGCGAGCAACCCTTTGCCCTTGGCGACCATGGCTGCAGCGGTCTTGGAAAGCAGGTTTCGGTCCATTGAGATCCTTGTTACCTGGGAACTGAAGGGGGAAGCGGGCAATTTTAACCGTTTAGGCCGCCGCGCTGCCAAGCCGGAACATCGGGCGCCCGGCTAGCAGGCGGTCTGGTGCCGCACACGGCAAGTCGCGAGCACCTCGTTCGGATCGCGCCGCCACCAGTTGGAGGACAAAACCTCGACTTCGTGGAAGCCGTGATACCCGGCCTCTTCCATCCAGGAGCGTACCAGGGGAATGTCGATAACGCCGTCCCCCATCATCCCGCGGTCGGCGAGCATGTCTCTCGAGGCGGGGAGCCAGTCGCTGATCTGAAAGGCAAGCAGGCGCTTCTCACCGGCCCGCTCGATCTGCGCCTTGAGCTGAGGGTCCCACCAGACCTGGTAAACATCGACCGCAACGCCCAGCGACGCGCCGCCGCGGTCGAGCACATCGCACAGGTCGAGGGCCTGTGCGATGGTGTTGACGCAGCCCTGACCGGCACAATACATGGGATGCAGCGGCTCGATCGCCAGTGGCACGCCCGCCGAACGGGCGTGATCGAGCGCCTCCCCGATACCGTCCCGTACCATCTCGCGGGTCCCGGCAAGGTCCTTCGAATCCTCCGGCAGGCCGCCGGCTGCGAGAACCAGGCAGCGCGCTTCGAGCGTTGCGGCGTCGTCGATTGCCCGGCGCGTGTCGTCGATTGCGGCTTGGCGCGCCCTGCGGTCGGAAGCCGGGAATCGCCCGCCACCGCAAAGCCCGGTCACCGTCAACCCGCTACCCCGGGCCGCTTTCGCCGCTTCCTTGACACCCATCTGCGCCAGCCCGTCGCGCCAGGGCGAAACGCCGCGAAATCGGTGCCGGACACAAGCCTCGATGATCTCCCGCAAGCTCCACCGCTCCCGCACAGTTGCGGTATTGAGCGCAAGCAGTTCGGGATTGGGGGGCGACCTTCTCATGGACCGTTACAGCGGGAAACTTTGCGGCCTATCCCCGGCGGTGCTCGCCTACTTTCACGATCTTCATGGTGTTGGTTCCCCCGGCCTTGCCTATGGGCTCGCCGATGGTCACCACGATGATGTCGCCCTTCTGCACGACCCCGTTTCTCACCAGGACGTTCTCGGCCTCTTCGAGGAGTTCTTCGCGGTCGTGCCCGACATATCTCACCATCAGGGGGTAGGTATCGCGAAACAAGGCGCAGCGGTACCGCGTCGCGGTCTGCGAAGTCAGTGCGTAGATTGGCACGCCACAGTTGATTCGCGACATCCACAGGGCAGTCGAGCCCGACTCGGTAAGCGCAGCGATCGCCTTCACCTTCAGATGGTACGCGGTGAAAAGCGCCGCCATCGCGATCGACTGGTCGACACGCGTGAATACGCGATCGAGGAAGTCGCGGTCCAGGGTCACCTCGGCGGAGCTCTCGGCGACTTCACAGATGCGGCTCATGGCCGCGATGGTCTCCACCGGGTACTTGCCGCTCGCGGATTCCGCCGAAAGCATCACGGCATCGGTGCCGTCGAGCACGGCATTCGCCACGTCGGAGACCTCGGCGCGGGTGGGTCCTGGGCTCGAAATCATCGACTCCATCATCTGGGTGGCGGTGATGGCGAGCTTGTTCTGTTCCCGCGCGACGCGGATCATGCGCTTCTGCAGCGCCGGGACCGAGGCGTCGCCGACCTCCACGGCGAGATCGCCGCGCGCCACCATGATGCCCTCGCAGGCCGACATGATGTCGGTGAGCGCCTTGGGCTCGACCGCCTCGGCACGCTCTATCTTCGCGATAAGGAAAGCATCCCCACCTGCTGCGCGCAGAAGCTGCCTCGCCATGTACATGTCGGCGCTCGATTTGGGGAAGGACACGGCGAGGTAGTCCACCTTGATCTTCGCCGCGGTACGGATGTCCTCCATGTCCTTGGGCGGCAGAGCGGGAGCCGTGAGACCGCCACCCAGGCGGTTGATGCCCTTGTTGTTCGAGAGCACGCCGCCGTGGCGCACGCGGCTGTGCACCTGGTTGCCCAAAACCCGTTCGACTTCGAACACGATCTTGCCGTCGTCGAGAAGCAGCACGTCGCCGGGGTGCACGTCGCGCGGCAGCTCCTTGTAGTCCAGGCCGACACGTCCGTCTTCGCCCAATTCGCAGTCGGCGTCGAGCACGAAGGCATCGCCCGGGTTCAGCATGACCTTGCCGTCCTTGAACTTGCCGATCCGGATCTTCGGGCCTTGCAGATCGCCCATGATGCCGACGGTGCGCCCGGTCTTCCGGCACGTCTCGCGCACCATCTCTGCGCGTCGCTCGTGGTCCGCTGCCGTGCCATGCGAGAAATTCATTCGCACGATGTCGACTCCCGCGAGAAACATGCGCTCCAGCGTTTGGGGATCGCTGGACGCCGGTCCGAGCGTGGCGACGATCTTGGTGCTTCTACTCATCAAACCTCCGAGAGAACCGGTCTACTGAATTTTGGCATCCGGGGGCCACTTTCGGCTATATTTCCGGTCTGCGCCAGCGGCTGAGCCCTCGATTGGAGAGCCGACAAGGTCATAGCGGCGGACCTTGGCGAGGGGACACAAGGGGGTCCAACCCCGGCCTGGAACGGTATGGGAGAACATACGTGCTTGCCACCCAGATTCGCCAGAAGGACGGGATCTTCTACTTCGGCAGCGTCCGAGCTCCCGAGCTGCTCGCCAAGGTCCGCTTCATCAGCCGCTTCTACGGCGAAGGCGAGCAAATCGCACCCATGCGCATCTCGCAGGACGACGAAATCGCGCAATTCATAGCGAAGATCGAGCGGACCGATAGGGCTTTCCAGAGAACGCTGTCGCGCGCCAAGGTGCGCCAGCTGAAGAACTTCTACGAGACCGCGATCACCCAGCCGCCCATTCCGGGAACGGTACTGCTCTTTACCCCGGAGAAACTGCGCTTCCAGCCCATCAGCGGGCACGAAGGCGTGGGACAACTCGCCGAGCCGCAGTCGAAGTTTCTGATCATCGACGGCCAACACCGGCTCGCGGCCTTGCGATTCTACCTCGATGAACGCCCGGACGACGCGAAGACCATCAACGTCCCCTGCGTGATCTTCGACGGCCGGAGCGAGGACTTCGCCACCGAGATGTTCGTGATCATCAACTCCACTCCGACGCGCATCAACAAGAGCCACCTCGTTGATCTGTACGAGCGCGTGTCCTGGGCGGAACCTCACCGCAAGTTCGCCGCGCGCCTCGTCGGCAGCCTGTACAGCGAGGGCGACAGTCCCTTGCGCTATCGCATCAACCGGCTCGGCGGGCGCAGCCAGCAGGACAAATGGATACTGCAGGCGGAGCTGTTCAACGAGTTGCACCGCTGGGTGAATCGCGACTGGCGCCGCATCCAGATCGCGGGCGGCAGCTCCAAGGAGGTCCCCCGCTACTACGCGATGGTGCGCGATTTCCTCAAAGTGGCCGAGCGGGTCTGGGGCGAAGCGTGGGGCCACGCCAACTACATGGTCACCAGGCCGGTGACGCTCAAGGCGATGATCCGAGTGTGCGCCGACCTCGCCCGGGAAGACGGCGAGCCGGCCGAAGGCCGCCTGAAGCGCTGGGAAGAACGCTTGAGCCCCTGGACCGAGCAGATGAAGGCCTTCCGGGTCGAGGGGTTCTACGAGCGCTTTGCCGCCAAGGGAGAGGTCGAGCGGGTCGCGCGCGTGCACCGCGATCTCGGCCGCGCCGCGGGGATCGAGTCGCGGCCAGCGAAGTAAAGGCGTTTCGGGTTGCGCGTCCCTAGGCGGCCGCGCGCTGTTCGAGGATTCCAATCGCAGGCAGCTTTCTTCCCTCGAGGAACTCGAGGAAAGCACCTCCCCCCGTCGATACGTAGGAGATCCCTTCGGCGACGCCGTACTTGGCGATCGCCGCGAGCGTTTCCCCGCCCCCCGCGAGAGAATACGCCGGAGAGGCCGCTATCGCCCGGGCTATCGCCCGGGTTCCCTGCGCGAACTGATCGAATTCGAACACCCCGACCGGCCCGTTCCAGACGATGGTTCCGGCGCCCGACAGCGATTCGGCGAAGGCAGCAGCGGTGTTCGGGCCGATGTCGAGAATCATGTCGTCCGCGGCCACTTCGCCGACCGGTTTGATCTCCGCCTTGGCTGCCGCTCCCAGCGTCTTGGCGCAGACCACGTCGGTGGGAAGGGGGACATCGCCCCCCTTGGCGCGCAGGAGCGCGGTGATTCGTCTCGCCTCGCCGACAAGGTCGGGCTCGACGAGCGACTTTCCGACCTTCATGCCGGCCGCAAGCATGAAGGTGTTTGCGATTCCTCCTCCCGGAATGAGGCGATCGACCTTTTCCGAGAGCGCGGCGAGTACGGTCAGCTTGGTCGAGACCTTGGAGCCGGCGACGATGGCAACCAAGGGGCGCGCGGGCCGCTCGAGAGCCTTCGAGAGCGCTTCGATTTCCGCGGCCATAAGAGGACCGGCGCAGGCAATCGGGGCATATTTCGCGACGCCATGGGTGGTGGCTTCGGCCCGGTGGGCGGCGCCGAAGGCGTCGTTGACATAGATGTCGCACAGGGCCGCGATCTTCCTCGCCAGGGCATCGTCGTCTTTCTTCTCCCCCTTGTTGAAGCGGCAGTTCTCCAGCAGCACCGCGCGCCCCGGTTCAACGGAAACTCCCTCAACCCAATCGCGCTTCAGCGGCACTTCCATGCCGAGGAGGGAGGAGAGGTGTTTCGCGACCGGGGCGAGGGACTCCTTTTCGTCGAACTCGCCCTCGATCGGGCGGCCCAGATGGGATGCCAGAAGCAAGCGCGCTTGGCGCGACAGGGCGTCCTTGATGCCCGGGAGCGATGCCCGGATGCGGGTATCGTCGCTGAGCTTGCCGTGCTGGATCGGGACGTTGAAATCGACGCGCATGAACACCCGCTTGTCGCGCAAGTCGAGGTCGGACATCCTGAGGACGGGCATGGCGGCGCTCGGCCCGGGACCGGAGGCTACTTCGCGCCCATCAGGGCAACGGTCACGTCCAGCATCCGGTTGCTGAATCCCCATTCGTTGTCGTACCAGGAGAACACCTTGACCAGTGTGCCCCCCGAAACCTTGGTGAGCGTCGAGTCGAATACCGACGAGGCGGGGTTGTGGTTGAAATCGGACGAGACGAGCGGCTCCTTGCTGTATTCCAGGATCCCCTTCAGGTCGGTTTCGGACGCCTCCTTCGCCGCGTTGTTGAGCTCCTCGACGGTGGTCGCGCGCTTGGCGACGAAAGAGAGGTCCACGAGCGAGACGTTGATGGTTGGAACGCGAATGGAGTAGCCGTCGAGCTTGCCGTTCAGATGCGGGAGCACCAGGCCCACGGCCGCCGCCGCGCCGGTCTTGGTGGGGATCATGTTCATGCTGGCCGAACGCGCCCGGCGCAGGTCCTCGTGATAGACGTCGGTGAGGACCTGATCGTTGGTATAGCTGTGCACCGTGGTCATCAGCCCGCTCACCACGCCGATACGGTCATCGAGCGCCTTCACCAGCGGTGCGAGGCAGTTCGTGGTGCAGGAGGCGTTCGAAATGACGGAGTGCGCAGGCTTGAGCGTCTTGTGATTCACCCCGTAGACGACCGTCGCGTCCACATCCTTCGCCCCCGGCGCAGAGATAATCACCTTCCTCGCCCCGGCCGTGAGGTGTGCCGAGGCTTTCTCCTTGCTCGTGAAAAGTCCGGTGCACTCGAGCACCACGTCCACCTTGAGGTCCTTCCACGGCAGTTCCGCCGGGTTGCGCTTCGCGCATACCTGGATCCGGTCGCCGTTCACGACCATGGCGTCGCCCGCGACCGCCACCGAGCCGGGAAATTTGCCGTGAACGGTGTCATAGCGCGTAAGGTGGGCGTTGGTTTCGGCGTTGCCCAGATCGTTGATGGCGACGAACTGCAGGTCATGGCGCTTCCCGCCCTCGTAGTGCGCGCGCAGGATGTTGCGGCCGATGCGGCCATAACCGTTGATGGCGACTCGAATGCTCATGCCAAGCTCCTTCGCTATTTCAAAACGCTCTTTGCCGCTTTCACGACATTGTCTACGGTGAAGCCGAAATGCTCGAACAGCTTCGCTCCCGGGGCGGACTCGCCGTAGCGGTCGATGCCCACCACCGCGCCGTCCAGCCCCACGTACTTGCGCCAGAAATCGCTGATGCCCGCTTCGACTGCGATCTTGGGGAGAGTCGGGATCAGCACTACGTCCCGGTACATGGGAGGCTGCCTGTCGAAAACCGGGGTACAGGGCATCGAAACGACGCGCACCGCGATACCCTCCTCGGCGAGCCTGCGCTTCGCGCCCATTGCGAGCTGCACTTCGGAGCCGGTGGCGATGATGATCGCTTTCGGGTCCTGTGCGTCCGCAAGGATGTAGCCGCCGCGACGGATCGCTGCTGCCGTATGGGCGTCACGCCCCTGGAAGGGCACGTTCTGCCGCGTAAACAGCAGCGAGCTCGGCCCGTCCTCGCGCTCGACCGCCGCGATCCAGGCCACCGCGGACTCGACGGTGTCGCACGGGCGCCACACGTCCATGCCCGGGATCGCGCGCAGCGCCGCGGCATGCTCGATCGACTGGTGCGTGGGGCCGTCCTCGCCCAGGCCGATCGAGTCGTGCGTGAAAACGAAGATCGAGCGGATTCTCATCAGCGCCGCCATGCGCAGCGCGTTTCGCGAATAGTCGGAGAACGTGAGGAATGTTCCCCCGTAAGGGATCAATCCACCGTGCAGGGCGATGCCGTTCATCGCCGCGCTCATGCCGAACTCGCGCACACCATAGAAGAGGTAGTTCCCTCCTCCCTCGCGGCCGACGGCCTTGGATCCCGACCACTGGGTCAGGTTGGAGCCGGAGAGGTCGGCCGATCCGCCGACCAGCTCGGGCAGGATGCGGGCGAGGCCCTCGATCGCGTTCTGCGAGGCCTTGCGCGTGGCGATAGACTCGGGCTGACCGGCGATTTTTTCGACCAGCGCTCGGCTGTGGGCGCCCCAGTTCTCGGGCAGCTCGCCCGCCATGCGGCGCCGAAACTCGCGCGCGAGGGCAGGGTACGCTTTCTCGTAGGCGGCGAGCTTGTCGTTCCAGGCCTGCTCGAGCGCGGCGCCGCGCTGCTTCGCGTCCCAGCCTTCGTAGACGTGCCGGGGCACCTCGAACGGGGGAAAACGCCAGCCGATCGCCTCGCGCGTCGCCCGGACTTCGTCCGCACCGAGCGCTTCCCCGTGAGCCTTTGCGGTCCCCGCGCGCCTGGGCGATCCCTTGCCGATCACGGTCTGACAGCAGATGAGGCTCGGCTTGCCTGCGACGGCCTTGGCGGAGCGGATCGCCCGGTCGACCGCCTCGACGTCGTGGCCGTCGACCTTGGAGATGACGTGCCAGCCGTAAGCCTCGAAGCGCTTGGGCGTGTCGTCGCGGAACCAGCCCTTCACTTCACCGTCGATGGAGATCTGGTTGTCGTCGTAGATGGCGATGAGCTTCCCCAAAGCCAGTGCTCCGGCCAGCGAGCAGGCTTCGTGCGAGATCCCTTCCATCAGGCAACCGTCGCCGACCGACACATAGGTGTAGTGATCAACAAGATCGAAGCCCGGTCGGTTGAATTCGGCTCCCAGAAGGCGCTCGGCGATCGCCATGCCGACCGCGTTCGCGAGGCCCTGTCCCAGAGGACCCGTGGTGGTCTCCACGCCCGGAGCCAGTCCGTATTCCGGGTGGCCCGGGGTCTTGGAGTGAAGCTGGCGGAAGTGCCTGAGCTCCTCCATTGGCAGGTCGTAGCCCGTGAGGTGCAGAAGCGCGTAAAGCAGCATCGAGCCGTGGCCGTTGGAAAGAACAAAACGGTCGCGGTCGGCCCACTTGGGGTTGCCAGGGTTGTGGCGCAGATGCCGGCCCCAAAGCGCCAGCGCGATCTCGGCCATCCCCATGGGCATTCCCGGATGGCCCGAATTCGCCGCCTGCACGGCATCCATGGCCAACGCGCGAATCGCGTTGGTCAAGTCCTGGCTCATTACGTGGAAAGGCCCGAGAGGGTGAATTGAAACCTTATAATTATCGGTGAATCTCGCTCTCTTGGCGAGAAGAACCCACAGCGGGAGGAGCAGTGAGCAAACTCGCGTTTATCGGACTCGGTGTGATGGGCTTCCCCATGGCCGGACATCTCGTGACCCGCGGTGGGCACGAGGTCACCGTGTACAACCGAAGCCGCGCCAAGGCCGAAGCCTGGGTCGCGAGGCACAAGGGGCGCGTGGCCGAGACGCCCGCCAAGGCCGCGGAAGGCGCGGAGATGGTGTTTTCCTGCGTCGGCGATGACCCGGACCTGCGCGAGGTCACGCTCGGTCCGAGCGGGGCCTTCCAGAAGATGGGGAAGGGTACGATCTTCATCGACCACACCACCGCCTCGGCGAAAGTGGCTAGGGAGCTCGCGGCGGAGGCGAAAAAGCGCGGTTTCGATTTTCTCGATGCCCCGGTCTCAGGGGGGCAGGCCGGGGCCGAGAACGGCCAGCTCACGGTCATGGTCGGGGGCGAGGCCGCAGCGTTCGAGCGCGCGAAATCGGCCATCGCGCATTTCGCAAAGGCGGTAACGCTCCTCGGCCCCTCCGGGGCCGGGCAGCTCACCAAGATGGTGAACCAGATCTGCATCGCAGGGCTGGTCCAGGGTCTGTCCGAGGGGCTGAACTTCGCCCTCAAGGCCGGCCTCGACGCGAAGCTCGTGCTGGACGTGATCTCCAAGGGGGCAGCGCAGTCCTGGCAGATGGAAAACCGCGGCAAGACTATGGTCGACGACAAGTTCGACTTCGGCTTCGCGGTCGACTGGATGAGAAAGGATCTGCGAATCTGCTCCGAAACGGCCAAGCAGATCGGAGCGCAGCTCCCGGTTACCCAAACGATCGCCGCCTACTACGACGAGATCTCCAAGATAGGCGGGGGTCGCTGGGACACCTCGAGCCTGATCCGGCGCCTGCGCCGAGGCTGACCGTACATCGGGGCTCATCTTGCGCGAGCCCGGCGTGCGCATGCCTTTTGGATGGCCGGCCGACTACGCGGCGGCCATCCAGCCTCCTGCCGAGTCCCCCGAGCACTCGCTCTGGTTCGTCTTCCGAGGCGCCGAGCTACTGGTGACCACCCCTCCAGCGGTCGGTCTTCCCCATTGCGCACACCCCAATACTTTGGGTATGATGCCCCAGCGAATACAATATCTTGGGGTTCTCGGCGACCAGCATTGCTTCACCGCCGAGCTTGCGGTGGGCGTGGCGGCGCCGCCGGGATGGGTCTGGCAGGGCTTGCGAGGGCTGTTCGGCGCCTTGGACGATGCGCAGTTCGCCTTGGCTGGTCGGGCGCTGCAGATCATCGACTGGGACCGAACGCACCAGTACTGCGGGGCGTGCGGAGCGGCGACGGTGGCGCGTACCAGCGAGCGCAGCCGCGAATGCCCGGCCTGCGGACTGGTGGTCTATCCGAGGCTCGCGCCGGCGGTCATGGGGCTGGTAAGGCGCCGAAGGGAGTTGCTGCTCGCGCGCTCGCCGCGATTTACCAGGGGCGTGTACAGCGCCCTGGCGGGTTTCGTCGAACCCGGCGAAACCTTGGAGCAGTGCTTGGAGCGGGAGGTGCATGAGGAAGTCGGCATCCGCGTGTGCAAGGTGCGCTACTTCGCCAGCCAACCCTGGCCGTTCCCGCACTCGCTCATGATTGCGTTCTTCGCCGACTACGAAAGCGGAGAGATTCGGATCGACGGCGTCGAAATCGAGGATGCGCGCTGGTTCGACGTCGAAAATTTTGAAAATTTGCCGCGTTTGCCTGCTAGAATCAGCATCGCTCGCAGGCTGATCGATGCGGCAATTGGGGAGATGCATGCAGCGTAGTTCGGCATCTCGGTCATCAACGCTCGTGGGGATTTATGCAAATTGGACGGATTACACATAGTTGCAAATCTGTACCGTTGCGGGGGGGATGCACGGTACCTAACTGACGCAGCCGGGCTGCGTCGTTTTTGTCACGTCTCCATCAACAGGGCCGGGCTTACCATTCTCGGCGACCTGTTCCACGAGTTCGATGGTGGCGGAGTCACGGGTACGGTGGTGTTGGCGGAGTCGCATCTCGCCATCCACACCTGGCCGGAGCTCCAGAGCGTCACCCTCGATGTCTACGTCTGCAATTACACTCAGGACAACGGCGCCAAGGCGCGCCAAGTCGTCGCCGACCTGATGGACATCTATCGTCCTGAGGAGCATGTGCAGCACGACGTACCACGGGACAAGCGCCTGATGAACGAGTGGCTGAACGGGGACTACGGGTTTTTCCTGCGATCCTCCAAGCTGCTCGAGTCCTCCAAGACTCGCTTCCAGGACCTGGAGATTCACGAGACTCCCCAGTTCGGGAAGCTCTTCCGCCTGGATGGCTGTTTCATGACCTCCGAGCGCGAGGAGTTCGTCTACCACGAAACGCTGACGCACCCTGCCCTCGCCGCTCACCCCGCGCCGAAGCGCGTGCTGATCATCGGCGGCGGGGATGGCGGAGCGGCGGAGGAAGCGCTCAAGCATCCCTCGATCGAGCAGGTCGTCATGGTCGAGCTGGACGGGAAGGTGGTCGAGATCGCCAAGGAGCATTTCGGCGCGATCCACCGCGGCGTGTTCGACAACCCCAAGCTGAAGCTGCTGATCGAGGACGGGTTGAAGTACCTGGCCGACACTAAGGAGAAGTTCGATCATGTCGCGCTCGATCTGCCCGATCCGATCGGCCCTGCCACGGCCCTCTACGAGGAAGCCTTCTTCCGTGACTGCAAGCGGGCCCTTGCCCCCGGCGGCATATTGACTCTGCACATGGGCTCGCCCTGGTCTAGGCCCGAGCGCGTAAAGCTGCTATATGCGCGACTCGCAAAGTTGTTCAAGATTGCGCGGCCCTACACCATGTTCATACCGCTCTACGGCTGCCTGTGGTCGATGTGCGCATGCTCGGATTCGACCGATGTCGCCGCGGTAAGCTCCGGCGAGATCGACATCCGAATCGGCAATCGCGGGCTTTCCCATCTGCAGTACTACAACGGTGGCACACACCAGGCTTTGTTCGCGCTGCCCAATTTCGTGCGCGAACTTACGGTCGACGCGGTGCCGAAACCCAGGCTTGTGGCGGCCAGGAAGCGCGCAGCCGGCGGCGCGAAGTAAGCAGACCTAGCCGGTTGGACGAGGGGCGACCGACGAGGTCGCCCTTTTCGTTTGGGCTTCCGTCCCGAGAAAACCGAACTCCGGCTCGGGCTTGCGCCCGCTCACGATATCGGCGAGAGCGCGGCCCGAACCGCACGCGAGCGTCCACCCGAGCGTGCCGTGCCCCGTATTGAGGAAGAGGTTCGGATACTTCGACCGCCCGATAAGCGGAAGATTGCTCGGTGTAGCCGGCCGCAACCCTGTCCAGAAATGTGCGCTTTCAGGCCGACCCGCCCTCGGGAACCACTCAAAGCTGCGGCTCACCAGTGCAGCGCAGCGCCGCTCGTTCATTTCCGTGTCATAGCCGTTCAGTTCCGCGGTGCCGGCCACCCGCAAGCGATTGCCAAGTCTGGACAGGACGATCTTGCGCGCGTGATCGGTCAGGCTGATCCGGGGGGCCACGCTGCCCGGTTCGAGCGGCAGCGTGATGGAATAGCCCTTCACCGGATACACGGGAATCGAAATCCCGATTCTCCGCAGCAGCGGTGTGCTGTAGCTGCCCAATGCGATCACATAGGCGTCCGAGCGCAGCGATTCCTCGATCCCCGCCTCGTCATCGATTACGACCCGCTCTATTGCCCCCCGGCTCACCTCCAGGCCCTTCACGCTTACGTTGAAGCGAAAAACCACGCCCTGGGCCCGACTCAGGTCCGAGAGACTCTTGGCAAAGAGATGTGCGTCCCCGCTTTCGTCCGAGGCCGCGTAAGCGCCACCCACAAGCCGGACTTTTGAATGTTCAAGAGCCGGCTCGATCCGCAGACACTCGCGCGGTGTCTTGATTTCCAGGTCGAGTCCATGCCTTTTGAGGGCCTCGGCCTGCCGCGCCGCGTATTCGAATTCGCGCTCCTCTTGGTATAGGTGCAGGATGCCCGATGTTGCGGCGTCATAGCTGATCGCCGTATCGCGACGCAATTGGCCCAACTGTTCGCGACTGTACTGAGCAAGGGCGAAGGCGGCTTCGGTGTTGTCGCGGGTCCTTCCGGGGAGGCACTCCAGGAGGAAGCGAAGCCCCCACACCCACTCCCTCAGGTCGGCGCGCGGGCGGAACAAGAGCGGCGAGTCTTCGCGTCCCAGCCAACGCAGAATCTTGAGTGGCGCCATCGGATTCGCCCAAGGCTCGGAATGGCTGACCGAGATTTGTCCGCCGTTGGCGAAGCTCGTCTCGAGCGCTGCTTCCGGCTGCCGGTCGACTACCGTTACCTCGTGACCCGCGCGCGCCAGGTACCAAGCACTGGTGGTGCCGATAACGCCGGCTCCGAGAACGATCACTCTCATGCCCGTCTCCGACAAGGCAGCGGCAGGCTACCGTCTGGATCCGCTCTTTGACCCTTAGGGCGACGACCGAGTTCTTGCGCCTAACATAGCAAGCCGGAACCGTGCAGCAAGGGGGCCGTCTATTTCCCTGTGTAGGAAATCACCTTTTGCCGCTGCTCGCCCAGGCCCTTGATGCCCAAGGTCACCACATCTCCCGGTTTCAGCCACGCTTGGGTCGGTTTCATACCCAACGCGACCCCGGCGGGGGTACCGGTCGTGATGATATCCCCCGGAAGGAGAGTCATGTAGTTGCTCACATAGGAGACGAGTCTCGCACACGAGAAGATCATGTTCTTGGTGTTGGAGGACTGCCGGCGCTCGCCGTTGACGTCGAGCCATACGTCGAGTGTCTGTGGGTTGGGGATCTCGTCCGTTGTCACCAACCACGGCCCGATGGGCCCGAACGTGTCGGCGCCTTTGCCCTTGTCCCACTGCGATGATTGCAGCTGGAAAGCCCGCTCGGAGACGTCATTGACGATCGTGTAGCCGGCAACGTAGTCCAGGGCCTTGTCCTCTGGAACATGCTTGGCCCGGGTGCCCATGACAATGGCGATCTCGACCTCGTAGTCCAGCTTGGTGGAATTGCGAGGCTGCTGGACATCGTCATTCGGGCCACTGATGCAGGTCGTGGCCTTCATGAATACCACCGGCTCGGCCGGGATTTGCAGACCCGCCTCGTGCGCGTGGTCGACATAGTTCAGACCGATAGCGACGAACTTGGAAATACCCGTATAGGGAACGCCGAATCTGGGATTGCCCCGCACCAGAGGCAGGGACTCGGGCCGGATCTTGCGGAGCCGTGCCAGACCTTTGGGCGAAATCGTTTCCTGGTCGATATTGGAAATCACCCCGGAGAAGTCGCGCAACTGCCCTTGCGCATCGATAACACCCGGCTTTTCGAAACCGTTCCTGCCGTAACGACAAAGCTTCATTTTTCTTGCTTCCTTTCCAGATCATCAGGGGCGACCGCTCGAGCAAAGCGCGAGACTTGGTTCAAGCTTCGGCCGAGGCGAGAGAGGAGCTCGCTGTCGTCAATACCTCTTTCACCGTCTGCGGTTGCGCTTCAAGGATTGCCCGACGACGGCAGCTGGTACGACCTGTCTCCTACCGTGAGCTGCTCTCCCCTAGAGGTCTTCTTATGCCCGGCGATTATAGCAGCGGAGCGCCGAAAAGCACTATAGGTTGCGCAGAATCATAGGGTTAGAGACATCGCGACTCGGCCTGGCGCAGGGCACGCCGCCGCGGCTCAGTCCCCTTTGCACTTGATCGAGCATCCAATCGAGGCTGTCTGGTCGAAGGGTCCGCGGCCCGTCCGGGCGATCTGCACCATAGCCTCGAAGAGTTCGCGTCGTGCCCCCGGCGCAGCCTGACGTCCGGAGGCGTCGAGGCGGCCGTGATATTGAAGTCCCAGCGCGGCGTCGTAGCCGAAGAAATCGGGCGAGCACACCGCTCCGTAAGCCCGCGGCTTGAGACGAGGCAGTGGTTCCTGCCATCGGTGCCTGGAAGGTCGAACTCGGGAGCCCGCGAGCCAAGGGTCGTGACGGCCGATTTCACGCTTACTAGGCTAACCGTAACACGTCAGATATGCTTGAAATCGTAGCATGAAACCCCACGCGTCTCGCTCCGCACCCCGCCTGTTCGCCCCGCTCGACCTTGCTCTCGGCGCGGAGATCCGGCTGCCGGAACGTGCTGCGCATCACCTTGCCGTCCTGCGCATGCGCAGCGGTGACGCTATCACGCTGTTCAACGGCCGGGGTGGCGAATTCCCAGCTGAGCTGGTGAGGGTCGCCGCGGGAGAGGCTTTCGCCCGTGTGTTGTCCAAAGCCAGTCTAGAGCGCGAGTCTCCGCTTTCCGTCGCACTAGCGCAGTGCGTATCGGGCGGCGACCGCATGGATACGACGCTGCAGAAATCCACAGAGCTCGGTGTCTCCAAAATCATGCCCATCGCCAGCGAGCGTTCTGTGGTTAAACTCTCCGACGACCGGGCGGAGAAGCGCGTCGCCCACTGGCGCAATGTTGTGATCGCCGCCTGCGAGCAGTGCGGGCGCAACCACCTACCCGAAGTCACGGCGATCACCGACATCTCTGATTTCTACGAGCACGGAGCGGGCGGCGGATTGCGACTGCTTCTGACACCGGATACCGGGACAAATCTCAAGCAGTTGACGCCCCCCCGCGAGGTGACATTGCTGGTCGGTCCGGAGGGAGGTCTCACGGCTCGTGAGCGCCAAGACGCAGAACGGGCGGGCTTCGCGCCGGTTCGCTTCGGGCCCCGGGTGCTGCGCACCGAGACGGCACCTCTCGCCGCAATCGCGGCGATGCAGGCGCTCTGGGGCGATTGTTGATCCGTGCAAGCAGCACCCGCTGAATCCGCCCTCCGCAAAGGCTAGAATCTGGGCTTCCTTGAGCAACGACAAGACCATGTCGACCCGTTCCAATCCCCAGTTCGTGAGCTGGTTCCGATCCGTTGCGCCGTACTTCCACGCGTTCCGCGGCAAGACCTTTGTGCTCGCGTTCGGAGGGGAGATATTCGCGGAGCGCAGGTTTGTCGATCTTGCGCACGACATCAACCTGCTGCACAGCACTGGCATTCGCGTGATATTGGTGCACGGGTCACGCCCCCAGATCGAGGCTCAGCTCAGGCAGCGCAAGGTTCGCTCGCGCTACGCCAAGGGCCTGCGCATCACCGACCCCGTGGCGCTGGAATGCGTCAAGGAGGCAGTCGGCCTGCTGCGCGTGGAGATCGACGCGCTGCTTTCGCTCGGTCTGCCGAACTCTCCGATGGCCGGAGCGGCGATCAACACGGTCTCCGGAAATTTCATCACCGCGCAGCCGATGGGCGTACACGACGGCATCGACTTCCAGTACACCGGGTCGGTGCGCAAGGTGGACTCGCAGGCGATTTCGGGTTGCCTCGACGCCGGCAACATCGCGATCGTGTCCCCCGTGGGATATTCGCCCACCGGGGAAGTGTTCAATCTCGCCATGGAGGATGTCGCCGTCGCCACCGCTTCGGCGCTCCACGCCGAGAAGCTCGTCTTCCTCTCTGATGCTCCAGTGGAAGACAAAGCGGGCGAGCTGCTGCCCGAGCTCACTGCCAACGAGGCTGCCGATCTCCTCTCACGCAGCAACCGTCTCAGCGAAGACACGCGGCTCTATCTCGCTCATGCGGTGGAGGCGGTGCGAAGCGGCGTGCAACGGGCCCACGTCATTAGCCGGAAGGTGCCGGGTGCACTACTGGTCGAGCTGTTCACCCACGACGGTTCCGGGACGATGATTACCGCCGACAAGGTCGTGAAGCTGCGCGCGGCGGCGATCGACGACGTAGGCGGCATCCTGAAGCTGATCGAGCCCCTCGAGGAGGATGGGACGCTGGTGCGGCGCGGCCGCGAGCTGCTCGAGCGCGAGATCACGCGGTTCTCGGTGATCGAGCACGACGGCGTCATCGTCGGCTGTGCCGCGCTATACCCCTTCGCGAGCGCCCGCGCGGCCGAGCTCGCGTGTTTGGCGGTAAGGCCCGACTATCGCGACGCAGGCTACGGCGAGCGCTTGGTGCGACAAATCGAGGCCGAGGCACGCGCCCGCAAAATGAAGAAGCTGTTCGTGCTGACGACGCGCGCGACGCACTGGTTCATCGAGCGGGGCTTCGCCGAATCTACGGTGGGCAGGCTGCCCAAGGAAAAGAAGGACCTGTACAACCTGCAGCGCCGGTCCAAGGTCCTGCTGAAGTCCCTTTAGTCCCGAACAAGGAGCAAATGATGGCAAGGATGGTGAAATGCGTGAAGCTCGGGCGCGAGGCCGAGGGGCTCGATTTGCCTCCCTACCCGGGCGAGCTCGGAAAGCGCATCTGGGAGAACGTCTCCAAGGAAGCCTGGCAAGGCTGGATCAAGCACCAGACCATGCTGATCAACGAAAACCGCCTGAACCTCGCCGACTCGCGCGCCCGGAAGTATCTCGCCGAGCAGATGGAGAAGCACTTCTTCGGGACCGGGGCGGACACGGCCTCTGGTTATGTGCCGCCCAAGTAAGCCCCCTACCTTCGGGCGATGGTTCTCACGCCCGTCTTCGTCCCGAGCAGCAGCACGTCCGCCCCACGCCGGGCGAAAAGACCGTTGGTGACCACGCCGGCGATGTTGTTGATCGTTGTTTCCAGCTCGACCGGGTTCAGGATGGACAGGCCACGAACGTCGAGGACGATATTCCCGTTGTCGGTTGTGAAATTCTCGCGGAGCTCCGGCCGGCCGCCGAGCTTCACCGTCTGGCGGGCGACGTAGGCCCGCGCCATCGGGATCACCTCCAAGGGCAACGGGAATCGCCCGAGTACTGGAACGAGTTTCGACTCGTCGGCGATGCACACGAATTTCTTGGCCACCGCGGCGACGATCTTTTCGCGCGTGAGCGCGCCGCCTCCACCTTTGATCATGGCCAGGTGCTCGGTGATCTCGTCTGCACCGTCGATGTAGACGGGCAGCTCGTTCACGCCGTTGAGGTCGAGGAGCCGGATGCCATGGCTCATCAGTCTTTCGGCGGACCGGTCCGAGCTTGCCACTGCACCGGCGATGCGGCCCTTGATCTTCGCCAGCTCGTCGATGAAGAAGTTGGCGGTCGACCCGCTGCCGACGCCGACCACTGAGTCCTCTACCACGTGCTTGATCGCCTCGCGCGCGACCGCTTGTTTGAGCTCGTCCTGGGTCACTTTTTCCGCGGAACGTAGAGATCGGTGATGCTGCCCAGTGCCATTTCTGCGGCGAAGCCCGGCGTTTCCGAAAGCGTCGGGTGCGGATGGATGGTGAGCGCTATGTCGTCCATGTCGCTGCCCATCTCCAGCGCGAGCACCGTTTCCGCGATCAGCTCGCCGGCGTTGGGGCCGACCATGCCAGCGCCGAGGATGCGCTTCGAGGCGGGGTCGTAGAGCAACTTGGTGCTGCCCTCGGTCCTGCCGATGGAGCGCGCTCGTCCGGACGCGGCCCACGGAAAGCTCGCTTTTTCGTATGCGATGCCCTTCTTCGCAGCCTCCGTTTCGGTGAGGCCCATCCATGCCACCTCGGGATCGGTATAGGCAACCGACGGAATGGTCCGGGCGTCGAATGCAACTTTATGGCCAGCGATCACTTCCGCCGCGACCTTCGCTTCGTGGCTTGCCTTGTGCGCGAGCATCGGCTCGCCGACGATATCGCCGATCGCGAGAATGTGCGGCACATTGGTACGGCATTGCTTGTCCACGGGGATGAAGCCGCGCTCGTTCACTGTCACGCCCGCCGCCTCCGCGCCGATCTCGCGCCCGTTCGGCCGGCGGCCGACGGCCAGGAGCACGCGATCGTAGACCTGCGGCTCAGGCGCCCCCGCGCCCTCGAATGTCGCGAGCAGTCCCGCCTTCTGCGGCTCGAGCCTGGCCACCTTGGTCTTCAGGAGGATCGCCTCGTAGCGCGCTCGGATGCGTTTCTCCAGCGGCCGGATAAGGTCTCGGTCGGCACCGGGAATGAGACCGTCGAGCAGTTCGACAACGGTGACCTTCGAGCCGAGCGCATCGTATACGCAGGCCATCTCCAGGCCGATGATCCCGCCGCCGATGACCAGGAGGCGCTTCGGGACGTCGGGAAGCTCGAGCGCGCCGGTCGAGTCCATCAGGCGCGGATCATCGTAGGGAAAACCGGGGATGCGGGCGACCGACGAGCCAGCAGCGACAATGCAATGATCGAATGCGATGCGGGTCGTCTTGCCGTCCTTCGCCTTTACGAGCAGAGTCTTGGGTGATTCGAACGTGCCGGCCCCCTCGAGCACGGTGACCTTGCGCTGCCGTGCCAGACCTGCGATGCCTTTCGTTCCCTTGCCCACGACATCGTCCTTCCAGGCCCGCAGCTTGGCGACGTCGATCACCGGCTTGCCGAACGCGACACCGGCCTCGGCGGTCTCCTCGGCTTCAGTGATCACGCGTGCGACGTGAAGCAAGGCTTTCGAAGGAATGCAGCCTACGTTGGTGCACACCCCGCCCAGGCTCGGGTAGCGCTCCACGAGAACGACGCTCTTGCCGAGATCCGCTGCTCGGAACGCGGCGGTGTAGCCGCCGGGGCCGGAGCCGAGCACGACAACTTCGGCATGCAGATCTGCGCCTCCAGTTGCCACAATGGGGGCCGCGGGGGCGGGCTTCGGCGCTTCGGGCACCTTCGTCGGCCGCTGCGCCGCTTGCGCCGATGCCTCCTCCGCCTCGAGCAGCAGGACAATCGAACCCGTGGATACCTTGTCTCCGATCCTGACCCGCAACTCCCTCACCGTGCCGGCATGCGACGACGGGATCTCCATGGTCGCCTTGTCCGACTCGAGCGTGATGAGCGAAGCTTCCTTGCCCACCCGGTCCCCCGGCTTGACCAGCACCTCGATGACGTCGACGTCTTTGAAATCGCCGATGTCCGGCACCTTCACTTCGATCATCTGTGGCACGCCGGCCTCACAGTAGTGTGCGGCGGATGTCGGACAGGACCGACGCAAGATAGGTGGTGAAGCGTGCCCCGGCCGCACCGTCTATGACACGGTGGTCGTAAGCAAGCGACAGCGGCAGCATCAGGCGCGGCACGAAGGCACCGTCCCGGTAGACCGGCCGCATCTGCGACCGTGCCACCCCGAGAATCGCGACCTCGGGCGCATTGATGATGGGCGTGAAGGAAGTGCCGCCGATCCCGCCCAGGCTGGAAATGCTGAAGGTGCCGCCTCGCATGGCATCGGGCTTGAGTTTCTTCTCCCGCGCGGCCTTGGAGATCTCGGCCAGTTCCTTGGCTAGATCGAAGACCCCCTTGCGGTCCGCATCCTTGATCACCGGCACCAGCAGCCCGTCTGGCGTGTCTACCGCGACCCCGATGTGATAGTACTTCTTGACGATCAACTTATCGCCCGTCTTGTCGAGCGAAGCGTTGAACTCCGGAAACTCCTTGAGCGCGTTTACCGATGCCTTGACCAGAAACGCGAGCATGGTGAGCTTGAAGCCGCCCTTTTCCGCCACCTGGGCGTTCTCCTTGCGGAAAGCCTCGAGCTCGGTGATGTCCGCCTCGTCGTGCTGGGTGACGTGCGGAATGGAAACCCAGTTGCGGTGCAGGAATCTGCCCGAGAGCTTCCTGACGCGCGACAGCGGCTTCTCTTCGATCGGGCCGAATTTCCCGAAATCCACCTCCGGCCATTCCGGCAAGTCGAGCGACAGCCCGCCGCGCGGCACCGCCGTGGGCGCAGCCGGGGCTCCGCGCATCACGCCCTTTACGAATTCCTGCACGTCGCCCTGGGTGATGCGCCCCTTCGGGCCGGAACCTGTGACGCGCAGCAGATCGACGCCGAGCTCGCGGGCGAACTTGCGTATAGAGGGACTCGCGTGCGGCACGGATCCAGGCGTACGCGCCATCTCGCGAGGTGCCGGCTCCGGCCTGACGATGGGGACTACCGGCGCTCCCGCGGGAGCGACCCGCGGCGGCGCCGGCGAGGTGGGCGCCGCCGCAGGCTCAAACACCTGTTTCGTAGCCGGGGCCGCCGGTGCCGCGGCGGCATCGAGCAGCAATATGAGACTCCCTTGCGAGACCTTGTCGCCCGCTTTGACACGCAGCTCCTTCACCACACCCGCCGCCGGCGAGGGAATCTCCATCGTCGCCTTGTCCGATTCGACCGTGATGAGCGACTGCTCGGGCCGGACGGTGTCGCCCGCCTTCACGAGGATCTCGATGACGGCGACGTTTTTGAAGTCGCCGATGTCGGGTACTGAAACTTCTCTTGTCGTAGCCATCGCTTGCAATCAGAAATCGCGGAGGACCTGTCGGATCAAACCGCCGCGGCAGGCCGGTCAGCCTAAACCGTCACCGGATTGGGTTTTTCAGGGTCGAGGCCGTACTTGCCGATGGCCTCGGCAACCACCTTCGCCTTGATCTCTCCGCCTTCAGCGAGCGCCGCAAGTGCCGCGACTGTCACGTAGTGGCGATCGACCTCGAAGAAGGCGCGCAATTTTGCGCGGGAGTCGGAGCGGCCAAAACCGTCGGTGCCGAGCACCTTGTAGACCCGGTCCCTGGGAAGGAACGGACGGATCTGCTCTGCGAACGTCTTGATGTAGTCGGTCGCGGCGACGACCGGACCGGCCCGCATCTCGAGGCATTGACTTACGTAGGGAACGCGGGGCTTGGCCTCCGGGTGCAGCATATTCCAGCGCTCGGCGGCGAGCCCGTCGCGGCGCAACTCCGTCATGCTGGTCGCGCTCCAGATGTCGGCAGCCACGCCCCAGTCGGTCTCGAGCAGCTCGCCCGCCGCGATGACTTCCCGCATGATCGTCCCCGAGCCGAGCAGCTGCACGCGCGCCTTCTTCTTCGATCCTTCGCGAAACAGGTACAGACCCTTGAGGATCGCCTGCTCCGCGCCCGCGGGCATCGCCGGATGCTCGTAGTTCTCGTTCATTACCGTGATGTAGTAGAAGACGTCCTCCTGCTCGGCAACCATGCGCCTCAGGCCGTCCTGGATGATGACCGCCACCTCGTAGCCAAAGGTGGGATCGTAGGAAACGCAATTGGGAACGACCGAGGAGAGTACGTGGCTGTGCCCGTCCTCGTGCTGCAGCCCCTCGCCGTTCAAGGTCGTGCGGCCCGCGGTCGCTCCGAGAAGGAAGCCGCGCGCCCGCTGGTCCCCCGCGGCCCAGACCAGGTCACCCACCCGCTGCATGCCGAACATCGAGTAGAAGATAAAAAACGGCACCATCGCGAGATTGGAATGGCTGTACGAGGTGGCCGCGGCGATCCATGAAGAGAATGATCCGGCCTCGTTGATGCCTTCCTCAAGGATCTGGCCGGCCTTGTCTTCGCGGTAGTACATCACCTGGTCGCGATCAACCGGCTCGTATTTCTGGCCCTCGGAGGAATAGATGCCCAGCTGCCGGAACATACCTTCCATGCCGAAAGTGCGCGCTTCGTCGGGGACGATGGGCACGATGTGCCTGCCGATCCCCTTGTCGCGGACGAGCAGCGTCAGCAGCCGCACGAAAGCCATGGTCGTGGAAATCTCGCGGCCCTCCGAGCCCTTCAGCAGGGGCTCGAATGTCTCGAGAGGCGGCACGGCAGGCGGGCTGTCGGAGCTGCGACGGCGCTGGGGCAGGTAACCGCCGAGCGCCTTTCTGCGCGCGTGCAGGTAGACCATGACCGGATCGTCATCCTTGGGCTTGTAGAGCGGAAGCTCCTCGAGCTTGTCATCCGGGATGGGCACGTTGAAGCGATCGCGCATCTCACGGATCGTGGCGATATCGACTTTCTTGAGCTGATGGGTTGGATTTTTCGCCTGGCCCTGCTTGCCCAATCCGTAGCCCTTGATGGTCTTCGCGAGGATCACCGTGGGCTGGTCTTTGTGCTTGACCGCGGAGGCGTATGCGGCATAGATCTTGTGGGGATCGTGGCCGCCGCGGTTGAGGCGCCAGATGTCCTCGTCGGTCATGCGCGAAACCATCTCCAGCACCTTCGGGTCCTTGCCGAAAAAATTCTTGCGCACGAAGGCACCGTCGTTCGCCTTGTAGTTCTGATACTCGCCGTCGACCGTGTCTTCCATGATGCGCAGCAGCCGTCCTTCGATATCGCGGGCAAACAGGGGGTCCCAGTACGACCCCCAGATAAGCTTGATGACATTCCATCCGGCGCCGCGGAAGTCAGCCTCGAGCTCCTGGATGATCTTGCCGTTGCCGCGAACCGGGCCATCGAGGCGCTGCAGGTTGCAGTTGACCACGAAGATGAGATTGTCGAGCTTCTCGCGCGCGGCGAGGCCGATCGCGCCGAGTGACTCGGGCTCGTCCATTTCTCCGTCGCCACAGAACACCCACACCTTGCGATTGGCGGTGTCGGCGAGCCCTCGGGCGTGCAGATACTTCAGGAACCTCGCCATGTAGATGCCCTGTATCGGCCCCAGTCCCATTGAAACGGTGGGGAATTGCCAGAAATCGGGCATCAGCCAGGGATGTGGGTAGGACGAGACGCCTCCGCCATCGACTTCCCGGCGGAAATTCAGGATCTGCGCTTCAGTGAGCCGGCCTTCCATGTACGCGCGAGCATAGATTCCGGGAGACGAATGCCCCTGGAAGTAGATCAAGTCACCGCCATGCCCTTCGTGTGGGGCATGCCAGAAGTGATTGAAGCCGATGCCGAACAGCGTTCCCACCGAGGCGAAGCTCGCGATATGACCGCCAAGCTCGTCGTCGGACTTGTTCGCCCTGGCAACCATGACCATGGCGTTCCAGCGGCAAAACGAGCGGATGCGCTCTTCGAGTGCATGGTCCCCAGGGGAGCGCTCCTCCATGTGCACCGGGATGGTGTTCAGGTAGGCGGTATTGAGCGAGAACGGGATGTGCGCGCCCGAGCGCCGGGCCTTGTCGACCAGTTTTTCCAGCAGGTAGTGGGCCCGGTCCGGGCCCTCGCGTTCGAGGACCGCTCCCAGCGCATCGAGCCACTCCTGGGTCTCGAGAGCGTCGGGATCGTTTGTGGCGGGGAATTCTGGCAGCGCAGACATGACGTTTCCTCTGAGCGCTCTTTGGCGCGGCTTGGCGGACTTGCGCGAACCCTGATCGAAGCTGCGCGAACCTGCGCGAAGCTTACCCCGCCCGCTCCGCAGGATCAATCGGCGACGGCCCATTATAATTGCTGACCTCTCCAGCGCATTGATTTTCCCATGCAGACTCGCACCATCGACGGTAACGCCATCGCGCGCGAGCTTCGTGTAGGGCTCCTCAAGCGCGTCGCGGCCCTCGCCGCGAACGGGGTACGCGCTGGGCTGGCCGTCATCCGAGTCGGCAGCCACCCGGCATCGAGCGTCTACATTCGGAACAAGATCAAGGCCTGCGGTGAAGCCGGCATCTACTCGCAGGATATCCAGCTGCCGGATACCGCGGACGAATCGACCCTTCTGGGGCAGATCAGGATTCTCAACAACGATCCGCGGGTACACGGCATTCTGGTCCAGCTGCCGCTGCCAGCCGGCTTCACGGCGGAGCGGGTGTTCGAGGCGATCAGCCCGCTGAAGGATGTCGACGGTTTCCATCCGGCGAACGTCGGGCTGCTCGCCATCGGTCATCCACGCTTCGTGCCCTGCACCCCGCTCGGGATCATGAAACTTCTCGAACACGAGGGAGTCAACCCGGAAGGCCTGCACGCCGTAGTTGTCGGCCGCAGCAACATCGTCGGCAAACCTATGGCGCTGCTTCTGCTGCAAAGGGGTGCCACGGTCACCATCTGCAACTCCAAGACTCCGGATCTGGGCTCGATGACGCGTCAGGCGGAAATTCTGGTCGTAGCTGCGGGAAAACCGAAACTCATCACGGCCGGAATGGTGAGACCCGGAGCCATCGTTATCGACGTCGGCATTAACCGGGTCGCCGACGGAAAACTCGCCGGCGACGTGGATTTCCAGAGCCTCCTGGGCACGGCCGCGGGAGTCACGCCCGTCCCGGGCGGAGTAGGTCCGATGACGATCACGATGCTGCTCGAGAACACCATAGCGTCCGCTGAGCGGACCCTCGCGGCCAGCCGGGCGCCGTAAGACGGCCCGCATCGCCTGCCACGCGTCCGACGACTCGACATGATCGACAATCCGTTGCTCGATTTTTCGCGCTTGCCGCGATATCGATCGATCCGGCCCGAGCACGTCGCGCCCGCGATCGACGAGCTGCTCGCGCGGAACCGGGCGCTGATCGCCACGCTTAGCGCAGAGGGCGCGCCCGTATCCTGGGACACCTTCGCCGCGCCCCTGGAAGGCGCCAACGAACGATTGGGACGCGCCTGGGGCGTGGTCGCCCACCTGCATGCAGTGGACGACAATGCGGCGATTCGCGATGCGTACAACGCCAACCTGCCCAAGGTGACGCGCTACTACACAGAGCTCTCCCAGAATCTCGAGCTGTATGAAAAATTCAAGGCTCTCCGCGCGTCGCTGGAATTCGACGACCTGTCCCCGGCACGGCGCAAAATCGTGGAGAACAGCTTGCGCGACTACCGCCTGGGGGGAGCGGAGCTGGAGCCGGGGAAGAAGGCACGCTTTGCCGAGATTCAGGAGGAGCTGGCCGCCCTCGAGGCGAGATTCTCGGAGAATCTCCTCGATGCGACCAACGCGTTTTCGGAACTGGTCACCGCCCCGGCCGATTTGCGCGGGATCCCGGACGACGTGCTGCACGCAGCGCAGCAAGCCGCGCGCCAGGAAGGGCGGGAAGGCTGGAAGCTCACCCTTCACGCACCGTCGTACGGTCCGGTGATGCAGTACGCCGAGAATCGCAGTCTGCGGGAGCGAATGTATCGCGCCCACGTTACGCGGGCGAGCGAGTTCGGCCGACCTGAGCTCGACAACACCTCTCTCATCACACGCGAGCTGCGATTGCGGAAGGAAAAGGCCCGGCTGCTGGGCTACGAGTCGTTTGCGCGGTTATCCATGGTTCCAAAGATGGCGGAGTCGCCCAAGGCCGTGCTCGTTTTCCTCGAGGACCTCGCTGCACGGGCCCTGCCGCACGCCCGCAGAGACTACGCCGAGCTCCAGGAGTTCGCGCACGCCGAGCTCGGTCTGCAGGACCTGCGTGCATGGGATATCGCGTTTGCTTCGGAGAAGTTGCGAGCGAAGCGCTACGCCTTCTCCGATCAAGAGGTGAAGCAATACTTTCCGGAGCCTAAGGTGCTGGAAGGCATGTTTCGCCTAGTCGAGACGCTCTACGCAGTTCGAATCACCCCGGATACAGCCGAGACCTGGCACCCGGATGTGAAGTTCTTCCGGATCACCGACCCCCGCGGCGCGCTGATCGGCCGCTTCTTCCTCGACCCTTATTCCCGCGAGACCAAGCGCGGCGGCGCCTGGATGGACGAAGTAATGACGCGGCAACGGCTCGCGGAGGAGCTTCAGGCTCCGGTGGCCCACCTCGTTTGCAACTTCCCGGCCCCGATCGACGGCAGACCCTCGCTGCTCACGCACGACGAGGTAATGACTCTGTTCCATGAGTTCGGTCATGGGCTGCATCACCTGCTCTCGCGCGTCGATGACCCGGGCGTCTCGGGGATACGTGGTGTCGAATGGGACGCAGTCGAGCTTCCTTCACAATTCATGGAGAATTTCTGCTGGGAGTGGGATTCGCTCTCGCGCATGAGCGCGCACGCGGACAACGGAGCGCCGTTGCCACGTTCCCTGTTCGACAAGATGATCGCGGCCAAGAATTTTCAGAGCGGGATGCAGACAGTGCGCCAGATCGAGTTTGCGCTGGTCGACATGCACCTGCACGACGACTACGATCCGGAGGGTGCCAAGACGCCGCTGCAGCTCCTCGAGGAGATCCGCGCACGGGTGGCCGTGTTGATTCCGCCGGACTACAACCGCTTCCTGAACAACTTTTCGCACGTCTTCTCCGGCGCCTACGCGGCGGGCTACTACAGCTACAAATGGGCGGAGGTGCTCTCGGCCGACGCGTACAGCATGTTCGAGGAAAACGGCGTCTTCGATTCCGGCACGGGCGCGCGATTTCGCGACGAGATTCTCGCCGTCGGCGGCAGCCGCCCCGCGATCGAGTCGTTCAAGGCGTTTCGGGGACGCGAGCCGAGGATCGACGCCCTGTTGCGTCACAATGGTATGATCAACTGAGGATTCAGCATGCGCGCGTATCTGTTTGCAGCCGCGGCTCTCTGGATCGCTTGCTGCGACGCGGTCGGACAAACCTATCGCTGGGTAGACGATCGGGGGCAGGTCCACTACACGCAGACGCCGCCTCCTCCGCAGGCGAAGAAGATCCAGCGGAAAGACTTCCGCTCCGCCGCCCCCGGAAACGTCGATCTCCCTTACGCCACGCAGGTCGCGGCGAAAAACTACCCTGTGACGTTGTACACGCAGCCGGATTGCGGCTCACCGTGCGACCAGCTGCGGGCATCGCTGGTCAAGCGCGGGGTGCCCTTCCGGGAAGTGAGCGTCGTCGGGCAGAGGGAGATCGACGAAATGAAGAAGATATCGGGCAGGGAAGATCTGCCGCTGCTGGTCGTCGGTTCCCAGTCTCACACCGGCTTCCGGGAAAGCGCAATCAACGAGCTTCTCGATACCGCCGGATACCCACCTGCCGGGCCGCGCGTCCCTCTGGAATCATTGCGCAGGACAGATTCCACGCCTGCGTCAGCCCCTGCCGAGCCTTCGCAGCAGCCCGCGGCCGGCCAATCCGGCACCGAGTCGAAGTAGGGGAAGAAGCGTCCGGTATGCGGGGATGAAGCTCGCGTCATGGAACGTGAACTCGCTGAAAGTGCGCCTGCCGCAGTTGCTTGCTTGGCTCGCGCAGCACGGCCCCGACATCGTTTGCCTGCAGGAAACCAAGCTCGAGGACGACAAATTCCCTATCCTGGAAATCGAGGCCGCGGGCTACCGCTGCGCGTGGTCCGGGCAAAAGGCCTACAACGGCGTGGCCATCCTGTCGCGAGGCCCGCTGGCCGGTGTAGCGACGGGATTGCCAGGGTTCCCAGACGAGCAAAAGCGCGTGATCGCCGCGAGTGTAGGGCTGGGAACCGAAGCGGTCCGCGTGGCATGCGTCTACGTTCCCAACGGACAGGCAGTCGGGTCGGAGAAGTACGAATACAAGCTCCGGTGGCTTGCGGCTTGCCGCAGTTGGCTCGAGCAGGAGCTGATCAGCCATCCGCGGCTCGCCGTGCTGGGCGACTACAACGTCGCGCCGGCGGACGAGGATGTCTACGACCCGAAGGCATGGGAGGGCCGCGTCCTTTTCAGCGTCCCCGAGCGCGTGGCTTTCAGGAATCTCCTCGCGCTGGGATTGAAAGACGCGTTCAGGATGTTCACTCAGGAGGAGAAATCATTTACCTGGTGGGACTACCGCATGAACGGATTCAAGCGCAATCTCGGCCTGCGCATCGATCATATCCTGCTGAGTCCGGGGCTCGCCTCCCGCTGCCGGGCATGTTCGATCGATGTCGCGCCGCGCCGGTTGGAGCGCCCGTCCGATCACGCGCCCGTGTTGGCCGAGTTGGAGCTTGAGTCGCTATAATCCCTGCGCAAAATCAGAACGGAGGAAAGAATCATGACTACGAAAAAATTCTTCGGTCTCCTTGTCGGAGTTACCGTCGCAGTCTGCGCCGCAACGGCGCACGCGCAAAGCTATCCGACCAAGCCAGTGAAGATGATCATCCCCTTCTCTGCCGGCGGCCCCGCCGATGTCTACGCTCGCTACCTCGGGCAGCGCCTGGAGAAACCGCTTGGCCAACCGGTCGTGATCGAGAACCGGGTCGGCGGAGGCGGAGTCATAGGCGCCGACGCGGTGGCGAAGTCGGCGCCCGATGGCTATACGCTGCTGATGATGTCCAACACTCACACGATAAACGAATCACTCCGCCCGAAACAGCCGTACAAGCTGATGACCGACCTCGTCCCGGTCTCACCGGTGAACTACTCGGATCTGCTGCTTGTGGTCTATCCCGGCGTGCCGGCGAAAAACCTGAAGGAACTCATCGCTCTCGCCAAGGCGAAACCCGGCGCGCTCAACTACGCTTCCTCCGGGCCCGGCACGCCCTATCACATGGCGGGAGAGCTATTCAAAGCGATGGCAGGCCTGGACATCGTGCACGTGCCGCACAAGGAAAGCTCGGGCGCGCGCACCAGCGTCATCAGTGGACAAGTGCAGATGATGTTCGACGCGATCACGGTCATGGAAAAACAGGCGGAAGCGGGCAACGTCCGTGCGATCGCCACGAGCGGCCTCACGCGATCCGCCGTCACGCCCAACCTCCCGACGGTTTCGGAGGCGGGCGTCCCCGGCTATGAAGCTACGATCTGGCTCGGCGTGATGGCGCCCGCCGGCACGCCGAAGCCGATCGTGGACAAGCTCAACGCCGAGATACAGAAGGTCATCGGCCTGCGGGAAGTAAAGGAAGCCTGGGCGAAGCAGGGTGCGTTTCCCATGAGCATGACGCCCGCGGAGTTCACGAAATACATGGCGCAGGACATCGAGAAGTGGGCCAAGGTCGTCAAGCTTTCCGGGGCCAAAGTCGACTAAGCCGGTCGATGCTGCGATCCGTGGGCGAACACTTCAAGCTGACCGTCAACGGTGTCCAGACCGAGATCGAAGCGAGCGGCGACACGCCGCTACTCTACGCGCTGCGCAACGACCTGGCGCTGAAAGGCACCCGGTTCGGCTGCGGCAGCGGCCAGTGCGGCGCCTGTTTCGTGCTCATCGATGGCCACGCGACGCCAGCGTGCGACACGCCCCTCTGGTCTGTGGCAGGCAAGAGCGTGACCACCGTGGAGGGTCTGGGGACAGCGAGAGCCCTGCACCCCCTCCAGGAAGCCTTCCTCGCCGAGCAGGCGGCCCAATGCGGTTTCTGCACCAGCGGCATTCTGATCAGCGCTGCGGCGCTCCTCGCAAGGAATCCCAAGCCGACCGAGGACGAGGTGCGCGCCGCGCTCGATCGCAACTTGTGCCGCTGCGGATCGCACAACCGCATGGTGCGTGCGGTGATGCGCGCGGCACCCGGAATCCGAACGTGAACACGGTCGCCGGCGCCGGCCTCAGACGCGCGGGGAGTCTCGACAAGAACCCCAAGCTTTCCCAATGGCTGCGGCTCGAGCAGGACGGCACGATCTCGGTTTTCAGCGGCAAGGTCGAAATTGGGCAGGGCATCCTGACGGCGCTCGCCCAGATAGCCGCAGAGGAGCTGGGAATTGCCCTGGAACGCATTCGCATGGTGGCGGCGGACACCTCGATCAGCCCCAACGAAGGGGTCACCTCCGGAAGTCTTTCGATCCAGGACTCGGGTTCTGCGCTGCGGCGGGCATGCGCACATGCGCGAGCCCTGCTCCTCGAGCGTGCGGCCGAACGGCTCGGCGTGCCGGTCGACGGCCTCAGCGTGGAGGACGGGATTGCGCGTGCGGGAGGACGAAGCACGAGCTATTGGGAACGCGGCGACGAATCCGTTTTCGACGTAGACGTCGAGGAGCGGGCTTCGTTCGTCGGTTCGCCCGGCAAGCGTCGGGGGGTCGGCACGTCCAGCCCGCGGCGCGACCTCCCCGACAAGATCGCGGGCCGGCCTCGCTTCATCCAAGACATGGTCTTGCCCCGAATGCTCCACGGCCGCGTGATCCGCCCGCCTCACGGTTTCGCGGCACTCGTGTCACTCGACGAAGCCGAGGCGAAGTCGATTCCCGGGATCGTCGCGATCGTGCGCGACGGCGGCTTTCTCGGAGTCCTCGCCGAGCGCGAGGATGCCGCGATCTCCGCGCAACGCGCCTTGCGAAGCTCCGCCTCTTGGAAAGAGGGCGCAACGTTGCCGCGGGATATTCAAACGTGGCTGAAGGAGAACGTGATAGATCATCGCGTCATCAGCGAGAAATTTGACAGCGAAGCCCAATCCCGCGGCGCGCAGGCCCTGACGGCGTCCTATTCCAAGCCCTACATTTCGCACGCTTCCATCGGCCCGTCCTGTGCGCTTGCTCAGTTCGAAGGCGACGCGCTGACTGTGTGGAGCCATAGCCAGGGGATTTTCAATCTGCGCCACGATCTGGCGATGGCTCTCGGCATGCCCGAGGAAGCGGTCGTCGTGCGACATGCCGAAGGCGCAGGCTGCTACGGTCATAACGGTGCCGACGACGTTGCGCTCGACGCAGCCTTGCTTGCGCGTGCCGCCGGCACGCGGCCGGTGCGTGTTCAGTGGATGCGTGATGACGAATTCGGGTGGGCCCCATGCGGTCCCGCGATGTCCCTCGAGCTGAGCGCCTCGCTGGACTCCGGCGGAAAGATCGTTGCTTGGCAGCACGCGCTATGGAGCAACGGTCACAGCAGCCGGCCCGGTCGCTCGGACCAGCCGGCCCTCCTCGCTTCCTGGCATCTGGCCAGACCTCACGAGCGTCCTCCGGCGATCAACATGCCGCTTCCCGCCGGCGGAGCGGACCGCAACGCGATCCCGCTATACGATTTTCCGAACCAGCGGGTCGTCAATCACTACGTGCGAGAGATGCCGGTGCGCACGTCGGCGCTGCGCTCACTCGGCGCGTACGCCAATGTATTTGCGATCGAGTCCTTCATGGACGAGCTGGCCCAGGCAGCCGGCGCCGATCCGGTGGAGTTCCGCCTGCGGCATCTCAGCGACTCGCGCGCACGCGCCGTGCTCGAAGGCGCCGCCGCACTGGCGAACTGGAGCGGGTGGACGCCGCGCGAAGGGCGAGGACACGGCATCGGGTTCGCGAGGTACAAGAATCTTGGAGCGTACTGCGCGGTGGTCGCCGAGGTGGACGCCGGCCACGAAGTGAGAGTGTCTCGCCTGAGCATCGCGGTCGACGTTGGGCTCGTCGTCAATCCCGACGGCGTGAGGAACCAGATAGAGGGCGGTGCGATTCAGTCCACCAGCTGGACCCTGAAGGAGCAGGTGCGACTCGGTGACCACGGCTTTGCGAGCCTGGGCTGGGAGGACTACCCGATCCTGAAGTTCAGCGAGGTTCCCCCGGTCGAGGTCGAGTTGCTTGACCGCCCGGATCTTCCCTCCGCGGGAGCGGGCGAAGCAGCCCAGGGCCCCACCGCTGCGGCGATTGCGAACGCCGTGGAAAATGCGCTGGGCGTTCGTGTGCGCGACCTACCCCTTACGCCAGAGCGGATCATTGCTGCCATCGAGCGGCAATAAGGTGCGGGCGGCTGGTCTTCAGTCGACGAAGTCGTATGCGGGGAGCGTGAGGAACTCGACGTAGCGGTCGTCGGTCGTGATCTTCTCGAAGAGCTTTGCGCCCTCTTCGTACCTGCCCGCATTCCACGCGGCGTTGCCTAGGTAGGTCCTCACCTTGGGAAGCTCCTCGGCGAGCAGGTCCCTGAACAATTCCTTCGTGACTTTGCGTCCGTCCGCCAGCTTCCCCTTTGGGGAGCGCATCCACTGCCATATCTGCGAGCGCGAGATTTCCGCTGTCGCTGCGTCTTCCATCAGATTGAAGACCGGCACGCAGCCATTCCCGGCAAGCCAAGCCCCCAGGTACTGGATGCCGACGGAGATGTTGTTGCGCAAGCCTGCCTCCGTGATCGGTCCCTCGGGCCGGAAGTCGAGCAGGTCCTTCGCGCTTACGGATACATCGGGACGCTGCCGGTCGTACTGGTTCGGCCCGGGCATGTGCTCGTCGAACACCTCCTTTGCGATTGGCACCAGACCCGGATGCGCGACCCAGGTTCCGTCGCAACCATCGGTAACCTCGCGCAGCTTGTCCGCGCGCACCTTCTCGAGTGCGGCTTCATTCGCCTGCGGATCGTTCTTGATCGGAATCTGTGCGGCCATCCCCCCCATCGCAGGCGCACCGCGGCGATGGCAGGTCTTCACGAGCAGAAGCGCGTAGGCGCGCATGAAGGGTGCGGTCATCGTGACCTGACTGCGATCGGCGAGGCAAAAGTTCCGGTTCGAACGGAATTTCTTGATGCAGGAGAAGATGTAGTCCCAGCGCCCGATGTTCAGGCCCGCCGAGTGCTCGCGCAGCTCCCAAAGAATCTCGTCCATCTCGAAAGCGGCCAGCACCGTCTCGATGAGTGCCGTCGCCTTGATGGTGCCTCGCGGGATGTCCAGGGCGCTCTGGGCGAGCACGAAGATATCGTTCCAGAGCCGCGCCTCGAGATGCGACTCCATCTTCGGCAGATAGAAGTAGGGACCGGTGCCGCGCTGGAGCAATTCTTTTGCGTTGTGAAAGAAATAGAGGGCAAAATCGAAGATTGCTCCCGAGACCGGCTTGCCGTCGACCAGGACGTGCTTCTCGTCGAGATGCCAGCCGCGCGGGCGCGGGATGAGGACTGCAGTCTTCTCTCTCAGACGATACGTCTTTCCCTCCTGATCGAAGGTGATGCTCCGCCGCGCCGCGTCGCGCAGATTCACCTGGCCATCGATCATGTTGGCCCAGGTCGGGCAGTTGGCGTCCTCAAAGTCGGCCATGAAAGTGGACGCGCCCGAATTGAGCGCGTTGATCACCATCTTGCGATCGGTCGGCCCAGTGATCTCCACCCGGCGATCGAGCAGATCCTTCGGCTGCGGCGCGATGGTCCAGTCTCCGGTGCGGATCTGCGCCGTCTCGGAGAGGAAATCGGGCAGGTTTCCCTCGTCGAAGTCCTTCTGTCGCGCGGCACGGCGGGAAAGGAGTTCCTGGCGGCGCGATTCGAAAGCGCGGTGCAGCTTGGCAACAAAGCCCAGGGCGGCCGGCGTCAAGACCGTTCCGTGTCCGGAAATGGTGGGCCCATGGAGTTGGATTCCGGCAGACAGGCTCATAGGGTCTTCTCCCTAAACAGGGCACTATACGGAGAAAATCCAGGCCCGACGACAAACGTGAAAATAGCTTTGTGAAAAAGCGCGAGGCGAGCCGGACCCGCCTATTCCGCCTCCGGAGGACTTGAGTCGGCGATACCCAGCTCCCCAATCTTTCGGGTGATGGTATTGCGGCCTATTCCGAGCAACCCGGCCGCCTCGATGCGCCGGCCACCCGTGTGGGCTAGCGCCTTCGCGATCAGGGTCTTCTCGAAGCTCTTCGACAGATTCTCCATGATGTCTTTCTCGCCGCTCACCAGCCTGCGGTCTGCCTCGCGTGCGAGCGCCGCAAGCCAGTCGCCGGAAGTGGTTTCCGCGTCCTCCCTGAGCTCGGGCGGGAAGTCGCCGATCTCGATGAGCTGAGTCGGCGACATGACCGTAAGCCAGTGGCAGATGTTTTCGAGCTGGCGCACGTTACCCGGAAGATCCCGCGCAGACAGGTACGCCATCGCGGAATCCGACAGGCGCTTGACCTCGACACCCAGGTCGCGTGCGGACTTCGTGAGAAAGTGCCGCGCCAGCAACGGAATATCTTCACGCCGCTCGCGCAGGGAGGGCAGTCGCAGCCGGATCACATTCAGCCGGTGGTACAGATCTTCGCGAAACAGGCCTTCCCGCACGCGCGTCTCCAGGTCCTGGTTGGTTGCGGCAATGACCCGGACGTTTGCGCGAATCGACTGGTGTCCGCCGACGCGGTAAAAGGTCCCGTCCGACAGGACGCGAAGCAGCCGCGTCTGGAGCTCGGCCGGCATATCCCCGATCTCGTCGAGGAAAAGGGTGCCGCCTTCGGCCTGCTCGAAGCGACCCCGCCGCAGGGATTGCGCCCCCGTAAATGCACCACGTTCGTGCCCGAAGAGTTCCGATTCGAGCAGGTCCTTGGGCATCGCAGCCGTGTTGATCGCGACGAAAGGCTTGTCAGCGCGAGGGCTGTGGCGGTGCAGAGCCCGAGCCACAAGCTCCTTGCCTGTCCCGGATTCGCCCGTGATCAGGACCGTGGCGCTCGACTGCGACAGGCGGCCGACCGCGCGGAAGACTTCTTGCATGGACTGTGCCTTGCCCAGGATATCGGGTGTGGCCGCCGAAAGCTCCTCGGCTTCGCTCTCGCGCTTGCTTTCGCCCAGCGCGCGCCGGATGAGTTCCACCGCCTGGTCAACGTCGAATGGTTTCGGCAGGTACTCGAACGCACCTCCCTGAAAGGCCGCCACGGCCGATTCGAGATCCGAGTAGGCGGTCATGATGATCACCGGCAGGTCAGGAAAGCGCTGCTTCACGTTCTGCAGGAGTTCCAGCCCCGAGGCGCCGGGCATGCGGATGTCCGATACCAGTACTTGGGGGGCCCCGGTGGCGTCGAGCGCATCCATGGCTTCGTTCGCCTGCGCAAAGGTCTTGAATGGAATGCCTTCGCGGGCCAGCGCCTTTTCAAACACCCAGCGGATGGAGCGATCGTCGTCGATGACCCAGACAGGTCTCATCATGCTCTTTCAGCGCAGCGGTAACACGATGCGGAAACTGGTCCTTCCCGGCTGGCTGTCGCACTCCACAATACCCTGGTGCTGCTGGACGAAGGTTTGCGCAAGCGTCAGGCCAAGCCCAGTTCCGCCCTCACGGCCCGAAACCAACGGAAAGAAGATTTGGTCGCGGATTTCCGCCGGTATTCCCGGCCCGTCATCCACCACTTGCAATTCTAATGCCAGCTTGTGGAAACGCCGGGCCAGAGTCACTCGCCGGGCCACTCGGGTCCGCAGGACAATCTGTCCCCGACCTGCAGAAGCGGGGCTCGGCCGGCCTCGCGACCCTAAGATGGCTTGCGCAGCATTGCGCGCGATGTTGAGGACCGCCTGAATCAGCTGTTCCGTATCCCCGCGAAGCTCGGGCAGGCCAACATCATAGTCGCGTTCGACGCGCACTCCCTGGGGGAACTCGGCGAGTATCAGCGCGCGCACCCGCTCGCACACCTCGTGAATGTTCATGGGGACATGAACTGGGGGGCGGTGGGGGGTCAGCAGGCGGTCCATGAGGGCCTGCAAGCGGTCGGCCTCCTTGATGATGACCCGGGTGTATTCGCGCAGGCCGGGCCGGTCCAGCTCACGCTCGAGAAGCTGTGCGGAACCCCGCAATCCGCCGAGCGGGTTCTTGATCTCGTGCGCAAGGTTGCGGATCAGCTCCCGGTTTGCCCTATGTTGGGTCATGCGCTGCTCCTCACGCTCGATACGGAGCCTTTGGTCGATCGGGCGCAGCTCGAGCAAGAGGGCTGCCTGTTTGAGCTCAATCGGAGTGACGATGCAGTCGAGGTGAAGGGGTTCCTGGCCCGAGGGAACGAGGATCAGGTCCTGATCGGCGAACCCGCGCTCTTCGCGAATCGCCTGATGCAGTAGCCCCGCCAAGGTGCTCGAGTCGACGAAAAGCGCGGGGAAAGCCTGGTCGAGCACCGTCTTGCGGCTGGTTGCAAAGAGGGCTTCCGCCGCCGGGTTGAGATACTTCACGCGCAGTGCGCGGTCTAGCAGCACGACGGCGGTCGCAAGCCACTCCAACCCGGTCAAGTTCGCTGAGTCCATGCGCTAGGCCCGGCCTCTGAGCCGGGAATGCGTACCGCTTGGTGATGGCACACGAGAACGCGCCGACAAGGGCGCGGTACGGCGGTGCGGGGGCGAGATCCTGCCTACCTGAGCCGGCCGAGCTCGCCTCGAAGCTGCTCGATGTTCTTCGTGTGCAGTTCGACCGCTTCCTGATACGGCTTCAGGCGTTCCTGCACGCGAGCATAGTTGCGCTCGTCGCCTTGACGCAGCCCCTCCTGCTCGGTGAGCTTCTGCCGTGCGTCGGAGAGCAGTTGCTGCTCGTTCTGGAGTTCTGATTCGAGAATCTTGCGGCGGTTCTGGTTGCGGTCCACCACGGCCGATGACTTGTCGCGGGGCGGGAGCTGGGCAGGAACCACCTGCACTTCCTTGCTCACCAGGGTGCAGCTCTTGCCCACTATGTCGCGCTTGACGTTGGTATAGGTCGGCCGGCCGCTTGCATCCGGGCATTTGTAGACCTCGCTCTGGACGTGCCCCCAAGGCACCGCCATCGCGAGGAGAACCCAACCCAACAAAGCCTTGCTCCGTGCCATAGCCTACTCGAGCCCGAGTGCGAACTTTAAGTTTAGGCCAAAATAACCCTGATTTCAAATGGAAAAAGGACGGAGCACCCCATAAAGTATTCCGTCCCTCCTTGCTCTGTCTACTGATCGGCCCGAAGCGGCCGGCCCTTCGTTGCCTTACGAGCTGTAGTACATGTCGAACTCGACCGGGTGGGTGGTCATGCGGAAGCGCGTAACCTCTTCCATCTTGAGCGCGCAATAAGCATCGAGCATGTCGTCCGAGAACACGCCACCCTTGGTCAGAAAATCCCGATCCTTGTTGAGATGGTCGATAGCCATATCTAGCGAGGAACAGACGTTTTGCACCTTCTTCGCCTGGGCGGGCGGCAGATCGTACAGATTCTTGTCGATCGGATCGCCGGGGTGGATCTTGTTCTGCACGCCGTCCAGTCCCGCCATGAGCATCGCCGCGAAGGCCAGATACGGATTCGACGTCGGGTCTGGAAAACGCACTTCCACCCTGCGCGCCTTCGGATTGGTGACGAGCGGAATCCGGCAGGAAGCGGACCGGTTGCGCGACGAGTAGGCTAGGTTGATCGGCGCTTCGAAGCCCGGCACCAGGCGCTTATACGAGTTGGTGCCCGGGTTGGTGATAGCGTTTAGCGCGCGCGCGTGCTTAATGATCCCGCCGATATAGTACAGCGCGAAATCCGAGAGCCCGGCGTAACCGTTGCCGCTGAAGAGGTTCTGCCCCCCCTTCCACACCGACTGGTGCACGTGCATGCCCGAACCGTTGTCACCGACAATGGGTTTGGGCATGAAGGTCGCCGTCTTGCCGTAAGAATGTGCAACGTTCCAGATCGTGTACTTCAGAATCTGCATCCAGTCGGCGCGCTTCACAAGGCTGTTGAACTTGGTGCCGATTTCGCACTGTCCGGCCGCGGCCACTTCGTGGTGGTGCACTTCCACTTCTACGCCCTGCTGCTCCAGCGCCAGGCAAATGGCATTGCGAATGTCCTGCAGCGTGTCGGCCGGTGGCACGGGGAAATAGCCGCCCTTCACCGGAGCGCGGTGGCCCATGTTGCCGCCTTCGTATTCCTCGCCCGAGGACCATGGAGCCTCCTCGGACTTGATCTTCACAAAGCAGCCCGACATATCTACATTCCAAGTCACCGAATCGAAGATGAAGAATTCGGGCTCAGGACCGAAATACGCCGTGTCTCCGAGGCCCGATGACTTCAAATAGGCTTCCGCACGCTTCGCGATCGTGCGCGGATCCCGGTCGTATCCCTTCCCGTCCGAGGGTTCCACTGCGTCGCAACTCAGATTGAGGACCGGTTCGTCGGTGAACGGGTCCATACGCGCGGAATCGGGGTCCGGCATCAGAAGCATGTCCGAGGCTTCGATCCCCTTCCAGCCGGCGATCGAGGAACCATCGAAGAAGTGCCCGCTTTCGAATTTATCCATGTCGAACGCCTTGACCGGCACGGAAACGTGCTGCTCCTTCCCGCGGGTATCGGTGAAGCGCAGGTCAACGAACTTGACCTCCTTCTCCTTGATCATCTTCATCACGTCGTTGGCGGACAATGCCATTGCTGAATCTCCTCAAGTTACGGATTGTTGGTCGTTAGAAAGGTGAAAAGGCGCCAGATCGCCGGAATCTCTGCAGATTCCATGCCATCCGGCGCCCAAAAAAGCAGGTCATTGTGTCATAGGCAGGCAGCTTGAAGCAGATCGGCGCCATGCGCACCACATCGGCGCAAAGTCGCCATTATGCGCACCGCTTCGGTGCGAAGCAACTACAGGGTTCTTTTCTCCAAGCTAAACTAGGCTCCTTGCCCCTTGCTCCCCACTTGATCATGTCGAACGATTCTTCCGAGGACATCCTCGCACGAGCCAAGCAACGCGGTCAGACGATGAATCTTCCCTACGCGGGAGCCTTGTTGCCCAAGGAAGCGTACGCGCTGATGCAACGCCTCCCCCGCGCCAAACTGGTCGATGTTCGCACCCAGGCCGAGTGGGACTACGTCGGACACGTCCCCGAATCGCTGTTGATCGAGTGGAACACCTACCCGGGTGGCCAGCGCAATCCCGCCTTTCTCGGGCAACTCCAGGCTGAGGTCTCCAAAAGCGATGCGCCGGTCATGTTCCTATGCCGTTCGGGCGCGCGATCGCACCATGCTGCCCAAGCCGCCAACCAGGCCGGATATTCCAACTCCTATAACATCCTCGAAGGGTTCGAAGGCGACAAGGACGCGCAGGGCCACCGCAACACCGTGGGAGGCTGGCGATTCGCCGGACTGCCCTGGACACAGGGGTAGGCGCGTTCCTTGCAGGACCTTGGGAATCCATCTTCTTCTCAACCCGGAATTTCATACGGAGGGACTATGAATCGCAGAAAATTTCTTTCCCGCGCCGGCTTCGGCGTCATCTCCGCCGCGGCCGCAGCGCAAGCGGTGGCGCAGACACCGACACTGCCGGAAGTGCGCTGGCGGTGCGCCTCGAGCTTCCCGAAGAGCCTGGATACGATCTATGGGGGCGGCGAGACCATCGCCAAGCGGGTAGCCGCGATCACAGGCGGCAAGTTTCAGATCCGCGTATTCGGCGCTGGTGAGATCGTACCGGCTTTCGGCACGGTCGACGCCGTGCAGCAAGGAACGGTCGAGTGCACCCACACTGCGAGCTACTACTTCGTCGGCAAGAACAAGACGTTTGCGTTCGACACGACGCTGCCTTTCGGGATGAACCAGCGACAACAAAATGCCTGGATCTACTACGGGGGCGGTCTCGAGCTGGTGCGTGCGTTCTTCCGTGACTTCAACATCATCTCCTTCCCGGCCGGTAACACGGGCTGCCAGATGGGCGGCTGGTTCCGCAAGGAAGTGCGGAGCGTAAAGGACTTGAAGGGCGTCAAGATGCGCATCGCGGGCCTCGGCGGCGAGGCCATGGCTCGCCTGGGAGCCGTGCCGCAGCAGATCGCGGGCGGCGACATCTATCCTGCCCTCGAGCGCGGCACCATCGACGCGGCGGAATGGGTCGGCCCCTACGATGACGAGAAGCTCGGCTTCTACAAAATCGCACCCCACTACTACTATCCGGGCTGGTGGGAAGCAGACTCGATGTACTCGCTCTTCGTCAACATCAAGGAGTGGGAAAAGCTGCCCAAGGAGTACCAGGCTGCGGTCGAGGCCGCTTGCTACGAGGCCAACATCGACATGATGGCGCAGTACGACTTCAAGAACCCGCAGGCCCTGCAGCGCCTAGTCAAGAACGGGGTCAAATTGCACGCGTTCTCGCCGGAAATCATGAAAGCCGCGCACAAGGCCTCCTTCGAAATGTACGAGGAAGAGGCGGAAAAGAATCCGTCGTGGAAGAAGATCTACGAGCCCTGGAAAAAATTCCGTGAGGACGAGTTCCTGTGGCACCGGGTCGCCGAGCAGAACCTGACGACCTTCCTGCTGACCAACCCCACGAACCCGGCCGCAAAGAAGACCTAGCCGGCGAAAATCCGCAAGGGCTCCGCTGCGGCGAGGCCCTTGCTCCTCACTGCTGGTTCAGCATCTTCTCGATCTCGCTCTTGGCGTCGTCCTTACCGTCGCCGGATTTCGACGCCTTGCCCGATTCGTCCGTAGGCGAGACAGGGCTGTCCGGAATTTCGAGCTGGCGCCGAATCTCGTCAGCGCCGGTGCCGCTGATGGCGCCGGCTGCCTTGGACACGTGGCTAGTGACGATGCCGGGGAAGGCGATCACGATCGCGACCATCAGGACCTGGATGCATACGAAGGGAATCGCGCCCCAATAGATGTCCGACGTCCTGATCTCCTTCGAGGCAACGCTCCTCAGGTAGAACAGCGCAAAGCCGAAGGGCGGGTGCAGGAAGGAAGTCTGCATGTTCACCGCGAGCAAGACGCCGAACCAGACGAGGTCAATGCCAAGCTTCTGTGCCACCGGGGCAAGCAACGGCACCATGATGAAGGCGATCTCGAAGTAGTCGAGAAAGAAGGCGAGGAAGAAGATCATCAAGTTGACGACAATCAGGAAACCAAGCGCGCCCCCCGGGAGCCCGATCAGCAGATGCTCCACCCAAAGATCGCCGTTCACGCCGCGGAACACGAGACTGAATACCGTCGAGCCGATCAGAATGAAGATGACGAAGCTCGTCATGTTCGCGGTGTACTCCGCCGCCTGCCTGAGGAGTTTCCAGTCAAGCCGGCGTTTGATCAGTGCCATGATGATGGCGCCGCTTGCCCCCATTGCCCCGCCCTCGGTCGGCGTCGCCACGCCGATGAAAATCGTTCCCAGCACCAGAAAGATCAGCACCAGCGGCGGGACCATCGAGGTAAAGACCTTGACCATCAGCGCGCCGCCGCGCAGCGTGCGCGCCTCGGGCGGACAGCCCGGCGCTGCCTTCGGGTCGAAGATTGAAACGGCCAGCACGTAGAGCGAGTAGAACCCGGTGAGCATCAGTCCGGGCACGAGCGCGCCCTCGTAGAGATCGCCGACCGATGCACCCATCTGGTCGGCCAGAACGATCAGCACCAAGCTCGGCGGGATGATCTGCGCCAGCGTTCCCGAGGCCGCGATCACCCCACTCGCCAAGCGCTTGGAATAGCCGTAACGCATCATCACCGGCAGCGAGATCAGCCCCATGGCGAGCACGGAGGCCGCGACCACTCCAGTAGTCGCCGCAAGCAAGGCGCCCACGAAGATCACGGCATAGGCGATCCCACCGCGAATCGCGCCGAACAACTGGCCGATGGTATCCAGCAGATCCTCCGCCATTCCGCTGCGTTCGAGGATCAGCCCCATAAACGTGAAGAAAGGAATCGCCAGTAAGGTTGAATTCGCCATGATGCCCAGCACGCGCTCGGGCAGGGCCTGCAGCAGCGACGGATGCAACAGACCCAGTTCCATCCCGACCAGCCCGAAGAACAGACCGGTCGCCGCGAGGGAGAACGCAACCGGGTAGCCGAGCAGCAGGAACACCACCAGCCCGCCGAACATCAGGGGAGCCATCAGGTCCAGAGACATCAGGCCGCCCCCCCTTTGCGTTCCGCGGGGTACGGTATGACTCCCTTGAGGAAGGCGACCCTCTTGATGATCTCGGACGCTCCCTGGAGTGCGAGGAGGGTAAAGCCGACCGGGATGAGGAGCCTGACCGGCCAGCGGATCAACCCGCCGGGGTCGGAAGAGTGCTCGCCGATCTGCCAGGAATTCACCAGGGACGGCCAGCTGTACCAGCCGATGATCACCACCGCGGGGAGCAGCATGAACAGCCCGCCAAAAATATCGATCCACGCTTGCGCGCGATGCGAGAGCTTTCCCGCGATGACGTCGATGCGCACATGATCGTTGCGCTTGAGCGCCCAGGCGGCGACCAGCAAGAACATGGCGGCATTGAAATACCACTGGATCTCAAGCCAGGCGTTCGAGCTCATGTTGAAGGCGTAGCGAAATATCGCATTCACCGTGCAAACGATGACGCCCAGCAAACCGAACCATGCGGCGACCTTGCCGATTCGCTCGTTGGCGGTATCGACTAGAGATGAGAATCGCAGCAATGCGTTCATGAGTTCGCCTCCCTCAACCCGCAGACCAACTCACCAGCCCCGTATAGGCCGTGGTAAGCACCACCGCGCCGAAAGCGATCCGGTACCAAGCGAACGGCATGAAGTCGTGCGTAGCAACGTAGCGCAGAAGCCAGCGCACGCACAAAAAGGCCGAAGTGAAGGCGGCAATCGAACCCGTCGCTAACACCCCCACATCGCCCGTATCGAAGAGGGCGCGATTCTTCCAGAAATCATAGGCGCCGGCGGCGATAAGCGTGGGCACCGCGAGGAAGAAAGAGAACTCGGTAGCGGCCTTACGCGACAGGCCGAACAACATGCCACCGATGATGGTCGCTCCCGAGCGCGAAGTGCCCGGGATCAGCGCGAAAGCCTGTGCGAAGCCCACCTTGAGAGCGTCTCGCCAGGTCATGTCGTCCACCCGCTCCACGCGTACTCGCGGATGCAGCGAGCGCTCGACCCAGAGGATGATGAAACCGCCGCCGATGAACGCAAGAGCCACCGGAACGGCATGAAACAGATAGGCCTTGATGAGCTTGCCGAGCGCCAGGCCGAGAACCGCCGCCGGGATGAAGGCGACGATCAGATTGAGCACGAATCGTTGCGCGAGGCGTTCGCGCGCCAGGTTCGCGAGCACGCTCCAGAATTTCGCGCGGTATTCCCATACGATAGCGAGCATCGCCCCAGTCTGAATGACAATCTCGAAGACCTTGGCCTTGTCTCCGTTGAAATCGAGCAGGTCTCCCGCAAGAATCAGATGGCCGGTGGAGGAGACCGGCAGGAATTCCGTCAGACCCTCGACGACGCCCAGGACAAGCGCTTTCGCAAGCAGGCCGAAATCCACTTTCCTCTCGAAGAAAAAAAGAAAGGCGGTTGAAGAACCGCCGCCCGGAGTGTAACGGAAAGGCTCAGGCTTTGGTGTAGATCTCGGCGCCCTTCTTGACGAACTCGACCGCCTTCTGCTCCATACCACGCTTCAGCGCGTCCTGCTCGGAAACGCCGTGTTTCTCGGCATACTCGCGCACGTCCTGGGTGATCTTCATCGAGCAGAAGTGCGGGCCGCACATCGAGCAGAAGTGAGCGAGCTTCGCGCCCTCCTGCGGCAGCGTTTCGTCATGGAATTGCTTCGCCTTGTCCGGATCGAGACCGAGATTGAACTGATCTTCCCACCGAAACTCGAAGCGCGCCTTGGAAAGCGCGTTGTCGCGGATCTGCGCACCGGGATGCCCCTTCGCGAGATCAGCTGCGTGCGCGGCTATCTTGTACGCCATGATCCCGTCCTTGACGTCGTCCTTGTCGGGCAGACCCAGGTGCTCCTTGGGCGTGACGTAGCAGAGCATCGCCGTGCCGTACCAGCCGATCATCGCCGCGCCGATGGCGCTGGTGATATGGTCGTACCCCGGTGCGATGTCGGTGGTGAGGGGGCCCAAGGTATAGAACGGCGCCTCCTTGCAGTACCTCAGCTGCAGGTCCATGTTCTCCTTGATGAGATGCATCGGGACGTGCCCCGGGCCTTCGATCATCACCTGGCAGTCATGGCGCCAGGCGATGTCGGTGAGCTCACCCAGGGTCCTCAGCTCCGCGATCTGGGCCTCGTCGTTCGCGTCGTAAATCGAGCCCGGCCGCAGACCGTCCCCAAGCGAGAAGGACACGTCGTAGGCGGCCATGATCTCGCAGATCTCCTCGAAACGCGTGTAGAGAAAGCTTTCCTCGTGGTGCGCGAGACACCACTTCGCCATGATCGAGCCGCCGCGCGAAACAATCCCCGTCATCCGCTTCGCGGTCATGGGGATGAAGGGCAGCCGCACACCGGCGTGGATGGTGAAGTAGTCGACGCCCTGTTCTGCCTGCTCGATCAGCGTGTCACGGAAGACCTCCCAGGTCAGCTCTTCCGCCTTGCCTTCGACTTTCTCGAGCGCTTGGTAGATCGGCACCGTACCGATCGGCACCGGGCTGTTCCGAACGATCCACTCGCGGGTCTCGTGGATGTGCTTGCCGGTGGAGAGATCCATGACCGTATCGCCCCCCCAGCGGATCGCCCAGGTCATCTTCTCGACTTCCTCGGCGATCCCGGATGTAACCGCAGAATTGCCGATGTTGGCGTTGATCTTCACGAGGAAGTTTCGCCCGATGATCATGGGCTCGGTTTCCGGATGATTGATGTTTGCCGGGATGATGGCTCGGCCGCGTGCGATTTCGTCGCGCACGAATTCCGGTGTGATGAGCTTCGGTATCGACGCGCCGAAGTCCTGCCCCGGATGCTGGCGCGTGACGAGATCGGGCAGTAGATCGCGGCGCTGATTTTCGCGTATGGCGATGTACTCCATCTCCGGGGTCACGGTGCCCTTCCTTGCATAGTGCATCTGCGTCACGCAGCGGCCGGCCTTCGCCCGGCGCGGCTTGCGCTTCAAATCAAAACGCAGCTCCGCGAGCTTCGGGTCGGCAAGCCGCTCGCGGCCGTAGCGGGACGTCGGCCCGGGCAGCTCTTCGGTGTCATTGCGCTCGGCGATCCACTTCCCGCGCAACGGGTGAAGGCCTTGCCGGATGTCGATGCGAGCCCGAGGATCGGTGTAAGGACCGGAGGTGTCGTAGACGAAGATGGACGGGTTCTTCTCGGCGCCGAAAGACGCCGGCGTGTCCGACTGGACGATCTCCCGCATCGGAACAAGCACGCCTGGGCGCGACCCCTCGACGTAGATTTTGCGCGAATTCGGCAGCGGTTTCACCGCAGCGTCGTCGACATGCGCGGTGGCTGCAATGAATCTAGGGTTAGCGTTCATGGCGCTCCTCTCGTACGGCTGCCTTGGGAGCATGAACCTCGTCGTTCAACGCTTCCCTGCGGCGGCATTATCCGCATCAGGTTCGAAGGGTTTGCTCTCACCCGACGGGACGGGAAACCGCTTCCCGCCAGGACCCCTACGTTGTTCGGGGAAAGTTACTCTAAGCCGTATGGCTTGGCAAGCACGTCAAGCGCGGGGACGAACGGTGAAGGTCAAGCGGATGCAGTTGCGCTCGCCCTCGCGAGTGTAGCCGGCATCTCGCGCGAGAGACCGGATGAGTTTCAATCCGAGCCCACCCACCGGTTGTTGCGCGACCAGCACCGTGGTATCCATAGGGCGAAACTCACCAAATGGATTGTGCGGCGGTGCTGCATCCTCGTAGCGCAGAGTGAAACCGGTATCGCCGGGCTCGAAAGCGATCCACACAGGAGATTCACTCTCCTCGCGATATCCGTGGGTTACGGTATTCGTGAATAGTTCCTCGACGATCAGGAGGAGTTTCAGGCAATCTTCCCTCCCTATTCCGGCAGTGGTACAGGCGCCTTCGACAAAACTGCGGATTTCGGCCATAGAATCCATTCTTGCCGGAAACCGGGCGAGCGGGAAGTTAGCCATGGACGGAATGAGCCGGCTGAAGGCTGTTCGGGCTATTATAGAAAAAAGGGCGTCCTTACGGGGCGTTGGCCCGCCGGAATCGCAGGCTGACTAATATTGTGGGGGGTTACACCATGCAACCAGATCGTAGGATCGACGTTCGTCGCTTTATACTCGCGTGCGCGCTTGGTCTCGCGCCGCTCGCAGCGTTCGCGACCGATATCGCCCAGTTCAAGGTAGCCAAGGGCGCGGTGTATCTCGAGCGTGGCGGTAAGCGTTTCCCCGCCTCCGTGGGCACACATCTGCAGGCGACCGACACGGTTGTCACTGGGGCCGATGGATCCGCCGGAATCACCTTCATCGACAATTCCCTGCTGTCTGTGGGCCCGAACAGCGTTCTGCAAATCGAACGCTACGCTTTCAACTCGACGACGCATGAAGGCGTTTTTGACACAACGCTCTCCCGGGGGACGCTCTCGATGGTCTCGGGCAAGATCGCCAAACAGTCCCCCGACGCGGTTAAGGTGAGAACGCCGTCCTCGATCCTTGGAGTGCGCGGGACCGAATTCCTGGTGCGCACGAGTGAATGAAGTAGGGTAAAGTGGGTTCATGCACGCACGCTACCTAGGGCCCCTGGCGGCACTTCTGGTCCTGGGTGGCTGCGCAACCTCCCAAGATCTTGTCGTACTGCTCCCGGACAAGGACGGCAAGGTCGGAAAAGTCCTCGTACACAATCCCAAGGGCGACACGGTACTCGACACCGCCTACGCTGCTGCGCGCACGTCGGGCAGCGGCCTGCAACGTAGCACCGCGAGTCAGAGCGAACTGAAGGAAGTGTTCGGCGGCGCGCTTACCGCGATGCCGCCGCGCCCGATTTCCTTCACGCTCTACTTCGAAAGCGGCACGGACGAGTTCACCGAGCAGTCGCAACAGGAGGTCAAGCGGGTCATCGTCGAGATGGCGCGGAGGCAGGCGCCCGAAATCACCGTGATCGGCCACACCGACCAAGTAGGGCCAGACCCTACGAATGATGCGCTGTCCCTCCAGCGGGCCGAGCGCGTGAAATCGATCCTGGTTGGCATGGGTATTCCTCCCGAGCGCATCCTGACTGCGGGCCGAGGCCGGCGCGAACCGTTGTTGCGCACCGCAGACGGCGTTGCCGAACCGCGGAACCGTCGGGTGGAAATCAGCGTTCGCTAGGGCCATTCCAGCGTAGAACCAATAACGTGAGGTCGTCTGCGACCTCCGCGTTCTCCGCAAACCTCGACACATCGGCTCTTATCGCGTCGACAGTTGTTGCCGGACTGGCTGAATTGCCGTTGCGCTGGAGCACCCGTTGCAGTCTGCCCGCCCCATAGAGCTCGCCGGCTCGGTTCATCGCCTCCGTCACGCCGTCGGAAACTACGCACACGATGCCTCGAGGGGCCATGGAGTATTCCGCGGCAGAGTACTCAAATCCATCGAGCACGCAAAGCGGCGGTCCTCCCCCGCCGGCAAGGCGGGCAATCTTTCCATCGGGGCCGAGAACGAAAGGCGGTTCGTGCCCGGCGTTGCAGTATTCCAGACGCCCAGTTCTCGTGTCGAGAATGGCCGCAAAGGCCGTCACGAATAGCGACTCCGGGTTCTCGCGGGCGATCTCCGAGTTGGCTTCGCGCAGCAATTCCTCGGTCCTTTGCCCGTGCCGGAGTGCAGCACTCTTGCACAGCGCCTTGCTGACCGCCATGAAGATACTTGCCGGTAGGCCCTTCCCGGAGACGTCACCCACCAGAAAGAACAATCGCGCGTTATCGAGCATGAAGAAATCGTAGAGATCTCCACCGACTTCGCGAGCAGGCTCCATGGACGCAGCGATCTCGAAGCGGCGCTCGGAAGGAAACACCAGTTCTGCCCGCGGGAGAATTCCCACCTGAATGCGTCGCGCAGCGTCGAGCTCGCCGGCGAGCCTCGCCGCTGCCTCGCGCTCGTGCTGCAAGCGTTCCTGGAGCGATTTCTTCTGCGCGTTGGCGTCCGCTAGGGTCTCGACCAGCATGGCGGCGAAGAGAAATGCGATGGCGGCCCCCGGTACCGCGGCGTCCAGCAATAGTCCGGCTCCCCGATAGGCCGCAAACCCACCCAGACCCAACACGATCACCAGCAGGACAAGCAGGGCGGTCGAGCGCCCGGGGGGAAACCGAGGCACGCAGTACACGACGACCAAGCCCGCGACGAGGAAGGCCAGAGCCTCGATCCATGGAGCCCAACGCGGGCGCATCAACAAGGCGCCGTCGAATACATTCTCCAGCACCTGCGCATGAATCTCGATGCCAGGCATGCGCTCGCCCAGCGGCGTGCTCTGGTAGTCGATCAGACCTAGCCCGGTAATTCCCACCAGAACGAGCTTGCGCTCGAGCTGAGCAGCGTCGGTTCCCCCGTCCAGCACTTCCGCAGCCGGGATGAATCTAGCCGGGTCGTGGGGCGTGTAGTGCACCCAAACGCGTCCGTCCGGCTGAGTCGGCACGCTGAGATCGCCGATGCCCACCGATTCCACTCCTCCCGAACCACCGTGAACGGCGAAAAGGGCCTCGCCGCTTGCAAGGCGCAACGTTTCCAGACTCAGCGGGAGGACCGGAGTTGCGCCGACGATAGCTACCATCGGTACGCGCCGCACGACTCCCGCCTCCGTATCCGCACTGAGCAGTCCGTGCCCTCTCGCCGCCGCATCGATCTCCGGAAGGCTGCGCAGCGCGGTCGCATAGCGACGCAGCGTCCCCAGTGCTTCCGGATTTCTTTGCAGCGACGGGGTCATGAGCGCCGTGTCGGATACACCACCCGTCTCGAGGCCGGCAATGCCAAGAACAACCGGAGCGGCTCGTATCGAAGCGGCGAGCGTCGAATCATGACGGGGTAGCCGAGCGAGGCGCTCCGCCAGTCTTGGGTCCGCTTCGGCCACCGAGGGCGCAATCCACTCCGGGGAAAGACGATCAGGCTCGGAAAACAGAATATCCACACCGATCGCAGCAGGCCCGGCCGCAGCAATCCTGTCGAAAAGCCTGGCGACCAGAGTTCGTGGCCACGGCCATTGGCCAAAACGCCTCAGACTTGCTTCGTCGATCGCCACAATGACCGCAGGGGCGGAATGCCTTTCGCGCGGGGACAGCTCCTGATAACCGTCGAGCCAAGCGAGCCGCATGGCCCCGATAACGGGCATCTCCTCCCACATTACTGGCACCAGCAGGACCGCCAGCAGGATAATGCCGTGCCGAACACCGCGCCGATTGAGGGTAATCCCCGGCTGACTCGCGCCCGATGCCGCCCCGGAGTCCCGAGCAGACCCTACTTCCGCTCCCGGCGAGCCATCGCTCAGAGCTCGATCTCCATTCCGTCGTACGCGGCAGAGACGCGCAGCGGCTCACCCGTCCTCGAGATCTCTTCGTAGCGGAGCGTTTCCCGCCATATCTCGGCGATGCGCTCGTCGTTGTTGGCTGGTTCGTGGTGAAAGAGCACTAGGTGCTTCGCGTTGGCGAGCTGGCACAACTCGACTGCAACCACGTTGCTCGAATGACCCCAGTCTTCCTTCACCGACACGGCTTCTGCAAGCGAGTACATGGCATCGAAGATAACGAGGTCGGCATCCGAAAAGAACGTGGCTGCGCCCTCGACCTCGTCGGGTATGTCCAGCCTGTGCTCCGAATCCGTCGAGTACACGATGATCCGACCATCGCGGACGAACCGAAAGCCGTACGAATCCCCGGAATGATTCTGGAGCCTGGCAGTCACGCTCCAGCCGGCGATCTCGTAGCTTCGGCCGGGCTGCAGCGTGATGAACTCTATCGAAGCCGCGAGGCTGTCGAAAGGGACGGGAAAGCTGGGCGGATCCTGCTGTCGCCGAAGCGCCTGCTCGATATGAGCGTGGCAACCGTAGATCCGGATCTTGTTTCCAGGGACATACGCTGGCCCGAAAAAGGGGAACCCCATGATGTGATCCCAGTGCACATGTGACAGGAACACATGAAACGTGTTCTTCTTAGAAGGGCCATCGCGGCTGGAGACGTGATTTCCGAAAGCGCGCACGCCGCTTCCGAGGTCGCACAGCAGGTACTCTTCATCGCCCGCGTCGAGCTGGACGCAGGCGGAATTGCCGCCGAAAGTATGGGAGACCGCGAAATCGAGTTCCGTGTCAACCCAAGCCCGCGCCTTCTCCTGGGTGTCGAGCCCTTTGCCGGAAGCCGACACGATCGCGTTCGCGAGCTTGTTCCGTACCGAAGCACAGTCCAGGGAAACGGGAATCGATCCTCGCGTCCCCCAGAACGTAACCCACAGCGCCATCGGTCAGGCGCCGTGCGAAGAGTCGTAGGCTTCGAGCGCGGCCGCCGAAACCTTCCCTAGGGCGTCACGCACGGTTCCAAAGCACTGGAACACGAGGTTGAAGCGGCTGATCTCGAAGATTTCCCGGACCACAGGCTGAAGCGCTGCGACCACGATTGTCCCTTCCTGCTCGCGAATCTTCTTCGCTGCCAGCATCAGCACGCGCAGACCAACGCTGCTGATGTAGTCGACCTTGGAGAAATCGAGAACCAGTCGATCGCCGCCCTTGCGGCAGGTCGCCACGTGGGTGTTGAGGTCGGACTTCAGCCCGTCGGTGGTGCTGTTGTCGATCCGGCCGACCGGTGTAAGCACCAACGCGTCTCCGTAACGCTCCTGGGATACATGCATGCATCAGGCTCCGGAACGATTTTGACTGGCCTTCCATCAGGATAGGGCGCGATCGTTCAGCAGCTGCGCGTCCCTTTGGAGGCTATTCTGATTCATCGCCGAGCCGCCTTCAAGTACAGCACGCCGACCGAATTATCAGCCAAACAGTGCTAGAATCGCGGCCTTCCGCACCGTCCGCTTCTCCATGAGCGTCGAGCAAGCGCGCTTCAACATGATCGAGCAGCAGATCCGCACCTGGGAGGTGCTCGATCAGGACGTACTCGATCTCCTTTACGCGGTGCGGCGCGAGGAATTTGTCCCCGGCGCCTACCGGAACCTGGCATTCTCGGACCTCGAGATACCGCTGTACGAAGGCGCCCCCGAGGGCGAACGCATGATGCTGCCCAAGGTCGAGGCACGCATCCTTCAGGAACTGGCCGTCAAGAAGTACGAACACGTCCTCGAGGTCGGCACCGGAAGCGGATACCTTGCCGCGCTCCTCGCCGCCCGCGCGCATCAGGTGCACTCCGTGGAAATCAGTCCCAGGCTGAAGGCGTTTGCGGAGGAAAATCTCAGACGGGCCGGCGTGGAAAACGTGACCGTCGAGCTCGGTGACGCGGCGCAGGGCTGGCCACTGCACGCACCCTACGATGTGATCGTACTGACGGGGTCCACGCCGGTGCTCCCGCCGTCCTTCCTCGCGCAGCTAAAGACCGGGGGAAGACTGTTCGCCGTTGTGGGCGACCCGCCGGTCATGGAAGCGCGGCTCATCACCTGCGTAGGCCAAGGCGCGCACCACACGCTCGACCTCTTCGAGACCTCCCTGGCCCCGCTGAAGAACGCGGTGCAACCCGCGCGTTTCCAGTTCTGATGCCTCGGACGAGTCCCAGACTGCCGCGAGGCCGCGTCGTTCCACTGCTGATGTTCACGTTGTCCTCCGCGACCGCCGGCGCGGCGGATCTTCTGCAGATCTACCGCGATGCTCTTGCCAACGACGCGACCTATGCCTCCGCACGCGCCACTCGCGACGCGGGCCTAGAAAGCCTCCCGCAGGGGCTCGCCCAGATCCTTCCAACGGTAAACGCTACTGGATTCACCCAAGCTAACAACGTCGACATCAAGTTCCGGGACATCGCGGGCACGGGCGCTACAACCGAATCTCGGCGCTCGGGCGGAACGAGCGGCTTCACGGTAACGCTGACGCAGCCCTTGTTCAATTGGCAGAATTTTCAGGTCTACAAGGAAGCCGGCTTCAAGGCGGCACAGACCGAGGCCCTGTTCGGCCAGGCGACTCAGGATCTGATCGTGCGGGTCGCGCAGGCGTATTTCGACGTACTCGCCTCCCAGGACAGCCTTGCCTTCATTCAGGGGCAAAAGGTCGCGATCGCCGAGCAGCTTGCCCAGGCGAAACGCAATTTCGAGGTTGGCACCGCGACCATCACCGACACTCACGAAGCGCAGGCGCGGTTCGACCTCGCGACCTCGCAGGAAATCGCAGCGCAGAGCGACCTCGAAATCAAGAAGCGGGCGCTACAGCAAATCGTAGGCAGGTTTCCGGAGCGGTTGGAGCCGCTCAAGGCCGTTATCGAGCTCAATCCGCCTAGGCCGAATTCGATGGAGGATTGGGCGAGCGCGGCGTCCACCCAGAGTTATCCGGTGCGCGCGCAGGAGGCGGCCGTGGAGGTCGCCGTGCGCGAGATCGATCGCGTCCGCGCCGGACACCTGCCCACCCTCAACCTCGTCGGCAACGCCGGGGTGAACTCCTCGGGCCTCAGCACCGCGGCGACGGTCAATACTGCATCTGATTCCACCAACTACAACATCGGACTTCAGCTTGCGATCCCACTTTACGGCGGAGGCAACGTCAGTTCGCTGGTTCGACAAGCTGTCGCCAACCGCGAGAAGGCGCAGCAGGATCTGGAAAGTAGCCGGCGTACTGCGGCGCTCAACGCGCGCCAGTCTTTTCTCGGCGTGACCAATGGAATGGCACAGGTGAAGGCCCTGGAGGCTGCACTCATCTCCAGCCGCAGCGCGCTCGACTCGAACAAGCTGGGCTATGAAGTGGGGGTGCGCATCAACATCGACGTGCTGAACGCCCAGCAGCAGGTATTCAGCACGCTGCGCGATCTCTCCAGAGCGCGCTACGACACCATCCTGAACGGGCTGCGTCTGAAATCGGCATCGGGAACGCTGACGGACGGCGACGTCGAGGAGATCAACCGCCTGCTCGGGGCCAACTAGCTCCGGGGCGCTTGCTCGGGCCCGGAGGCACGGCCGAGCAGCCGCTCGCACACGGCAAGCGTTCGCTGGGTCGCCCCGCGATGGGTTGCGCAGAAAGCGATCCCCGCCTGCCCCAGGCGCTCTCGCAGCCCCGTGTCGCTGAGCAGCAAGCGCGCCTGGCGTACGGCTTCTTCCGCCGTCGCAACCCGAACGGCCGCACCGGCCGCGACTGCGCTCTCGGCAGCCTGCTCAAAATTGTAGGTATAGGGGCCGATGAGGACCGGCACACCCGCCGCGCAAGCCTCGATCAGATTCTGGCCGCCGTAAGGGAGCAGGCTGCCTCCCACGAACGCCACGTCGCAGGCGCGATAGTAGGCAGCCATCTCGCCCATGCTGTCCCCGAGCACCACCCTGCAATCGTCGAACGGTCCGCTGGCGCTGCGCCGCGCGAACTTGAAATCCCGAGCGCCGAGAAGCTGCGCAACCGCATCGAACCGCTGGGGATGCCGCGGGACGATCACCACCAGCGCGTCACCCAGAGGATCCCCCTTCAAGGCATCGAGGAACAGTTCCTCCTCTCCCTCCCGCGTGCTCGCGATGAGGAATGTCCTTCGATTTCCGAAGCGCAGCCTGAATTGGGCGGCAAGCGACTCGCTTCCTGCCGCGGGCTCGGCGTCGAACTTGAGATTTCCCGTGACTTCGATTTCACGCGCGCCAAGCGACCGAAGGCGGCCGGCGTCTTCGGCGGTTTGCGCCGCGACTGCGCTCAAGCCCGCGAACGCTTCGCGAACCAGAGAACCCAAGACGGCGTAACCGCGCGCTGATTTCGCGGACATTCGCGCGTTGGCGAGCATGAGCGGCACCCGCGAGCGCTCGCACTCCGACACGAGGTGAAACCAGATCTCCGTTTCCATCAAGATACCGAGCCGCGGCCGGAAATGTTGCAGGAAGCGCCTCACTGCAGAGGGGTAGTCATAGGCGAGCCAAGCCACATGCGCGGAATCACCAAAGAGTTGCTCAGCCGCCTCGCGGCCGGTCGCCGTCATCTGCGTGATCAAGAGATCGCACTCCGGGTGATGCTGCCGCAGGGCGTGCAGCAGAGGCTCCGCGGCGCGCGTCTCGCCCAACGACACGGCATGCAGCCATATCACCGGCCGCAGCACCGTGGTACGGTAGAAGCCGAATCGCTCTCCCGGATTCGTTCGGTATCGCGGCTCCTGCCGTCCCCGCCACCAGAGCCGCGCGACCACGAAGGGGAAGGCAAGCCAAAGCAGCAGCCTGTAGGCGATGCGCCACATCAGAACATCCCCGGCTGCAAGTGCCGGAAAGCGGTTAGAATGCCGAACATAAGCCGCTGATTATACGGGTTGGCTGGCTCTTTCTTCGCGCCCATGCCCTTGTCCGTAGCGATCATTACGCGTAACGCAGCTTCGCAGCTCGAAGCCTGCCTTGCGAGCGTCACCTTCGCCGAAGAGGTCGTGGTCGTCGATTCGGGTTCGACCGATGGAACGACCGAGCTCGCTCGACGCCATCGCGCGCGAGTCATCGAGAAGGAGTGGCTCGGATTCGGTCCACAGAAGCAGTTTGCCGTCGAGTCCGCCAGCCACGACTGGGTGCTCTGCCTGGACGCGGACGAAAGCGTGAGCGAAGACCTCCGCAACGCGATCATCGCGGAGCTCAAGGCCCCGCGAGGCTTCGTCTACGCCATGCCGCGCTGTAACCGTTTCATGGGACGCTGGCTCAGACACGGCGAGGGCTACCCTGACTGGAGCGTGCGCCTGTTTCATCGCAAGCAGGCCCGCTGGGGCAGCGAGACGGTGCACGAAAAGGTCGTCACCGCGCTTCCAATCCTCCGGCTGCGGGGTGATCTCCTGCACGACTCGGCAGAGACTCTGGAGAAGTACCTGGACAAGCAGAACCGCTACACCAGCCTCCAGGCCGAATCGCTGCGGGCCGCGGGCCGCCGTGCAAGCCTGCTGCAATTGGTATTTTCCCCGTCGCTGCGCTTCCTGAAGTTCTATCTATTTCGGCTCGGTTTCCTCGATGGCGTGGCGGGCCTGGTGCACATCGTGATCGGCTGCATGAATACCTTCAATAAGTACGCCAAGCTCAAAGCGCTTGAGCGGGCTGCGAAATGACCATACTGGTCACCGGCGGCGCGGGATTTATCGGCTCGAATTTTGTCCTCGACTGGTTTGCGGAGGGGACGGAGCCCGTGGTGAATCTGGACAAGCTCACCTACGCAGGCAACCCCGAAAATCTCGCGCCGCTCAAGGACAGCCCCGCACACGTTTTCGTTCACGGCGACATAGGCGACCGGAAGCTGGTGCGGCGGCTTCTCGAAAAACACGCTCCCCGCGCGATCGTGCACTTCGCCGCAGAAAGCCATGTCGATCGCTCGATCCACGGCCCGGACGAGTTCGTGCAGACGAACATCCTCGGCACCTTTGCACTGCTCGAGGAAGCGCGGATATGGTGTGAAAAACAGCCGCCTTCCCAACGCGACGAGTTCAGGTTCCTGCACGTGTCGACTGACGAGGTGTTCGGCTCCCTCGCGCCCCACGATCCTCCGTTCAACGAGTCCACGCCCTTCGCGCCGAACAGTCCCTATGCCGCCTCAAAGGCTTCCGCGGACCACTTGGTACGGGCCTATCACCACACCTACGGGCTGCCGACGCTCATCGTCAACTGCTCCAACAACTATGGGCCCTATCAGTTCCCCGAGAAGCTCATCCCCCTGATGATCCTGAACGCCATCACCCACAAGCCCCTGCCGGTCTACGGCGAGGGCAGCAACGTGCGCGACTGGTTGTTCGTCCGGGATCATTGCGCTGCGATCCGCCAAGTCTTGGCTCAAGGTCGTGTGGGTGAAAACTACAATGTCGGCGGCCACAACCAGAAGACCAATCTCGAGGTCGTGAATGCGATCTGCACGCTTCTCGACGAGGCGCGACCCCACAGCAAGATCCGCCATTCCGCGCTGATTTCCTTCGTCAAAGACCGCCCCGGGCACGATCGGCGCTACGCGATGGATTTCTCGAAGATCGCCATCCAGCTGGGCTGGGCGCCCTCCGAGACCTTCGAATCCGGGTTGCGCAAGACCGTAGCATGGTATCTCGACAATCCCGAATGGGTCGCGCATGTGACGAGCGGCGCCTATCGCCACTGGATCGAGAAGAACTACGCCGGCCGGGGTGACGCATGAAAGGCATCATCCTCGCCGGGGGAGCCGGCACCCGGCTCTACCCGGTCACGCAGGTCGTGTCCAAGCAATTGCTCCCGGTCTACGACAAGCCGATGATCTATTACCCCCTGAGCACGCTCATGCTGGCAGGAATCGACCATATCCTGGTGATTTCCACCCCGCACGACCTGCCCCGCTTCCGCGCCCTCCTCAGAGACGGCTCCGACTGGGGTATGACCTTCGAATACAAAGAGCAAGCCAGGCCCGAGGGGATCGCCCAGGCGTTTCTTATCGGAGAGTCATTCGTCGGCAATGAATCCTGTGCCCTTGTGCTCGGGGACAACATCTTCCATGGTCACGACCTGCGCCCGACATTCAAGCGAGCCGCAGCCAGATCCTCCGGAGCAACGGTGTTCGCTTACCGGGTGCAGGACCCGCAGCGCTACGGCGTGATCGAATTCTCGGGCGAGGAACCGGTCAGCATCGAAGAAAAACCGGCAAAGCCCAAGTCGCACTATGCGGTTACCGGCCTGTATTTCTACGACAGCGCTGTCGTCGGCATAGCCAAGTCGCTCAAGCCCTCGGCCCGCGGCGAACTGGAAATCACCGATATCAACCGCCGTTACCTCGAGCGGAAGAGCCTGCATGCAGAGAAGCTCGGGCGCGGACATGCCTGGCTCGACACGGGCACGCCTGAATCCCTGCTCGAGGCGAGCCAGTTCATCGAGACGGTCGAGCGCCGCCAGGGGCTGAAGGTCGGCTGTCCCGAAGAAGTCGCATGGCACATGCGCTTCATCGACGATGGCGACCTTGAGAAACTGGCCGCGGGGATGGGAAACAGCAGCTACGGTCGCTACCTGATGTCGCTGTTGCACAGCGGCGCGCGCATGCCGCTCGAATGAAGGTCACGCCCACCCGCCTTCCGGAAGTGCTGCTGATCGAGCCCAAAGTCTTCGGCGACGCGCGCGGCTTTTTTTTCGAGAGCTGGAACGAGCGCGAATTCGAGCGTGCGGGAATCCGGGCAAGGTTCGTCCAGGACAATCATTCGCGCTCCGAGAAGGGCGTGCTGCGCGGGCTGCACTATCAGGTGAGGCAACCGCAAGGGAAGCTGATTCGCGTTACCGAGGGCGAGATTTTCGACGTCGCAGTCGATATCCGACGAAGCTCTCCGACCTTCGGCAAGTGGCAGGGATTCCGCTTGAGCGCGGAATCGAGAAGCATGCTGTGGATTCCGGTCGGATTCGCGCACGGATTCTGTGTGCTCAGCGGCTTTGCCGACGTGCTTTACAAGGTGACGGATTTTTACGCCCCGGAGCACGAGCGCTCGATCGCGTGGAATGATCCGGCGATCGGCGTCGATTGGCCGCTCTCGGGCGAACCCTCGCTATCGAAGAAAGACGCGGCGGGAACCCGCTTGCGGGACGCCGAAGTATTTCCGTGAGGATCCTCCTCACCGGCAGAAAGGGACAGGTCGGCTGGGAGCTTGCGCGCGCGCTGGCGCCGCTGGGCGAGGTCGTCGCTTTTGACCGCGAGGGGCTGGATCTCTCGGCACCGGACCAGATTGTGTCGGTGGTTCGCGCCGTCCGGCCCGATGTGATCGTCAACGCCGCGGCCTACACCGCCGTCGATCGCGCGGAGAGCGAGCCCGGCGCAGCTCTCGCAATCAACGCCGTCGCCGCAGGCGTCCTGGCCGAAGAGGCCAAGCGGGCCGGCGCACTGCTTGTTCACTACTCGACCGACTACGTGTTCGACGGCGCCAAGGACGCACCATACGTCGAAGAGGACACGCCCAATCCTCTGAACGCCTACGGCCGCAGCAAGCTTGCCGGCGAGCACGCCATTCACGCCGTCGGCGCCCCTCATCTGATACTACGCACGAGCTGGGTATACGCGGCGCGCGGGAAGAATTTCTTCATGACGATCCTGAGATTGCTTCGGGAGAAGGGCGCCCTGCGTATCGTCTCCGATCAGATCGGCGCTCCCACCTGGGCGGGAGCGCTCGCCGATGCAACGGCCGAGCTTCTGCGCCGCCACGATCCGTCCGCACTCGCAAGGATGTCCGGCACCTATCACGCCACGGCGGGAGGAAGCACCTCGTGGCACGGGTTTGCCACGGAGATCGCTCGTCTGGAGCAAGCCGTCTTGCCCCGGATGCCCTCGATCACGCCGATTCCATCAAGCGAGTATCCCCTGCCGGCGGCTCGACCGAAAAACTCCCGCCTGTCGGGCGAGAAACTGCTACGGTGCTTCGGCGTCAAGCTGCCGCCGTGGGAGGCTTGCCTCGAGACTTGCCACGCCCAGTTGCGTCGGGCTGGTCGGGCGCACACTTTCTGACCGGCCCAGAGCGATTACTTCCGTGCCAATGCCCAGACGGAAACCGGAAACTCCGGTTCGTTCGCCAGTGACTTGAACCATCCCCGCCGCGCCCAGCGCCGGAAGTTGGCCTGTACGCAAGCGCGATTGCCCCACGATCCGGTGCGGATCCCGTCGATTGGAAAGCCGCACTCCGCCAGCAAGTGCTTCAGGCCCAGCTCCGTCCATCGTGAGCAATCGACGGGGACTTCGTGCACCTTGATCAGGAACGGGGTGGTCACCAAAAAATGCCCGCCCGGCTTCAGCATGCTGTGGACATTCCTTCCAGCGCGGTAGGGCCAGAGCAGATGCTCGAACACCTGGTCTGCGATGATCAGATCGTACCTCCACGGCAAGGTCATGCTGCAGACGTCGAATTCCGGGAAATTCGCCTCGGTGAAGGATTGGAATCCGAGCGCCTTCCATACCTTGCCCGCAGAAATTTCCAGTACGTCGAGCTTCGCCGGATCGAGCTCGCGAACCAGACCGAAGCACTCCCTGTACATGACGGTCCTCGCCCAGTGCCCGTAGTCGTAATGGACCGCATCGAGAACCTTCTTGATGGCCTGCTTGTTCTTATCGGAAAACATTTCGCGTCGAGGTCCCTGTCGTGTGTTGCGTTTCCCCGGAGCACCGCTGGCGAGTCTACCGTGCAAGCACCGAGACGATACGACGCCTCACGTACTTGAGCAGCGACCAGAGGCTCAGCAATACAGCGGGCAACAGGCCCAGCTTGCCTCCCCTGCGGAGATCCCAGTAGCTGTCCAATTCACCCTTTTCCATCTCCCACAACCTGGCGCTCAGGCCGCTCTCGCCGTAGTCGGCCTTGAAGGTGAAGGCCAACGGCAGGTTGAGCCTGACGATCTCCTGTCCGGAGAAAGCGATCTGCAGCAGCCACCAGTAGTCCTCCATATATCGCTTCGAAGGGTGAAAGCGGATCGCCAGGTTCCGCCGGAACATGATCGACCTCGAAGAAAAACAGTTGGAAAGGAGTAGCCGCAGGCGGTCGATGCGGCCCGCTTCGGCCTCGCCGGCGAGAGGCGGGGGGACTGCCCCATCTTCGATTCGCATGCTCGGATGCCCCGTCAGAATCGCATCCGGATTGACCCGCATCCAGCCGTATTGGATTTCGACTTTCCTTGGATGCCAGCTGTCATCCGCGTCGAGAAAAGCGATGTAGGGCTGCGTGGCCGCGTCCCAGCCTGCGTTGCGGGCCTGTCCCGGCCCCCGGTTTTCCGGCAGCGACACGACCTTGATCCAGCCAGCGGGATATTCCGCGGCAATTCGCCCGAGGGACTCCGCAGTCCCGTCCCCGCTGCAGTCATCGACCACTACGACCTCCCTCGGGAGCACCGTCTGCGCAGCGACGGAGCCGAGCGCCCGGCGGATCGTTCCGCCGCACCGGAAGCACGGTATTACCGCACTGACCGGCGCTCGTTCCTGGGATGGGGCAGCAATGGGCATCTCCATCCGCCTCACGTCTTCGTCCAATACGGCGATTTGCCCAGGATCCGCCTCCCCCAATCCAGAGTGCGCCGGGCGGCCCGTTCCCCGACGACTCGCCACAGGATCATGCGCAGCCGCACCTTCAGGAGCGCGGCAAGATAGTGAAGGTTGAAGGAGGGCAGGCCGTGCCTGATGCGCGCGCCATGCATCTCGCGCAGCGAGATGAGCGTGCTTTCCGGACGACTGCTTATTCCCCCGTATTGCATGTCGGTGACGGCGATGTCCGCGACATAGCGAGGCTCCGACGTCTTCAGAACTCTCAGCAGAAATTCATAGTCCCCGGCAACGCGAAACGAGTCGTCGAAGAGCCCGTGCTCCTGAAACAGGTCCCGGCGGAACATGACGCCTGGGGTGGGCAGGCAATAGGTGCCGCGCATGAAACTCGCGCGGGCGCGCGCCCAGGGCATGCCCAACCGCGAGATTTCCCGGAGATTCGCATCGACCATGATCACCTGCCCATACACGATTCCCTGCTCGGGAGGGGCCGCTGCGAGATGCACCGCCACCCTTTCCAGCGTATGCGGATCGTGCAAATAGTCGTCCGTACCGAGAAAGCATATCCAGTCACCCCTTGCCAGGGCGACACCTTTGTTCCACGCGTGATAGATCCCGCAATCCGGTTCGGAGACCCAGCGGTCTATCTTGTCGCGATTCGCGCGGATGATATCCACGCTGCCATCCGTGGAACCTCCATCGATGACGATCAGCTCCCTGGACGCGTAAGTCTGGCTTGCGACGCGGTCGAAACAGAGTTGTAGTGTCTTGCCCCTGTTGAAGTTGGCAATGACGATTGTGATTCTTGGTCGAGCTGCGCTTTGATCGGTCATCTATCCCCTGATCCGCCGCAGGTATCTGAAGATGCTCGCCAGATGATGAGCCGCAAGGCGCAGATTCCCGCGGCTCGCGCGCTGCGCGTCATGGACAATCTCCGCCCGGGGATCGAAAATCGCCGAATACCCCTTTGCGCGCAGCCGCCAGCAGATGTCCACGTCTTCGTAGTACAAGAAATAGGCCTCGTCGAAGCCCCCCACCTCCTCGTACGTCTCCCGCCGGAACAGCATGAACATGCCAGCGATCCAGTCGACCGCAAGGGGTCCTTGGTCGATCGGATAGACGGTCCCTGCGCCCTTCCCGAATGCGCGCAGCAGCAAGCTAGTGCCCGTGGGAAACACCCTGGCGCTGTCCTCCAGCGCACCGCCCGAGTTGCGGACCAAGGGCCCGGCGACGCCGACCCGCCTGTCCTCGAGGGTCTTCGACAAGGAAGGCAAGGGATCGGACTCCAGGCGCACGTCCGGATTGACGACGCAGAACAGGGGTGTATGGCATCGGGCAAACGCTGCATTGTGATTTGCACCAAAACCCTTGGGCCTCGCGTTGACGATCTTCTCGACCGGAAAAGACAGCTTCTCGATCGAAATGGGAACGGAATCGGGCACGTTCTCCGTAAGGACGACGGAAATCCTGCCCTCGCAATGACGCCCTAAGTCCCCGAGCAAGTTGCTTATCATCCTGTTATGCCGATGGCTTACGATCGACAAGGTGACGCCCGGGGTGTCGGCCATGCGAGTCTCTAGATGAACTCCAGGCGAGGCAAGGGCACGACCAGGCGCGCCGAGGAATACTTGGAGCTCTTCTTGAAGAATTTCCGGAAGTGCCAGGGCAGGACGAGAAGGTAGTCCGGTTTTCGCGCGAGCACTTCGTCTTCCGGGACGATGGGAATCCGCGTTCCGGGCGTGTAGCAGCCGAACTTGTCGGCGTTGACCTCGCCGATCGCGCCGATGTCCCTGTCCGTGAGACCACAATACTGGAGGATGACGTTGCCCTTGGTCGAGGCGCCGAGCCCGGCCACGGTCTTCCCTTCCGCTCGCGCTTGGCGCAAGAAGGCGAGCAATTCCGCCCTCGCGGCCGCAGCCCTGCTCGCAAACGCGACATACGGGTCTAGCATATCGAGCCTTCTTTCCCGTTCCTCGCCGAGCATGCGCTCCGCGGCCGGACTCGCAACTGCCCTGCCGCTCGTCTTTTGCACCACCACTGAGAAGCTGCCGCCGTTGATGTCGTTCAGTTCGACATCGACGATCGTGAAGCCGACCCGATCCGCCATCCACTTGATCTGCTTGAGTCCGTAATACTCGAGATGCTCGTGACACACGGTATCGTAGGAGTTGGTCTCGAGCATCGTCTGCAGGTAGCTCTGCTCGAAGACCCATATCCCGTCGTCGGCGAGGACGTCGTGGACCTGACGCATGAATCCGATGGGGTCTTCGAGATCGTAGAACATCGAGAACGAGGTGACGACCTTCGCCTTCTTCCCGGGAAACCGCTCCTGGAGAGCGCGCGCCGAGAAGAAGTCGGGGATCAGGTGTATGTGCGGCGGGTAGTGCTCGGCGAATTTGATCCCGGTAGGATCGACGCCGACCAGGATAGCGCCACGATACGGGTAAGCCTGCAAGGTCGTGCTGTCGTTGCTGCCGATGTCGACGATGAGATCATCGTCGTTCAGAACGACGCTCCGGAGGATCTTGCGCACCTTGCTGCGCAGGTGCGTCACCATGCTGATGTTGAGCGCGGAGCGGTAGCCGTAGTTCTCTCCATACATCTCCCGCAGGTCGTAGGAATGCTCCAGCTGCAGCAGCCCGCAGGCCCTCTCGCCGCCCATGCATTTCACCAGCCGGAGAGGGCCGCTGGTGATCGCCGCGCCCCTGTCGCGGGGAAACGTGCCGGTCAGCGCCTGCACGCCCAGGTCGAGGACGTTTACGAGCTCGGTGTTTCCGCAGATACGGCATTTCTCGACTCTGGTGTACATGGGCGTCAAATCGTGCACCTTTCCCTAGGCGGCGAGCCTACGCAAATCGGCGTCCACCATCATCTTCACCAAGTCCCGAAATCCCTTTTCAGGTTGCCAGCCGAGCAGCCGTTGCGCCTTGGCGCTGTTCCCGACGAGCTGAATCGTCTCGGCCTGCCGGAACGCGTCTGCGTCCTCCTTCACGTATTCCCGGTAATCCAGGCCCAGCAGCATGAAGGCGCACTCGCAGAATTCCCGTACCGAATGCGTCTCGCCCGTGGCGACGACGAAATCCTCGGCGCGCGGCTGCTGCAGCATCAGCCACATCGCTCGCGCATAGTCGCCTGCGAATCCCCAATCCCGGCGGGCCGCGAGGTTTCCCAGCCTGATCTCCGCGGCGAGCCCGCGCCTGATGCGGGCCAGCTCATGGGTGATCTTTCGCGTGACGAAGGCGGTGCTGCGGCGCGGGCTTTCGTGGTTGAACAAGATCGCCGAGCATGCAAACAACCCGTGTCTCTCCCTGTAGATCCGTACCATGAAGTCCGCGTAGGCCTTCGCGGCGCCGTAGGGACTGCGCGGACAGAACGGTGTAACCTCGGACTGAGGACTCTCCGAGGCGTTGGCGAATATCTCGCTGCTGGACGCCTGGCAGAACCGAATGCCCACATCCACGCCGCGTATGGCCTCCAGAATGCGCGCCACCGCAAGACCGTTGATCTCTCCAATCGCGAGCGGTTCATCGTACATCCCGGCACCGGACGAATAGCCCGCGCAATTGTAGAACTCGGCCGGCCGGTATTCCCGTAGAATCTGCGCGATCCTCGGCGCGTCGTGCATGTCCCAAACGGCCAATTCCGCGTGCGCCGCCACCTCAGGCGGAAGCGAGCGTCGCGCCTCGCCCGGATCCCGGCGCACCACCCCGATCGTCCGGTATCCCCGCCCGAGCAGCAGCTCGGCAAGGTAGCTGCCGTCCTGGCCCGTGACTCCGGTGACAAGGGCGGTCGGCTGGGCCATCAGCGGAGATCGACGCCGAGCGCACGCGCGGCCAGGCGGCTGGCCGGACTCGCGTGCCGGCTTCGCAGTGCGTCATAGAGCTCGACGCGCGCGCTCCTCTTGAACAACCCGAAATAGACCACCACCGCGAGATTCGCCAGCGCGGCAGGGCAGCACGCCACCAGCCAGGCGACGGCCCAGGCGCGCCCGCGAGCGATGCCTGCGAGATGTTTCCGGAACGCCTCGATCGAATACGAACCGAGGGCCCTGTGGAAAAGCAGGAAGTTGAATCCGCGCCACGGCTCCCGCGGGCAAACCGAGCGCCTGGTCGATTCCGGGAAATCGGCGAAGGACCATAGCAGGCTGGCCCACTTGAAGGCCCAGATTTCGAAGGCGCGAGGAGTCCACATGGCGTTTCCGTTGCGGATCCTGATCAGGGGCCGGGCGATCACCTTGACCGCACCCACCGCCGGTTTCTGGAACAGCACTCCGACGTGGATGAACTGCGTGCCGTAGTAGGGCTTGCGCTCGCGCGCGAGCCAGAATTCGCGCCGCACCACCACCGCGCCTATGAAGGAGAGATACGTCGCCGTCCCGGCGAAGAAGTCCTCTCTGCGGTCCTTGCCGTATTCGAGATCTTCGTAGACGCCGAGCCTCGGGCTCACCAGTTTCACCGTGAGGTCGGCGTTGCGCACCTCGGAGTTGACCACCACCAGATCGGTACGGCCGTCGAGCGCGGCCAGGACCCGCTTGACTGCGTCCGGGACGAGCACGTCATCGTCGGTCATCAGCCAGCAATACTCGCCCGCAGCGTATCCCACCGCCTTGTCGTAGTCCCCGTCCACGCCCGAGTTCACTTTTTCCCGATAGTAACGCAACGCCGGGTAGCGGGCGGCCACCCGCGCGACGACCTCCTGGGTATTGTCGGACGACGCCCCGTCCACGACGATCACGTCGGCCTCGCCCGTCATCTGCCCGAGGATGGACTCGAGCGTCTCGGCGATGAACGCCGCACGATTGTAGGTCGCGATGCAGACGGACAACCTTAAGGGGGGGCGGGAGCCGGCCACTGCGGGGATCCGATCGAGGGCCGACTGCGCTCAGATCGCAACGTACCGCTGCGACGCTATCAGCGGGAACTGCCGCGCGCTCGGCATCCGGAATTTCCTCAGCTGATAGTAGTTCTCCGCGAACGCGAGCCCTTTCAATCCCTGCAGGAAGCCCGGATCGAAATGCACCGGATCGACGAAGAAGGCGTTGACGCCGTTGCGCTCGACCGTCACGAAGCGATAGTTCTGCTTCTCGAGGTAGCTCCGCCAGCCCGCGATCGACACACCGTAGTACAGCTGCGTCGGGTGCGCCGAGGCGATGTCGAAACGCTCCTGGTACTCGATCGTGGCGCTTCGCTCCGGACCGAAGACTGAGTTGTATTCCACGACCAGAATCCTCGGCCGCAACCCGGCATCGAGAAGCGCCTGGACGACGTAGTAGTCGCAGCCGTCTATGTCGACCGACAGCACGTCGGGATCCCGATGCAGAGCGAGGGACGCGAGCTGCGCCGCGATTCCCGGCACGACGAACAGATGACGGCAGTCGACGCCGAGATTGGCGCCGCAGATCACGCGCGCCGCGCGCGCGGAACGCCGCGCGTCGCCCTCGATCATGATGCCGCTGTGCTTTTCCGCCAGCGCGAGCCAGGCCGTATTGTTCTCGATTCCGGTCCCCGCGCCGATCTCCATGAAATAACGATTGGTCGACCCGAGCTGGCTGCGCAAGACGTCGACAATCCCGTCCTCCCCGTTCTGGCTGAAGCCGGAAAACTCCCAGGTGGACGGCGCGGTCAGATCAATTTTCCGTGCGCTCATCATGGCTGCGCCCCGGGCGAGTCCGATGGCGATGTGCTGACGATCGCGAAGATCGAGAAGGTAATTCCGCAGGATGCCTATCATCTTCCCCTCAGGATATCCGGTACGCCACGCCCCGAAAACGCTGCAGGGCCGCGACGCGCAGAGCCGGCGAGACAACGACCACGAGCGCGAACGCGATCAGGGCCCAGACGGCTCCACACGCCAGCCGGGCAGGAACGCTGAAGTCGCTGCTGGCGGTCCAGCCGTGGGCGAGCAAACCCACCAGCGCAGACACCGCGAGGGGAACGCCGACGTCGAGCGCGATCCATTTCGCGCCGAGCCCTTTCAGCAGATGGCGGTGGGTCAGCCAGGTGCCGAAGACCATGTACAGCGAATGCAGCGAGAGCCACGCAAGCGCGCCGCCGAGCGCACCGTAGTGGAGGACCAGGAAGACGGTCAAGGGCGCCGCGATCACCAGCAGCAGCGCATTGATCGTCAGTTGAAGACGCGTCGTTCCGTACGCGAGCTGCAGCGCGAAGGGGACGTACATAACGCCGTGCAAGGCGGTGCCGATCGCGAGAATCGGCAGCAGCAGGCGCGCGCCCCGGGCTAGCCCGGCATCCCCCGTCCAGGCCTGGATCAACTCTTCCGGGAAGACCGAAAGCAGCATTGCGAGCGGGAAAAGGACCGCCCCAAGCAACCGCGTTGCCAGACGGTAGGCCTGCCCCAGGCGCTCGGTCTCACCGGAGCGGACCAGGCCCGAGAAACGCGGATACACGGCATTGAAGAGGGGGCCGCTGAGCAGGTAGAGGGTTCCGGCGAGGGTGAAGGCGATCATGTACTGCCCGTACTCGGCGAGGCTCAACATCTTGCTCAGCACGAGCTTGTCGAGCTGGCCGAGCACCATGCCGGCGATCGTAATCGCCGTGACGCCCGCTGAGAAGCGCCAGATCCGCCTCAGCTGGCTGCGATCGATCCGCACGCGCTCCCGGCCGAGAATCCGCCAGCTCGCCGCACGCGCCGCAAGCGTGTACGCGAGGCCCACGCCGGCCTGCCATAGCAGAAAAGCCGACACGCTCGGCGAAACGAATGCGAGTACCAGCACAGCGCCTCCGCTTCCGAGGGTCACCAGCGCGATGCTGAGCGCGCTGGATACGACGATGCGCTGCGCACCCATCAGAGCACCCTGATAGAGCTGTCCCGGCCAGCGGGCGGCGATCACCAGGCCGATCAGCGTCACCGCAAGGGCGAGGTCGCCGAAGGCGAGCTTCTCGGCGCTCAGCCAGTGCGCCGCAATCGAATGCGACAGCGCCAGCATGGCCAGCGCAATGACTCCCGCCATGGCCCAGTAGATCGCGGCGACGGTGTGCAGCAATGCCGGAGCCCCCGACAGGTTGCCCGATTGCGCTTCACGCGCGATCTCGCGGTTTATGCCGGTCGCGAGTCCCAGATCGAGGACCTGGAACACCGCCTGCGCCGTGGCAAGAAACCCGATCAGCCCGTAGCCTTCCTGCCCCAGATACTTGACATAGAAGGGAACGACCGCAAGACCGATGAGTGCAGTGCAAACCGAGCTGGCGAATCCGGCGGCGAGATTGCGGCCAATCCTCATGGGCGTTTGGCGATACGCATGCTGCTCAGGGCCGGCCGCACCGGGCATTCATTCCCGCTTGTAGCGATCCTCGAACCGAACGATATCGTCCTCCCCGAGATAGCCGCCCGACTGGACTTCGATCAGGAACAACGGCGTCTTCCCCGGGTTTTCCAGCCTGTGCTTCGTACCGATCGGAATATACGTCGATTCGTTCTCCGCGAGCAGCTTCGTCTCTTCATCCCGGGTCACCTTCGCGGTTCCCGACACGACCACCCAGTGCTCGGCGCGGTGGTGATGCATCTGCAGGGACAGCGCTTCGCCCGGCTTGACCATGATTCGCTTCACCTGAAAACGCTCGCCCGTGTCTATGCTTTCGTAGTAACCCCACGGGCGGTAGACGCGGCTGTGCGACACGTGCTCGGTGCGGGCATTGCGGTCGAGTGTATCGACGACTTCCTTGACCTCCTGCGAGCGGGACTTGTCGGCGACGAGTACCGCATCATCGGTCTCGACCACCACCAGATCCGTTGCGCCGAGCACCGACACCAGACGGCTCTCGGCGCGAACGTAGCATCCCCTGGCGTCGCGCAAGTCGACGTCGCCGTGCACGACGTTCTCCTGCGCATCCTTCTTTCCGGTCTCCCACAGCGCCGCCCACGAGCCGACGTCGCTCCAGCCGATGTCGGCCTGCACCATCACGCTCGCCGAGGTGCGTTCCATCACCGCATAGTCCACGGAGTCCGAGGGGCAGGCCTCGAACGCAGCCGAGTCCAGTCTCATGAAATCGAGATCGGTCTTGCCCGCCTGCCACGCCGCCTTCGCGGCGGTCACTATGTCCGGACGGAAGCGCTGCAGCTCCTCGAGATAACGTCTTGCCTGAAACGCGAACATTCCGCTGTTCCAGAAGAACCTGCCGCTCGCAACGTAGCGGCGCGCCGTCTCCAGGTCGGGCTTTTCGACGAAACGCGCGACCTGGAAGCTGCCCTTGCTCGCGGAGATGGGCTCGCCGCGCTCCAGATAGCCGTATCCGGTCACGGGACCTCGCGGCGTGATCCCGAAGGTGACCAGCGACCCGCCAGCGGCCAGAGGCAGGGCGGCGGCGATCGCCGCGTGGAAAGCCGGCACATCCTGGATCAGATGGTCCGAGGGAAGTACAAACAGGCAGGCGTCCGGTTGCCGGCTCTGCACATGCAGCGCCGCGACCGCAACCGCTGGCGCGGTGTTGCGCCCGACCGGCTCGAGGATCTGCACGTCGGGCTTCACCCCTATTTCTCTCAGCTGCTCGGCGACGAGAAACCGGTGCTCGGCGTTCGAGACGATGATCGGCGCGCGGGCACCCTGGACTCCCTGCAGCCGCACCACGGTGTCCTGCAGCATGCTGCGCTCCGAAGTCAGCGGCAGGAATTGCTTCGGCAGGAGGCGCCGCGACATCGGCCAGAGGCGGCTGCCCGAGCCGCCCGACAGAACCAGAGGATGGAAAGAGGTCGTCACCGCACGTCTTGCACTCGGATAAAGCGCGTATTGTAGTGGTACGGGATAGCCTCAGATAGAGGCTTGCTAGAATCCTGCGTCGCCGATCAGCGGCGCCTTTCCAACGGCTCGACATGCGCGTTGTTGTCACAGGTGCAACGGGTTTCGTCGGCGCTGCCGTTTGCCGAGAGCTGCTCGCACGCGGGCACGAGGTGCGCGCGGCGGTGCGGCGCATGACCTCGGCGGAAGGGCTGCCCGGAGTACAGCGGGTCGTCGTCCCGGACCTCGCCATGGATTTCGATCGGCGCGCGCTGCTCGCGGGCATCGACGTCGTCGTACACCTCGCGGCGGTCGCACACCGGGCCGTACCGGAGGCCGAGATCAGGCGCGTCAATGTCGACGCGACCGCCCGACTGGCGGAAGCGGCGGGTGGACTTGTCCGGCGCTTCGTGTTCATGAGCTCGGTCAAGGTGCACGGCGAGAACTCGGGCGACGGGGCCTATACCGAAACCGGCCCGATGCAGCCGCAGGATGCCTACGCCCGCGCCAAGCTCGAGGCCGAGCGCCTTCTCAACCAGCTCGCCCCACGCCGAGGCATGGAGCTGGTGCTGCTCCGCCCCCCTCTGGTATACGGTCCGGGAGTGAGAGCGAATTTCCTGAATCTTCTCCGCTGGGTGGACTCCGGCCTGCCGCTGCCTTTCGCGAGCGTGCGCAACCGGCGCAGCCTGATCTATCTCGGCAATCTGGCCGATGCCGTCGCGCGCTGCGTGGAGCACCCGGACGCCTCCGGGCCGTTTCTGGTGAGCGACGACGAGATCGTTTCTACCCCCGAGCTTGTGGGGCGTATCGCGCGCGCGCTCGGAACCCCGGCGAGACTCGTCCGAATGCCGGTCGGACTCTTGCGGCTTCTCGGGACGATCTCGGGCCGCAGCGGAGCCGTCCGGCGCCTGACCGGGAACCTCGTGATCGATGCCGCCAGATCGCGGCGGGTGCTCGACTGGCGCCCATCCGCCACCCTCGACGCGGGCCTCGCGGAAACGGCGCTCTGGTTCAGGTCGAAGCGCGCCTGAGATACACTTGAAACGATGTCTTTCGTCGTCGAATCCGGCCACGCTCCCGCAGCGCACGTCCCGATATCAGCCCGAATCGAGCGCGACCTGCTGCTGGCGCTCGCCTTCGTACTGCCGCTTTTCGAAGCCCCCAAGAACATCCTGTGGGTCGCGCTGCTCGCAGTCTGGCTGGTGAACCGCTGGCGCGCGCATGCCTTCGGCGGCCGCTGGGACCGCTGGGACACCCTGATCGGCGCCTGGATCGCCTCCGGCTTCGTCGTCGCGGCATTCGCGGGGATTCACGGCGACGAGTGGCGCGCGGCCGCGGACATCGCGCGCTACGGCAGCGTTCTATGGATCCTGAAACGCAGCCGCTATCCGGGTTCGACCTGGTCCGCACTGATCGCCGCCATCGTTTCCGGAACGGTGATCGCGCTCGCCTGGAGCTACTACGGCGTTCTGTCCGCGAGCGAGTACAAGGCGCTCAACCTGAATTCCGTCGGCCACGTGAACCAGAGCTCCAACTACCTCGCCATCGTATGCGGGGTCGCCTTGATGGCGGTCAGGATTCGGTGGCACGAGTCGAGCACGCGCTGGCGGGCGGCATATTGTGGATTGCTGGCCTTGCTCGTCGTGTCGCTCTTTTGGATGGAAAGCCGCGCCACGGTGGGAGCGGCCTTCATCATGGCATTCTCGCTTCTGGCGGTGTACGCCGTGCGACGGCGCAGGAGCCTCGGTTCGGTAGCCTTGGCCGCAATCTGCGCCATCGGCGCCGTGCTCCTGCTCAGCCCCCAGGTGGTCCAGAAGAACGCGAAGTTCATCGAGAAGAATTACTGGCTCAACGGCCGCGACGACATCTGGAGGGTGGGCGTGGCCGCCTGGCGCGAGTTCCCCGCCTTTGGGGTCGGCATGGACAATTTCGGTCGTGTCGACATCCAGCGCCTGGAATCCTGGAGCGCGAAGCGCAGCGAAGCATTCAACAAGCAGGGCTATCTGACCGGTCCACACGGGCACAGCCTGTTCGTCAACTCGCTGGCCGAGCGCGGGCTGTTCGGGCTGGGCGTATTGCTCGTGGTGCTCGCCGCCTGGGCCGTCACCCTCGTTCGCGGGCTCCCCGATGCGAACGCCCCGCCGCTCCTGTGGACCTATTGGGGCGGCGCGGCAGCCGCCTGGATGATCACGATCGTCGCCGGCCTGCTGAATACGACCCTCCACCACGAACAGGCTCTATTGAGCGTGCTTCTGCTCGGCGGATGGCTGTCTCTCTCCCGCAGAATATAATTCGCACGAGCGCGCCATGCATTCCCGCACCTTCTTCGCCGAAGCCGCAAAGATCGCCCAGACGATAGACGCCGCGGGCGTCGAGACCCTGGCGCGAGAGCTCGCCGCGCTCAGGCAGCGCGGGGGAAGGCTGTTCTTTCTCGGCGTAGGCGGCAGCGCAGCGAACTGCAGCCACGCGGTGAACGATTTCCGGAAACTCTGCGGCATCGAGGCCTACACGCCCGTCGACAACGTCGCCGAGCTGACCGCCCGCACCAACGACGAGGGCTGGGATACGGTGTTCGCGGCCTGGCTCAGGACCAGCAAGGCAACCGGGAGCGACGCGGTGTTCGTTTTCTCCGTCGGCGGAGGCAACCTGGAGAAGAATGTCAGCGCCAACATAGTGGCCGGCTTGAAGGAGGCCAAGCAGCGTGGCATGAAGGTCTTCGGCGTGGTGGGACGCGACGGCGGCTATACCAAGCAGGTGGGCGACTGCGTCGTGATCGTGCCCACGGTCGACGCCTCGCGCGTCACGCCGCACACCGAAGCATTTCAAGCGGTGGTGTGGCACTGCCTGGTTTCGCACCCCGCGCTCCAGCAGATGTCGACCAAGTGGTGAGCCAGAGCGGGCCGTGAGGCGCGCCGTCTTTCTCGACCGCGACGGCGTCATCAACCAATCCGTCGTCCGGGACGGCAAGCCCTATCCGCCGGACTCGCCCGCCGAGATGCGGATCATCGCCGGGGTGCAGGAGTCGCTGGCCTCGCTGCGCGACGCGGGATTCCTGAATATCGTCGTGACCAACCAGCCGGACGTGGCAACGGGACGGCAGAACGTCGCCACCGTCGAGGCGATGCACAGACGCCTGCGGGAGGAACTGGCGCTCGACGACATCAAGGTGTGCTACCACCGCGATGCCGACGGCTGCGACTGCCGCAAACCCAAGCCGGGCATGCTTCTGCAGGCTGCCCGCGAGCTCGGCATCGATCTGGCGCGCAGCTTCATGGTGGGCGATCGCTGGAGGGATGTCGCCGCAGGCCAGGCCGCGGGCTGCACCAGCTTCTTCGTGGACTATGGGTACCGCGAAAAGCGCCCCGATCCGCCCTATATCACGGTAAAATCGCTGGCCGAGGCCGGGAGCTCCATCCTCGCCGGCTTCCCAAGGGAAAACAAGGACTAACGCGATGAAGGCCACACCCGAGTTCAAGGTGAAGCTGTTCGCCGACGGTGCCGATCTCGCCGGTATCCGGGAGATGGCCTCGAACCCGGCGATCAAGGGATTCACGACCAACCCGACGCTCATGCGCAAGGCGGGCGTCGCCGACTACAAGGGGTTCGCGCTGCAGGCCCTGCAGCTCGTCGGCGGGCGCCCGATCTCATTCGAGGTCTTCGCGGACGAATTCGGCGAGATGGAAAGCCAGGCTCACGAAATCGCCTCCTGGGGCAGGAACATCTACGTCAAGATCCCGGTCACCACCACGAAAGGCGAGTTCGGCGGCCCGCTGATCGAGCGCCTTTCGCGCGCCGGAGTGCAGGTCAATGTCACCGCGCTGATGACGGTGGATCAGGTGAGACTCGTCACCGACCGGCTGGCGCCCGACACGCCGGCCATCATCTCGGTCTTCGCCGGCCGCATCGCCGACACCGGACGGGATCCGATGCCGATCATGGCCGAGGCGGTCAAGGCGATGAAGGCGAAGCCCAGGGCCGAGCTCATCTGGGCAAGCCCGCGCGAGCTGCTCAATATCGTCCAGGCCGCGCAGGTGGGCTGCCACATCATCACCGCCACCAACGACATCCTGAAGAAGCTGTCGCTGCTCGGCAAGGATCTGGACGCCTACTCTCTCGAGACGGTCGAGATGTTCTACAAGGACGCCAAGGCGGCGGGATACAGCATCGCCACCCGCGCGGCCGCCTGAGATCCGATTTCACCCACAGCGGAAGGCCCATGTTCAAGAGCATTCTCGTCACCGGCGGCGCCGGCTACGTCGGCAGCCTGTTGACCCCGCAACTGCTCGACCTGGGCTACCAGGTCACGGTCTACGACATCATGTATTTCGGGGACGAGTTCCTCCCCAAGAACCACCCGAGGCTCAAGGTGGTTCGCGGTGACATCCGTGATGTCGCGAAGCTCTCCGAGGCGCTCAAGGGCATCGAGGCGGTGATCAATCTGGCGTGCATCTCCAACGACGCCAGTTTCGAGCTCGATGAGAAGCTCTCCACGTCGATCAACCTCGACGCGTTCGAGCCGATGGTGCTCGCCGCCAAGCGCGCCGGCGTCAAGCGCTTCATCTACGCCTCCTCGAGCTCGGTCTACGGCGTGTCGGACGCACCCGACGTGACGGAGGACCATCCGCTGGTGCCGCTGACGCTCTACAACAAGTACAAGGGCATGTGCGAGCCGCGCCTGTTCAAGCACCAGGCGCCCGATTTCGTATGCGTGACGATACGGCCGGCGACGCTGTGCGGATACGCCCCGCGGCAGCGCATGGACCTCTCGGTCAACATCCTGACCAACCACGCGATCAACAACCGCAGGATCACGGTGTTCGGCGGCTCGCAGAAGCGCCCCAACCTCCACATCCAGGACATGGTGGATCTCTACAAGCTCCTGCTCACCGTGCCCGACAACAAGATCGCCGGGCAGATATTCAATGCCGGGTTCCAGAACATGTCGATCATGGAGATCGCGCAGATCGCCAAGCGGGTGGTGCAGGAGGCGTTTCCCGAAAAAGGCGACATCCCGATCGTCACCACGCCGACGGACGATATCCGCTCCTACCACGTAAACTCGGACAAGATCCAGCGCGTCCTCGGCTTCCGGCCGAAGCACACCATTGAAGACGCCGTGCGGGACCTGTGCGCCGCCTTCAAGGCCGGCAAGCTCCCCAACAGCATGGAAGACACGTTTTACTTCAACGTCCGGCGGCTGAAATCCCTGAAGGCAGCATGACGGACCGGCCCCTCGCGGTCGTCACCGGCGGAGCCGGATTCATCGGCAGTCACATGATCGATCTGCTGGTCGACCGCGGCTATACGGTGCGGGCGATCGATAACCTGAGCGGCGGCCGCACGGACAATCTCGAGCAGCACCGGGGCAACCCCGCGGTGACCCTGGTGGAGCGCGATATCCGCAGTTTCCGTCCGGACGACGTGCTTTTCCGCGACGCCCGCCACGTGTTCCATTTCGCCGGCATCGGCGACATCGTGCCCTCTATCGAGCAGCCGCTCGACTACATGTCGACCAACGTGCAGGGCACCGTCCACATGCTCGAGTGCGCGCGGCACGCGCGCGTGGAGAAATTCGTGTACGCCGCTTCCTCTTCGTGCTACGGGCTGGCAAAGGTGCCCACACGCGAGGATCACCCCATCGATCCCCGCTATCCTTACGCGCTGTCGAAGTATCAGGGCGAGCAGGCGGTGCTGCACTGGCACCAGGTGTACCGGTTGCCCGTGAATTCGATCCGCATCTTCAACGCCTATGGCACGCGCTCGCGCACCTCGGGGGCTTATGGCGCGGTGTTCGGGGTGTTCCTGCGCCAGAAGCTGGCGGGCAAGCCCTACACCGTAGTCGGGGACGGCACGCAGTCGCGGGATTTTCTCTATGTTACCGACGTCGCTCTCGCGTTCCTCGCGGCGGCACAGACGCAGCGCGCGGGCGGGGTCTACAACCTCGGCGCCGGAAAGCCCCAGTCGGTAAACCGGCTGGTGGAGCTGCTCGGCGGCGAGAAAGTACACGTTCCCAAGCGTCCCGGCGAGCCCGATTGCACCTGGGCCGACATCTCGCGCATTACCTCGGAGCTCGCCTGGCGTCCGACGGTAAGCTTCGAGGAGGGCGTGGGTAAAGTGCTCGCGGCCATCGACTACTGGCGCAATGCCCCGCTATGGGACCCGGAGTCGATCGCCACGGCGACGCGGACCTGGTTCCAGCATATGGGCGCGGAGCACTGACCGTGCTGTCGTCCCTCACCGAAAAATACGGCCACAAGATCAAGACCGCCGGGGAGCTGAAGCGGATCATCGGCCCCCGCCCGCGCGCGAAGAAAGTGATCATGTGCCACGGCGTGTTCGACGTGGTCCACCCTGGCCACCTGCGCCACCTGCTCTATGCGAAGAGCAAGGCCGACGTGCTCGTCACAAGCATCACCGCCGATGTCCACATCAGCAAGGGGCAGTACCGTCCCCACGTCCCGCAGGAATTGCGCGCGCTGAACCTCGCCGCCTTCGAGATCGTCGACTATGTCGTCATCGATACCAACGCCACGCCGATTCAGAACATCGCCCTCCTGCAGCCCGATTTCTTCGCCAAGGGCTACGAATACACGGCGAGCGGTCTCCCGTCCAAGACGCAGGAGGAGGTCGTCGCGCTGCAACAGTACGGCGGAGAGGTGATCTTCACGCCGGGCGACATCGTCTACTCCTCCTCCAAGCTGATCGACCTCGCGCCGCCGTCGATCAAGCACGAGAAGCTGCTCACGCTCATGGAAGGCCAGGGCCTCAGCTTCGACGCTCTGCGGACGGCGCTCGAGCGGCTGGACCGGTTCCGCGTGCACGTCGTCGGGGACACGATCGTGGACAGCTACACGCAGACGGCGATGATCGGGGGGCAGACCAAGACTCCCACGATGAGCGTGCTCTACGAGCGCCGCGACGACTATATCGGCGGAGCGGCCATCGTCGCCGAGCATCTGCGGGCGGCGGGCGCGCAGGTCGTTTTCTCCACCGTCCTCGGCAACGACGCGCTCAAGGACTTCGTTCTCGAAGGCCTCCGGGCCCGCGGCGTGGTGTGCCGCGAGATCGTCGATCAGACACGGCCCACCACCAACAAGAATGCGATCGTCGCCGGCGGCTACCGCCTGCTCAAGGTCGACACGCTGGACAACCGCTCGATCTCCGACGAGATTCTCGAGCGCCTTGCCGCGGCGATCCGGACCGAAAAGAGCGACGCCCTCGTCTTCAGCGATTTCCGCCACGGGATATTCAACCGCCGCACCATTCCCCGGCTGATCGCGGCGATCCCGCCAGGCGTGTTCAGGGTCGCCGACAGCCAGGTCGCGAGCCGCTGGGGGAACATCACCGAGTTCAAGGACTTCGACCTGATCACGCCCAACGAGCGCGAGGCGAGGTTTGCCCTGGGCGACCAGGACTCGGGAGTACGGCCGCTCGCCTCGGCGCTGTACGACACGGCGCGATGCAAGACCCTCATTCTCAAGCTCGGCGAGCGCGGCGTGTTGACGTGCCGCAGCGGCGAGCACGAGTCGCTGGATTCCTACATCGTGGTGGATTCCTTCGCCGAGCGTGTCATCGACGCGGTCGGCGCGGGCGATGCGCTGCTCGCCTACGCGACGCTCGGCAAGCTCGCCACCGGATCGGATGCCGTGGCGACCATACTCGGCTCGATTGCGGCGGCGTGCGAATGCGAGCTGGACGGCAACGTTCCCATCACCCCGGTGAACGTCATGGCCAAGATCGACGACATCGAACGCCTGGCCAACTACAACGAGCGCGCGCGCCCGTGAAGGTCATCGTCGTCGGCCTTGGGGTGCAGGGCTACAAGCGGCGCGCGGTAGCGAAGGAGGAGTTCGTCGCCGCGGTCGATCCGGTCAACGCCGAAGCGCAGTACCGGCGGCTGCAGGACGTTCCCGCCGAGCTCTACGACGCGGCGCTGGTGTGCACGCCCGACCAGGCGAAGCTCGAAGTACTGGACTATCTCCTGTCCCGGGGTAAGCACGTCCTGGTCGAAAAGCCGCTGTGGGCGGCTCGCGACGAGGATATCGAGCGCCTGGGGAAGCTCGCGCGCGAGCGCCGTGCGGTCTGCTACACCGCGTACAACCACCGATTCGAGCCGCACTACGTTCGCATGCGGGACGTCATTGCCTCCGGGGTCCTCGGACAGCTCTACCACTGCCGGATGTTCTACGGCAACGGGACGGCCCGCCTGGTGCGCGAGTCGGCGTGGCGCGACCAGGGAGCGGGCGTGCTACCCGACCTGGGCTCGCACCTCCTGGACACGGCGCGGTTCTGGTTCGGCGATCCGACCGGCGATTTCTCCGTGCACTTCGCACGCTGCTTCGAGAACCGCGCGCCCGACCATCTGGTCATCGGATCGCGCGAGGCGCGGCCGCAGCTTGAGCTCGAGATGACGCTCCTGTCCTGGCGCAATCACTTCACCTGCGACCTGTTCGGCGAGCGCGGCTCGGCGCACATCCGGTCCCTGTGCAAGTGGGGGCCGACCACCTTCACCTTGCGCACTCGTGTGCTACCGTCGGGGCGGCCGCCGGAAGAGTCCGTGACGCTGACGCGGGACGATCCGACCTGGTCCGCGGAGTATGCTCATTTCAAATCGCTGTGCGAGCGCCGGGAGCCGGCCGATGTTTCCCGCGACCTGTGGCTGCAGCGGCTGCTGCGAGGACTCGGCGAGCAGGCCATGAAAGTTGCGGGAGCCTGAAGGGGATGCGGGTCGGCTTTGCAGGCATGACCCATCTCGGCGTGAATTCCGCCGCGGCGGCGCTCGCGCGGGGATTCGAGGTCGTCGGATACGACCCGGACCGGGACGCGATCGCGGGCCTGCAGCGCAGCGAGCCGAATATCGTCGAGCCCGGCCTGCCGGAAGTTCTGCAACAGCACGCCGGGCAGGCGAGGTTCACTGTGGACATCGCTGATCTGTCGGCCTGCGACCTCGTGTACATCGCTTCCGACGTCCCCACCGATGACGCGGGCGCGAGCGACCTCTCAGGCATACGCAAGCTGATCGACGCGGTTTCTGCGGTGCTTGGGCAGCACGCGATGCTGGTGGTCCTGTGCCAGGTCCCGCCCGGGTTCACGCGCGCCCTCGCGCTGCCGCGGGAGCGGCTCTTCTACCAGGTCGAGACCCTGGTGTTCGGCCAGGCGGTCGAGCGGGCCATGCATCCGGAAAGGATCATCCTCGGCTGTGCGGATCCCGCTGCGACCAGACCCAGAGCGCTGGAAGAGTTTCTCTCCGCCTTCGCCTGCCCTATCCTGCCGATGCGCTACGAAAGCGCCGAGCTCGCGAAGATCGCGATCAATTGCTGCCTCGTGTCCTCGCTCAGCGTCGCGAATACGCTCGCCGAGCTGTGCGAAAGCCTCGGCGCCGCCTGGTCCGAGATCGTGCCCGCCCTGAGGCTCGACCGGCGCATCGGGCAGCACGCTTATCTCGCTCCCGGCTTGGGCATCGCCGGCGGAAACCTGGAGCGCGATCTCGCGACGGTGTGCCGCTTCGCGGACGAACACGGCACCGATGCCGGCGTGGTGCGCGCCTGGATGGCGAACAGCCGCCACCGCAGGGACTGGGCCCTGAACGAGCTCCACGCTCGCGTTCTCTCGAAGCTCAAAGATCCCGTCATCGCAGTGCTCGGCCTCGCCTACAAGCAGGACACCCGCTCGACCAAGAACTCTCCGTCGCTCGCCCTGCTCGCCCAACTCGGTCTTTTTCGCGTGCGAGTCTTCGACCCGGTCGTGCCCGCGTCAGAAGCAGCGCATCCGCGCTGCCACGCCGCGACCTCTGAGCTCGACGCCTGCGAAGGTGCGGACGCGCTTGCGATCATGACGCCCTGGGCACAGTTCGGCAGGCTGGATCCGTCGCAAATCGCCCGGCGACTGCGCGGCAGGCTGTTGCTCGATCCGTACGCCGTGCTGAAAGCTTCCGCCTGTCGCGCAGCGGGACTCGACTACCGCACGCTCGGGCTCAGGGCCGGCACATGATCACCCATCTCAGCGCGGCGCCGCAGACTCCGGAGCGAGTGGTCCTGCTCGGAGCCCACGGCTTCATCGGCGCGGCGCTCCGCAGGCTCCTCGACAACCGGCAGATTCCGAACCTCGCGCTGACCTCCGCCGATCTGGACATTTCGGAGGTCTCCGCCGCCGAAAAGCTCGCTGCGCTCCTCAGGCCTGGCGATGCAGCGGTCATGCTCGCGGCACTCACCCCTGACAAGGGCCGCGATATCGCGGCGTTGATGAAGAACTTGACGATGATGCAGAACGTATGCGCGGCGATAGGCAAAGTCGGCAGCGCGCATTTCGTCTATTTCAGCTCGGATGCCGTGTACAGCGCCTCAGACGCACTCGTCACGGAGGAAACGCCTCCTTCCCCACCGGACCTCTATGGGGCGATGCACCATACGCGCGAGATCATGGCGCGCGGCCTTTCCAAGGTGCCGGTCCTGGTGCTGCGCCCGACGCTGATCTACGGGCTGGACGACACCCACAACTCCTACGGCCCGAACCGGTTCCGCCGCGCTGCACAGAAGGACGGCCGGATCACGCTGTTCGGCGGCGGCGAGGAAACCCGCGACCACATCCACGTCGACGACGTCGCCGCCCTTACGCTGCGTTGCCTGCTCCATCGCAGCACCGGGACGCTGAACGCGGTGACCGGAACCTCGCACTCTTTCCACCGGGTCGCCGAAATCGTCGCAAGGCAGTTCAAGACAACCGTGGAGATCGTCAAGACTCCCCGGGCCAATCCCGTCACCCATCGGCACTACGCCATTACGGCCGCGATAAAGGCGTTTCCCGACATCCGCTTCACCGGACTCGAGGAAGGTGTCGCGCGCGTGCACCGGGAGATGCTGGGGAAGCGTTGATGGCCGAAGTCAATCTGCTCGCAAGGCTGCCGAGGACCCGGCGCAACATCGGGGCGCGCGCCCGGGCGAAGACGGAGGAACATGTCGCCATCGCCTGCAAGTTCGGGGAGATGTATTTCGACGGGCCGCGCGAGTACGGCTATGGAGGCTACCGGTACGACGGTCGCTGGATTCCCGTGGCACAGGACATCGTCCGGCATTTCGAGCTGGCGGCGGGCGGCCGGATTCTCGATGTCGGCTGCGCGAAGGGCTTCCTCGTGAAAGACCTGATGAGGGTGTGCCCGGGTCTGGAAGCTTTTGGTCTTGAAATCTCGGAATACGCGCTCATGCATTGCGAGAAGGAAGTCGTCGGCCGCCTGCACCTGGGTAAGGCCACGAGCCTGCCCTTTCCGGATGGATCATTCGACGCGGTCATTTCGATCAATACCCTGCACAACCTGGACAGAGGAGGGGTCATCCAGGCGCTGCGGGAAATAGAGCGGTTGGCCCCCGGGCGCGCGTTCGTGCAAGTCGACGCTTACCATACCCCGGAACAGCGGGAACTATTCATGCAATGGGTATTGACCGCGAAATTCCACGACTACCCGAGCGGCTGGCTCGGCGTCTTCAAGGAAGCGGGTTACACTGGCGACTGGTATTGGACGGTGCTGGAGGAATAGGATTTCTCCTAGGGAACAATGAAAAAATACGCGATTCTTGGTGGCGGAGGATCATTCGGCATACACACGGCGCTCTATCTGCTCGACCACGCGGATCCGAGTCTGGTCATCGGCGTGGGCCGCAATCCCCTGCGTCCCGAGCCGTTCTCCCTCAACGTCGAGAAGCGCAAGAACTACCGCTACCACGCCTACCACATCACCTACGAGCTGGATCTCCTCCTCGAGCTCCTGGACAGGGAAAAACCGCAGATCATCGTCAACTACGCCGCCCAGGGCGAGGGCGCGGTGTCGTGGAAGCATTCCTGGCGCTTCTTCGAGACCAATTCCATGGCGCTCGCGCGCCTGTGCGAGGAGCTGATGAAGCGAACCTGGCTCGAGCGCTTCATCCAGATCGGGACGTCGGAAATGTACGGCTCCGTATCGCACGCGGCGAAGGAAGACGAGCCGATCAAGCCCACCAGCCCGTATGCAGCCTCGAAAGTCGCGTTCGACATGTATCTGGAGTCGGTCCACAAGTTCCTTAAGTTCCCGATGAACATCATCCGGCCGTCGAACGCCTATTGTCCGGGGCAGCTGCTCCACCGGGTCATTCCGAAGGCGATCATCTGCGGCCTGACCGGCACCAAGCTTCCGCTTCAGGGAGGCGGGCGCGCCGAAAAATCGTACATCCATGCACGTGACCTCGGGCGCGCGATTCACCTCGTGGCGGAGAAGGCCCCTCTCGGCAAGATCTACAACGCCGGTCCGGCCGAGCCGACGAGCATCCGGCGAGTGGTCGAGCTGTGCGCTGAGGCACTGGGAATGCCTTTCGAGCAGCTGTGCGAAATGGCCCCCGACCGTCTGGGACAGGACTCGCGCTACTGGCTCGATTCGGCCGCGATCAAGCGCGACGTCGGCTGGGAGCCGCAGACCGGCTGGAAAGAAGGGCTGGGTGAGATGGTGACCTGGGGCCGCAAGTACCTCGGCCAGTTGAAAGACTGGCCGAAGGACTACGTCCTGCGTGGTTGAGCATGACTCCCGTCAAGTCGTGCGGCACCCAATGCGTCGTTCCCTGACAGCGCAAGAAGACGGCGGATGGGAGCACTTCATGCGCTCCAAGGCGCCGCTCAAGCCGGCCGATGCGGTCGCGGGCCTGCTCGTTCTCGAGGACGGCCGGTACGTGATGCAGCTGCGCGACGCGCGCCCCAACATCTTCTATCCTAGCCATTGGGGCTGTTTCGGTGGAGCCGTGGATCTCGGTGAGCGGCCGCTCGAAGCCCTTAGGCGAGAGTTGCGCGAGGAGCTCGAGTACGAGATCGAGGACGCGAGCGAGTTCACGCGATTCGACTTCGACTTCAGTCGGCTGGGACAGTCCAAGGTGTCCCGCATCTATTTCGAGATTTCCGTTCCGGCGCGGGTTTTCGCTCGCTTTGTCCTGCATGAGGGCGCCGACATGCAGGCGCTTACCGGACAAGATCTCCTGCTCGGCAGGCAGACCACGCCCTACGACGCGTTTGCGATCTGGATGCATATGAGCAGGCATCGATTCGCGCCGGCTCCAGGCTAGCCATGGAAACCCTGACGCACGAGGCGATCCTTAAGGCCGGTCTATACAAATCGCTGTCGATTGCGGACGGTGAAGCCGACACGGCGAAATCCCTGTACGGTTTCATGCTGCGGCTGCGTCAGTGCGAAGAGGCGCTGGCGCGCGAGTACCATCCCGCAGACGAGATGCGCTGCCCGGTGCACTTCTGCGTCGGCCAAGAGGCTGTTCCAGCCGCGCTATCGCTGCTGCTGCACAACGACGATTACCTGTATTCGCATCATCGCTCGCACGGCTACTACCTCGCCAAGCAGGCGCCCATGCCGGCCCTGTTCGCGGAGCTTTACGGTAAGCAGACCGGCGCGAACGCCGGGCTCGCCGGATCGCAGGACATCTCATTTCCGTCGCACCACTTTTTCAGCGGCGCCATCCTCGCCGGTGCGACGGCGATTTCCTTGGGCTCGGCGCTAGCGTTCCAGCTTCGAGGGACTGAACAGGTTGCCGTCGCGGGTTTCGGGGAGTCGGCCACCGATGAGGGCATTTTCTGGGAAACGGTGAACTACGCGGCGCTCGCCAAGCTGCCGCTCGTACTGGTCTGCGAAAACAACAACTATTCGGTGTTCTCGCCACAGCTCAAGCGTCAGTCGCTCGACAATATCAGCGAGCGGGTGAGGACTTTCGGCGTCGAGAGCGCGGCGATCTTCGGCAACGACGCGATGCTGGTCCACCGCACGCTGCGCGACGCGATCGCGCGCGCGCGCGCAGGTGAAGGACCGACCTTCGTCGAAGCCTACACGTATCGCTGGAGCGGACACTACGGCCCGGCGAGCGACGACCTCGTCGGCTATCGCGCACCCGAGGACCTGGAGGCCTGGAAACGAAATTGCCCGATCAAGCTGCTGGAGGAGGCACTCCGGACAAAAGGCCTGCTCACCGTCGCAGAGGCAGATCGGCTTTTGCAGGAGATCGGGACGGAGATTGCGGAGTGCTTCCGCTTCGCGAAATCGAGTCCCTTCCCACCGACACCCAACTGGATTGGGCTCAACTATTCGAGCGCGACCCCGGAAGCCGACCGGTTGCTCGTCGATATCGACCTGGGCGACTTCGATGCGCACCAGGAGTCGGCCCAGGCGAAGGGCTACTGAGGCCGAAGGTCAGCTATGCTGTCGAAACGCAAGAACCCCCAACCTCGTGCAGCGGCATCGCGGCAAACCCCGGGAACTGCGCACCCCGAGGCCAGCTTCGCCGACGCGCTCAGGCAGGGGCTCGAGCAGGCAATGGAGCTTAGCGACCGGGTAATCGTGGTGGGCCAGCTGGTCGACTACGCGCCGGGTGTGTTCGGCTCGACGACCGGTCTGGCCGAACGCTTCGGCACGGACCGCGTTCGCGACTTCCCGGTGTCCGAAAGCGCCATGACAGCCCTCGGCATCGGGGCCGCCGTCGCAGGCATGCGGCCGGTGCTGGTGCATCATCGCCTCGACTTCATGCTCTATTCGATGGATGCCATAACCAATTGGATGGCCCTGTGGCGGTTCAAGTCGAATGCGCAATCGTCGCTGCCGATCGTCATACGCGCAATCGTCGGCCGTGGCTGGGGGCAGGGTCCCCAGCACTCGAAGAGCTTGCACGCGTGGTTCGCCCATGTGCCCGGCATCCAGGTGGCCATGCCCGCCACCGCGTTCGATGCGAAGGGCCTTCTGCTCGAGGCCGTTTTCGGGGAGAACCCGGTCATACTTCTCGAACACCGTTCGCTCTTTTCCCTAAGGGACCGGGTTCCTGAAGCGCCGTATCGGGTTCGTTTCGGGCGTGCTGCTGTGCGCAGGAAGGGGAAGGATCTCACGATCGTGGCGCTGGGGGTCATGGTCCCCTTTGCTCTGCGGGTGGCAGGCAGGCTGAGCGTCGTAGGCGTCGACTCCGAGGTAATTGACTTGCGTACCGTGTCGCCCCTGGATTCCGGCACAATATGCGCCTCCGTCGACAAGACCGGGCGCCTGTGTGTCATGGACCCCGCTTGGCAATCGTTCGGCGTCTCTGCAGAAATCATCGCTCGCGTTGCCGAACACTCGGGCCGAGCGCTACGCGCTAGCCCGGTCCGGGTTTGCCACCCTGACAGCCATACGCCGATGAGCTCCGCACTGGAGGCACTCTACTACCCGGAAGAAGGCGCTGTGGTAGAACGCCTGCGTTCGCTCGTCGTGCGCAAGGGGCGGTAGGACAAAGCCCAGAGCACGGGTACCTTGCTCTGCGAACATACAAAGGACATACAAGATGACGGTTCCCAGATGAAAGCTGTGATACTTGCGGGTGGCCTAGGCACCCGGATTAGCGAGGAAACCTCGGTTCGTCCGAAGCCCATGGTCGAGATCGGGGGGCGTCCGATTCTCTGGCACATCATGAAGATCTATTCGTTCCATGGGGTGAACGAATTCATTGTCTGCCTCGGCTACAAGGGCTACGTGATCAAGGAGTATTTCGCAAACTATTTTCTGCACATGTCGGACGTGACGTTCGATATGGCCGACAACAAGATGAAGGTCCACCAGCACAGCGTCGAGCCCTGGAAAGTCACCCTGGTGGACACCGGCGAAGATACGATGACCGGCGGGCGGCTGAGACGCGTGAAGTCATACCTCGGCAATGAGGCGTTTTGCATGACGTACGGCGATGGCGTAGCCAATGTCGATATTGGTAAGCTGATTGCCTTTCATCGCAAGCAGGACACGCTTGCCACGGTGACCGCCGTGCAGCCCCCGGGCCGTTTCGGAGCCCTCAACATGGACAAGCAGAAGATCGTCAGTTTCAAGGAAAAACCGGAAGGCGACCGAAGCTGGATCAACGGCGGGTATTTCGTGCTCGCGCCGCAAGTTTTCGACTACATCGAGGGGGACCAGACCGCCTGGGAGAGCGGTCCGATGGAGCGACTCGCTCGCGAAGGCAAGCTAGCGGCGTATCTCCACGAGGGGTTCTGGCACTGCATGGACACGATGCGGGACAGAACTTATCTCGAGGAGACCTGGAATACGGGCCGTGCCCCCTGGAAAATCTGGAAATGAATCCTGTTTTCTGGAAGGACAAATCCGTATTCGTCACTGGGCACACGGGATTCAAGGGTAGCTGGCTCTGCCTTTGGCTGCAGATGCTCGGCGCGAAGGTGACAGGTTATGCGCTTGGCCCACCGACAAAGCCCAGCTTATTCGAGCTCGCGCGCCTCGCCCGCTCGACAAGAGCGACGACGGCCGACGTGCGCAATCTGACTAGACTGAAAACGGTGCTCCTGCGCGCCAAACCGGATATCGTCATTCACCTAGCCGCGCAGTCGCTGGTGCGCGAATCGTACGTCGATCCGCCCGGCACCTATTCCACCAATGTCATGGGGACGGTGAACATCCTCGAGGCCGCGCGCACCGCAAGATCGGTGCGCGTGGTCGTGATCGTGACGAGCGACAAGTGCTACGAGAACCGCGAGGCTCACTCGGCCTACCATGAGGGAGACCCGATGGGAGGCTACGATCCCTACTCCAGCAGCAAAGGCTGCGCTGAACTGGTGACGGCCGCCTACCGGCGTTCTTTCCTTTCAGAAACGGGGGTAGCCGTGGCGAGCGCTCGCGCCGGCAACGTGATCGGCGGGGGAGATTGGGGCATGGACAGACTGGTTCCCGACGCGCTTCGCGCGTTTGCCGCGGGTAGGAAGCTGCGCGTGAGAAACCCGAGTGCGGTTCGGCCTTGGCAGCACGTGTTCGATCCGCTGAATGGATACCTCACGCTGGCAGAACGCCTTTGGGAGGATGGGCCATCCTACTCCGGTGGATGGAATTTCGGTCCCGCCGACGCAGAGAACAGAGCGGTGTCATGGGTCGTAGAGGGGCTCGCCCGGCGCTGGGGCAAGAACGCGAAGTGGGAAGTCGATCGAGCGCCACAGCCCCACGAGGCGGGTCTGCTCAGACTCGATTGCTCAAAGGCCCGTACGGAGCTCAAATGGCAACCCAGCGTAGCTCTCGAGGCCGCGCTCGACTCGGTCGTGGAATGGTATCTCCGCTATTCCAGGGGAGAAAACGTGCGCAAACTCACCGAAGAGCAGATTGCCCGCTTTCAGAGCAGTGAGGGGCGATGACGGCCGGACCCTGCCGCTCCTGCGGTGCCCAGCTAGAGCATACCTTCTGTGATCTGGGCATGTCCCCTCTCTCCAATGCATTTCTCAGCGCGGAACAGCTGGAGAGAATGGAGCCCTTTTATCCCCTGCACGCGTATGTTTGTGCCAGATGTTTCCTGGTCCAATTGCAGGAATTCGAAAGCCCGGAGCATATCTTTGCGGAGGGTTACGCCTACTTTTCTTCCTACTCCCAAACCTGGCTCGACCATGCTCGGAGATATGTCGACACCATGATCGAGCGCTTTGCTTTCGGCCCGGCGAGCCTAGTGGTGGAAATCGCCAGCAACGACGGCTACCTCCTGCAGTACTTCAAGGAGCAGAACGTGCCGGTGCTCGGCATTGAACCGGCGGAAAACTGCGCACGGGCGGCGGTGCAGGCGGGAATCCCCACGCTGGTGAAATTCTTCGGTTCAGAACTGGCTTCTGAGATCAAGGCGCAACACAAGAGCGCCGACTTGCTGCTGGGCAACAACGTCCTCGCTCATGTGCCCTCGCTCAACGACTTCGTGAAGGGACTCAAGATCCTCCTCAAGGCGCGAGGGGTGGTCACCATGGAGTTCCCACATCTCTTGAACCTGATGCGGGAGAATCAGTTCGACACGATTTATCACGAGCACTTCTCGTACTTCTCGTTCCTGGCGGTGGAGGGGGTTTTCGCGCGCCATGGTTTGAGCATATTCGATGTCGACGAGCTTCCAACGCATGGCGGCTCGCTGAGGATCTATGCAAGTCACACCGAGCGCGCAGACCTTGGGTTGTCCCCGCGGGTGACGGAACTCCGCGAGCGCGAGATCAGTCATGGTTTGCGGTCGCTCGCCACCTACAGGGCCTTTGGCAAGAGGGTCGAGGAGGTCAAGCGAGCTCTGCTTGAATTCCTCATACGGGCGAAGGGCGAAGGCAAGCGCATCTGCGGGTACGGCGCCCCGGCAAAGGGCAACACGCTCCTCAACTACTGCGGGGTCAGGAACGATTTTCTGGACTTTACCGTGGACCGCAGCCCGCACAAGCAGGGGCTCTTCCTTCCGGGTACCCATATCCCCGTCTTCGCGCCGGAAAAACTGAGTGAGACGAAGCCGGATTACGTCCTGATTCTGCCTTGGAACCTGAAGGAGGAAATCATGGCCCAGCTCAGCTTCATCCGCGACTGGGGCGGCAGGTTCGTGATCCCAATTCCCCGGGTTGAGGTCGTTGCTTGAAATTCCTGGAGACACCGGTCGCCGGAGCGTTTGTGATCGAGATGGAACCGATCCGCGACGAGCGTGGCTTCTTTGCGCGAAGCTGGTGTGCCCGCGAGTTCGCGGAACGGAAACTGCATCCGGGGCTGGTCCAATGCAACGTGTCCTTCAATCGGAAGCGCGGAACGCTGCGAGGCATGCACTACCAAGCTGCACCCCACCAAGAGGCGAAACTCATTCGCTGCACGATGGGTGCGGTGTACGACGTGATCGTGGACCTCCGCATCGAATCCGCAAGCTTCCGACGCTGGCACGGAGTCGAACTCAGCGCGGAGAACCGGCGGGCAGTGTACTGTCCGGAGGGCGTTGCCCACGGGTTTCAGACGCTGACGGACGACTCGGAAGTCCTCTACCAGATGTCCGAGATCCACCAACCGGAAAGCGCCCGCGGAGTGCGATGGGACGACCCGGCTTTCGGAATCAAGTGGCCTCCGGCCGAGCGCGTGATTTCGGCGCGTGACCGCAACTACGCGGATTTCAAAGGATGAAGCGGATCTTGCTCACCGGAGCGAACGGTTTCATCGGACGTCATTGCATCGGGCCGCTTCGCCGGAGAGGATTCGAAGTTCACGCTGTCACTACGGCAGAGGGTGCCGCCGCTGGCGAGGACGTCGTCTGGTACAAGGCCGACCTGCTCGACGCCGCCCAGCTCACGGACCTGTTTGCACGAATTCGCCCCACGCATTGCCTGCACCTTGCGTGGTGCACCGAGCCCGCGAAGTACCGGACGGCGCCCGAGAACCTGGACTGGCTGCGCTCGGGAATCGCGCTGGGGCAGGCCTTCGCCAAGGCCGGAGGCCGCCGCCTGGTGGTCGCAGGGACGTGTGCGGAATATGATTGGCGCCATGGCTGGTGCGTCGAGTCGGTGACGCCATGCGCTCCGGACACTCTCTATGCCGCCAGCAAGCACGCTCTCCACATCGCGCTGGCGGAGTTCGCCCGCAGCACCCGAATCGGCCTGGCCTGGGCAAGACTCTTCTGGCTCTACGGGCCGCACGAACATCCCGAAAGACTGGTCGCGTCCGTGGCGAGATCGCTGCTGCGCGGCGCGCCGGCAGATTGCTCGGAAGGGCGACAGATGCGCGACTATCTCCATGTTGCGGACGCCGGCGACGCGCTCGCAGCGCTCGCGTCGAGCGAATTCGCCGGGACGGTAAACGTGGCCTCCGGAACGCCCGTCGCCGTCCGGGATGTCGCTCGCGCCGTTGGCGCCGCGACGGGCAGATCCGATCTGCTTCGGTTCGGCACCCATTCCGAAACAACCGAGCCGCCGCTGGTTGCCGCGGATACCACCCGCCTGAATCGCGAGCTCGGATGGCTGCCGAAATATACGCTCGACGAAGGCGTAAAGGATGCCGTTGCCTGGTGGCGCCGAAAACTCTCGAGCACCGTCGGGGCGGAGCGCGACCGGTGACGCTCTCTGCGCTGCCTGCTTGTCCGATCTGCTCATCAACTGCGCCGTTCGAGTTCTTGGCTCGGAAGGACGTCCCGGTCCATCAGAATCTCCCAGCCGCTTCCGAACGTGATGCCCTGGACGCCGCGCGCGGTGATCTCAGCATGTGCGCGTGCACGACGTGCGGGTTCGTATGGAACCGGACATTCGACCCCAAGAAACTGTCGTACGGACCGGGTTACGACAATACCCAGGATTGCTCGCCGTATTTCGCCGAGTACGTCGACGACCTGGTTCGTCATCTGGTCGTCGAGAAGAGTGTGAAACGCGCGCGCGTGGTGGAAATCGGCTGTGGAAAAGGCTCATTCCTTCGCCGCATCGTGCTCTTTTCGGGCGCAGAGAACACCGGGGTAGGTTTCGATCCGAGCTATCTAGGACCTAGCGAAGATCTCGACGGCCGCCTGCGATTCCATCGCGAATATTACAGTCCTTCGGTGGCCGGACTTCAGGCCGACGTCGTCGTGAGCCGCCACGTCATCGAGCACGTTGCCGATCCCCTGGGCTTCCTGGCGACCCTTCGAACCGCGCTCGAACCATCTCCGCGAGCGCGCGCGTTCATCGAAACGCCCTGCGTGGAGTGGATTCTGAGGAATTTCGTCTTCTGGGATTTCTTCTACGAGCATTGTTCCCTGTTCAACCGCGAATCCCTCGCTGCGGCCGGTGTGCTGGCGGGGTTTCGCGCCAATGAGGTCGGCCACGTGTTCTCGGGGCAGTACCTGTGGGCCGAGTTGTCTCTTGCCGACAGCACGTCTCGCAAGCCGGACCCCGACGCAACCGTCGCGGCCATGGCGGAGTCCTTTGCGGGGGCAGAACGAGCCATGCGCGAGCAATGGAAGGACCGGCTGGAGAATCTGAGCCATCGTGGCCGCATAGCAGTGTGGGGTGCCGGGGCAAAAGGCACGACTTTCGTGAACCTGCTAGACCCGGGCCGGGAGTTCGTCGAAGTCCTCGTAGACTTGAACCCGAAGAAGCAGGGACGGTTCACACCGGGTACAGGCCATCCAATCGTAGGCATTGACGGCCTGCGAGAACGCGGCATCCGCCAGGCCATACTAATGAACCCAAACTATCGCGATGAGAACCATCGGCTCCTGCAGCATGCCGGACTTGCTGTTGAACTTGTTTCCTAGGACCCCAAATGAAACTCAGCATAGACAGCGAAACCAGAAGGTTGGTGCAGCAGAACGGCGATAAGCGATCCGAGTTTGATCTGTACTCCAAGGAGAGTTTCGAGTTGCTCTCCCTGCTCTGGGTAAAGGTGGGGTGGAGCCTCAAGTATCCGCACTCGTTTACCTGGATGGGCAGGCCTGTCATTCAGTTGCCCGAGGACATGATCAGAACACAGGAGGTCATATACCAGGTGCGTCCGGATGTAATCGTCGAGACCGGAGTCGCGCACGGAGGCTCCCTGATCTATTACGCGAGCCTGTGTAAGCTGATGGGCGCAGGCCGGGTTATCGGCATTGACATCGAAATCCGCCCCCGCAATCGCACCGCGATCGAGGCGCACCCGCTGTTTCCCCTGATTTCCCTAATCGAAGGAGACTCGACCCACCCGGACGTCGTTCGTGAAGTGAAGTCGTCAATCGCGGTCGGCGAAAAGGTGTTGGTCCTCCTTGATTCGAATCACTCCCGGCAGCACGTCGCAAGGGAGCTGGAGGCATACCACTCACTCGTGACTACGGGATCCTACATTGTGGCCACCGACGGGATCATGCGCGACCTCAGTGATGTTCCGCGCGGCAAAGCCGAATGGAAGGAGGACAACCCTTTCGAAGCCGCGCGCGACTTCGCGGCAGGGCACCCCGAGTTCGTCTTGGAAACTCCAGCCTTCGCATTCGATGAAGGACTCATCACACGGCCCGTGACCTACTGGCCCGGCGCCTGGCTTCGGAGGCGCTAGCCCAAGCTCGCTCGCCGTGCCAGCCCCGACATGGGTCGCCTTCCATGGCATGACCGCCTGATCCCGTGAGTACTTCCGTCGTAAGGCGAAACGTGCTCGCGAACTACGCTGGACAGTTGTGGGTCGCGATCATGAACGTGATTTTCCTGCCGGTCTACATCCAGTATATCGGTATCGAAGCCTTCGGCATCATTGGCTTTTTCGTCGCCTTGCAGGCTTTTTTCACAATACTAGACATGGGTCTATCCGCGTCACTGAATCGGGAACTGGCGCGCCGATCCAGCGCTACCCTTGATCCCGATAGTACCCGCGATCTGGTACGAACTCTGGAATGGATCTGCTGGCCGACCGGAGTACTGATCGCGCTCGTGGTCTGGGCAGCATCAGAGCCGATCGCCCAGCACTGGTTGCAGCCGGTGTCCATGTCAGTGGAACAGACTGCCGGAGCGTTGCTCCTGCTCGGGCTTTCAACCGCCCTGCAGTGGCCCGTGTCTTTCTACAGCGGAGGCCTGGCGGGACTGCAGCGGCAGGTTCTTCTGAACGCACTGTCTGCGGCGTATTCGACGATTCGCGCCATCGGGGCGGTGTGCGTACTGTGGCTTGTCGCGCCCACAATTGACGCGTTTCTCTGGTGGAACGTCGGGGTAAGTGCGGCGCAGGGCCTGGGATTCGCACTGGTTATTTGGCTGGCCCTTCCAAAGGGCTCGCGCGCGCCATCTTTCCGCTTTCGCCAGTTGAAGGAGGTCGGCGGTTTCGCGATCGGCATGACTGGGGTGACGATTCTGTCGTTCCTCCTGACCCAGACCGACCGCATCGTACTGTCGAAGATCCTGACGCTGAACGATTTCGGCGTCTACGCTTTCGCCGCCAGCCTGGCTTTCTCGCTCTTGAGGCTGGTGCAACCCATCGTCACGGCGGCCTACCCGCGCTACAGTCAGCTGATCGCGGCACTGGACACGGGTTCACTGATCGAGTTCTATCATCACACCAATCAAGCCATGAGCGCGACGGTGCTCCCCATCGCAGTGGTGGTTGCGGCTTTTGCGGGGGACCTGCTGCGGCTGTGGACCGGCGATGCAGCGCTTTCGGCAGCCTCTGCTCCGATTCTTTCGCTGCTCGTCCTGGGCTCCTCGCTGAACGGCCTGATGAATCTTCCGTATACCCTGCAGCTTGCCTACGGCTGGACGCGCCTCGCGCTCTGGATCAACGTCGTCTCGGTGTGCCTCGTGGTGCCGGGGATTTGGATACTGGGTGAGCAATTCGGAGGCGTTGGCGCCGCGTCCGTATGGCTCGCGCTCAACCTCGGATATGTCACAATCGGCATTCCTCTGATGCACCGGCGATTGCTCCGCGGTGAGATGGCGCGCTGGTACACGATGGACATCTTGCCGCCGCTGGCAGCCTCGCTGGTGGTGGGACTGGCGTGGCGAATCGCCATCCCGAGGATCCAGGACGGCGCGATCGGGTGGGCGCTATTGCTGGCCGTGATGATGACAACGCTAGCTGCCTCCTCTGCCGTTTCTTCATTCCCAAGACGCACGCTTATGACGTGGTGGCGGAAACTACGCGGGCACACAAATGACCGGTGACCATACCCTGGTAATCCCGACTCTCAACCGTCCGGCGCTCCTCAAGCAGCTGGTCCGGTACTACTACAAGCGTGCCTGGCCGGTGAATCTGCTGGTGCTCGACTCGAGCATGCCGGAAATCGCAAGGGAGAACTCGGAGGCTCTGGCACCGTTCGGCAACGCCGTTCGACACGTGGTTTTCGAGACGACCGAACCGTGGGCTTCCAAGCTGTTGCGCGGTCTCGAAATGGTGGAATCACGGTATGTCTCGTTCTGCGCAGACGACGACGTCGTCTTTCCTGTCGGAGTGCAGAACGCAATCGCTTACCTGGACAGCCACGCCGAGTACGTCGGCGCCCACGGCATTTACTTCAATTTTCGACCGGACGGCCGCCTTGTCCACGTCAAGAACGAATACTCCGGGCCGAGCAATGAAGCCACTCATCCCGGGGCGCGCATATTCCGCCTGTGCCAGAAATACCAGTCGCTGTTCTACGCCGTCTATCGTACGCAGGACCTGCGCGACATCTTTGCCTCCCTCCAGACTCTAAACACCTTCCTCTTCCAGGAACTGTTTCAGTCGGTCGCCGCCGTCATCAAGGGCAAGATAAAGCGCCTTCCCTCCATCTACGCGGCCAGACAGTACGGCCCCCCGGCCGAATCCAATCGCAAGAAATGGAATCCCTTTCCATGGTTTGCCGACAATCCCGTGGATCTCCTGGAGCACTATCAAGGCTACCGCGATGCGCTTTGGGCGTTCTACCGGGCGCATTCGTCGGCACCCCACATCGACCAAGAAGCATTTTTCAAGACGCTCGATCTTGCCCACGCGGTCTACTTCTGCTCGGGTTGTTCCCCGCGGGATTTCCATGCGGTTCTGCAGCCACTCTGGCCGGGGGATCCCTACCTCATGATCGGCCCCCTGGATGCGTTGCGCGTGGCTGACAAGCTGATGGCGTTCAAGCGGTCGGCCTATCCTGAGGGCGATACGGGGGCCGACATGATCGAGCAGTTGCAGACGCCGGCCGGAATCTCCAAGTGGTCGAAGATCGCAGCCCTGTCCACACTGCGATACCTCTGGCTTGTAGCCCGCTCCGTCCCCAATGTAGTCCGCCTCGACCTCAAAGCCAGGATTGCCTGCCGCACCGCCTGGAAGTGCCGCCTGCCCCTGACTGCGCGATGGCTCGTTGCGGTTCCGGAGTTCGGCAGCACCTACCATGAGCTCTGCCACTACCTGGACGCCTCCTGATGCTCTGCACGGGATGCCCGCGGGCCGGCGTACGGTGAATCCTGCCGAAGGACCGGGAGAGTTGGACGGCTCCCCGAACTCAGCGACGCCGGAGATCGCGGTTATCGTGCCCAACCGCAACGACTCGCGATATCTTCCGCGCTGCATCCGGTCGATACTCCAACAGGAAGACCCGCCCGACGAGCTGATTGTCGTAGACGATCAGTCGACCGACGACAGCGTCGCGATCATCCGCTCGTTGATCTCGGGCAAGGCAGGGACGAGGCTCCTCGAGAACCCCGTGAATCTCGGGACCTACGGGGCCTTGGATAGGGGCCTCGAGATATCTCGCAGCGAGTACGTCCTGTTCCTGTCGGCCAACGACGCCGTGCTCCCGGGCCTTTTCGCCCGCGCGAGATCGTGCCTGGCGCGCCACCCGGGCGTGGGGCTGTGGTCCGCGATGGGTTGGCTCTTCGACGAGAACGACCGCCTGATTCGCCTCCACCGCTCACCGGTCGTCTCCTTGCGCGACGCCTACATCTCCCCGGAGCGATGCGCGGAAATGTCGTACCGCCTCGGCAACTGGTCGGTCGGCTCCACGCTCATCTATCACCGGGCCACGCTCGAGGCGGCAGGCCGATTCGACGCAACGTACATGGGTCTCGCCGATCTGGTGACCACATGGGTAGTCGCAAGCCGCCGCGGAGCGCTGTTCTCCCCGGTCCCTTTCGGAGCAAGCCGCATCCACTCCGGCAGCTATCTGTCGAGGACTTTGAACCCGGAGAACCTCGAGCCCATACTCGAGCGGCTGCGCGAGCGCGGGCCGCGTCTCGCGCCGCAGCTGTTCACCCCGGCGTTTCTCGACCGCATGGCGCTGCGTTTTCGTTTTGCCGCGATCCGTGCCGGCAAGGGGGCAAGCATCGCCCTCACCGGGGCACGCTATCCCGGCGCACGCCGGTTTCTGCTCGACGGGATCGAGCGGCTGCCGCGCAGGCTGCACCGGGTACGCGTGGCACTGGCCTTTCTCGCCTTGTGTCCCTTCGATATCGTTCCGGCTCTCTGGAACCGGCTGCTCGGTTCGGCGGCTGTCCTTGCTCTCCTTCCTTTCCGGCGCAAGCCGAAGCAGGCCGGGTCGCTCCAGTGACAGCCGCCGCCAGGCAGCGCATCTGCTTCGTGGTGTCCTCTCCCCTAACCGTTCGCGCCTTTCTCGCGAAGCATATTGCGGTCCTGTCGAATCGCTTCGAAGTGAGCGTGGTTGCCAACGCCAATCCGCAAGCCCTCGCTGTCGAGGTCCCGCAAGCGCGATTCTTCAATGTCCCGATCGTGCGCGCCATCTCGCCGCTGCGGGACGCGCTCGCCGCGATTCACCTCTTTCTCTTCTTCAGGGAACAGGGCTTTGCCGTGGTGCATTCGGTCACGCCCAAGGCCGGCCTGCTTTCGATGGTTGCCGCATGGCTCGCGCGCGTGCCGGTCCGGGTGCACACTTTCACCGGCCAGGTCTGGGTGACGCGCAAGGGCCCGATGCGCGTCCTGCTGCGGCAATTGGACGCCCTCATCGCCCGCCTCGCGACGCACGTGCTGGTCGATAGCCGCTCGCAGCGAGAGTTCCTGATTGCCAATGGCGTCGTGAGCGCCGCGAAAGCGACGGTGCTCGGCGAGGGCTCGATCTGCGGCGTGGACGAGCGCTTCCGTCCGGACGAGGCGGCGAGAATCCGCGTGCGATCGGTGCTGGGCCTGCCTCGCGACGCGGTGCTGTACCTGTACCTGGGCCGCGTGAGCCGCGACAAGGGTGTGACCGACCTCGCTCGAGCGTTCGCAGCGCTCGCGAAACGATACGCCTCCGCGTATCTCCTCATCGCGGGGCCGGACGAAGAAGGACTCATGACGCGTGTGGAGGAGCTGCTCGATGGGCACCGCGACCGGTTCCGCCGTATCGATTTCACGGACCGCCCCGAGGAGTACATGGCCGCGGCGGACGTTTTCTGCCTGCCGAGCTATCGCGAGGGTTTCGGTCAGGTCGCCATCGAAGCTTCCGCCGCGGAGCTGCCGGTAATCGCCAGCCGGATCTACGGGGTCATCGACGCCGTGGTCGAGGGGGAGACCGGCCTGCTCCATGCCCCCGGTGACGTCGCGGGGCTGACTGAAAGAATGCGAACCCTGATCGAGCATCCGGAAATGCGCGGAAGTCTGGGGAGCGCGGGCCGCGCGCGCGTGCTGCGCGAGTTTTCCGCGGAGAGAGTGACTCAGGCACTCCGAGATTACTACTCCGAAGTGACCGGAAAGCTATAATCCTGCGAATGATCAAGCGGTTCGTTGATTTCGCCGTCGCCTGCGCAGGGCTCATCGTGCTCTCGCCGGTGATCCTCGCGGTCTCCGCGCTGGTCCTGGTTTGCTCGGGCCGCCCGATCCTATTTGCGCAGATCCGGCCGGGAAGGCTCGGTCATCTTTTCGTGCTCTACAAGTTCCGGACCATGTCGGGCGCGACCGATGCTCAGGGCAAGCTGCTTCCCGACGCGGAGCGCTTCACCGGCCTCGGCCGGTTCCTCCGCCACTCCAGCCTCGACGAACTGCCCCAGCTGTGGAACGTGCTTCGCGGTGACATGAGCCTGGTTGGCCCAAGGCCGCTGCTCGTCGAATACCTGCCCCTGTATTCGCCAGAGCAGGCGCGACGCCACGAAGTCCGCCCGGGCATCACCGGCTGGGCGCAAGTGAACGGGCGCAACGCCCAGACCTGGGAGGAACGTCTGCGGCTCGATGTGTGGTACGTCGATCACCGCTCCCTGTGGCTGGATTTGCAGATTCTGTGGCTCACGCTCCTCGGGGTCCTGCACTCGGAGGGGATCAACCAGCCGGGACACGCGACCATGCCGCGCTTCACGGGCAGCCGCGGCGAGCCGCGCAATGGATAAGCAGCCCGCGCTCGTCGTGGTCGGCGCGAGCGGCCATGCCAAGGTGGTCATAGACATCGTCGAGAAGGAAGGGCGCTACCGGATATCGCACCTCCTGGACGACAATCCGGCCCTGCACGGAAAATCGTTCTTCGGCTACCGCGTCGCGGGTGCGACGGCGGGCATCCTCGCGGGAGCTGCGGGCGAAAAGCCGCTGGCGCTAATAGCGATCGGCGACAACGGCACACGCATGCGCATCGCGAGCTGGCTGCGCGGCAACGGCGTGGGACTCGCCCGCGCCGTTCACCCTCAGTCGCAGATCGGTCGCGGCGCGGCCATCGGCGATGGAACGGTGATCATGGCCGGAGCGGTGGTGAACTCCGACGCGGCCATCGGCGAGAACGTGATCGTGAATACCGGCGCGACCGTCGACCACGACTGCGTCGTCGGCGACGGCGTGCACCTCGCTCCCGGTGTTCACCTGTGCGGAGGCGTGCGTATCGGCGCGGGGGCTTTTCTCGGTGCCGGCAGCGTCGTCATTCCCGGGATCCGCGTGGGCGGCAATGCGATCGTGGGTGCCGGCTCTACGCTGCTCGAAGACGTTCCGGAGAACGTCAAGGCGGCCGGGTCCCCGGCAAGAAAGCTGTCCGCGTGAGCGCGCGACCCGAGAGCGCGTCCGGCGATCGCCTGGCCGTCGAAGGAGGCCAACCGGTTCGCGATACGCCTTTCGCTCCCTGGCCTCACTACGCCCGCGACGAGATCGACGCGGCGGTCCGCGTACTCGCTTCCGGCAAGGTGAACTACTGGACCGGCGAGGAAGCCCGGCACTTCGAGCGCGAATACGCAGCACACGTCGGCTGCTCATACGCCGTGGCGCTCGCGAACGGCACCGTGGCCCTGGAGCTTGCGCTCGAGGCTCTCGGTATCGGCGCCGGAGACGAGGTGGTGGTGCCCAGCCGCACTTTCATCGCGACGGCGAGCTGCGCCGTGATGCGGGGAGCCAAGCCGGTGATCGCCGACGTCGATTCGGAGAGCCAGAACCTCACTGCCGCCACCATCGAGGCGGTACTTTCGCCGAAAACCAAGGCGATCATCGCGGTGCACCTCGCGGGCTGGCCCTGCGACATGGACCCGATCATGGCGATCGCACGCGAGCGCGGGCTGAAGGTGATCGAGGACTGCGCGCAGGCGCATGGCGCGCTCTATAAGGGGCGCCCGGTCGGCTCGATCGGCGACGCCGGGGCGTTCTCCTTTTGCCAGGACAAGATCATCACCACCGGCGGCGAGGGCGGAATGCTGGTGACCAACGACCAGGCGCTGTGGTCCCGCGCCTGGTCCTACAAGGATCACGGCAAGAGCTACGACGCGATCTACCAGCAGCCGGCTGCCAAGCCCGGCCTGTTCAACTGGATCCACGAAAGCTTCGGCACGAACGGACGCATGACCGAGCTGCAGGCCGCGATGGGGCGGGCGCAGCTCGGCAAGCTTGCTCAGTCGCGCCTTGCCCGCCAGAGGAACGCGGCGATCCTCACCGAGGCCTTTTCCCATGAACCGGGGCTGAGGGTTACCGTACCCCCGGGGGACATCGGCCACGCGTATTACAAGTACTACGTTTTCCTGCGCCCCGACTCGCTCCGGACGGGGTGGACCCGCGACCGCGTCCTGGCGGCGGTGAACGCCGAAGGCGTCCCGTGCGCTGTCGGCAGCTGCAGCGAGATCTACCTCGAGAAGGCTTTCCCGCAGTCGCTGCGGCCCTCGAAGCGCCTCGAGGTCGCCCGCGCGCTCGGCGACACCAGCCTCTGCTTCATGGTGCACCCGACGCTGACGGAACGCGACATGCGGGACACGGCGCTCGCGGTCGCGAAAGTCATGCGCGTTGCCGCGCGTTGAGCGCGCGCGAAATGAAGCGCTCCTCCCAGACGGATAAGGGGCTCGGCGCGGCACGGTCGTGGAGCCCGGCGTCTGTGAGCTGGCAGACCTGGGTCACGGTTTTTCACGACCTGCTCGCGGCGGCGGCCTGCTGGCTCATCGCCTATCAACTTCGCTTCAACTTCGAAGTCTCGGATTTCTACACCGTCCCCATGTTCCGGGATCTCGTCTGGATACTGCCCTTGCAGGCATTCCTGTCGTGGCGCTCGGGCCTGTACCGCGGACTGTGGCGCTATGCGAGCCTCACCGACCTGCGGCGCATCCTGGTCGCTGCGGGGCTGGGCGCGCTCGGGGTCGCGCTGGTCGTCGTGCTCTTCAGGCTCAGCTATGTCCCGCGTTCGGTCGTGGTGATGTACCCGATCCTGCTGGCGGCGGTGATGAGCGGGAGCCGGATCGCCTATCGGGCCTGGAAGGAAGGCCGTCTTGCCCGGCTCAGCGCGGTCGACTCCAAGCGGGTGATCGTGCTTGGCGCCGGAACCGCCGGCGCCAATCTGCTGAAGAGCCTCGGCCGGAGCCCCGAGTGGAACTTCGTCGGCCTCCTGGACGACGATCCCAGCCGGCACGGCCGCGACATCGACGGGGTCAAGGTGCTCGGTCCATTGGCTGCCCTGCCGGAGATCGTCGCAGGCAGGGACGTCGATCAGGCCATCATCGCCATGCCGGGCGCCACGCACGCCGCACGCAGGCGCGCCATGGAGCTGTGCGGGAACGCCGGCATACCGGCGATGACGGTACCGTCCTACGAAGATCTCATGTCGGGGCGCGTCAGCTACTCGCAAGTGCGACCGGTGGAGCTCGACGATCTGCTCGGGCGCGATCCAGTGGCGCTTGACAGCGCGGGACTGCGCGAGTGGCTGCAGGGAAAGACGGTGATGGTGACGGGCGCGGGGGGATCGATCGGCACCGAGCTCTGCCGCCAGCTCGCGCGCTTCGAGCCCGCGAAGCTGGTGCTCTTCGAGGCGAACGAGCTCGCGCTCTACCAGATCGAGCAGGAGTTCCAGGGACGCTCGCCGGTGACCCCGCTCGCCTGCGTCATCGGCGACGTCAAGGACGCGGCGCGCCTGGACCAGGCGGTCGGGAGCTTCCGGCCATCGGCGCTGTTTCACGCCGCGGCGTACAAGCACGTCCCCCTGATGGAGGACCTGAACGCCTGGGAGGCGATACGCAACAACGCGCTGGGGACCTGGCGGGTCGCGCAGGCGGCGATCGCCGGCGGCGTCGAGAAGCTCGTGCTCGTCTCCACCGACAAGGCCGTCAACCCGACCAACGTAATGGGCGCATCCAAGCGGCTCGCCGAGCTGCTGTGCCAGAGCCTCGCCACGGGACGCACGCGCATCGTAATGGTTCGCTTCGGGAACGTGCTCGGTTCGACCGGCAGCGTCATTCCGAAATTCAGGGAGCAGATCGAGCGCGGCGGCCCCGTCACGGTGACCCATCCGGAGATCACGCGCTACTTCATGTCGATCCCCGAGGCGGCCCAGCTCGTGCTGCAGGCGGGCAGCATGGGCCTGGGCGGCGAGGTTTTCGTGATGGACATGGGCGAGCCGGTGAAGATCGTCGACCTCGCCCGCGACATGATCCGCCTGTCGGGCCTTCGCGACGACGGCATCCAGATCGCCTTCACGGGCCTGCGGCGGGGCGAGAAGCTCTACGAGGAGCTGCTCGCCGACAACGAGCACACCCTCGCCACGGGCCACCCGAAGGTCCGCACCATGCGGGCGCTCTCGCCTCCCGATCCATCGTGGGTGCGCGAGGCTCTGGCCTGGCTGGAGGCGCCCCAGGCGCTCGAGGACGAGGCGGTCCGCGCCAAGCTCGCGACCCTGGTGCCGGAATACCGCCCGCAGGACCCACGCTGAGATGGACTTTCTCAAGCTGGACCTTCTCAAGTTCCTCAGCCACCTCGGCTTCGCGGGCGCTATCTTCGTCTGCTCCGCGGTCCTCACCTACGTGATGGCGCGCCACGTGCGCGTGATGGACGTGCCGAACGACCGCTCCTCGCATTCCCGGCCGGTCCCGAAGTCCGGCGGCATCGCCTTCGTCACGACCTTCCTGATCGGGAGCCTGATCATCTACTTCGTCGCCGACGTCGCCCGCATCGACGACCGGTATTTCTGGGGATACGTCGTCACCGCCATTCTCCTCGCGACGGTGTCTTTCATCGACGACGTCACGCAGAAGACCTTTTTCGTCAAGGTGCTGACGCAGATGGTGTGCGTGGGCGTGGTGCTCACCTCGGGCGTGGTCCTCTCGCGGCTTGCGATTCCCCATTGGGGCGAGGTCGAGCTGGGCTGGGTGGGCTACGTGCTGACGTTCCTGTGGATTCTCGGACTCACCAACGCGTACAACTTCATGGACGGCCTGGACGGACTGGCCGCGGGAGTCGCCGTCATCGCCGCGGCATTCCTGTGCGCCATCGCGCTCCAGCAAAAAAGCGTCTTCGTCTACATCAGCTCCTACGTGCTGCTCGCGGGCGCCGCGGGATTCCTGCTGTTCAACTTCCCGCCCGCCAAGATCTTCATGGGAGACATCGGCAGCGCCTTCCTGGGATTCACCTTTGCGACCCTCGCCGTCATCGGATCGAGCCTGGACCTGGGACGCCTGTCCTTCTATATCGTTCCGATGCTCCTGTTCCACTTCATATTCGACACGTTCTTCACCTTCGCGCGGCGCCTGGTGCGCGGGGAGCCGATCCACCTTGCGCACCGCACCCACCTCTACCAGCTCCTCAACCGGATCGGCTACAGCCATAAGGCCGTGTCGCTCTTTCACTACGCCCTAACCGTGGTCCAGGGCGTGGCTGCCTACATTTCGATCGATCTCGCGGCGAACAGCCGCCTCTACATCTTCATACCTTTCCTCGTCTTCGAGATCGTGTACGCGCGCTGGGTGCTCACCCGCGCCGCGAAAATGGGGCTGCTCTGAGCAGCCGCTCGAAGCCGGCGGCTGCCTCCTCGACGCTCAGGTCACGCAGATCGCGGCTCGGCGGCTGCAGCAGCTCGTGCGGCGTCATCCACGGCCGCCAGCGCTCGGGCGGCGAGTCGCCGAAAAAGCAAAGTATCGGCTTGTGAAGCGCGGCGGCGAGATGCATCGCCCCGCCGTCGATGCAGATCACGCAGTCGCACAGCGACAACGCCGCGATCAGTCTGGGGAGCTCGCGGGTAGGCCACGGCAGCAAGGGGAGGTCGCGGCACGACTCGACCACCCTGTTGGCTTTGTCGTCGTCGCCGGGATGCGTCGGGTTGTCAGCCTCGCCGGGAGCCCACAGGAGCATGATGCGCGCGCCATGGGGTGCCGCGATCGCGCGGATCAGACCGGCGAACCTTTCGGCGGGCCATTGCTGGCTCCTCCTGCGCGCGCTGACGTGAACCCCGACCACAGGCGTGCCGCCGCCCAGCCGCGAGAGCGCTTGTGCGGGTTCGGCACTCAGCTCGGGGTCGGGAAAGACCCTGGCTTCGGAAGGAGCGCGGTTGATGCCGAGCGCCTTCAGCAGGCCGAACACCTGTTCTACCTCGTGCGCGCGTGATCCGCTGTCATAGGGCAGCGCGATGTCGAGTCGCGAATGCGTCCGGCCCGGATCGGCATAGCCGAGCACGTGCCGCGCGCCGACCAAGCGGGCGAAACGCAGCGAAAGCGCGGCGAACCCGGGAGTCGCAAGAATGGCGTAGTCGAACCTCTCTCGCCGCAAGGCCAGGATCAGGCGAAGGCGCTCGGCGTATACGGACAACAGGGAGCGCCCTGAACCGCGGTGCTTCCCCTTCTCGTATGCGTAGACGGCGTCCACGTCGGGATTGCGATCGAGAACCGCCCGGTTGTACGTGTTGACGAGCGCCGCGATGTGTCCTTCGGGATAGCGCTCGCGCAATGCCGCGAGGAGCGGCGTGGTGCAGACCAGATCGCCGATGTTGTCGCGGCGGATGACGAGAATCCGTGGACGCCTGTCGCGCGAAGCAGGCAACGATGTCAGAGAGCTCATGAGCGGCCGCCCCAGATAGCCTCGATCAGGGCCCGCACGCGCTCGACGAAGGCCTCCTCGGAGAACTGCGCGAGGTGCGCCCTGGCGCGATCAGCGTCGAAGAGGAATCCCCCTTCCAGAAGAAGCTTCAGCGTGCGCCCGAAATCGGCGCCACCGTCCTCTCGCGGATCACGGTAGCGCAGGCCGGTCGCCTCGTGCATCACGGTTTCGTCGAACGGCGGAGCGTCGGGGGCCAGCACGGGCGTGCCGCAAGCCTGCGCCTCGATCACGTTGAGGCCGAGTGCTTCCTTCTCCGGTAGCCCGGTCAGAAGGAAGTCGATGCTGCGATACACGGCGGCCACGTTCTTCTGGTGGCCCCAGAACCGCGCCCGCTCCTTCATCGGGCCCAGCGCCCGAAGCAGATCGCGAACCGAAGCATAGCCGCCGCTCCCGAAGATCTCGAGCTGCACCGTTGGAAGGCGGGCCAGGATCGGCGCGATATGCGAGAAAAGCAGCGGGAATTGCTTGATGGGCGTGATTCTCGACACGACTCCCAGAGTCAGGCCCGGGCGGCGATTGAACTCGGGATGCGGCAGGAACGGCTGCCACAGGGGCTCGAGAGCGCCGAGCAGTCGATCCCGCACCTTGTGCCGGTCCCAGTCGTAGCGGGAGCCGGCCCGCAGGCGCTCCGAATCCGCACCGGTCCGGTCGAGCTGCGCGACTCCGTACAGAGGCTGCGGGTAGATGCGCTCGATGCCGGCCGCGCGAAGGCTCGCGATCACGTGGCGCGATCCCGCGACAACGAGGTCGAACGGAAGCAGCGGCCGGGGGTCCCTCCCGTACAAGGGCATGTGAGCGAAAGCCAGTACGAGATGTCCCTGGGCGCGCAATTCGCCGACCACGTCCGCGGATGCGAGCGTATGAAAGAGCACCGGACACGGTCGCGCACCGCGGAGAATCCCCGGCAGCTCCTCGGGCCCGCGCAGCGGCTCGAGGCGGACTTCCCCTAGCGGCAGCGCTGACCAGGCTCCGGCGCGCGGGTCGACGAATATGCGGGTGTCGATTCCCAAGCGCCTCAGCGCGCCCGTAAGCATCGCGGTGAAGACTTCGCCGCCTCCGAAGCCCTGCTGGAAGTTGACCTGCTGGACGAACGGCCGCGCGCTCAAGGAGTGCCGTCAGCGCTTGGCGCCGTACAGATAGGGATTGAAAGCGGGATCGTTGTACATCTTGAACTGCCGGTAGACCTTGAACCGGGCGCGGCCCGCGAGGCAGTCGGCGAGCAGAGCGTCGAAGCAGCCGGCGAGGTCGGCACGCTGCTCGGTCAGGCGGGACAATCGTGCACGGCTGGTCTCGATGTGCTGCTTGTCCGCGTCGCGGCGCTCGGTCTGGATCCGCATGTGGAAGATCTTGAGCGCGAGAATCGATAGCCGGTCGACCATCGCCCCGGCGGTCTCCGAGTTGAGGCGCGTGCTCGTGGTCTCCCCCTGGGCCGGCAGCTCGGCGAGCAGGAATTCGTCTATCTTCTCGATCGCGTCGTTGCGCAGCTGGTTGAAAGTATCGATGTTGCGCTTGTTGGCGGCGATCGCGGCATCGGGAACGTCGCGGCGACGCGCCTGGTCCTCTTCGGTCCAGAGCCGGCAATTGCAGCGATGGTTGCGCTCCATGTGAGACCAGACGTCGCCGCCCTGAGGCATGGCTGCGTCCCAATCGGCCTGGGCGAGCACCTTGTCGTGCAGACCGACGATCTCGGCGGAACGGGGCAGGCTCATCCTCTAAGTCTAACCCAGCAGCTCCCGGCAACTCGCGATCACCGGTTCGGTCTCGATGGCATGCATGCACGCCGGCGCCGGGCACTCGGCGAGGGTGCGCGTGCAGCGCCTTACCCACCTCAGCTCCCGCTTGAATACGCCGTGCTGATCGCGGCACGGAAAATCCTCGATGGTGACGGCGCGGAAGCGATGGTTCCGCCAGAAGCGGCCGGGACCGAATAGCGCCGGCGAGCCGGGCCCGTAGAGGACCACACTGGGCGTGCGTGCGAGCTTCGCCAGGTGGCTGACCCCGCTGTCGAGGCACACCAGCAGTCGCGCGCTTTCGAGCAGCCGCCACAACTGAGGCAGGTCGAGGACTCCCGCATACGACAGGTGACGCTGCTGCGGATCGATCGCCTCGACCATGCGCTTTTCACCGGGTCCCGCGCAAAAGGCGACGTCGAGCCCGGTCGCCTTGAGCGCATCGGCCAGCTGCAGCCATTTGAGGGGCGGCCAGAACCGCAGCGGCGAGCTCGCGTCCACGTTGAGCACCGCGTAGTCGCGTCGCGGCAGCTCGAAGGGCGCGCACTCGGGGCGGGGCCAGTCCTTCGCGTCGTAGACCGCGTCGTCGTCCTCTCCCGCGAGCAAGGCGAACAGATCCGGGAGAGCGACCGGCTCAGAGGGGATGGGGACCAGCTCGTCGGCGACGCGATTCTTCCAGCCCGGCCGGTCGTCGGCGAGCGCGACCACCCAGGCCGAGCCGAGGGCGTGCGCGAGCACCGCGTGCCGGTTGTCGCCCGGCACCACGGCGAGATCGAACGGCCCCAGGCCGAGCAACGCCTTGGCCGATGCGCGACTGCGCGAATCGTAGGCCACCGCGTTCACGCCGTACGGCCGGGCGGCGTACAGCGGCAATTGTCCGCGGGAGACGGTCACCACGATCTCGGCCTCGGGATGGCTTCGGCGCAGCCGCGCGAGCAGGGGAGTCAGCATCAGCGTGTCCCCGAGCAGCAATTGGTGAGCGACGAGAATGCGGCCTGGATGAGCGGGCCTGCGTCGCTTGCCGGACAGCAGGCGCTTCACCAGCGCGCGCGGAACGATCGCCAGGCGCGAACCCAGCCTGCTAGAGGCGCGCGGCATCCTTGAACACCCGTTCCATTCGGTCGAGCATCGTCTGTGCGCCGAAGTTCGCGGCGCAGTGCGCCCGCGCGGCAGAGCCGAGCCGCGCCGCGAGTTCCGTGTCACCGAGCGCCAGGTCCAGGCCGCGCCTAAGGTCGGCCGCGTCCTCCGCAGCGACCACGATCGCGGTGGCGCCGTCCCGGGCGATCTCGCCGATGCTCCCGGCCGTGGTGGTGACGCAGGGCAGGCCGCAGAGCATCGCCTGCAATAGGGCCTGCGGAACGCCCTCGTTTGCGTACGAGGGGAGAGCGAACACGTCGAAGGACTGCAACCAGGGCAGCACGTCGCGCTGATTGCCGGCGAGCCATACCCGCTCGCTCATGCCCAGCTCGCGAACGGTTGTTTCGATATTCCTCCGCTGCGGACCGTCGCCGACTATCACCAGACCGACGCCGGGCGGCAGCCCGTTCACGGCCTCGATCAGGTAGCGATGTCCTTTCCAGCTGCGCAACGTCGCGACGATGCCGACCAGGCGCCGCCCTGAAGGCAGGCCGGTGACGCGGCGCGCGGCTTCGCGATCGCCCGGAACGAAGCGCTCCGTGTCGATCCCGGTCGGGACCGAAGTGACGCGTTCGGGGGAAAGGCGGTTGTCGCGCAGCAGCTGCAGGCGCAAGGCCTCTCCCGTGGTGACCACGTGCAGAGTCGCGCGGTGGTACAGCCATCGCGTGGGCAGATTGTCCGGGACGGCGGCGGAGACGTGTCGGGTGCGCACCAGAGCCGGAGCGCGGGCGAGCGTTGCGCAGGCCAGCGCCGCCAGCCAGCTGTCGGTGGAGCTGTGGCTGTTGACGACGTCCACCTCATGGGCCTTGAGCCGGCGCCGCATGGCCAGCAGCCCGCTCAGGTCCTTTCTGGCGATGGGGAGCGCTTCCGCGCGCAGCCCGCGTTCGAGCGCCGCTTCGTAGATCCGGGATTCGCGCGGAGCGGCGATGCCGACCTCGTGTCCGCGCGAGGACATGCCCTGCGCCTCGTCGAGGATCCGGATTTCCTGCCCGCCCCATCCGCACGACGATTCCGTATGGAGAATTCTCATGCGCGGCGTCGGGGCCGGACTGAGCGCGCTCGCGTCGAGTCCATCTATCCCGTGGCGGCTTCGTGCGAATATTGCAGGCGATGGAGCTTCGCATAGATGCCGGAGGCGGCGATCAGGTCCGCGTGCCGACCCGTCTCCGCCACCCGGCCTTCGTCCAGCACCACGATGCGGTCGGCGCGCTCGATGGTCGAGAGCCGGTGCGCGATCACCAGCGTCGTGCGTCCCTTCATGAGCTTCTCGAGCGCCTCCTGGACGTGGCGCTCGGATTCGCTGTCGAGCGCCGAGGTCGCCTCGTCCAGTATCAGCACCGGCGCGTTCTTCAGGAACGCGCGTGCGATGGCGAGCCTCTGGCGCTGGCCGCCCGAGAGACGCACCCCGTTCTCGCCGATCAGCGTGGCGAGCCCGTCTGACATTTCGCGGATGAACTGCATTGCGTGCGCCGCTTCGGCGGCGCGCACGACCTCCGCCTCGCTCGTTCCGGCGAGCCGCCCGTAGGCGATGTTGGCCGCAACGGTGTCGTTGAAGAGCACGATGTCCTGGCTGACCAGCGCGATATTTGCGCGCAGGCTCGCGAGCTTGAGCGTCGCGATATCGACGCCGTCGAGCAGGATCTGGCCGGAATCGGGGGAGTAGAAGCGCGGCAGCAGGTTGGCGAGAGTGGATTTTCCCGCTCCGGAACCGCCGACCAGGGCCACGGTCTCGCCGGCATGGATCGAAAACGAGACGCGGTCGATGGCCGGACGCGCGCTGCCCGGATAGGTAAACTCGACCTGCCTGAACTCTATCTCGCCTTTCGCCCGGGGAATATCGCGCGTCCCGGAATCCGCCTCGGATTTCTCGTCGATCAGCCGGAACACGTTCTCCGCGGCAGCGAGCCCCCGCTGCAGACTCTGATTGACGCCGGTGAGCCGCTTCAAAGGCTGGAAGATCAGGAGCAAAGCGGTGAGGAAGGACACGAAGTCGCCCACGGTCATGTTGCCGGCGGTGGCTTGCCGCACGGCGATGTAGATGATGACCGCGAGCGCGATCGACACGATGATCTGCACCAGGGGCACGTTTGCCGCGGCCGCCGAAGTCATCTTCATGTTGAAACGGCGCACCTTGTTCGCTCCGAAGTCGAAACGCTTCGCTTCGTATTCCTGCCCGCCGAACACTTTCACGACGCGGTGGCAGCCTATGGACTCCTCGAGCGCGTGGTTCAGGTCCCCCATCGCCGCCTGCTCGGCGCGGCTCATGGTGCGCAGCCGGACCGAAAACGCGCGAGTGATTGCTGCCGCGGGCGGTCCCACCAGAACGGCCACCAGGGTGAGCTTCCAGTTGACGAAGAAGAGGTATCCGAGCAGGGCGACGATGGTGAGCGAATCGCGAAACAACACCGACACCACGCTGGTCGCCGCGCCGGTCAGCTGAAGAACGTCGAACGTGAATTTGGAGACGAGGCCGCCGCTGGTGTGGTTGTCATAGTAGTACGTCGGCAGCCGCACCAGCTTGGCGAACATGGCGTTGCGCAGGTCCATCACCACCTTGTTCGCCACCCAGCCGATGGCGTAGTCGGACGCGTACGAGGCTACGCCGCGCACCAGGAATATTCCGACGATCAGGGCGGGAAGCCACGCGAGCAGGCCGCCCTCCTTGTGCACGAAGCTCCCGTCGAGGAGCGGCTTCAGCAGCGCCGGAACCACCGGTTCGGTCAGCGCCGTCACCACCATTCCGGCGATGGAAAGCGCAAACGGTACCCAGTAAGGTCTGACGTTGCCGAGAAGGCGAAGATAGAGCTGCAGACTACTGGCGTCGGACGATGCCATGGCTGCGCCGGAAAATGTTCGATTATAGCGGAGGCGCGAGCCCCCGATAGAGCGCCAGGAACTGTTCCGCCATTTTCTCGACGCCGAACCCCAGGGCGCGTTCGCGCGCCCGCCGCCCCATGTCCTGCGCCCTACGGCCATCGAGGCGCGCGAGCATCAGCGCGAGGTCTTCGACGGCGAGCGCGTCGACAATGAAGCCGTTGACGCCCTCCTCGACGATCTCGGCCGTGCCGCACTGTCGTGTCACAACGACCGGCAATCCGCAGGCCATTGCCTCCAGTGCCGCGTTCGGGAACGGGTCGTAGAGCGTGGCGAGCACGAAAGCGTCGGCCGCGCCATACCAGGGGCGCACATCGGCCTGCGTTCCTGCGAAGTGCACGCGCGAGGCGATCCCGCGCGAGCTCGCGAGCCGCTCGGCCCGCGCACGCGTCTTGTCGCTGCCGACCACCAGCAGATGCGCTTCGCTCAGCCCGGAGAGCGCAAGCGCCTCGATGAGACGGAACACTCCCTTTCTCTCGAATCCTGCTCCGACATGGATAAAAACGGTCGCTTCCGCCGGAATCCCCAGGCGTTGCCGCACGCTCGAGCGATGCACCTCGCGCAACCGCGGATGGAAGGCCTCGAGGTCGATGCCGTTGTAGATCACGTGCAGCTTCGCCTCCGGCGTTCCAAAATGACGGCGGATCTCGTCCTTCACCATGCGCGAATTGCAGATCACGGCGCGAAGACGCGGGCTGGAAAACAGGCGCCGCTCGGCGGCGAGGACGTAGCGGTGATAGGGATTGAGGGCGAGCCCGGCGCGGGCGAACGGGCCCAGGGCCGCGCGGCGGTTGTGCAGCCATTGCGCGTGCACTCCGTCACCCGCGCGATAGATGTCGCAACAGGCGATGCGCTCGTGCGACTGCACCAGGTCGAACGACTGCCGCGCGACTTCACGGCAGACTGCCCGCGCGAAGCCCCAGTCGCGCCACACCCGGCCGTAGTAGAACGGGTCGCAGCGAATCACCTTGCCTGGATCGCCGCTCCATTCGCGCGCCAGCACGGTCACCGAGAGGCCCTGCCTGGCCAGCGCCGTGAGGGCCCTTTCGATGAAGCGCTCGGCACCGCCCTGGGCGCTGTAGCGCTGCCGTACCACCGCAATCCGCATCGGCTCTAGTCCCTCGCCTGCTCGAGCCGGTCGCACAAGGCGCGGGCGCCCTCGAGCAAGCGCGGCCCCTGCCCGTAGAGCAGATCGGGGTCGATCGCGTAGATCCTGCGGTGACGGACCGCGGCAACCGGATCGAATCCCGGCCAAGCCTGCAGCGTCTCGGCGCCGAAGCCTGCGGTGATGATCGCCTCGGGCCGGGCGGCAAGGAGTTGCTCGCGCGAGACCAGCGGAGTGAGCGCCTTCGCAGCGGCGAACACGTTGCGCCCGCCGCAGAGGCGCAGCGCATCGCTCGCGAGGTGCGCGCCGTTCACGGTGAGCATGGGCCTGTGCCAGATCTCCAGGAAAACGGCGATGTTGCGCTCGCCGGCGTGACGCCGACGCAGCTCCGCGACACCGCGCTCGAACTGCCGCGCGCGCGCCTCGGCGAGGTCGGCGCTCCCGGCGAGCGCGCCGACCACTCGCACGATGCGCGGAACGTCCGCGAGGGAACGCGTTTCGGTGACGAAAACCGGCAGGCCGATGCGCTCCAGGCGCCCGATCTGCAGGGCCGAGTTGCCGCTTTGCCAGGCGAGCACCAGCTGCGGCCGGAGCGCGATCAGGCGCTCGATGTCCACGCGTCCGTAGCTCGCGACGACGGGCAGGCGTTCCGCCTCCGCGGGATGGCGCGTGAAAGTCGAGACGCCGACGAGCTTCGCGCCGGCGCCCGCGGCAAAGACGATCTCCGCCAAGTGAGGCGCGAGGGTGACGATGCGCTCCGGCGGCCGCTCGAGCGAGACGGTGACGCCGCGGTCGTCCCGCATCTGGAGCGCGTGCGCGCCGGTTCCGAGCAAGCCGGCGACCGCAAATGCCGCCGCCCGGATCATCGCGGCAGCAGCGAGTCGACCGCAGCCAAGGCCGCCTCCAGCGGCAGGCGAGAAAGACACTCGCTGACCTTGCCGCCCCCGCAACCGTCGTTGCCGCAGGGACGGCAGCGGTGCTCGCCCGAGGCGACGACGCGATGCGGCACGAGCCAGGGTCCCCATTCGATCTCCCCGCTCGGCCCGAATAGCGCGACCGCCGGGGTTTGCACGGCGGCGGCGATGTGCATGGGCGCCGAGTCCACGCCCACGAAGAGCTTGGCGCGCGCGCAAAGCGCGGCGAGCTGTTTCAAGGTCAGCTTTCCGGAAAAATCGGCGAAAGGCACGCTCACCCGCTTGCGGATGTCCGCAACCATCGCCAGCTCTTGCTCGTCGGGAGCCGCGGTGAGCGCGATCCGCTCGCCGCGCTGCGCGAGCGCCGCGATGAGCGCGGCCGTGCGCTCCGTGGGCCAACATTTGAACTGCCAGCGCGAGCCGGGGTGGAGGTGAATGAAGCGCTTCGCCGCCAGCCCCTGCGCCGCGAGCAGCCCGTCGACCGAGCGTTCGGCGTCGCTGCCGGGAACGAGCACAAGCTTGCGCTCCTCCTCACCCGGCTGGACGCCGATCCGCCTCAGCGCATCCAGGTTCAGCTCGACCCGGTGGCGGCGCCCGTTCGCGGGAAGAGGAACGAGGTGGGTAAAGCTCTTCTTCCAGGCGCTGCGCTTGCGGGAGAAATTGGGTGCGACGGCGTACCGCGCGCCGAGAGAGCGCGCCAGCCACGCCCCGCGCGGGTGCTCGGACAGATGAACGATCAGATCGTAGTTTCGCGCGCGCAGCGCCGCGTGAAGCCGCCACTCCTGCACGAGTCGCGCCGGCGGCGAACGCTCCTTCCAGCGGCGGTCGACGACGTGCACCTGAGCGACCGCCGGGTGCAGGTCGAGCATATCGCGCGTTTCCGCGTAGACCAGCGCGTCCACCTCGAGCGAAGGAGCGTGGTTCTTGAGCACCGTGAACACGGGCGAAGTGAGCAGTACGTCGCCGTGGTGGCGCAACTGGATCACCAGCGCGTGCGTCAGCCCGGTGAGGTCGATCGCATCGGCGGGGCCATAGGGCATGCCGTGAACATTAGCAGAGAACGCGGACGGAACCCAAGAAGGCCTGTCCTGAATTCTCCGCGCTCTACCTCGGCTGATACCGCACAGCGACAAATACGTTGCTGCCCGGCGTGTTGAAGTTCTGGGCGAGCTCGTAGTCCCGGCCGAAGATGTTGTTCCATCGCGCGCGAATCGACCACTCGCGATCGAGGACGTACATCGCGGTGGCGTTGAGCAGGGCGTAACCGTGCATTCTCGTTCCTTCCGCTTCGCCTGCCTGGTCGAAGCGCGCGCTGCTCGCCACGACCTCTCCGCCCAGATTCCACGATCCCGAAGCCCAGCCCAGCCCCAGCGACGCGAACTCCTTTGCCCGCCGGGGCAGCATCAGACCCGTCCCCTCGTCGACCGGATTCTGCAAGGTCAGGCTCGCGCGCCCCTGAAGCCCGGCGAAGGAGCCCTGGTAGCCCAGCTCGGCGCCTTTGATCCTCGCGCTGTTCAGGTTCTGGACCGTTCCCACGAACGTAAGGGGATCACTTACGAAGACGACGAGATCGTTGATGTGATTGTCGAAGTACGTGGCGCTGAAGCGGTTCGCTCCCGCCTGGTAGCTCACGCCCGCCTCCTTGCTGTAGGAGATCTCCGGGCGCAGGTTCGGATTGGGAACGAAGGAGCCGGTCGGATCGATCGCGTACAGGTCATTGAACGTGGGCGCCTTGAACGCGGTCCCGGCGCCGACGCGCAGCCGCAACTCGTCGGTCGGCCGGTAGGCGTAGCCGAGCAAGCCGGTCGTATGGTTCCCGAACTGGCTGTTGTCGTCGTTGCGGACATTCGCCTGCCAATCGTGTTTCTCGTACGCGCCGAGGTAGCCCGCGAAGGCGGACTTGATCGCGCGATGGTTCTGCGCGAACGTCGAATCGCTCGTGACGTCCTGGGCCAGATACTCCGCGCCGGCGATCGCGGTGCCGGGGCCGAGCTTGATGTCGTTCTGCCACATGTACTGGGGCTGTCTCGTGCCGAAGACGCTCGGGAAGACGCCGCTGGTCGTGCTCTTGTCCTGCCCTTGGCCAGCTCTCAGGAGACTCTTCCAGGCGCCGGTGATCTGGTTGGAACTGTAGACCGAGAACGCGGAAAGCGTCTGATGGTTCACCGCGTCGATCGTGGGATCGTTGTCAAAATGTGTATGGCCGTCGCTTTGAAATACCGTGAGCCCCAGCTCGTTCCGCACATCCAGGTGATAGGCAATCTTTCCGGAAAGATTCTGGTTTCGATAGTCGTCCCTGTCCGGATCGTGTCCAAAGGCTCCCGGCTTCGTCGCATCGAAGCCGCCGCTCCCAAGATATCCGACATTCAGGCTGAAATCCGTGCTGCCGATCGTACGGTTGAGGCCGGCGGTGACGCTGCTCGTGCCGTAGCTTCCGGCGCCAGCGGTAACGCTGGCCGAAGGAGCATATCGGCCGCTCTTGGTGAATATCTGGATGACGCCGCCGATGGCGTCGGAGCCGTACAGGCTGCTCAGCTGACCCGGAACGACTTCGACGCGCTCGATCTGATTGAGCGGAATGTTCTCAAGCGCGGTAGCGCCGAGCGTGGCCGAGCCGATCCTCATTCCATCTACCAGAACCAAGGTGTGGCTGCTATTGGCCCCGCGTACGAACACGCTGCTCGGTTGCCCGGCTCCGCCATTGCTCGCGACCTCGACACCTCCCACTGCCTGAAGCACCTCGACCAGCGTCTGCTGGCCGGCTCGCGCGATATCCGCGGGAGTGATGATCGTGACGGGCTGCATGGTCTGGGATCGAGCCTGAGGCAGGCGGCTCGCGGTGACGACAACGGAGTCGTCTGCGTTTTGAGCGAACGCGCAGCGCGCCGCAAGCGCGACGCATAGCGTGACAAGAAATTGCTTCAAGACTTCCTCCCCGGCCAGCGTCCCCGCGGGCCGAAATCGAGTTGCGAGAGGAAATGCGAACGACGGGGCACCGGCCGATACCGCGCCCCGCGGCATTTCCCACCTTCGGTCGGGGCCGGTCTCCGGGCTTGTGGGATCGGGCGTATCGCCTTCCCGCGAGCCGCCGCTCGCAGTGGCTGGGACCGGACCGGGCGTCTGGCGCCGGCCTGGACCGCTGGATGGATACGCCCGCGCACACTTACCGTTGCGGGGGCAGCAGAGGCTTTGGCGGTCGAACTTGGGTGCCGCACCTCTTTCCCGTTTCACCCCGGCGCTCGAAACGCGCCGGGACACCTCGAACGAGCGCGTTGATTGTACAACACAAGTCTTCGGGAGCCGTTCGATAACGAGGTGGGAATCTACATTGAGAACGGAGGCTTACACCTTGACTTAACAGGATTTTCCAAACTATAGTGTGCCGATGGACACGGAATTGGCCACCCTCGAGGAAAAAATCCGGCAAGCCGCGCGGCTGTGCCAGCGGCTGCGCGACGAGAACCGGGGACTACGCCAGCAACTGGCTGCCTTGCAAGGCGACAAGCGGCAGCTGGCCGAGAAAATCGACGGGGCACGCAACAAGCTCGAGACCCTGCTTAAGCAGATTCCCGAATAAGCGCGTCGGATGAACCAGAAATCCAAGACCCTTGATGTCATCATCATGGGCCGAACCTACAAGGTCGCCTGCTCCGACGAGGAAAGGAACGCCTTGCTATCGGCGGTAGCCTACCTCGACCGCAAGATGACGGAAATAAAGAACGCGGGCCGCGTGGCCAGCGCAGAGCGTATCGCCGTCATGGCCGCGCTCAACATCACTCACGAGCTGCTCAGCTCAAGAAACCACGCGAGCGGCTTTGACATAGAGGGCCTGCGGCGTAGAATGGCCGCGATGGAGGCGACGCTCGATCAGGCTCTCGCTCCGTAGCACGGTGATTCGGGTCGGGCGGCGTCCGGCGAATTGTCCCCTGTGGTGTACGCCAAGACCCGGAAAATTCTTGAACCAACAGAGCGGTATAGGTTGCGGACCCAGCGTCACTGTTGTGCGCGTCCCTAGTCGGATGTACCTGATGTGACCGGAAAGCGACCACCTTGGACCGATAGGTTCAGGAATCGGCTCTAGCGGCACCGACGGGGGACTCCAGACAGCAAGAGCGCGGGAGCAACGAACGAAAACGCAGGCATCGGCCTGCGTTTTCGTTTATGGGACTGCCGGGAGAACCCGATCATGGCGTTCTGGTTGATGAAGTCCGAGCCCGATGAATTCAGCATCGACGACCTCGCCTCCGCTCCCGCCAAGACTACGGCGTGGTTCGGGGTACGCAACTATCAGGCGCGCAATTTCATGCTCAACGACATGAAGATCGGCGACCAGGCCTTCTTCTATCACTCAAGCTGTCCGGAGCCAGGCATCGCCGGCATCGCAGAAGTCTCGTCCGCGGCTTACCCGGACGCGAGCCAGTTCGAACGGAAGAGCCCATACTACGACCCTCAAGCAAAGCGCGAGTCGCCCCGCTGGTTCAACGTCGACGTACGGTTCCTCAGGAAGACCCGCCTGATCAGCCTCGCCGAGCTGCGCAGCCACCGCGAGCTCTCCAAGATGCGCACGCTTGCGCGCGGCAACCGGCTGTCCATCACCCCGGTGAGCGCGGACGAATGGGGATTCATCACCCACCGGCTGATGAAGCTCTGAGCCCATGCCTGCGCTGCAGAACGACACGCTGATACGCGCGCTCTTCAGACAACCGACCTCATATACCCCGGTGTGGCTGATGCGCCAGGCGGGCCGCTATCTTCCAGAGTACAACGAGACGCGGCGCCGCGCGGGGAGCTTCCTCACCTTGTGCAAGACGCCCTCGCTCGCCGCCGAGGTGACGCTGCAGCCTCTGGAGCGCTTTCCGCTCGACGCCGCGATTCTGTTCTCCGACATCCTCACGATCCCCGACGCGATGGGTTTGGGGCTTTATTTCGCGGAGGGCGAGGGACCGCGCTTCGAGCGGCCGTTGCGCGACGAAGCCTCGATTGCGAGGCTTTCCGTGCCCGATCCGGGGGAGCGCTTGCGCTACGTCATCGATGCGATCGGCGAAGTCCGGCGTGCCCTGGACGGAAAGGTCCCTCTCATCGGGTTTTCAGGCAGCCCTTACACGCTCGCCTGCTACATGGTGGAAGGGCAGGCCAGCGAGGACTGGCGCAACGTGAAACTCATGCTGCACCGGCAGCCCGCGCTTCTCCATCGCCTTCTCGAGACCAACGCGCGGGCTGTCGCAGCTCTGCTGAACGCCCAGATCGAGGCGGGAGCGAACGTGGTGATGATCTTCGACACCTGGGGCGGGAGCCTTTCGGCGGCGTCCTACCGGGACTTCTCCCTCGAGTATATCCGGAGGGTGCTATCCGAACTGAAGCGCGGCTCTGGCGTGGCGCGCGTCCCGGTCATCGTCTTCACCAAGGGCGGCGCGGCGTGGCTTGAGCAAATCGCCGCAAGTGGATGCGATTGCGTCGGCCTGGATTGGAGCATCGACCTTGGAGAGGCGCGCCGGCGGATCGGTACCAGTGTCGCCCTGCAAGGCAATATCGACCCCTCCGTGCTGCTGGCCTCGCCGGAAGCCGTCCATCGCGAGGTTGAGATAGCGCTCGAGTCCTTCGGAAGCGGACCCGGCCATGTATTCAATCTCGGGCACGGCGTTCCGCAGTTCACGCCTCCGGAAAACGTCGCTGCCCTGGTCGCTGCAGTGCACGAACTGAGTCCGAAATTTCACTGAGCAGCACAAGAAGGCGCCGTTTGCGAGCGAGTCGCGTGAAATGACTTATGCACAATGCTCCCCGAAACGCCCCGTCTGGCGCGGAGTTTCGAGGACTTGCCCCGAGAGCTCTGCAACTCGCTGACTCGTCAGTCTATTTTCTTGCGCTCTCATTTTAGGCAGCCGGAAAATTTCCTTGCAGAAGTGTGAGTTACAGTAGCGTGAAGGCCTTATTCACACAGTTACTCACAAATTCTGTGAAAAACAGAAAAAACCCCAGTCAAACAAGTACTTTACTGGCGCCGCTCGAGATTTCTCCCGAATAGCGACGTGTGCTCGAGTTTCCAGAATGATACTTCGCGTCGCACTCGATGTTCCGCTCCCGAAGTTGTTCGACTACCGCGCGGAAGACGCTACCCGCGCCGACATCGGCTACCGGGTGCTGGTGCCCTTTGGCACCAAGCGTCTGGTCGGATTGGTCGTCGAGCTCGCGGCCGGGTCCGATATCCCGGCGAAGCGGCTTCGGTCAGCGGAAAAAATTCTGCGTGAAGTGCCCCCGCTCGGCCGCGCCTGGCTCGATCTGGTGAAATTCTGCAGCGGCTACTATCAGCGTCCACTGGGCGAGGTAGTCGGAGCCGCTTTGCCACCGCGGCTGCGCAGCGTCCGACCTTTTGCGGAAGCACCGCGCGACTTTGCGCTCGCGCCCGCCGGTCGAGAGGTGCTCGCCACGCTTCCAGCGCGGCAGCGCCGCATGCGAGCGCTGCTTGCCCGCCTTTCCCAAGGGCCGGCCTCGGAGTCGGAGCTCGCAGCCCAAACCCGCGGCGCGCGCAGGCTGATCAAGCGCTGCATCGAAGAAGGGTGGATCGCTCCGGTTGTCCCGGAATGTCCCGTGCCAGGCTTTGTGCGCGCATACGATCTGACCACCGAGCAGGAGGAGGCGCTGCATAAGCTGCGTCGTGGGCTCGAGAGGTTCGGTGTGAGCCTGCTTTTCGGCGTGACCGGGAGCGGCAAGACCGAGATCTACCTTCAGCTCATCGCAGAGGTCCTGGCACGGGGCAAGCAAGCTCTGATACTCGTTCCGGAGATAGCGCTCACTCCCACGCTCGAGGCCGCGTTTCGCTACCGCTTTCCCGGTGCCGGCATCGTCACGCAGACGAGCGCCAGCCCCGAGCTTGAGCGCGCCCACGGTTGGGTGCTCGCCCATCGAGGCCGCGCCCATATCGTGCTCGGTACGCGGCTCGCCGTGTTCGCCTCTCTCCCGGATCTGGGTCTGATCGTGGTGGACGAAGAGCAGGACATTTCGTTCAAGCAGCGCGAGGGAGTCCGGTACTCGGCGCGCGACCTCGCGATCGCGCGCGCCCAGATCGCGGGCGTGCCTGTCGTCCTGTGCTCGGCGACGCCTTCGCTCGAGAGCTTCCATCGCGCGAGCTCGGGGAAATACGAACTCATCTCCCTTACCCGGCGCGCGATCCACGAGGCGGTCATGCCCGCAATCCGCCTGATCGATACCCGGGTCCACCCGGTCCACGAGGGTCTCGCGACGCCGCTCCGGGAAGCGATCGCGACCCGCCTTGCGCGTGGCGAGCAATCGCTGGTATTCCTAAATCGGCGCGGGTATGCGCCGACGCTCGCCTGCCCCGCGTGCGGCTGGGTCAAGGGCTGCACGCGCTGCTCGGCCCACATGGTCGTTCACTCGGCCGACCGAAGCCTGCGCTGCCACCACTGCGGCCTCGCCGAGCGCGTCCCTCGCGTCTGCCCGGAGTGCGGCAATCCGGACTTGCAGGCATTCGGACGCGGGACGCAGCGGGTCGAGCTGTCGCTCAGGGACCTGTTCCCGCAGGCACAGGTGCTGCGCCTGGACAGCGACGCGGTGCGCGCGAGGAGCCGGATCGATGACCTGCTCGAGCGTGCCGCGCAGGCCGACATCCTGGTCGGTACCCAGATCCTTGCCAAGGGTCATCACTTCGAGCGGCTCACTCTGGTGGGGGTGCTGAACGCCGATAGCGGCATCTTCTCGAGCGACTATCGGGCCAGCGAGCGCAGCTTCGCCCAGCTCCAGCAGGTCGCCGGGCGCGCCGGCCGCGCGAGCCTGCCCGGAGAAGTCCTGATCCAGACACGCTATCCCGGCCATCCCCTGTACCAGGCTTTGGTGAGACACGACTACCCTGGGTTCGCAAACAGTGTGCTGGCCGAGCGCCGCGAAGCCGGGTTTCCACCGTTCGTATTCGAAGCAGTGTTGCGCGCCGAAAGCTCCGACGCAATGCGCGCGATGCGATTCCTGCGCGAAGCGATCGAGGCGGCGCCGAGGCAGCGTTCCGAAATCAGCCTGTTCGATCCGGCGCCGATGTCGCTGGCCCGGGTCGCGGGCGTAGAACGCGCACAGGCGCTGCTCCAGTCGCGCTCCCGGCCGCGCCTCCAGGCGTTCCTCTCGGAATGGAGCGAGACCCTCTATCGGCTGCCGGCGCAGGGCGTGCGCTGGCACCTTGATGTCGACCCGATCGAGTTCTGACGCCCGTTCTCAGGCGGGCTTCTTCGCTTTCTTTTTCACCTTGCGTGGGCGAGTCTTGCCGTGCGATCCCTTGAAAACCTTGCCGCGGAAGGTGCGCTTGTCGCCTTTGCCCACTCGGTTCTCCATTGGAAATATCCGGTCGCTATTTTCGCGTGCCTCGACTCCTGGGATCAAGCAGGGCCGGCACGCAGCGGAAGGTATAATACGCGGCCCATTTTCGGCTCCTCATGTCTGCCGAGATCAAGTCCCATATCACCGAGCTGCTTACCCGCGCCCTCGCCAAGGTCGCCCCGCAGCAACCGGGCTCGCTGATTTCGCTCGAACGCCCAAAGCAGGCGCAGCACGGCGATTTTTCCTCGCCCGTGGCGATGCAGCTCGCCCGCCAGCTGAAGCAGGCCCCGCGTCAAGCGGCCCAAGCCTTGCTCGAGGCCATGCCGCGGTCCCAGTGGGTCGTTCCCGAGATCGCCGGCTCCGGGTTTATCAATTTCCGTGTTCACCCCGCAGCGAAGCAGCACACCGTAAAGACGGTGCTCGCGCAGGGAGAGCGCTACGGCCGCGCGGATCGAGTCGGCGGCAAGCAGGTGATGCTCGAGTTCGTCTCGGCCAATCCCACGGGTCCGCTGCATGTCGGCCACGGCAGGCAGGCCGCGCTCGGCGACGCTATCGGGGCGCTGCTCGAATCGCAGGGATGGCGCGTGACGCGCGAGTTCTACTACAACGACGCCGGAGCGCAGATCCGTAATCTCGGGCTTTCGGTCCAGGCGCGGATTCGCGAGAAGCTCGGGACGCCGTCGGAATTTCCGGTGGACGGCTACCACGGCGACTACGTGCGCGAGATCGCCGAAAGATATCTCGCGGCCGGGAACCCGGACGGGGAAGATCTCGAATCGGTGACTCGATTTGCCGTGGCCGAGCTGCGCAAGGAACAGGACCTCGATTTGCGCGCGTTCGGCGTCCGCTTCGACAACTACTACCTCGAGTCTTCGCTCTACCGCGACGGCCGCGTGGAGAAGACCGTTCACTCCTTGATCGAGGCCGGCAAGGCCTTCGAGCGGGACGGGGCGCTGTGGCTCAAGACCACCGACTACGGCGACGACAAGGACCGCGTCATGCGCAAATCCGACGGGGAGTACACCTATTTTGTCCCCGATGTCGCCTACCACCTGACGAAGTGGGAGCGTGGCTATACCCGCGCGATCAACATCCAGGGATCCGATCATCACAGTACGGTGACGCGCGTGCGCGCCGGATTGCAGGCCGCGTCCTCGAAATGGGAGCGCAGCATCCCGAAGGGCTATCCGGACTACATCCTGCACAAGATGGTCACGGTGATGAAAGGCGGCGAGGAGATGAAGATCTCCAAGCGCGCCGGCTCCTATGTCACGCTGCGCGAGCTAATCGACGAGGTCGGACGCGACGCGGTGCGCTTCTTTCTCCTGTCCCGCCGGGCCGACACCGAGTTTGTGTTCGACGTCGACCTCGCCAAGTCGCAATCGGAGGAGAACCCGGTCTACTACGTGCAGTATGCCCATGCGCGAATCTGCTCGGTGCTTGATCAGTGGCGAACCCAGTTCGCGGACCAGGATGCGGATCGCGCGTTCGAGGATGCAGACCTCGCGTCCCTGACGAGTGCCCGCGAGCTGGGCCTGCTGCAGAGGCTGGGCGAGTTTCCGGAAGTGCTCGAGAACGCCACGGGTGAACTCGCTCCGCACCAGGTCGTCTTTTTCCTGCGGGAGCTGGCGGGGGAATTTCACAGTTACTATAATGCCGAACGCATACTCGTCCCCGAAGCGCCGGCGCGTTTGGCCAGGCTGGCGCTATGTCATGCCGTGCGCCAAGTGTTGCGCAACGGGCTGTCCTTGCTGGGCGTGAGCCAGCCCGAGAAAATGTGACGTGTCGCCGCGATGAGCTTTGACTACAAGCAGGTCCGCCCGCCAAGACCGGATTCCTCGGGGAGCTTCCTAATCGGCCTTTTTTTCGGCTTCCTCCTGGGGCTGGGCGTCGCAGCCGGAATCGCGATCTATTTCTTCAAGACGCCGATTCCCTTTGCCGACCGGCCGAAGGTTCAGGACAAGCCCCTGGCCTCCGATCAAAAAGCACTCGAGACCGCGAAGGCAGCCAAGGCCGACGACAAGCCGCGCTTCGATTTCTACCGCATCCTGCCAGGCAAGGAGGAACCGATCACCGAGCGCCAGATGCGGGAAGCAGCCAAGCAGGCGGCCAAGCCGGGCGCGCCCAAGGAGACCTATTTCCTCCAGGCGGGCTCCTTCCCCAACCCCGCTGATGCCGACAGCCTCAAGGCGAGGCTGGCGTTGATGGGGATGGAGGCCAACGTCGAGCCGGCCAACGTCGCGGGCAAGGGTGTGTGGTATCGAGTGCGGCTCGGGCCCTACACCCGCGTCGACGAAATCAACCGCATCAGGCAGCAGCTGACGCAGAATGGCGTCGACGTGTCGCTGGTGAAGGTCACCGATACGGCCACGAACTGAACACGCTTCTAGGAGACAATCTCATGCCCGTTCGCCTGCTGAGCGCCTTGTCCGGCCTGCTGATCGCTTTCGCGTCATTCGCGCAGGGCGCGCCCGTCGAGGGGACCGACTATATCGAGCTGAAGCCGGCTCAGTCGACCGACGCGCCGGGCAAAGTCGAGGTCATCGAGTTCTTCTGGTACCGCTGCCCGCATTGCTATGCGCTCGAGCCAGACCTCGAAGCCTGGGTGAAGCGCCTCGCGCGGGACGTGCAGTTCAAGCGGATACCCGGAATCCTGAACGAAGACTGGTCGGTCGACGCGCGGATCTTCTACGCCCTGGAGGCGATCGGGGAGGTGGAACGCGTGCACCGGGGCCTGTTCGATGCGATTCACAAGCAGGGCGGCGTCAGACTGCGCGGTGAAGCCTTCTCGAAGTGGGTTGCCGAGTGGCTGGCCAAGCAGAAGGTCGACATGGCCAAGTACGACGCCGCCTTGCACTCGTTCTCGGTGGAGAGCAAGCTGCGCCGGGCAGGGCAGATGGCGAGCGCCTATCGCCTCGACGGTGTGCCCGCGCTGACCGTACAGGGTCGCTACCTCGTAGTGGCAAGCACCTCGCAGAGAGCGATGCTCGCCACCACCGACTTTCTCATCGGCGAATCGCGCAAGCAGCTCCCCAAAACCAAGCAGTAGCCCTGGCGAACATACCCATGAAGCAACGCGGCAGCCCGAGGAAATGGCTGCTCGCACCGGCTTTGCTCGTGCTCGCCCTGAACGCCTGGGCGCAGTTCCAGCCGGGACGCGAATTCCAGCGCCTCGATCCGCCCCACCCCGCGGCCCCCGACGGGCGCATCGAGGTGATCGAGTTCTTCTACTATGGCTGTCCCGTGTGCTACGAGACCGAGCCGTTTCTGTCGCGCTGGCTCCGGGGTGCGCCAGACTTCGTTGCGGTCCGACGCGTGCCGGCACTGTCGAGCGAAGCCTGGGAGCCGTACGCGAAGCTGTATTACGCTCTGGAGATGCTGGGAGAGGTCGAGCGCCTGCATTGGCCCGTGTACGACAATGTCCATTTCGAGAACCTGCAGCTCAGCGATGAGAAGATCATGGTCGACTGGGCAGCGCGCAACGGCATCGAGCGGGAACGGTTCGCGCAGGCCTATGGGTCGCAGGTCGTCGCGGACAAGGTCGCTCAGGCGCGCGAGGTGCTGAAGGCCTACGGCGTGCGCGCGGTCCCGACTTTCATCATCGACGGCAAGTTCCTCACTTCCGCACGGCTCGCTGGGGGTACCGAGCAGGTCGTGCAGGTGCTCGACCACCTGGTGAAGCTCGCGCGCGAAGAGCGCCTGCGGTAGCCGGGTTGATATCCGTGCCGAGCGGCTCCAGGATTTTCATCACCGGCGCATCGAGCGGAATCGGCGCTGCGCTCGCCGCCCACTACGCCGGCGAAGGCGCCGTGCTGGGCTTGTGCGCAAGACGCCTCGCAAGCACGCAGACGCTTCTCGAGAGCTTGCGCGCCGCCGGAGCCTGCTATCCGGTCGACGTGACCGATGCGTCCAGCCTGCAAGCCGCCGCGGCGGATTTCACCAGGCGCTTCGGCACGCCCGACATCGTGATCGCGAACGCGGGAGTCGGCGCCGGGACTCTCACCGAAAATCCGGAAGACCTTGCCGTGTTCCAAAAGATCATGGACACGAACGTGCGCGGCATGGTGGCGACGTTTCAGCCGTTCGTCGAGCTCATGCGCGTCCGGGGGAGCGGCACGCTCGTCGGAATCGCAAGCGTCGCGGGCTTCCGCGGACTTCCCGGCGGGGGAGCCTACAGCGCGTCCAAGTCCGCCGCCATCACCTACCTCGAGAGCCTGCGCGTGGAGCTCCACGGGTCGGGGATTTCGGTGGTGACCATCTGCCCGGGCTATATCCGCACGCCGATGACGGCGACCAACCGCTACCGCATGCCGTTTCTCATCGAGGCCGACGATGCCGCCCGGCGGATGGCGCGCGTCATTGCCGCCAGGCGCCGCCTCGCCGTGGTCCCGTGGCAGATGGCGCTGGTCTCGATCGTGCTGCGCAGGCTGCCGCGCTGGCTCTACGACCGGCTGGCTGCACAGGCACCGAGGAAAGCGCGCGGCCTGCCGCAGTGAGCGGGCTCGTCGACGCGGTGGGTACCCGGCATGTGCCCGCGTCCCGCGGTTTCCGCATCGTCAGCCTGGTGCCGAGCCTCACCGAGCTTCTGTGCGATCTCGGGCTCGCGGGAGCGATCGCGGGCCGGACCGGGTTCTGCATCCATCCCCGCGAAACCGTCCGCCGCATCCCCAAAGTAGGCGGCACCAAGGACGTCGACCTGGACAAGGTACGTACGCTTGCGCCCACTCACGTGATCCTCAACGTCGACGAGAACCGGAAAGAAGCCGCGCGGGCGCTCGCCGAGTTCGTCCCGACGCTGGTGGTCACGCACCCGCTCGCGCCGCTCGACAACCTTGCGCTTTACCGGCTGATCGGTGGAATCTTCGGGCGCGCGCGCGAGGCCGAAGGCTTGTGCGAAAGGTTTCAGAAGGAGTACGCGGCGCTCGAGGCGGTGGCGAGCGGCTTTCCTCCTGAGCGGGTGCTCTACCTGGTGTGGAAGAACCCCTGGATGACGGTTTCGCGCGATACCTACGTGTCGCGCATGCTTGGCCTCGTCAAGTGGGAAACCGTCCCCGCGTATGGCGGCGAACGCTATCCCAAGGTCTCTCTCGAGGACGACGCGCTCGGCGAAGCGCGCGTCGTCCTGCTCTCGAGCGAGCCGTATCCCTTTCGCGAGAATCATCTGGCCGAGGTGCGCGCGTGCCTGTCCCGGGCGCGAAGGGTCGCGTTGATCGACGGCGAAATGACAGCGTGGTATGGCAGCCGGGCTATCGCGGCTCTCGGCTACCTGCGGAATTTCAGGATGGAGCTCAGTCGCCCTACCTGATGCTGACGTACGAGCCGGGGGCGTCCTCGATGGCGGGCAGCGCTTCTTCGCCGGGGGTGCGCGCCGGCACGCGATCGGAGCCGTTCACGCCGGCGATCCAGTCTCTCCAGTCGTTCCACCAGGAGCCCTCGTGCGAAGCCGCCTGCGACTGCCACGCTTCCGCTGACTCGGGCAATGTCTCATTCGTCCAGTAGCCGTACTTGCCCGAGGAAGCCGGGTTGATGATGCCGGCGATATGTCCGGATCCGCCGAGCACGAAGCGTGTCGCCCCGGAGAGCAGGCGCGCGCCCAGGTAGGTGGATTTCCACGGGGCGATATGGTCCTCGACCGGGGAGACGAAGTAGGCGGGAAGCGCGATCTTGCGCAGGTCGATGGGTACGCCGGCCAGCGTGATGCCCCCCGGTTCCTTGAGCCGGTTCCCGAGATACATATTCCTAAGGTAGAAGCTGTGCATCTTCGCCGGCATGCGCGTCGAGTCCGAGTTCCAGTACAGCAGGTCGAAAGGAAACGGATCGCGTCCCAGCAGATAGTTGTTGACCACGAATGACCACACCAGGTCGTTCGCGCGCAGCATGTTGAACGTCGAGGCCATCTCGGTGCCCTCGAGGTAGCCGCGCTCGCCCATGCGGCGCTCGAGATTCTGGACCTGGGCCTCGTCGATGAACACGCCAAGCTCGCCCGGAATGGAGAAATCGAGGAGCGACGCGAAGAAGGTCGCCGACGCCGCGCGTGTGTCCTTCCTGGCCGCCATCCACGCGAGCGTCGCGCCGAGAAGCGTGCCACCCAGACAATAGCCAACGAGATTGATTTTGCTCCCGCCCGTCGCCCGGCCGATCGCATCGAGCGCCGCCAGCGGGCCTTCGAGCATGTAGTCCTCGAAGGTCTTTCCCGAGTGGCGCTCCCCGGGATTCACCCAAGAGACCACGAAGACGGTGTGTCCCTCGCCCGTCGCCCAGCGCACGAATGAGTTCTTTTCGCGCAGGTCGAGCACGTAGTACTTGTTGATCCAGGGCGGGATCACCAGCAGCGGCTGCCTGAACACAGTCGCGGTGCTCGGCGCATACTGAATCAGTTGCATCAGATCGGTCTGGAAGACCACTTTCCCCGGCGTGGTCGCGACATTGACGCCGACCTTGAACGCCTTTTCGTCGGTCATGCTGATGCCGCCGCGCTCGATGTCGGCAAGCAGGTTGTTCAGGCCGCGCAGCAGGTTCTGCCCGCCCGATTGCAGGGTCTCGCGCAGCACCTGCGGATTCGTCATCGCGAAATTCGAGGGCGAGAGCGCGTCGATGTACTGGCGCGTGAAGAAATTGACTTTCTTTCGCACTTCCTCGGGCAGGCCTTCCACCGACGCCACGGTATCCTGCAGATGGCGGGCGGCGATGAGATAGGACTGCTTGAAGTAGTCGAACAGGAACAGATCCTGCCAATCCGGCTCGCGGAAGCGATTGTCGCCCTTGACGGGCTCGGCGACCGGTCCTGCGCTCCCGCCCAGCATGCGCAGTGCAGTCGATTGCCAGAGTGCGACGTGATCCCAGAACATCCTGGTCTGCATCTGCGCGAGCTTCCAGGGCTCGGCGAGCATGCGGGCGGTGAGGTCGCCGAAGGCGCGAACGATCCCGAACTCGTCGCTGTACTCGAGCCCCTTGCCGGCCTGCTTCCGGAGGAATTCCCCCATCAAGCGCCTGGAACGCTCCGCCACGTCCGCGAGCAGTTTCGCGCTGTGCGCGGGATCGGGAGAAGGGTGCGTTTCGGGCATGTCGTGCTCAGGCCTGGGTGTAGCGGACCACGCCGTCGTTTCCGACCACGCGCGCGAGCCGCCCTTCGCGTTCGAGCAGGTGCAAATGCGCCATCGCTTCGCCCATCGCGAAGAACAGCTGATGCGTGTCGAGCTTGCGGCGGAACAGGATGTCGAGCACGTCCGCCGCCGCTTTGGGCGCGTCGCAGACCTCGTACAGCTCGTCCAGCCGCATCCGGTGATGCTCCTTCAGCTGCGCGATGCGCTCGCGCAAGCCGCGGAAGGGGAGGCCGTGCGAAGGCAGGGTGAGGGTGGTCGCGGGCAGCCCGGCGTAACGCGAGAGCGAATTCAGAAACAGAGCGAGCGGGTTGCCTTCGGGCTCGTTCGCCCAGACGCTGACGTTGGTCGAGATCTTGGGGAGCACCATGTCTCCGGAGATGAGAACACCCAGCTCTTCGCAGTAGAGGGCGGCATGCTCGGGCGCGTGACCGTATCCCATGATGACTTTCCAGGCCCGTCCGCCGATCCGCTGGATGTCGCCGTCCATCAGGCGCCGGTAGTCCGATGGAAAAGCGGGCACCCGGATGCGGTAGTTGCTGCGGCGCTGCTGCATCAGCGTCAGTTTCTCGCCTGCAAGGCCGTTGCGCTCGAACATGGCGGCAACGCGGTCAAAACCGAAACCCGAGCTGCCGTCGCGCATGGCGTGCGCGGCCAGATACTCGGCCTGCGGCATCCACAACTGCGCGCCGGTGCGCTCGATGAGCCACGAGGCGAGGCCGGCGTGATCGGGATGATGGTGGGTGACGATGAGCCGCGCCACCGGGCGCCCGGCGATGCGCTCGGCGAGGACGAGCTCCCACAGACCCCGGGTAACGTCGTCGCCGATGCCGCTGTCGATCAGCGTCCAGGCAGGCTCCCCGGCGATTTCGTCCTCGAGCAGCCACAGGTTGATGTGATCGAGGGCGAACGGCAGCGGCATCCGCGCCCAGTGCGCCCCGGGCGCGATTTCCAGCGTCTTGCCTCCGGCGGGCGGGGTGGCCTGGGGATACTCGAGGATGGATTCGGGAGTCACTCGTATGGGGTGCGCCGCGGACCTCGCCGGCGGTAGAATTGCATCTCTGCGGTCGAATTTTCTCAAATTATGGCGGCCGACGCCACCGAGTCGATCAACGAGCCTTGCTCCATAGGCGACCTCGCTCGCGAGCTCGACGTCACCCCGCGGGCGATCCGCTTCTACGAGGACGAGGGGCTGCTCTCGCCCAAGCGCGACGGCAGCCGACGCGTCTATTCCAAGCGCGACTACGTACGCCTGAAGCTCATTCTGCGCGGCAAGCGGCTGGGTTTCTCGCTCGCCGATGTGCGCGAGATGCTGGAGCTGTACGATTCCGCGCCCGACGAGAAGCCGCAGCTCGAGAAATTCGTCACGGCCCTCGCGACTCGCCGCGAGCAGCTCGAGCGCCAGCGCGAGGAGATCGACGAGGTGCTCGAGGAGATCCGCGGCTTCGAGCGCCAGTCCAAGAAACTGCTGAACGACCGCCGCGCCAGGCGCCGCCGCCTCGCCTGAGCGCACCCCGAATTGACGTTAACGTAAACGTTAAGTAGAGTCCTCTTCTCCACCCGAGCGCGTCCATGGACCGCACCCCGAATTTCCCCGCAGGCGGAGTCGCGGCGGCCGAGCTGCCGGGGCTGCGCTTCGCCCTTGGAGAGGAGGCCGACATGCTGCGCAGCTCGGTGCGCGCATTCGCCGCCGCCGAGATCGCGCCGCACGCTGCGGAGATCGACCGCTCCAACCAGTTCCCCCCCGAGCTGTGGAAGAAGCTCGGCGCGCTCGGGCTTCTCGGCGTCACCGTGGAGGAGGAATTCGGCGGCACCGCAATGGGCTATCTCGCCCACATCGTGGCGATGGAGGAGATCTCGCGCGCTTCGGCCTCGGTGGGACTGTCGTACGGCGCGCATTCCAATCTGTGCGTCAACCAGATCCGCAGGAACGGCAGCGCCGCGCAGAAGAGGAAGTACCTGCCCAGGCTCGTCTCCGGAGAGTGGGTGGGCGCGCTCGCGATGTCCGAGCCGGGTGCGGGCTCCGACGTCGTCGGCATGCGGCTGCGCGCGGAGCGGCGCGGCGATCGCTACCTCCTCAACGGCAACAAGATGTGGATCACCAACGGCCCCGACGCCAGTGTGCTCGTGGTCTACGGCAAGACCTCGGAGGCGATCACCGCCTTCATCGTCGAACGAGGGATGAAGGGATTTTCCACGGCTCAGAAGCTCGACAAGCTCGGCATGCGCGGGTCCAACACCTGCGAGCTGGTGTTCCGTGACTGCGAAGTGCCGGCGGAGAACGTGCTCGGCGAGGAAGCGAAGGGCGTGAAAGTCCTGATGTCGGGACTCGACTACGAGCGCGCCGTCCTGGCGGGCGGGCCCTTGGGCATCATGGCCGCCTGCCTCGACGTGGTCGTGCCCTATGTTCACGAGCGCAAGCAGTTCGGCCAGCCGATCGGCGAGTTCCAGCTGATGCAGGGTAAGCTCGCCGACATGTACACCACGTTCTCGGCGTGCCGCGCTTACGTCTACGCCGTCGGCCAGGCGCTCGATCGAGGCGAGACCACACGCAAGGACGCGGCCGGCGCGATCCTCTACGCCGCCGAAAAGGCGACCTGGATGGCGGGCGAAGCGATCCAGTGCCTGGGCGGCATGGGCTATATCAACGAAACCCCGACCGGGCGCCTGTGGCGCGACGCCAAGCTCTACGAGATCGGCGCCGGGACGTCCGAGATCCGCCGCTGGCTGATCGGGCGCGAGCTGTTTTCCGAAACCGGTTGAACGTCCAAAATGCAGATCAGCGGATACGTTCCCGGAAGCATCGGCCGGCTCGTCGAGCTGCACGGGCGCTACTACGCACGCGATTGGCGCTTCGGGCGCTACTTCGAGGCGAAGATCGCCAACGAGCTGGGCGGCCTCCTCGCACGCCTCGATCCGGCGCGCGACGGATTCTGGATCGCCGCCGAGAACGGCGAAGTCGTCGGCGGCCTCGCGATCGACGGTTCCCGGGAATCCCCGGCGGCGAGGTTGCGCTTTTTCATCGTGGAGGACTCGCAACGCGGGAAAGGTCTGGGCGAGCGTCTCATGCGCACTGCGCTGGATTTTTGCCAGAACGCCGGACACCGGCATCTGTACCTGACGACGTTTGCAGGGCTGGATGCGGCGAGAAAGCTCTACGAGCGCCACGGTTTCGTGCTCACCGAGGAGCGGCCAGACCGGACCTGGGGAGTCGAAGTCACCGAGCAGCGATTTGATCTGAGTATCACCCACTGAGGACACCACCATGTTGAACGATCCCATTGTCATCGTTTCCGCCGCCCGTACTCCCATGGGCGCGTTTCAGGGCGAATTGAAGGACTTTTCCGCGCCGCAACTCGGCGCGGCCGCGATCCGCGCCGCGGTCGAGCGCGCCGGCATCAAGCCCGAGCAGGTTCAGGAGGTCGTCATGGGCTGCGTCCTGCCCGCGGGTCAGGGCCAGGCGCCCGCGCGCCAGGCGAGTCTCGGCGGCGGCTTGCCGCTCGCCACCGGAGCCACCACCGTCAACAAGATGTGCGGCTCGGGCATGAAGGCCGCGATGTTCGCGCACGACATGCTCGCGTCGGGCGCGAGCGAGATCATGGTCGCCGGCGGCATGGAGTCGATGACCAACGCGCCCTACCTCCTTCCCAAGGCACGCTCGGGCTACCGCATGGGCCACCAGCAGGCGCTCGACCACATGTTCTTCGACGGCCTCGAAGATGCCTACGCAAAAGACGACAAGGGCGGGGGCAAGCTGATGGGCGTCTTCGCCGAGGACTGCGCCGCCAAGTACAGCTTCAGCCGCGAAGAGCAGGACAAGTTCGCGGTCAAGTCGCTGGAGCGCGCGCAGGCCGCCAACAAGAACGGGGCGTTTGCCTGGGAAACCACGCCGATCGCGATCAAGACCGGCAAGGCCGAGCGCTTCATGGAGCAGGACGAGCAGCCGTTCAAGGCCAACTTCGAGAAGATCCCCACGCTGAAGCCGGCCTTCCGCAAGGACGGCACCGTGACCGCGGCGAACTCGAGCTCGATCTCCGACGGCGCGGCGGCGCTGGTGATGATGCGGCGCTCCACCGCCGAGAGGCTCGGCCTGAAGCCCCTCGCTATCGTCGTCGCTCACACCACCCATTCGCAGGAACCGGGCTGGTTCACCACTGCGCCGGTAGGCGCGATCAGGAAGCTGTACGAGGCCACCGGCTGGAGCGCGTCCAAGGTCGACCTGTACGAGATCAACGAGGCGTTCGCCGTGGTCACCATGGCGGCGATGAAGGAGCACGGGCTGCCGCACGAGAAAGTCAACATCCACGGCGGGGCCTGCGCGCTCGGACATCCGATCGGCGCCTCGGGCGCGCGCATCCTCGTGACCCTCATCGGCGCGCTGAAGAAGACCGGCGGCAAGCGCGGCGTCGCGAGCCTTTGCATCGGCGGCGGGGAGGCCACCGCGATGGCGATCGAGCTCGCGTAATGCCGAATCCGATCGACTTCTACTTCGATTTCTCCTCGCCCTACGGCTACTTCGCCAGCCACAAGATCGACGCGCTCGGATCGAAACACGGCCGCGAGGTGAAATGGCGGCCGTTCCTGCTCGGCGTCGCGTTCAAGACGACGGGCGGAACGCCCCTGCCCTCCATCCCGGTGAAAGGGCCGTACCACGTGCGCGACATGCTGCGTACCGCCAAGTACCTGGGCGTAGCCTTCCGGCATCCGTCGGTCTTTCCGATCTCCTCGGTATCCGCGTGCCGCGCGTTCTACTGGATGGACGCGAAGGATCCGAAACGAGCGAAGGAACTCGCGAGGGCGCTGTACCGCGCCTACTTCGTCGACGACGTGGATATATCGGGCGCGGACAACGTGGTTGCGGTCGCGGGAAAGTCCGGCTTCAACGCCGACGAGGTCCGCGCCGGGATCGGCGACCAGGCGACCAAAGACCGCACCAAAGAGCGCGTCGACAAGGCGATCGCGGCGGGCGCGTTCGGTTCGCCCTACATCGTCGTCGACGGCGAGCCTTTCTGGGGCTCGGACAGGCTCGACCAAATAGACAAATGGCTGGCCACCGGCGGCTGGTGATCGGATGTCCGAATACCTGCTCTATGGGTTCGCCCAGTCGGGAAACTGCTACAAGCCGGCGCTCTATCTCGAGCTCGCCGGCGCGGACTGGAAGGCGAGGTTCGTCGATTATTTCAACGGCGAGACGAGGACGCCCGAGTACCGGAAGATCAACGTCATGGGGGAAGCGCCCGTGCTCGAGCACGGCGATCTGCGCCTGTCGCAGTCGGGCGCGATACTCGACTACCTGGTGGAGCGCATCGGCCGCTACGGCTGGAGGGACGACGCGGAGCGGCGCGAGATCCTGCGCTGGCTGCTCTGGGACAATCACAAGCTCACCGGCTACACCGCAAGCTACCGGTTCTTGCGCGCCCTCGCGCCGCGGTTGGGCAATGCGCCCGACAAAGCGGTGACCGAGGAATTCGGCAAGCGCGCCCAGGCCGCGTGGCAAGTACTCGATGCGCAGCTGAGCACCCGCAAGTACCTCGTCGGCGAGCGCCTTACCATTGCGGACCTTTCGGCGTGCGCCTACCTTTTCTTCGAAGATGAACTGGGGGTCGACTGGAACCGCCACCCGGGCATACGGGACTGGCTCGCGCGCATCCGGACCGAGCCTCGCTGGAAGCACCCGTACGAGCTGCTCCCGGGCCATCCGATCCCGGATCGCAAGCAGGCCGCACGATGAGCGCGATCAAGAGCAAGCTGAATCCCCGGTCGGACGAGTTTCAGGCGAACGCCCGGGCGACGGCAACTCTGGTGGCCGATCTGCGCGAGAAGGTCGCGCGCGCGGCGCAGGGCGGCGGGGAGGAGGCGCGAGCGAGGCACGTCTCCCGCGGCAAGCTCCTTCCGCGCGAGCGCTTGCGGCTCCTGCTCGACCCGGGCTCGCCGTTCCTCGAGCTGTCCCAGCTCGCCGCCTTCGGCATGTACGGCGACGAGGCGCCGGGAGCCGGGATCATCACCGGCGTCGGCCGGGTCTCGGGCCGGGAGTGCGCGATCGTCGTGAACGACGCTACCGTCAAGGGCGGGACCTACTACCCGGTCACGGTGAAGAAGCACCTGCGCGCGCAGGAGATCGCGCTGCAGAACCGCCTCCCGTGCATCTATCTGGTCGACTCGGGCGGCGCTTTCCTCCCCGAGCAGGACAGCGTCTTCCCGGACCGCGAGCACTTCGGCCGCATCTTCTACAACCAGGCGACGATGTCGGCAGCCGGTATCCCGCAGGTCGCGGCGGTGATGGGCTCGTGCACGGCGGGCGGGGCCTATGTGCCGGCGATGTCCGACGAGTGCGTCATCGTCAAGGGACACGGCACGATCTTCCTCGGCGGTCCGCCGCTGGTGAAGGCAGCGACCGGCGAGATCGTTTCGCCGGAGGAGCTCGGCGGGGCCGACGTGCATACGCGGCAATCGGGCGTCGCTGATCATGCCGCGCAAAACGACGCTCACGCGCTCGCGATCGTCCGCGGGATCGTCGCCCACCTCGGCGGCGCGAAGCCCGCGGAGTTCGACGTGCGCGAGCCGGCAGAGCCGCTCTATCCTGCCGAGGAGCTGCACGGGGTCATCCCCGAGGACAAGCGCAAGCCCTACGATGTCCGCGAAGCGATCGCGCGCATCGTCGACGCTAGCGAACTGGACGAGTTCAAGCAGGACTACGGCGCGACACTGGTGACGGGTTTCGCGCGCATCTGGGGCTACCCCGTCGGCATCCTCGCGAACAACGGCATCCTCTTTTCCGAATCGGCGCTGAAGGGCGCGCACTTCATCGAGCTGTGCAGCCAGCGGCGCATGCCGCTGGTGTTCCTGCAGAACATCACCGGCTTCATGGTCGGCAAGAAATACGAGGCGGGGGGCATCGCCAAGGACGGCGCGAAGATGGTCGCCGCGGTGTCCTGCAGCCGCGTGCCGAAATTCACGGTCGTCATCGGCGGCTCCTTCGGTGCCGGCAACTACGGTATGTGCGGGCGCGCATTCTCGCCGCGCTTCCTCTGGATGTGGCCGAACGCGCGCATATCCGTGATGGGCGGGGAACAGGCGGCGTCGGTGCTCGCGACCGTCAAGCGTGACGGCATCGAGGCGAAGAACGGCAGCTGGAGCAAGGAGGAGGAACAGGAGTTCAAGCGGCCCATCCTCGAGCAGTATGAGCGCCAGGGACACCCCTACTACGCCACCGCGCGGTTGTGGGACGACGGCGTCATCGCGCCTGAGGAAACGCGCCGCACCCTGGCTCTCGCGATCTCCGCTTCGCTCAACGCGCCGATCGAGGAAACCCGGTTCGGCGTATTCCGGATGTGAGCGGATTATTCAGGGAGAAAGACGGGCATGGCCTACGCAACCATCGAAATCCACGCGGAACACGGCGTCGCCGTGCTCTGGCTCAACCGGCCCGAGGTCCGCAACGCCTTCAACGAGGCCATGATCGCCGAGCTGACCGCCGCGTTCGGCGAGCTCGACGCCGATCCCGCGGTGCGCGCCGTCGTGCTCGCGGGGCGCGGCAAGGTGTTCTGCGCCGGAGCCGATCTCAACTGGATGAAGCGCATGGGCGAGATGGACTTCGAGGAGAACCGCAGGGACGCCATGGTTTTCGGCACCATGCTCAACCGGCTGCACACGATGAGGAAGCCGACCATCGCGCGCGTGCACGGCGCCGCCTTCGCCGGGGGCATGGGGCTCATCGCCGCCTGCGACATGGCGGCGGCGTCCACAGAGACCGAGTTCGCGGTGTCCGAGGTCAGGCTGGGCCTGACGCCGGCAACCATCAGCCCCTACGTGCTCGCGGCAATGGGCGAGCGCGCCGCGAGCCGGTATTTCCTCACCGCGGAGCGCTTCAGCGCGGCGGAAGCCTATCGCATCGGCTTCATCCAGGAGATCGCGCCGCCCGAGGAGCTCGACGCCACGGTGAACGCGATCCTGGGCGAGCTCGTCCAGGGTGCGCCCGGCGCGCACGCCGTGACCAAGGAATTGATTCGCGCGGTCGCCGGGCGCCCGCTCACGCCCGAACTGAGGGCCGACATGGCCGTGCGCATCGCCACCGCCCGCGCATCGGCCGAGGGCAAGGAGGGCGTGCGTTCCTTCTTGGAAAAGCGTCAGCCCGCCTGGCTGAAGGCAGCCAAGCAGGCCGCGCGCGCCAAGAAGAAAAAATAGGCGCGCCCTTGTTCGACAAGATCCTCATCGCCAACCGCGGCGAGATCGCTTGCCGCGTGGCGCGGACCGCCAGGCGCATGGGGATAGCGACGGTCGCCGTGTACTCGGACGCCGACGGGCACTCGCTGCACGTCGCACTCGCCGACGAAGCGTTCCGCATCGGTTCTGCGCCTGCCGCGGACAGCTACCTCCGCGCCGATCGCATCATCGAGGCGGCGAGACGTTCAGGCGCGAAGGCGATTCATCCCGGCTACGGGTTCCTGTCCGAGAACGCGGAATTCGCCGAAGCCTGCGAACGCGCTCGGGTCTGCTTCATCGGCCCGCCGGCAGCCGCCATACGCGCCATGGGAGACAAGTCCGCGGCCAAGATCGTCATGGAAAAGGCCGGCGTCGCCACGGTGCCCGGCTATCACGGCGACGATCAGGCGATCGATGTCCTGCGCGCGCAGGCCGGCCGCATCGGCTACCCGGTTCTGATCAAGGCTTCCAGCGGCGGCGGCGGCAAGGGAATGCGCGCGGTCCCGGTGCCCGCGGATTTCGACGCGGCGCTCGCCGCCTGCCGGCGCGAGGCGAAGTCGGCTTTCGGAGACGACCGCGTGCTCATCGAGAAATTGCTCGAGCGGCCGCGCCACATCGAGATCCAGGTCTTCGCCGACCGGCACGGCGAGTGCATCCACCTCTTCGAGCGCGACTGCTCGATACAGCGCCGCCACCAGAAAGTGATCGAGGAAGCGCCCGCACCCGGCATGACCGACGCCCGCCGCGGCGAGATGGGCAAGGCGGCGGTCGCCGCGGCCCGGGCCG
>DATIWX010000003.1:0-11614 GCA_035519135.1 Burkholderiales bacterium | reverse complement strand
CGCCGAAAATACCAAGGAGATACTCATGCCCGGCGAGCGCGGCCGGCGGACGCTCGAGCGGCGCACGCGCGAAGGCATCCCGCTTCCGAACGCCGTGTTCGAAGAGCTGCAGTCGTTGGCGGCACGGCTCGGCGTCGTGATGTTCGCGCCTGCGCGTTGATATACTCCCTGCCCTGAAAGCAAGGGACCGTGGCAAAGAAATCCAAATCCAAGTCCGAGACCAAGACCAGCGCCGCGGCCGGCGCACCTCCGCGCGCCTATCCTGATCTGCACGAGCACCTCGACGCCCTCGAGCGCGCCGGCCTGCTCATCACCGTCGACCGGCCGATCAACAAGGACACGGAGATGCACCCCCTGGTGCGCTGGCAGTTCCGCGGCGGCATCGAGGAACCGGATCGCAAGGCCTTTCTCTTCAACCGCGTCGTCGACAGCAAGAAACGCCGGTACGACATTCCGGTCGTCGTGGGGGCTCTGGCGGCAAGCCGCGAGATCTATCGCATCGGCATGGGCTGCGCGCTCGACAAGATCAACGAGACCTGGACCCGGGCGATCGCGAAACCGATCGCGCCGCGGATCGTGGACAAGGCGCCGTGCCACGAGATCGTGATCGCAGGCGACGAGCTGGACAAGCCCGGCAAAGGCCTGGATGCGCTGCCCATACCGATCTCGACGCCGGGCTGGGATATCGCGCCCTTCACGACGCTGTCGCAGTACATCACCAAGGATCCCGACACCGGGGTGCAGAACATGGGCATCTACCGGGGGCAGGTCAAGGCGCAGCGGCGCCTGGGCATGAACCCGTCGCTCGAGTTGCGGCCTGGGATCTACACGCATTGGGAGAAGATGAAGGCTCGCGGGAAGAAGCTGCCCGCGGCGGTGATCCTCGGCGCGCCGCCCTGCGTCGCCTTCACCTCGGCGCAGAAGGTCCCCGAGTCGCTCGACGAGCTGCACGTCGCGGGCGGCCTGGTCGGTTCGCCGATCAACGTCGTCAAGGCGAAGACGGTCGACCTGCTGGTGCCCGCGGAAGCCGAGATCGTGATCGAGGGCTACATCGATACCGAGTATCTCGAGCCGGAGGCGCCCTTCGGCGAATCGCACGGCCACGTGAACCTGCAGGAATACAACGCCTACATGGACGTGACCTGCATCACGCGGCGCAGGAACGCGATCCTCACCTCGATCATCTCGCAGGTGACCCCCAGCGAGTCGAGCCTCATCAAGCGCGTGGCGCTCGAGCCGCTGTTTACCCAGCACCTGCGCGGGACGCTCGGCATCCAGGGCGTCAAGCGCGTTTCGATGCACGAGCCCCTCACCAACCTGCGCAAGGTGGTGGTGCTCGTCATGGAGCGCAAGACGCCGCCCACCGAAGTGTGGCGGGCGCTCTACGGCGCCGCGGCCTGGAACCGCGCCGCCGGGAAGTACGTGGTCGCGGTGAACGAGGACATCGACCCGGACAACGCCGACGCGCTGCTGTGGGCCATGTCCTACCGCGCGAACCCGGCGCTCGACCTGCAGATACTCCGCCACCGCGACCAAGGGCACGGCCCGCGCAGCAAGCGCAACGGCGGCGAGGACGCCTCGGTGCTGATCGACGCGACCATGAAGGAGGACTTCCCGCCGATCTCGCTGCCGAAGCGCGAATACATGGAGCGCGCCAAGGTGATCTGGGAGGAGCTGGGATTGCCGAAGCTCAAGCCCGAGTCGCCCTGGTTCGGCTACTCGCTCGGCGAGTGGTCCGACGAGCTGGAGCGCGCCGCCGAGCTCGCGGTAAAGGGCGACTATTTCGAGACCGGAAAGCTGCTCGTCAAGCGCCGCCGCAAGGACGTGAAGATGAACACCGAAGTGCGCGACCTGCAGGAGCCGAAGAAGCGGTAGGTCTGGCTACCCCTCACCTTGGCGAGGCTGGTGCCGGGTAGAGGAGTCGAACCCCCGACCAACTGATTACAAATCAGCTGCTCTACCAACTGAGCTAACCCGGCGCCGCGCCCATTATACGGCGGCGTGCGGGGAGAACTGCCAGCGGTGCCTTACTTGATCCGCCTCAGCGCGGGCCTCCTGCCGGCTTTCGGGGGGTCCTTCGGGCCGGGCGCTGCTTGCTCTTGCGCGGCGTCCGCTTCGACGGCCTTTTTCTCGGCCCCAAACGACATCCCATGCCCGGTTTCGCGGGCATAGATCGCCGTGACGGCACTCACCGGGATGACGAGGTCTTGCGCGACTCCGGAAAACCGTGCGGTGCATTCGATGATCTCGTTGCCCATCCTCAGCCGGTTCGCCGCGAGCGGGCCGATGTTGAGGATGATCTCGCCGTCGCGCACGTGCGCCATCGGCACGCGGGTCTGCGCATCGACCACGACCGAGATCTGCGGCGTGTAGCCGTTGTCGACGCACCACTCGTATACCGCGCGAAGCAGGTACGGCTTGGTCGACGTGGGCTCGCCCGCCGAGCTCATTTGCGCATCACTTTTTCCGAGGGCGTCAGCGCCTCGATGAAGGCCGGCCTGGAGAACAGCCGCTCGCCGTATTTCATGAGGGGAGCCGCCGGCTTCGGGAGCGATATGCCGTAGTAGTCCAGTCGCCACAGCAGCGGGCTGATCGCCACGTCGAGCATGGAGAACTCGTCCCCCAGCATGTACTTCTGCTTGGTGAAGACCGGCGCCATCTGGGTGAGCTGGTCGGCGACGTGCTGGCGCGCCCGGTCCTGCTGTTTCTGATTGCCGTTCTCGAGCGCCTCGATGTGGGAGAAGAGCTCCATCTCGAACTGGAACAGGAACAGCCTGGCCCGCGCGCGCATCACCGGGTCGGCGGGCATGAGCTGCGGGTGCGGAAAGCGCTCGTCGATGTACTCGTTGATGATGTTCGCCTCGTAGAGGATCAGGTCGCGCTCGACCAGCACCGGCAGCCGGTTGTAGGGGTTCATCACCGCGATGTCCTCGGGCTTGTTGTACATGTCGACATCGATGATCTGAAAGTCCATGCCCTTTTCGTAGAGCACGATGCGGCAGCGCTGCGAAAACGGATCGGTGGTTCCTGAGTAGAGGTTCATCATGTTGGCTTACCTGTTCGGGCCGGTTTGCAGATGAAAAAGGCGCGGGCGCCCGGCGCCCGCGCCCCGTGGACGGCATTGCTTTAGTGGACGTCCTTCCAGAATTCCTTGTAAAGGAGATAGGCGAACACGAGCAGCACCAGCAGCACCAGCAGCACGACGTAGCCGGACCGCTTGCGCTCCAGCTGGTTCGGTTCGGACATCCAGGTCATGAAGTTGACCAGATCGCGGACCACGAGGTCGTATTCGAGCTGGGACAGCGACCCCGGAACCTCGGTCCTGATCGTCTTCAACACGAATTGCTCTCCGCCCTTGCCGGCCTGTTCCGGTGTAAGCGTGTCGATCTTCCAGGCGTTCTTCTGCTGCCTGCCGATCGCCTCGGCCTGCTCCATGTTCTTGAACCTGCGCTCAACCTGCACCTGCTGGCCCGAGAGCATCCACAGGACGTGCGGCATGGCGACGCGCTCGTACACCATGTTGTTCCAGCCGGTCGCGGACTCCCGGTCGCGGTAGAAACTGCGCAGGTACGTATACAGCCAGTCCGGCCCCCGGGCGCGCGCGATCACCGAGAGGTCCGGGGGAACGGTGCCGAGCCAGTCCTTGGCGTCCTTGCGTGTCAGGGCGACGTTCATCAGCTCCCCGACCTTCTCGGCGGTGAACAGCAGGTTGTCCTTGATCTGCTGCTCGGTGAGCCCGATCTCGGTGAGCTTGTGGTAGCGCATCATGCCCGCCGAGTGGCAGTTCAGGCAGTAGTTGACGAAGGTCCGGGCGCCCGCCTGTAGGCTCGCGACGTCCCGCGGGTCGATCGGCGCAGCGTCGAGCCTGACCGACTCTTCGGCGGCGAATGCGACCGGCGCCGCGAGGGCGAGGAGCAGGACGAGGGCCCTCATTTGCCGGTCACCCTGTGCGGCTCGGGCTTGCACTTGTCCATCTTCGACCACCAGGGCATGAGAAAGAAGAACATGAAGTAGACTGCGGTGCCGACCTGCGCCGCGACCGTACGCCCGCTCGTGACCGCGAGCGTGCCAAGGTAGCCGAGCACGAAAAAAGCCACCACGAAGACCGCGATCGCCGCCTTGGTGATCGGCCCCTTGTAGCGGATCGACTTGACCGGGCAGCGGTCCAGCCAGGGCAGGAGGAAGAAGATCATGACCGACACGCCCATCAGGACTACGCCCCAGACCTTGGCGTCGAGGGTGAAGAAGCCCACGAGCAATACGATCGCGACGGCGGCGACAGCGGCACGCAGCACCGTATTCTTGACGCTCCAGATGATCAGACCGGCAAAAGCGATGACACCGGGCGTGAGCACCCACAGGACGAATTCGTCAGTGGTCGCGCGCAGGATCGAATAGTACGGCGTGAAGTACCACACCGGGGCGATGTGCAGAGGCGTCTTGAGCGGATCGGCCGCGATGAAGTTGTTCGCCTCGAGGAAGTATCCACCCCCCTCGGGGACGAAGAACACGACGATCGAGAACACGATGAGGAATACCGTCACGCCGAAGGTGTCCTTCACCGTGTAGTAGGGGTGGAAGGGAACGCTGTCGAGCGGAATACCGGTATGGGGGTCCGTGGCCTTCTTGATCTCGCAGCCGTCGGGATTGTTCGAGCCAACCTCGTGCAATGCCAGGATGTGCGCTCCGACGAGCGCGAGCAGCGCCAGCGGCACGGCAATCACGTGGAAGGCGAAGAAGCGGTTGAGCGTCGCGTCCGACACGACGTAGTCGCCGCGGATCCAGATCGCGAGATCCGGTCCGATGAGGGGAATCGCTCCGAACAGGTTGACGATCACCTGCGCGCCCCAGTAGGACATCTGCCCCCAGGGAAGCAGGTACCCGAAGAACGCCTCGGCCATCAGGCACAAGAAGATCAGCATGCCGAAGATCCACACGAGCTCACGCGGCTTGCGGTAGGAACCGTAGAGCAGCCCGCGGAACATGTGCAGATAGACGCAGATGAAGAAGAATGACGCTCCGGTCGAGTGCAGGTAGCGGATCCACCAGCCCGCGGGCACTTCGCGCATGATGTACTCGACCGAGGCGAACGCCTGCGCGGCGTCCGGCTTGTAGTTCATGGTGAGGAAGATGCCGGTGACGATCTGCAGCACCAGTACGAACAGCGCGAGCGAGCCGAAGTAGTACCAGAAGTTGAAGTTCTTCGGCGCGTGGTACTCACTGAGATGCGAGCGCCAGCTCTCCATCAGCGGAAAGCGCTGATCGATCCAGGTGAGCAGGCCGTTGAAGGGACCCGCCTCGGTCACCGGCCGCTTCTCGGTCGCCGCCATCCTAGGCTCCCTTCTTTTCTTCGCCGATGAGAATCTTGCTCTCCGACAGGAACGTGTGCGGCGGCACCTTGAGATTGTCCGGCGCAGGCTTGTTCTTGTAGACCCGCCCGGCGAGGTCGAAAAGAGACCCGTGGCAGGGACAATAGAAGCCGCCTTCCCAATCGCTCGCGAACGGCTCCGGACCCGCCTTGAGGCGATCCTGCGGCGAGCATCCGAGGTGGGTACAGATGCCCACCACGACGAGATACTCCGGCTTGATCGAGCGGTACTCGTTGCGCGCGTACTCGGGCGTGAGCTCGTCCCTCTTGCGCTCGCTCTTGGGGTCGGCGACCTTGGCGTCGTCTTTCTTGACGCCCTCGAGCATCTCCGGAGTGCGGTGAACGATCCACACGGGCTGGCCGCGCCACTCGACCGTCATCTTTTCCCCGGGCGCGAGCTGGCTGACATCGGCTTCGACGGGCGCGCCGAGCGCCTTGGCGCGATCGGAGGGGAGCATGGAGGCCGCGAAGGGCACGGCGCCGGCAACGGCGGCCGCACTTCCGGCGCAGGCGCTGGCGATGACCAGCGTGCGGCGGCCGCGGTTGACGCCCGCGTGATCTGTCATGGAGAAATCCTTGCCGGGACAGGCATGTTCGGAGAGCGCAGATTATACAGAAAGCGCGGCGCCGGACCAAATTTTTTGCGCCAAGCCTTTGATTGTGGAAACGAATTCGAGAGATCCTCCGCGGAGCACGGGCGCCGCAAACGGATTTGCGCAATAATCGCGGGTACAGGGAGTCCTGGTTACCGTCACGCAACCCGCTGACCGGCCGCCGCGGACACAGCCGTCAGGATCGTTCCAAAGCAACCGCTCGCAGAATTTTCATGCGCAATCTCTGGCTCATCTTCGCCCAGGCGGCAACCATCGCGGTTGGCGCGCTGTTTGTCGTCACTACTTTGAAGCCCGAGTGGCTCGGCCGCTCCGCGACCGGACCCCAAGTGGTCGAGCTGCGCCAGGCCACTCCGTCGGGAGCCGTCCCGGCGCGCGCGACTTCCTATAGCGACGCCGTGAGAAAGGCGGTGCCGGCGGTCGTCAACATCTTCACCAGCAAGGAGATCAAGTCGCAGCGCCATCCCTTCCTCGACGATCCCCTTTTCAGGCACTTCTTCGGCGATCGCCTGGAGGAGGAGCCGCAACGCGCGGCCAGTCTGGGCTCGGGGGTGATCGTGAGCCCCAAGGGCTACATCCTCACCAACCACCATGTCGTCGAGGCGGCCGACGAAATCGAGGTGGCGCTCGTCGACGGCAAGAAGCTCAAGGCGCGGGCGGTGGGCTCGGATCCCGAAACCGATATCGCGGTGCTGCAGGTCGAGGGCGGTCAGGTTCCGGCGATCACCTTCGGCGACGCCGATGCGCTGCGGGTGGGAGACGTCGTGCTCGCCATCGGCAACCCGTTCGGCGTGGGGCAGACAGTAACGATGGGCATCGTCTCGGCGCTGGGGCGCAGCCAGCTCGGCATCAACACGTTCGAGAATTTCATCCAGACCGACGCCGCCATCAATCCCGGCAACTCGGGTGGCGCGCTGATCGACACCGCGGGAAATCTCGTGGGCATCAATACCGCGATTTACTCGCGCTCCGGCGGATCGCTCGGCATCGGCTTTGCGATACCTGCCTCGAGCGCCAAGCAGGTCATGGAGCAGATCATCGAAACCGGCAGCGTGACCCGGGGCTGGATCGGCGTGGAGGCTCAGGAGATCACCCCGGAGATCGCCGAGTCGTTCCGCCTCTCCTCGACCAACGGCGTGCTCATCGCGGGGGTGCTGCGCGGCGGACCCGCCGAAAAAGCCGGACTGAAGCCCGGAGATATCCTGGTCGCGATCGAGGGAAAGCCGGTGAAGGACCCGAACTCGATGCTGAACCTGGTGGCGGCGCTGGTCCCCGGCAAGCCGGCTTCGATCCGCTTCAGACGCGACAGCCAGGACGTCGACGTACAGATCGCGGTCGGCAAGCGCCCGACGCAACAGCGCCGCCGCCGCTAGCGCACCGCCGCTACTTCTGCCCCGTTTCGGCCCGCTCGCCGCCTTCGGCGTCGGCGGGCGCCGCGGGCGACCGCCCGATGAGTCGAGCGGCTACGATGCCAAGCTCGTAGAGAAACCACAGGGGCACCGCGAGCATCACCTGCGAGATCACGTCGGGAGGCGTGAAAATCGCTCCGATCACGAAGGCGCCGACGATCACGTACGGCCGGATCTCCTTCAGCTTTTCTATCGAGACTACGCCGACTCGTACCAGAACGATGACCGCGACCGGGACCTCGAAGGTCACGCCGAAGGCCACGAAAGTGGTCAGCGCAAACGACAGATATTTGTCGATGTCGGTCATCCACGCGACACCCTCCGGCGCGATCGACGCCATGAACTTGAATACCACGGGGAACACCAGAAAGTACGCGAACGACATCCCGACCACGAACAGTGCCGTGCTGGCGACGACCAGCGGCGCCACCAGGCGCTTCTCGTGCACGTACAGGCCCGGTGCGACGAACGCCCAGACCTGATAGAGAACATAGGGCAGCGCGATGACGAAGGCGACGAGGAATGCAACCTTTACCGGCACAAGAAACACGCCGACGACATCGGTCGCGATCATCTGCCCGCCCGCCGGCAAGGCCGCGATCAGGGGCTTGGCGAGTATCGCGTAGAGATCCCTCGCCCATGGAAAGAGGCACAGGAATACCACGATCACGGCGAGAATTGCCCGCAGGAGCCGGTCGCGCAGCTCGACCAGATGGGAGATGAAGGTGTCCTGCGTCGTCATGCGGCCGCACCGTCAGGCGGAGGTTTTCTCCGGAGGCGAAGGCGTGCCCTGGGACTCTTGCGCCCCGGAGGCCGCGGTCGAAGGAGCCGCGGGCGCGGCCTGGTCTCGGGCGAGTGAATTGAGCTCACCCTCGGTCTTGGCCACCTCGCTCTGCACCGAGCTGACCGTGGTGTTGACGCTGCTCTCGAACCCGCGCGCCGCGTCCTCGAAGGTGGTCTTGAATTTGCGCAGTTCCTCCAGCTCGATCTCGCGGTTGATGTCGGCCTTGACGTCGTTCACGTAGCGCTGCAGGCGGCCGAACAGGTGACCCAGGGTGCGCGCCACTCGTGGCAGGCGCTCGGGCCCGATGACGATGAGCGCCACCACGGCGATCACCATCAGCTCGGAGAATCCGACGTCAAACACGATGATCGAACGGGTTGTTCGCGCCGGGACTGTACCCGGCAAAGGATCGGGCGCGGACCCTCAGGTCTTGGCCTTGTCCTTGATCTCGCCTTCGATGGTGCGCCCGCCCAGCTGGGCCGAAGAAGCGCTCTCCGGGTGCTTGTCGGCCCCGGATTCCTTCATGCCGTCCTTGAATCCGCGCACCGCGCCGCCGAGGTCCGTACCGATGTTGCGCAGCTTCTTCGTGCCGAAGACGAGCAAGACGATCAGCAACACGACCAGCCAGTGCCAAATGCTCCAAGTACCCATGGCATTGCCCTTTCAATTGCGTTTCAGCATCGGGCCCAAGGGTTCCGGGCCGCCGATGACGTGGACGTGCAAATGATACACCTCCTGCCGACCCACACGTCCTGCGTTGATGATGACGCGAAAACCATCGTTCGAGCCCTGCTCGCGAGCGAGCCGCGGCGCCGCCGCGAGGAGCTTGCCCAGGATCCCCTGGTGGCTCGCGTCGCAGTCGGCGAGCGACGCGATGTGCTGCTTGGGGACGATCATGAAATGGACGGGCGCGAGCGGGTGGATGTCGTGGAACGCAAAGACGTCGGCGTCCTCGTAGACCTTGCGGCTGGGTATCTCTCCGCGGACGATCTTGCAGAAAATGCAGTCGGCCCCGGCCACTACTTGCGCTCCAGCTTGGCGCGCAGCTTCTCCGTGCGCGCCGCCTTCTCGTCGATCCCGGAGATGCCCTCACGGCGGCGCAATTCGGCGAGCACGTCCGCCGGCCGCAGGCCGAAGTGCGCCAGCATGATCAGGCAATGGAACCACAGGTCGGCGGTTTCCCCGACGATGCGCAGCCGGTCGCCGTCCTTCGCGGCCATCACGGTCTCGGTCGCCTCCTCGCCGATCTTCTTCAGGATCGCATCGGGTGCGCGCGCGAGAAGGCGCGACACGTACGATTTCTCCGGATCTCCGCCTTTGCGCGATTCGACCATGTCCGCCAGCCGCTCGAGTATGTCGCTCATCGGGCGTAGATCTCCTTCGGGTCCTTGAGCACGGGCTCGACCGCCACCCAGCGCCCGTTCTCGAGTTTCTGGAAAAAGCAGCTGTGCCGCCCGGTGTGGCAGGCGATGCCTCCGCCTTGCTCGACCTTCAGCAACACCACATCCTCGTCGCAGTCGAGCCTCACTTCGCGCACTTTCTGCACGAATCCGGACTGCTCGCCTTTCTTCCACAGGCGGCGGCGCGAACGCGACCAGTAATGCGCCTCCCCGGTTGCGACGGTCCTCGCCAGCGACTCGCGATTCATCCACGCGAGCGTAAGCACATCGTTGGTCTTCGCCTCCTGGGCGATCGCGGGCACGAGCCCATGCTCGTCCCACTTCACGCTATCCAGCCATTCTTCGCTCATCGCGCCCGCCGTTTCTAGAGCCTGACTTCGATTCCCTGCTTCGCCATGTGCAGCTTGGCCTCGCGCACCGTGAACTCGCCGAAATGGAAGATGCTCGCCGCGAGGACCGCGTCGGCGCGTCCTTCGAGCACGCCCTCGGCAAGGTGCTGCAGCGTGCCGACCCCGCCGCTCGCGATCACCGGGATGTCCACCGCGTCGGACACGGCCCGCGTCAGCGCCAGATCGAATCCGGCCCGCGTGCCGTCGCGGTCCATGCTCGTGAGCAGAATCTCGCCCGCGCCCAGCCCCTGCATTCTACGCGCCCAGTCAACCGCATCCAATCCCGTCTGCCTGCGCCCGCCGTGGGTGAACACTTCCCACCCCGCTCCCGAGCGTTTTGCATCTATTGCTACGACGATGCATTGCGCTCCGTAGCGACCTGAGGCGTCGGCGACGAGCTGCGGGGTCTGAACGGCGGCGGTGTTGATCGAGACCTTGTCGGCCCCCGCATTGAGCAGCCGCCTCACGTCCTCGACCTTGCGCACGCCGCCCCCGACCGTAAGCGGGATGAACACCTGGGCGGCAACGCTCTCGACGACCGATAGGATCAGGTCGCGCTGGTCCGAGCTCGCGGTGATGTCGAGGAAAGTGAGCTCGTCCGCGCCCTGCTCGTTGTAGCGCCGCGCGATCTCGACCGGGTCGCCGGCATCGCGAAGGCCGATGAAATTGACGCCCTTGACGACGCGCCCGCGATCGACGTCGAGGCAGGGGATGATGCGCTTGGCAAGAGCCATCGGAGGCGGGCGGGTCGAATCGCGACTCCGTCGCGATATCGCTCAATCCTTGCTTTTCCCCAGTTTGTCCGCTTCGGCCTGAGCTTTCTTGAAATCGAGCGTTCCCTGGTAGATCGCACGCCCCGTTATCACGGCGCTGATGCCCTCGGATTCGATCTTGCAAAGAGCCTTGATGTCTTCGATGCTGGTCAGGCCGCCGCTCGCGATCACGGGAACGCGCAGCTCCCGGGCGAGCTTCAGGGTAGCGTCGATGTTGACGCCGGTCAGCATGCCGTCACGGCCGATGTCGGTATAGATGACCGACTCGACCCCGTAGTCCTGGAACTTCTTCGCGAGATCGACGACGTCGTGCCCCGTCATCTTGGACCAGCCCTCCACCGCCACCTTGCCGTCCTTGGCGTCCAGCGCCACGATGATGTGGCCGGAAAAGGCGGTGCTCGCGTCCTGCAAGAACCCGGGGTTCTTCACCGCGGCGGTGCCGATGATGATGTAGGTGACGCCGAGATCGAGATAGTGCTCGATCGTGTCCAGGTCGCGGATGCCGCCGCCCAGCTGCACCGGCAGCGAGTCGCCCGCTTCCTTCACGATCGCGCGGATCACGGGCTCGTTTTTCGGCTTGCCGGCCGCAGCGCCGTTGAGATCGACGACGTGAAGGCGGCGCGCGCCTTCGGCCTTCCAGTGCCTGGCCATGGCGACGGGATCTTCGGAGAACACCGTGACCTCGCTCATCTTGCCCTGCTTTAGGCGGACGCAGTGCCCGTCCTTGATGTCAAGCGCTGGAATGATCAGCATTGAGTCGGAAAAAGCGGAGGCCCAGGGAGGGCGGGACCGGCGATGGAAAAGATCAGGGATTCCAGTTGAGGAAGTTGGCGAGGAGCCGCAGGCCTGCAGTATCGCTTTTTTCTGGGTGGAACTGTAC
>DATIWX010000002.1:0-15527 GCA_035519135.1 Burkholderiales bacterium | reverse complement strand
CGGCTCACGATGACCGCGAATGGCAGGGAGCCGATCAGGTAGGCAATCGAAATAAATGCTGCGGTGGCCATGGCCTTCCACTAGAATCGCGACGAGAGTTTAGCAGCGCCTCCGCTTCGGGGAAGGCGCATTCGATTCTTTCGATCCCAGACGCGAGTGCATCCTTGGACGCCGTTTTTATCCGCCAGCTGCGACTCCAGGCCTGGATCGGGCTGTACCGCCACGAGAAGATCGCCCCGCAGACGATCGAGATCGATCTCGAGATCGTCCTTCCCGCCGACACGGCCGTATTCAGGACGGGAAAAGTCGCGGACACGATCGATTACGGCGTGGTCGTGGAGCACATCCGCGCCCTGGTCACGAAGGAACGCTTCGGCCTGGTCGAGAGTCTCGCCGAGCGCATTGCCGATTCGATTCTCCGGGAATTCAATTCACCCCACATCAGGCTGAGCATCGCCAAGCTCGGCGTCTTGCGCGACGCGCAGCGCGTCGGCGTGACGATGGAGCGCAGCAGGAAATAGAGGAACGCGGTCCCAAGTTCTACGCCCTGGGGTGGTGCTTCTGGTGCAGTGCTTTGAGGCGCTCGCGCGCCACGTGCGTGTAGATCTGCGTGGTCGAGATGTCGGCATGGCCGAGCAGGAGCTGCACCACGCGCAGGTCGGCCCCGTGGTTTAGCAGATGCGTTGCGAACGCGTGACGCAGCGTATGCGGCGAGAGCGACTTGCCCGGCAGGGCGGCGCCCGCGCGCCGCTTGATCAGGTGCCAGAACGCCTGGCGGGTCATCGGTCCGCCACGCGCGGTGACGAACACGCAGTCGCTTGCGCGCCGGCCCAGGAGCGCGGGGCGCCCCTCCCTGGAGTAGCGCGCAAGCCAGGCCAGCGCTTCCTCGCCGAGCGGTACCAGGCGCTCCTTGGCGCCCTTCCCGAAAATGCGCACCACACCCATGTCGTAGCTTACTTCGGCGAGCTTCAGCCTCACCAGCTCCGACACGCGCAGTCCACTCGCGTAGAGAACCTCCAGCATCGCGCGATCGCGCAGCCCAAGAGGGGTCTCCGGGTCCGGCTGCGCCAGGAGCGCCTCTACGTCCTCCTCAGAGAGCGTCTTGGGAAATCGCGGCGGTTTCTTCGGGGGCTCGAGCTTCAGCGTCGGGTCGGTCTCGATGCGGCGCCCGCGAGCGAGAAACTGGTAGAAGCGCTTGAGGCTCGAGTGCAGGCGCGCCTGCGTGCTCGAGCGGATACCGCGACTTTTCCCCGCTCCGCCGCGCGAGGAACGCGATGCGAGATAGGCGGCGAGATCGGCTTCCGTCGCCTGCAGCAGAGAGGAGCCGCCCTGCCGCTCGTGCCATTGGGCGAACAGCCGCAGGTCGCGGCGATACGATTCCAGCGTGTTTTTCGCCAGGCCGTCCTCCAGCCAGACGGCGTCGCAGAACTCGTCGAGCAGAGCCGCGTTGTGCGCGTTCATCGCGCCAGCGCCGCTCCCTCGTGTGCGAGCAACCAGCGTTTCACCGAGAGATGGAATCCAGCTTCGTGGTGCGCGAATCCGCCGATCCCGCCGGAGGCGACCACGCGGTGGCAGGGAATGACTAGCGGCAGCGGGTTCGCGCCGCAGGCCTGGCCTACGGCGCGCGGGGCGGAGCCCAGCTCGCGCGCGATTTCGCCGTAGCTGCGCGTGCGGCCCGCACCGATGGCCGCGATCTTCGCCCAGACACTGCGCCGAAATGACGTACCCGAACGCGCGAGCGGCAGATCGAAGCGGAACTGCGGATCGTCGAGATAGCGCTCGATCTGTGCACACGTCCGTGCGGCGAGAGGATTCTGCGGCGCAAGCGCGCGGCCGGTCCTCGGGAGAAACACGATTTCCTCGAGCAAGCCGTCTTCGGCACGAATGCCGAGCAAGGCAAACTGCGTCGGCAGTTTCGCCTGATAACTTGCGCCCTCGGTGCGCCCGTGCTTCATGAGAGTCAGGCGGGCTGGCGCGCGGCGCGAATGCGAACGAACTGAATCGAGACGACCACGGCGAACAGGCCCAAGCCGATGATATCAGCCGTGGTGGTCGGGTACACGAGCGCCAGTCCCGCGACGATCAGCATTGCCCGCTCGATCCAGGTCGTGCGCCTGAACAGCCAGCCCTGAACGCCGCCCGCGAGGGCGGCAATGCCGAGCGCGGCCGTAACCGTGACTTCGGCAATCGACATCCAGTCCGCGTTTCCCAGGGTCTTGAACGAGCCGGTGAGCAGCAGCCCCACCCCCGAAGGATCGAGCACGAACATGAAGGGCACGAGGAACGCCGGCATGGTGTATTTCCAGGACTGCAGCGTGGTCTTGTAGGGGTCACCACCGGTGATCGCCGCGGCGGCGAAAGGCGAGAGCGCGGTCGGCGGCGAAACTTCGGAGAGCACCGCGTAGTAGAAGATGAACATGTGCGCCGCGAAGTCCGGCACGCCCAGCTTGATCAGCGCCGGCGCCGCGATCACCGCGCAGATGATGTAGCTCGCGGTCACCGGCACCGCAAGGCCGACGATCCAGACGATAAGCGAGGTGTATATGGCGGTGAGCAGCAGCGAGCCCGCAGCGTACTCGATGATGATCGAGCTGAACTTGAGGCCCAGTCCCGTGAGCGTCACCACGCCGACGATGATGCCGGCCCCGGCGCAGGTGGTGGCGACGTTGAGTACCCCGGTCGAACCCGCCTCGAGCGCCTTGAAGAATTTCGACCCGAAGATTCCCTTTACCAGGGGTTCGCGCCCGCGGAACAGGTCGTAGGAGAACAGGGCGCAATCACGGTGCAGAAAGCTGGTGACGAACGAGGTCACTGTGGCCCAGAACACCGACAACACCGGCGAAAAACCGTACAGCATGAACACGACGATCGACACCAGCGACAGGAAGTGGAACCAGTAGTTTTTCGTCAAGCTCCACAGCGATTCGACCTGCTCGTATCTCACCGTGCTCATGCCGAACCTGCGCGCGTCGATCTCGACCATGAGAAAGAGAGCGAAGTAGTACAGGAAGGTCGGAATCGTCGCCATCAACAGCACGTCGAGGTAGGAGATCTTGAGGAACTCCGCGATGAGAAAGGCCGCGGCGCCCAGCACCGGCGGCGAGATGATCGCACCCAGGCCGCCGGCCGCCAGCAGCCCGCCCGCGGCGTTCTTGCCGTAGCCGGCCTTCACCAGCATCGGATAGGCGACCGAGCCGAGGGTCACCGTGGTCGCGACGCCGCTCCCCGACGGGCCGCCGAGCAGGAAAGAGGCGAGTACCACCGTTCGTCCGGCGCTCGTCGATTTCCCGCCCATCGCGGAGAACGAAAAATCGATGAAGAACTTGCCCGCCCCGGAATACTGTAGGAACGCGCCGTAGATCGTGAAAAGAATGATAAGCGACGAAGAGACATCCACTGCGACGCCGAAAATGCCTTCGAGCGTCATGTACAGGTGACCGACGAGGCGCCCGAGCTCGTAGCTGCGATGCGCCCACGAGCCGGGAAGATATTCGCCGTAGAAGGCGTAGAGGATGAACGCGATGACCACGGCGGGCATTACCCATCCCGAGGCGCGGCGCATGCCCTCGAGGATGAGCACAATCAGCGCAATCCCGAACACGATGTCCCAGTTGTCCGGCAGGGTATTGCGGTCCCAGAAGTCGTCGCCGCCGTTCAGGATATAGGCGATGACGGCCACGCCGATCAGTGCCGCGGCCCAGTCCCACCACATGATGCGGTGCCGGTAGCGCTTGGCGACCGGGAAGAGCAGGTAGCTGAGGAACAGCACGAAGCCGACGTGGATGGGACGCAGGGCCTGCGTCGGCACGATCGCGTACGCGGTGTAGAGATGGAATACCGACATCACCACCGCGGTGGCGGTGACGAAGACGCCGAGCCAGCCGCGTAGCTTGTTGCTGGCCCCCTCCTCTTCCTCGATGTATTCCTCGGCCTTCTTCAGGGCCTCGGCATCGATCACTGAGTCACCCGGTGCCGTTCGTCCAGCGGTCTCGCTCATGCGCCCTCCTCGGCGCGCATGCTAGCACGGCGCCGCGCGACAGCAACCGGATCGGCCCGCGCCTGAAACCGGAGCGGGCCCGTGGCTATTTGAGCTTGACTCCCCGCTCGGTGAAATACTTGATCGCCCCTGGGTGAAACGGGATCGGCGATGCGGCGGCCTTCTGGTTCTCGAGCAGGAAGTTCTCCGATTCCTTGTGTACGGCGACCAGGTCGGCCTTGTGATCGAAGATGGTCTTGACGATGTTGTAAGCCGTCTGGGCGCTCAGGTTCTCGTTCGAGACCAGGATATTCCACACCGTGGCCTGGTGATTATCCGCGTCCATACCTCTGTACACCGCCTTGGGGATGACGTCCTCCACGTAGAGCGGGCCGTATTTCTTGTTCATCGCGGCGACGGCACTCGCGTGATCGATCATCTTGATCTTGATTCCGGGCGTGTTGGCGAGATCGGTGACGGCCGCGGTCGGCAGGCCGCCGACCCAGAAGAAGGCGTCGATCTTGCGGTCCTTGATCGCGTTCACCGACTCGGCGACCCCCAGCCGCTCGCGCGTCATGTCGCGGTCCTTGTCGAGGCCGGCCGCCTCGATCACGCGGAAAGCCATCACCTCGGTCGCGCTGCCGGGCGAGCCTGTCGAAACGCGCTTGCCCTTCAAGTCCGACATCTTGCCAATGCCCGTGCCATCGATGGTCACGACGTGCATGCGGTTGGGGTAGAGGACCATCAGCGTGCGCAACGGCACCTTGGTGCCCTTGAACTTGTCCTCACCGCGGTAGGCGTCCTGGCCGGCGTCCGCCATCGAAAACGCGATGTAGGGTTTGCCGGTGGCGATCAGCTTGAGGTTGTCGACCGATCCTCCGGTGACCTCGGCCGTTGCCTGCATACCCGGGACGTATTTCGACAGGATGTTCGCGAGGCCTCCCCCGATCGGGTAGTACACGCCCCCCGTTCCACCGGTCGCGATCGACAGGCTGTATTTTTCCTGCGCGAACGCACCGCTCGCGAGCGCGAGCGCGGTGCCGAGCAAAGCGGATGCAGGCAGTCTCATGATTTCCTCCTTCCAAGTGAACCGTCCCTGAAGCGGTCCGGCGGTGGACCGCCGTTGTCCTGGTGAATTATCCGCGAGCGGTCAGCCCGCGCCAAGGGGCCGCCCTCTATTTCGCGAACAGCCTTCCGATGTCCTTGAATGCTTTGAACTCGAGCGCGTTGCCGCAGGGGTCGAGCAGGAACATCGTCGCCTGCTCGCCGACCTCGCCCTTGAAGCGCACATGCGGCTCGATAACGAAGCTCTGTCCCGCCGCCTTGAGCCTGGCCGCGAGCCGCTCCCACTCGGCTATCGGCAGGATGGCGCCGAAATGGCGCACCGGGACGTTGTCTCCATCCACCGCGTTCGTGCTCCTGTGTCCGGCCTCGTCGGGCGCGAGGTGCGCCACGATCTGGTGGCCGTAGAAATCGAAGTCCACCCAATCGGGTGCGGAACGACCCTCGCGGCAGCCGAGCAGCCCGCCGTAGAAAGCGCGAGCTTTCTCGAGGCTGGTCACCGGGAACGCGAGATGGAAAAGCGGCAGCGCGGACACGGCTATTGCGGGCTGAGTCCCGCAGCGTAGTCGACGAGGATCTCGATGTCCCTGTCGCTGAGCGGCTGGGCGGCGGAAGTCATGTTGCCGTCCAGATCGGCGCGCTTCTGCGCCTTGAACTTGCGCAGCTGCGCGAGAAGGTACTCGTACTGCTGGCCGGCCAGACGCGGAATGTGCTGCTGGCCCCGCAGCACGGGTCCGTGACACTGCGCGCAGTTGAACTGCTGGGCGAGCTTCGCTCCCGCCACGACGTTCTCGGGCGAGGTCTTGTGGGAGGGGGCTGCCGCCTTCTGCTTGGAGAAGTAAGCGGCGAGCTCGTTCATCTCCTTGTTGCTCAGGTTCGCCGCCATCGGCGTCATCTGTGCGTCCTTGCGGTTTCCCTCGCGGAACTGAAACAGCTGGATCGAAATGGATTGCTCGGGCTGCGCGGCCAGCGACGGATTGGCGGGAATGATCGAGTTGCCTTCCGGGCCGTGGCAGACCGCGCAGAGTTGCGGGTCAGCCGCGAGAGCCTCGCCGGCCCCGGAAAAACAAAGCGCGGCGGCCAAAGCCGCCGCGCCCGCACGGCAGATACTGTTCACTTCTTGGCGTAGCTGATGCGGTAGAGGATGCCGTTGTAATCGTCGGAGAAGAGGAGCGACCCGTCCTTCATCTGCAGCACGTCCACCGGACGGCCCCACATGGGCGGATCGGCTTTCTCGTCGGTGAGAAAGCCCGTCAGGAACGGTCCTGACTTGATCACCTTGCCGTTCTCATTCAGCGCGACGCGGTAAATGTCGTATCCCTGTTTGGTGCTGCGGTTCCAAGAGCCGTGTCTGGCGATGAAGATGTTGTTCCGATACTCGGCGGGGAACATCTTGCCGGTATAGAAGCGCATACCGAGCGGCGCCACGTGCGCACCGAGCTTGAGCACCGGCGGCGTGTAGGCCTTGCAGTCGCGGCCCTTGCCGAACTCCGGATCGAGGGTGTCGCCTTGATGGCAATAGGGATATCCGAAGTGCTGGCCCTTGGTCTTGGCCACGTTCAACTCGTCGCTGGGCGAGTCGTCGCCGAGCCAGTCGCGGCCGTGCTCGGTGAACCACAGCTGCCTGGTCTGCGGGTGCCAGTCGAAGCCCACCGAGTTGCGCACGCCCTGAACGTATTCCTCTGCTATTCCGGTCTTCGGATCGACGCGCGAGATCGCCGCCTGGAAGTAGGAGGGCATGACGATGTTGCCAGGGGCGCCGACGTTGTAGTAGAGCTTGCCGTCGGGACCGAGCGCCAGGAACTTCCAGAAGTGGCCGGCCTGATTCTGGGGATCGAGACCATCGATCACGACCTTGGCCGCCGGGGCATTGTCGAGGCTGCCCTCGATGCCATCGTAGCGCGTGATGCGATCGCGCTCGGCGACGTACAGCGTGCCTTTGCTGAACACGACCCCGTTGGGAGTGTTGAGGCCCTTGAGCAGCGTCTTCACCTCGCGCGTGCCGCCCTTGTCGACCACCGCGTAGACGCTCTTCGCGATCCGATTGCTGACGAACACGGTGCCCTTGTCGCCAAGCGCGAGGGAGCGAGCCTCGGGAACACCTTCCGCCCAGACCTCGACTTTGAAGCCGGGGGGCAGCTTCAGCTTGTCGACCGGCAGATCCTTGGACGCCCTGCCCGTCATGTGGGGCGCGAAGGGGTGCAGGGGCGAGTTCGCCTGTTCGGCGCTCCTGCCCTGTTGCCACGAAGGCGGGGGAGCAGCCGGCGCCTGCGCCAGCGCTGAGGCGGCGGATAGGGCGCCGACTACCAAGGAAACGAGCGGAACGAACGATCGGAACGGAATGGACGACATCGAATATCCTCCTCCAGTGTGTTGTTATGCTCGAAGGGGCCGCGGTGCGAGCGGCAAAGCGTAATGGCATCATAGCCACGCTCGACCCCGGGTGCAACCGGACAAAAAAAGGGCGCGACTCCCACAAGCGCAACCGAGGACTTGGCGCACCGAATGACGATCTCACGCTTGACCGCCGTTTTCACTCTGGGCTGGTGCGCCCTTGCGCCCCTCGCCGCCGCTCAAACCGGGCCGGGCCGGGGCGAGCCCGCGACAGCAGCCGAAGTCGTCGTGACCGCCACGCGCTCGGAGCGCGCGGCCTTTGATCTGCCGGTCTCGATCGATCGCATCGACGCCGATGTGATCCGCGACGGCCGGCCCATGATCAATCTTTCGGAGAGCTTGCCGAGGGCGCCCGGAGTGGTCGTCCTCAACCGGCAGAACTACAGCCAGGATCTGCAGATTTCTTCACGCGGCTACGGCTCGCGCGCCCAGTTCGGCGTGCGCGGCATACGGCTATACGCCGACGGCATCCCCGCAACGTCCCCCGACGGCCAGGGACAGACTTCCAACTTCGATCTCGGTTCGGCCGAGAGGATCGAGGTGATGCGCGGACCCTTCTCCGCGCTCTATGGCAACGCGGCGGGCGGGGTGATCCAGATCTTCACCCAGGACGGCCCCCCCGAGCCCACCCTCGCGCTGAGCGCGGCGGTCGGAAGCTACGAGACGACCCGGGTGGGCGCCCAGTTCGGCGGCCAATCGGGAACGGCGAACTACGTTGCAAGCGCTTCCCACTTCCAGACCACCGGCTACCGCGACCATAGCTCGGCAGAGAAGGATCTCGGGAACGCCAAGCTGAAATTTGCGCTCGGCGAGGACACGCGCCTCGCCCTGATCCTCAACTCGGTGAGGCAGCCGGCACAGGACCCGGCGGGACTCACGCGCGCTCAGGTGGAGCAGAATCCGCGCCAGGTCGATCCTTCGGTGCTGCAGTTCAATACCCGCAAGGACGTCGCCCAGAACCAGCTCGGTACGACGGTGGAGCACCGCCTCTCCGCATCGGACAGCCTGCGCTTTGCCGCATACGGCGGGAGCCGGGAGGTCGAGCAGTTCCTTGCGATACCTCTTGCCAATCAAGCGCCGCCCACCTCCTCGGGCGGCGTGGTCGACCTCGACCGCTCCTACTACGGGCTGGACATGCGCTTCTCACGCGCGACGGGCCTCGCCGGAGGGCCTTTCACGTTCACGATAGGGGCCGAATACGACAATCAGAAAGAGCGCCGCAGGGGTTACATCAACAACAACGGGTTAGCCGGTGCGTTGAAGCGGGACGAGGACGACACCGTGTCCAACACTGCCGTCTACGCACAGGGCGAATGGAAGTTCACGCCGCGCTGGAGCGCGAGCGCGGGCTTGAGGCAAAGCGAAACCTTCTTCCGCTCGACCGACTATTTCATAGTCCCGGGCACGAACAACGGGGACGAAAGCGGCGAAATCCGCTTCAAGAACACCAGCCCGGTGGCCGGGCTGGTGTATGAGGCCGCGCCCTCGCTCAACTTCTACGGCAACGTGGGCAAGGGCTTCGAGACACCGACCTTCGCGGAGCTCGCCTATCAGAACAACAACGTGCCGGGGCTCAATCTTGCGCTGCAGCCGAGCACGAGCGTCAACACCGAGCTCGGCGTGAAAACCTTTCTTCCGGGCGACCAGCGCCTCACTTTCGCGGTGTTTCACATCGAAACGAAGAACGAGATCGTGGTCGACACGGCGAGCGGCGGGCGCAACACCTACAAGAACGCAACCCGCACGACGCGCAACGGTGCGGAATTGTCCTGGAGTGCAAAGACGCTCGAAACGCTCGAGCTTCTCGCAGCGCTGGGCTACGTGGACGCACGCTACCGGGACGACTTCACCACGGTTCCCGCCCCGGGCCAGGCGGCGATCCTCGTGCCCGCCGGCAACTACCTGCCCGGAGTCCCCGGTCGCACGTTCTACGGCGAAGCGCGCTGGCAGCCGATGGCTGGCGGCTTCAGCACGGCGCTCGAGCTGCGCTACAGCGACCGCATCTACACGAGCGACTCCAACGCCGAGTGGGCCGATCCGTATTCGGTAGTGAACTGGAGGATCGTCTTCGAGCAGCGGACGAGCGATTGGCGCGTAAGCGAGTTCCTGCGAATCGACAATCTCTTCGACAAGCAGTACGTCGGCTCGGTCATCGTCGGCGACACCAACCGGCGTTACTACGAGCCCGCCCCGCGCCGCAGCATCATCGGTGGGATCAACGCAGTCTTCAGGTTCTAGGGGCGCGCCGGGGAGATCGGCCCGCTCGCGGACGCGCGATGCCGGTCGACCCAATACGCCCAAGGTCCGAAAATTGCCAGCGCGATGATTCCCAGGATCGCCACGGAATTTTCGCTCGGTGGCGGCGAAGACCAGGGCCCGGGAATGTAGAGCGCGAGCAGCACCCCGACCATCGCCCACCAGCCGATCGTTCCGATGCGGTCCCGGCTCTTCGTCGCCTGGACGTAGAGCGCGATCCCGGCCGCAAACATCAGTCCCTCGACCGCGAAGGTCGCGGGTATCGACCGCCACAAGGCCAGCCCCAGCCTCTCGCCGCCCCCGGGATAGAGCGGCATGTCGGGGACGTGGCTGACGAAGTCGAGTACCCAGTGGCTCGTCACAAGGATTCCGACCCATACGGCTCCGGCGCGGTCGCGACTCAGGCCGAAATAGCCGAGGGCGATGAGCAGAGACCACACGACAGTCATCAGCAGGCTGTGCGACCAGGGGTAGTACACGAAGTCGAAGGGGTTGTTGACGGTGAACCCCGGCACGATGCGGAAGCGCTCGACACCGAGCAGCACCAGCACCGGCCAGAGCACGTCGAGAAACGCCGCGGCGAGTACCAGTGTGCCGAGCGACACCCTGGGCGCGGCCTTCTTGGCGGCGAACGCTACCGCAAAGTGTCCGATGAACATGTCACCCTCCCTGCCCGAGCAACGCTTTTTTCAGGCTGCCCGACACCGGGTTGTCGCCGAGCCAGATCCTGAGCAGGGCCCGGTAGAAATCCTCGCCTGCGATCGCTTTGCCTTTCGTCTCGCCGTTCACCATCACTCGCGTCCCTGTTCCGGGCAGCCAGTCGAGCGCGATCACGTCGCCTTCCTTCGCGGACCGCAGCGCGTTCATGATGGCGCTAAGCTCGCCCAACCTTCCCTTGAGGGGTTCCTGCTCCGCGGCGGGCGTGTTGTCCCGGAAACCTTCGTCCAGCGCATCGCTGAGCTGCTTCGCGCTGAGGTCGCGCATCAGGCGCATGGCCACGCGCTTTGCCCCGGGCAGCGCCAGCACTTCGTCGGTGCTCGTTTTCTTCTCAGCCAGATAGAGCCCGGCAACGTACACTTTGAAGAAGGCCTTGGTGCGCAGCCCGGCGCCGTTCAGGATCAGCTCACCCGAATCCAGCCTGATGCGCTCGTCGACCCTGACACCGGCGACTTCCGCGGCCAATGCCGGCGCGGCGAGAAGCGCGAGTAGCAGCAATCCCCGTCGCATCAGGCGCTTTCGTAAAGGCGCGTGAGCACGAACTCCCGATGGCCGAGCGCCTCGGCAGCGGTGAGCCTGCCGTTGGCGGTGCGGAACATCATCTCCAGCAACTTGTCGCCCGCCTGGTCCATGTTGATCTCCTTGCGGGTAATGCCGGTGACGTCGAGGTCGATGTGCTCGGCCATGGTCCGCACGGTGCGGGGATTGGCGCACAGCTTGATCACGGGCAGGATCGGGTTGCCGATGACGTTGCCCTGCCCGGTCGGGAAGAAGTGCACGACGTAGCCGCTCGCCGCGCACAGCGTGACCATCTCGGCGGCGGCGGACGAGGAGTCCATGAACCAAAGGCCCGGACCGTTCGGTGTCTCGGCCTTGTCGAGCACGCCGTCGATCATGCACGTCTTACCGATCTTCTGGATATTGCCGAGGGCCTTCTCCTCGATCGTGGTCAGGCCGCCGGCGATGTTGCCCTTGGTCGGCTGGGAATCCATGAGGTCGCTGGTCTTGTGCCGCTCGACCACCTCCTGGTAGCGGTTGAACATGGCCATGAACTGCTCGCGCACCTTCGGCGTACGGCAGCGCGCCGCCACCAGGTGCTCCCCGCCGGTGAGCTCGGTCGTCTCGCCGAACACGAGCGTGACGCCGTGTCCGTAGAGCTTGTCGAAGGCGTTGCCGACGCAGGGATTCGCGCCGATGCCGGAAGTCGTGTCCGACTCCCCGCACTTGGTCGAGACCCAGAGATCCTTGAGCGGGCGCTCCTCGCGGCGGCGCTCGCTCGCCCACTGCACGAATTCCTTCGCGGATTTCGACGCGCGCATGATGGTGTCGTGGTCACCATGCTGCTCGATGCCGAAGTACGCCACCGGCTTGCCGCTTGCACGGATGCCATCGGCCACCTTCTTCGCCCACCCCTCCTCGATGCAGATTACGACCACCGCGGCAACGTTGGGGTTCGACCCGGTGCCGATCAGCGTGCGGAAGTGCAACTCGAGATCCGCGCCGAACTGCAGCCGTCCGTAGGGATGCGGGATCGCCAGCGTGCCCTTCACATTGTTTGCGACCGCTTCACAGGCGGCGTTCGAGAGATCGTCGACCGGCAGGATGACGACGTGGTTGCGCACGCCGACGCGTCCATTCTCGCGACGGTAACCGTGGAAGACGGCGTTCTTCAGATCGATGGCCATGTACTCACCAGCGCTTGGTCTTGATGTTGTGAATGTGGGCATGCTCCCCCACCTTGATCGGCGCCACCGCGCGGCCGATGTCGATGCCGTACTTGATCACGGTCTCGTCGGTTTTGAGTTCACGCACAGCGAGCTTGTGGCCGATCGGGATATCGTTTTGCGCGCGAACTTTGATCTCGCGATCCTGATCCATGATCCACCCGGTCAGGTCCTGGCTGGCCTTCACACCTTCGACCACGACGACACCCACGGAATCGCCCTCATCGTGTACTACGAAATGAATCATGAGATTCCCCCGCGACTCGAACTAGCGAACTAGCGGCACAGCAGATTGCCGGAGCTGAGATCGACCGGCTGGGTGCAATCCTGGGCGTTGATCGCGCGCGCCGGGTCGGGCTCGGGCGCCCGGTACATGGACGTGCCATCCGGCCCCATGCTGTAGTACTGCACGCCGTCCACGACCATGGCTCCAACGACGATCGCGCAACCCGACAGTTCGATTGCACCCAAGATCATGACCGCGATGCCGATAATCCCGCGCACGGTGTTCAGGCTAGCACGCACCGGTGCGCTTGGCTAGAATCCGAATCTTCCTTGCGAGCGGGCAAGGCCCGCTGGAGTTCGCCATGAACAAACCCGTGGAATCGCTGCCGGCTGAAAAGCTCGAGTACCTCAAGCGCCGCACCGACAAGTATTTCACCAAGTCGCGGAGCATCATCGAGAAATTCGGCGACCGCACCGTCACCTACGGCGTGTTCCTGCGGCGAGGCGTGATTTGCGCGGTCAATCCCGCGATCGATGTCCTGCGCGCCTACTATTCCACCAAAGCCGAGCCGCTCAGGATCACCCGCTTGTACGAGGAGGGCGCCTTCGTTCCCGATCAGAAGGCGATCTTCACTTACACCGGATCGTTCGCCGCCCTGGTGGAGCTCGAGACGCTCATTCTCCAGCGCGTCGGCGTAGCCTGCGTCTCGGCATACAACGCCTACAAGATGGCGATGAATCTCAAGAAAGTCGCATTCATCGACATGCATGCGCGCCACTCGACCGGTGACGACCTGTCGCTGCTCGCCGCCTACGGCGCTTCGGTCGGAAGCCGCATGGCGAAGCTGGGCGGCGCACTCGGCTTCATCGGTTCGTCGCAGGACCTCACCGCGCATTTCTACGGGCAGTCCGGTGGCATCGGAACGATGCCGCACGGGATCATAGGCTACGCGGGCTCGACCCTGCGCGCGGCGCAGATGTACGTCGAGGCGCATCCCCAGGACAACCTCACCGTGCTGATCGACTATTTCGGCAGGGAATATTCCGATGCGCTCGAAGTCTGCCGCTGGTGGTACAACGAATACCTGCCACGGGACGAAACGGGGTCGCGCGCGCTGGCGCTGCGGATCGACACCCATGGCGAGCGCTACGCCGAAGGGCTCGACTACGAGAAGTCGGTCGACATCGTCGTGAACTGGCTGCACGTGCCGAACGAGTTCGAGGCGGTGCGCTATATTATGGGCGAAGAGGCGTTCGACGCGGACAGCCTCAACATCGTCAAGGACCGCGTCCGCAAGGTGCTGTTCGGCACGGGCGTATCGGTCGCTTCCGTGATCCAGCTGCGGCAGGCGCTCGATGCGCAGGGATTCAATGCCGCGAAGATCGTCGGCTCCTCCGGCTTCACCCTGTTCAAGTGCAAGATGTTCGCCAACGCCCGCGCGCCCCTCGACGTGGTCGGTACCGGCTCCTTCATCCCGGAGAACTTCCCGGACACCTTCGCCACCGCCGACATCTACCTCTATGAAGGCAAGCCCGGCATCAAGCTGGGGCGCGAGAAGCTGTTCCAGGGCCTGAAGGCGTAAGCGCTCTTGCTGTTTCCCACGACTCTGGTCGGCAGCTACCCTCAGCCCGATTGGCTGATCGACCGGAACAGGCTCGCGGGTCGTTTTCCGCCGCGCGTTCGCGCGACGGAACTGTGGCGCATTCCCGAGCCGTTCCTCGCTGAAGCCCAGGACGACGCCACGCGGCTCGCGATTCGAGCCCAGGAGGAAGCCGGCCTGGACATCATCACCGACGGGGAGATCCGGCGCGAGAGCTACTCGAATCGCTTTGCCACCGCGCTCGAGGGCGTGGATATCGATAACCCCGGAACGGCGCTTGACCGCTCGGGCCATCCCAACCCCGTGCCGCGCATCGTCGGAAAGATCCGGCGCCGGCATGCCGTCGAAGTCGCCGACCTCCGGTTCCTGCGCGCTCATACCGACCGGAAAATCAAGATCACGGTCCCCGGTCCGTTCACGATGTCGCAGCAGGCGCAGAACGACTTCTACGGGTCGGACGAGGAAGCCGCGATGGACTACGCCGTCGCGGTAAACGAGGAGATCCGGGACCTCTTCGCCGCGGGCGCCGACGTGGTGCAGGTCGACGAGCCCTACATGCAGGCGCGGCCGGAAAAAGCCAGGTCGTATGGCTTGAGAGCGCTCAACCGGGCCCTCGACGGCGTCAAGGGCACGACCGCGGTGCACATCTGTTTCGGATACGCCGCCGTTATCCACGCGCGGCCTTCCGGCTATTCGTTCCTCTCCGAGCTCGCAGCTTGCACCTGCGGACAGGTGTCGATCGAAACGGCGCAGTCCAATCTCGACTGCGCCGTGCTCAAGTCCCTTCCCGGCAAGAAGATCATCCTTGGAGTGGTCGACCTGAACGATATGACGGTCGAGACTCCCGAGAAGGTGGCGGCGCGAATCCGCCGCGCCCTGCCTTTCGTCTCCCCCGAGGACATCATCGTTGCCCCCGATTGCGGCATGAAATATCTTCCGCGGGAGATCGCCTACGGCAAGATGAAAGCCATGGTCAGGGGCGCGGAGCTCATGCGCCGCGAGATCGGCGGGAGCTGATCAGAGCGCAGCGCGCAGCCTGCCGAATCCGGCGTCCAGGTCTTCGATCAGGTCGTCGATGTTTTCCAGCCCGGCGTGGATTCGGAAACACGGACCCTTGGCCTGCCATGGCGTCGCGGTGCGGACCTCCCGCGGGCTGAAGGGAACGATCAGGCTTTCGTATCCCCCCCAGGAAGAGCCGATACCGTACAGCTCCAGGCCGTCTATCATCGCCGCCAGGGCACCATCGCTCACTCCTTCCTTCAGCACGACGCCGAACAGTCCGCTGGCGCCGGTGAAATCGCGCTTCCAGACGGCGTGGCCGGGGCAAGTGTCGAACGCGGGGTGCAGCACCCGCGCGACCTCGGGCCGCGCCGCGAGCCATTGGGCGATCTTCAGCCCGGCCTGGTAATGCGCCGCAAGCCGCACGCCCATGGTCCGCAGCCCGCGCAGTCCGAGATAGATGTCGTCCGGCCCGACGCACAGCCCGAGCGCATGCACGGTGTCGCGCAGCAGGCCGAAGGTGGCGGCATTCGCCGACACGGTGCCGAGCATCGCGTCGGAATGCCCGCAGAT
>DATIWX010000001.1:0-2075 GCA_035519135.1 Burkholderiales bacterium | reverse complement strand
CAAGGCCGACATCGTGGTCGAGCGCGAGTTCGACACCCAGCCGGTGCACCAAGGCTACATCGAGCCGCACGCGTGCCTCGCCAGCGTGTCCGAGGACGGCCAGGCCGAGCTGTGGTGCTCGACGCAGGGACAGTTCATCGTCCGCAGCTTTTGCGCCAAGCTGCTGGGCATGGAGCAGTCGAAGCTGCGCGTGACCGCCTCGGAGATCGGCGGCGGCTTCGGTGGAAAGACTGTCGTCTACCTCGAGCCGCTGGCGCTCGCCCTGTCGCGCAAGGCGTGCCAGCCGGTGAAGATGGTGATGTCGCGCACCGAGGTGTTCCAGGCCACCGGCCCGACCTCAGGCGCCAGAATGCGGGTGAAGATTGGCGCGACCCGGGATGGGCGCATCGTCGCGGGTGAAGCACTGCTCAAGTACCAGGCTGGCGCGTTCCAGGGCTCGCCGGTGCAGCCAGGCTGCATGTGCGCGTTCGCGCCCTACGACCTCGAGAACGTCAAGGTGGTCGGCTTGGACATCGTGGTGAACCGGCCGAAGGTCGCCGCATACCGCGCTCCCGGCGGTCCGATCTCCGAGTTCGCCGTCGAGTCCGTCATCGACGAGATTGCCCAGCGCCTGGGGATCGATCCGATCGAGCTCCGGCTGAAGAACGCGGCGAAAGAGGGCACGAAAGCCGCGTACGGGCCTAAGTTCGGGCCCATTGGGCTGGTCCAGACTCTCGAAGCGGCGCGCGCGCATCCGAACTACCAAGTGCCGCTGAAGGCGAATCAGGGGCGTGGCGTCGCTTCCGGGTTCTGGTTCAACATCGGCGGCGAGACTTGCGCCACCCTGAATCTGTCGGAAGACGGAACCGTCAACCTGGTCGCGGGCACCCCGGATATCGGCGGCCTGCGTGCGTCTCTGGCGATGATGGCGGCCGAGGAACTGGGTATCGAGATGGACAAGGTCAGACCCATCATCGGCGACACCGGCGCGCTCGGCTTCACCTTCCTGACCGGCGGCAGCCGGTCGACCTTCTCGAGCGGCATGGCGGTCGTCGAGGCGGCGCGCGACATCATCCGGCAACTGCGCGAGCGCGCAGCGAAGATCTGGGAGATTCCGGTCGATCAGGTGACCTGGGACGATGGCCACGTCCACGCGCTGAGCGGGGATAAGCAGCCGCTCTCGGTGGCCGACCTCGCGAAGACCGCGGGCAAGACCGGCGGCCCCATCGTGGGTACGGCAGCGATCAACGCGCAGGGCGCAGGGCCGAGCCTGGCTACGCACATCGTCGACGTCGAAGTCGATCCGGAGACCGGCAAGGTGACCGTCCTGCGCTACACCGCCATTCAGGATGCCGGCAAGGCCGTGCATCCGAGCTATGTCGAAGGGCAGATGCAGGGCGGTGCGGTGCAGGGCATCGGCTGGGCGCTCAACGAGGAGTACATCTACGACAGCAACGGCCGGATGCAGAACCCCGGCTTCCTCGACTATCGCATCCCGGTGTGCTCCGACGTCCCGATGATCGACACGGTCATCGTCGAAGTACCCAATCCGCGTCATCCCTACGGCGTGCGCGGAGTGGGCGAGACGCCCATCGTGCCGCCGATGGGTGCGATCGCCAATGCGGTCGCGAACGCCACCGGAATCCGCTTTACCGCGCTGCCGATGTCGCCGCCGCGGGTGCTTGCGGCGATCGACGCGAAGCGCGCGGCGGAGACCAAGACGGCTGCGTAGTAACCCGCAACAGCAGATCCGGCAATGGCCAGCCGGATTTCCCCTCACCCCTACCTCCCCCGCTCGCGGGGGAGGGCAAGGGAGGGGGTCCGCTAGTACGCACAGCGTGGCACGCGTAATCCTGAGCGGCACCCTCAAGCAGCTGGCGGGCGGCGAGTCGGAGCTGGAAGTCGAGGCGCGCGACGTGCGCCAGCTGCTGCGCGCGCTCGGTGAGCGCTTTCCCGAGCTCGCTCCGCACCTCGAAGCCGGTTATGCCATCGCGATCGACGGCGAGATCTTCCAGGACGCGTGGTTCGCGCCCATCCGGCCGGACAGCGAGGTGCACCTCGTCCCAGCGATTCGCGGCGGCTGATCGGCCGACCCT